>CAYRSS010000064.1:0-20794 GCA_964426945.1 uncultured Phycisphaeraceae bacterium
TGGTTCGCGAGAGGTAGGTGCCGACGCTCTTCAGATCGCGGCAGAGCATTTCCATTGCGGCCACGCCGCCGCGTTCCATCGCCACCAGGAAGGCCGCGAAATCCGGAAACGGCGCGCCTTCGCCCCAGAGTCCGAGCCGTTCATACGGCGCCATGTGCCGGGCTTCCGTCGCGCCGGTCGCACTGAAATACCGCACGCGCGCACGCGGGAAGAGCCGTTGCAGCGTGATGCCCATGTTGCCGCGGAGCGTGCCTTCATCGACGGTCGCCTTTCCGCCGTGCGGCGTTGCCGCGGCGTTCTTCATCAAATGAGCTTCGTCAAAGGCGATTACGCCCTCGAAGTCCGGCCCCAACCATTCTGTAAGCTGCTTGAACCGCTGGCGGTCGCCGTCGAAATCCATGCTGAGCATGGTGTACGTCGTGAAAAACACACCTTCCGGGGTGGTCACGCGGTCGGCCGTCTTGAAGCGGGCCTGATGAATGATCGGTAACGGCAGCCCGACAGCGCTGCGATCCCGCTCGGCGTCGGCCACGAGCTGGTGCGACGCGGAGACGTGCACGTGCTTCGTCCGACCCCGCTCATACTGCTCGTACATGAATGCGTAGATCTCACGACCCTTGCCGATGCCTGTGCCGTCGCCATTCCAATGTCCACGCCGCGAGCCGTTCGGCAACAGTGATTCCGTCGCCTGGCCGGCGTAGATCACGTCTTCGATTTGAATGTCCGAGATGCGGCCTTCGCGAACTACATCGACAGGCAATTGAAGCTGATAGGTGGGATCAGGCGGCTCGACCGACGCCATCGCCACGGATTCCACCACACTTGCCGGATGCGATTCTGCGTCAACGACGAGGGCCTTCTGAACACGGTATACCGCATAAACCGAGCCATCTTCAACGTGCAACGGCAGAGGAGGGCCGCGCTCCTGCTTGCCGATTGTCATCTCAACGCCAGGCGGTCCAGCGTGCTGAGCACCAGCCTCGCCCCCCATACCTGCATCTTCATGGTCTCTCTCGGCAGGATCGGTCGCTCCCACTCCAGCGTCGCCGTTATCGCCGCTCGAACGAGGCGCGGTCGGGTCGCGACCAGTCGATTCCAGAGCATCCAGTCGTCCACCGTCACGAATTCCCCCGGCTCCGCCGGGCAATCGTCCGTTCCCTCCTCCAGCAGGCGAGAGATCAGCAATAAGATTGGATCGCAGTCTCGCGGAGGTGCTTCGCGAGCCATCGAAACCAGCGCCGCGACCGCCCTCGACCGAATTGAGTTTGCGTATTCGCCCATAAACATCCTCCTCTGCGAATTGCTTCAAATGGTCCCACGCTTGATGCAGTGACAAACCAGCCGCCGTAACAATGCTGGCCTCATCGTCTGTCGAGCCATCGTTGTCGATTACGATGATCTGATGATCAAAGGTTGTGCCGAACTTGCTGTACGCATTGCCGTCGATGCCGATGTTCGCTCGCACGCGAAAGCGCGCCTCGATCTCAGCCCACCATGCGCGAAACTTCGGTCGGTCAAGCGCCATGCCGCGCCCGACAATGGCGACGAGCCGGCCGCCTGGTTTGAGCCTTAGCAGCGCCTGCTCGACGTGCCGCGCGCCAAAAGCCGTGCTGTGGCCATTCACGCGGCCACCGGTTGCCGAGAACGGCGGATTCATCACGACAGCATCGTAGAAGCGATCTGCGGGCAGGAGGTTGTCGAGCCGTTCCGCATCGAACGCCGTTGGCGTGAATCCCTGAAGCTCCAGCAACGCGCGCCGACGCCCGTCGATCTCGTTCGTATCGACGCACGCGCCGGCGAGCCGTGCGAGGACCGCGATGTTTCCCGTCCCTGCGCTAGGTTCTAGAACGCGCATGCCCGAACAGAGTGCCGCGGCGCTTGCAACGAGAATCGCTTCGGCCGGCGGTGTGCTGAACTGCTGAAGCTCGACCTGTATCGCGTTGCGCCGTACTTCACGAGGCATCCGCTCCTGCAGGGCGAGCAGAACTCCGATGGAGCCAGCAACGTCCACCAGATCGAGACCGGCGCGGGCGATCCGGATGTTCATGCCCGCCTCGGCTGCGTCGTACATGTCGCGCGCGTGGCCAGCCGCCCCACCTAATGACCTACGGGCCACAGAATTGAGCAGCCGATTGTCGATTCGTGTGTTGGGCTCGTGTTCAAGCGTTGCTGCGATACACCGAGCGAGAAGAACCATGCCCGGAGTCGGGCGAGAGCGGTCTGGCCCACGCCGACGCGCGGCATCTACATCTGACTCGTTTCCTGCACCCGCCTCTTTCGAAACGACTCCGGTCTCTGCGACATCGACAAGCGCCTGAGCCGGTGCGTGAATCGACCAGTTGAACTGAAGCTGTTCGGACTTCGCCATTGAGTCTTCTCCAGGATGCAGGCCTAGGCCGTCATGATCGTTATGGCGGGCCTCGCAGGCCGTGTGCGGTTTGTTCGCGCGAAATGCGAATGAGGGTCCGGCAGAGCGGCCTGTTTGACAGAAACGACTAACAACGATCAAATTCGGCAGGTTAACGAGCCCATGAGCAAGGTGGGTCTGAGGCGCGAAGAGACCATGGCAAAGAAGCCGACCGACGACGTAATGACGATCGACGAGCTCGCCAACTATCTCAAGGTCGCCAAGTCCTCGCTCTACAGGCTCGCACAGAATGGGAGGATGCCTGGAAAGAAAGTCGGAAAGCACTGGCGTTTTCATAAAGGACTTATTGACCGCTGGCTTGCAGATGGCGGGGACACCAGCCCGAAAACTCGCGCGCATCGCCGTAACGCGTAGGTTCCCGAGGCGAACAATTCGTCCCGCCTGGACAAGCGCGATCCTCTAGGCGACAGCATCCCGTGCTCTAGCACCGAGAGAACCCGTGGCAGACCTGTTCTTCGAAAAGCCGATCCTCAACTCGCCCTACGAATACCCGGCGAGGCACTGGCAGCTCGACGCGCATGGACAACCTACGAATCGGATCGAGGAGCGCCGACGACGTGCCGAGTTCATTACTCCGATTCCGAAACCGAAGAAACGGCGAGCGACTGAGCAGCAGGAGTTGGTCTTCGACGAGGCAGAAGAAGTCTCGACTGCGAAGCAGCGGTACGAAACGATGTCGATCGTTAACGCCGTGCGCGAGCGCGTAGACGGCTGGCGGCGGCTGCAAAGCCCTGATTCATGGAACGTCACGCCCGAAACGGCGCGGCTGCTTCAGCATTGGCGATACCATCCGTTCAGCAGCATTCGCCCGTTTTTTTGCCAGGTCGAAGCAGCGGAGACTGCGATTTGGTTGAGCGAGGTCGCTCCTACTCTCGGCAAGGATGGCCGCGTCATTTTGGACCACCTCGATGCAGCCAACGATCAGGCCAACCCGGGTCTCGCCCGTTTCGCCCTGAAACTGGCCACGGGCGCCGGCAAGACGACAGTGATGGCCATGCTGATCGCTTGGCAGACGATCAACGCCGTTCGCCGTCCGAACAGCAAGAAATTTACTCGCGGGTTTCTTGTTGCCACACCCGGCCTCACGATTCGCGACCGGCTCCGCGTACTCCAGCCGAACGATCCCGACGCTTATTACAAGAGCCGCGAGCTTGTCCCCAATGACATGCTCGGCGATCTCGACCGAGCGAAGATCGTCATCACGAACTACCACGCCTTCAAGCTCCGTGAGACGATGGACTTGTCATCCGGCGGGCGTGCCTTGCTCGAAGGCCGCGTCCACCGCGAGAGCGACGAGATCAAGACGCTCGAAACCGAAGGGCAAATGCTCCAGCGCGTCATGCCCGATCTGATGGGCATGAAAACCGTGTTCGTGCTGAACGACGAGGCGCACCACTGCTACCGTGGCAAGCCGCCCGAGGCCGATGAAGAAGGCGATCTGAAGGGCGATGACGAGAAGGAAGCAAAGAAGAATCGCGAAGCCGCGAGGCTCTGGATCTCCGGTCTGGAAGCGGTCGGCCGCAAGCTTGGAATCCAGCGCGTCGTCGACCTGTCGGCGACGCCTTTCTTCCTCCGCGGGTCCGGCTACGCCGAGGGGACGCTGTTTCCGTGGACGATGACGGATTTCTCGCTCATGGACGCCATCGAGTGCGGCATCGTCAAACTTCCGCGCGTCCCGGTTGCGGACAACATACCCGGCAGCGACATGCCCAAGTTCCGCGAGCTTTGGAAGCATGTCGGCAAGAAGATGCCGCGGAAAGGCCGCGGAAAGGGTGGCAAGCTCGACCCGCTTTCCATCCCCGTCGAATTGCAGACCGCGCTTGAAGCGCTCTACGGCCACTATGAGAAAACCTTCGAACTCTGGGAGAAGGAGAAGATTGCCGTTCCGCCGTGCTTCATCGTGGTCTGCCAGAACACGGCCATTTCCAAATTGATCTACGACTACATCTCCGGTTTCGTCCGCGAGGATGACGACGGAACGGGCCAGCTTGTCGAAGGACGCCTGCGACTCTTCCGCAACTTCGACGAACACGGCAATCCGCTCGGCCGGCCGCGAACGCTGCTTATCGACAGCGAACAGCTCGAATCCGGCGAAGCGCTCGACGACAACTTCCGCAATATGGCCACCGACGAAATCGACCGGTTCCGCCGCGAAATTGTCGAACGCACCGGCGACCGCCGCCAGGCCGAGAAGCTCAGCGACCAGGACTTGCTCCGCGAGGTCATGAACACAGTCGGCAAACAAGGCCGGCTCGGCGACTCAATTCGCTGCGTCGTGTCAGTCTCCATGCTCACCGAGGGTTGGGACGCGAACACCGTGACGCACGTTCTCGGCGTCCGGGCCTTCGGCACGCAGCTTCTGTGCGAACAGGTCATCGGTCGCGCGCTTCGGCGTCAGTCGTATGACCTCAACGAGGAGAACCTCTTCAACGTCGAATACGCCGACGTGCTCGGAATCCCGTTCGACTTCACGGCCAAGCCCGTCGTCGCGCCGCCTCAGCCCCCTCGCGACACGATCAACGTCAAAGCCGTTCGCCCAGACCGCGACGCGCTGGAAATCCGGTTTCCCCGCGTGGAGGGGTACCGCGTCGAGCTCCCGGAAGAGCGCCTATCTGCCACCTTCACCGACGACGCAACGCTTGAACTGACGCCCGAACTCGTCGGTCCCTCGGTGACGCAGAATCAGGGCATCATCGGCGAGGCGGTGGACCTGAATCTCGTCCACACAGGCGACCTGCGCCGCTCGACACTGCTATTCCACCTCACGCAGCGTCTGCTCTACACGAAGTGGCGCGACCCCGGCGAAGACCCCAAGCTGCATCTCTTCGGCCAGCTCAAGCGCATCACCCGCGAGTGGCTCGACGGCCACCTGGTCTGCAAAGGCGGCACGTACCCGGCTCAGCTCATGTATCAGGAGCTCGCTGACATGGCCTGCGAGCGCATTACGCGCGGCATCGTCAGCAAGCTCGTCGGCGAATGCCCAATCAAGGCCGTGCTGGACCCCTATAACCCGATGGGCTCCACGCGCTTCGTGAACTTCAACACGTCAAGGAAGGATCGCTGGCAGACCGACGCCCGCCGCTGCCACATCAACTGGGTCATTCTCGACAGTGACTGGGAAGCCGAGTTCTGCCGCGTCGCGGAGAACCACCCGCGCGTGCGGGCCTACGCGAAGAATCACAATCTCGGCCTCGAAATCCCGTACAAGTACGGCTCCGAATCCCGCAGGTACCGGCCCGACTTCATCGTGCTTGTGGACGACGGGCATCCGCCGCATCCCGACGGCACATCAGACCTGCTGCACGTGATTGTCGAGATCAAAGGCTACCGCCGCGAGGACGCCAAGGAGAAGAAATCCACGATGGACACCTACTGGGTGCCCGGTGTGAACAACCTCGGCAGCTATGGTCGCTGGGCCTTCGCCGAGTTTTGCGACATTTGGGAAATGCAGAGCGATTTCGAGCAGAAAGTCGAATCCTATTTCGACGAATTGATCTGCACCTACGTCAGGAGTGCGTGAGAGCATGTCCAAAGAGGCGTTCAGGACGAATCCCGTTTCGCTCGAAGCGCTCTTACGCCAATGCGGCGACGGCAAGATTCAACTGCCTGATTTTCAACGAAGCTGGGTCTGGGCGGAGGATCGGATACTCAGCCTGATCGCGTCGGTTTCCTGCGCATTCCCGATTGGAGCGTTGATGACGTTGGAATCCAATTCCGGCGCCACGATCTTCGCCCGCCGGCCTGTTCAGGGCGCCCACTCTGGGGCAAACGACATATCGCCGACGGAGCTGCTTCTCGACGGCCAGCAGCGCATGACATCACTTTACCAGTCCTGCATGCGTCGCGAAGTCGTCGAGACGATCACGCCCAAGAACAAGCTCGTGCGCCGCTGGTTTTATATCGACATCATGAAATCACTCGCAGTCGGAGTGGATCGAGACGACGCAATCTTCACGGTTCCCGAAGACCGTCGCATCAAGACGAACTTCGACAAGGACATACTCCTCGATCTCGCAGAGCCCGTGCGCGAGTACGAACAGCTCATGTTTCCACTCAATCGCGTGTTCGATTGGGACGAGTGGCAGGAGAGCTTCGGCGACCATTGGATCGCGAAGGGCGATGCTCCGAAGCGCGACGTGTTCAAGCGGTTCAAGAACGAGGTGTTGAACAACTTCAAATCCTATCATGTGCCGGTCATCACGCTCGCCCACGACACGTCGCATGAGGCCGTCTGTCTTGTGTTCGAAAAGGTGAACACCGGCGGCAAGCCGCTCGACGCATTCGAGCTTCTCACCGCGATGTACGCCGCGCGCGGCCATAAGCTCCGCGACGACTGGCTTGGCGCGGACGGAAAGAAGGGCTTGCAGACCCGACTGACCGAGTTTGGCCGTGCGGCTGATCAGTCGGCCGGCGTGCTCGCCAAAGTCGCGAGCACCGACGTGCTTCAGGCCATCGCGCTGCTCTTCACGAAGCGGGTCAGAGCTGAAAAAGAGGCGGCCGGAGTGAGTGAACACGATCTCCCCGCGGTGCGTGCGACTCGCCAATCGCTGCTGGACCTTCCGCTCGAAGAATACCTGCGATACCGAGATGCTGTTGAGAACGGGTTCAAACGTGCTGCGAAGTTCCTCCGCCAGCAGTGCGTTCACCGCGTACTCGACCTCCCGTATCAGACGCAACTTGTGCCGCTCGCCGCAATCTTCGCCGAGATGGGCGAATCCGCCGAGCACGCCGGACATCTAGCCAGAATCGCCAGGTGGTATTGGTGCGGAATCTTCGGTGAGTTGTACGGAGGCGCCGTCGAGAGCCGCTTCGCAAAGGACATTGTCGAGGTTCCCGCGTGGCTTGCCGGAGGCGCTGAACCCGCCACCGTCCGAGACGGCGTGTTTCGCGCAGATCGCCTCCTCACGATGCGAACCCGCCTGTCCGCTGCGTACAAGGGCATCCACGCACTGCTCATGCGTGAGGGGGCGCAGGACTTCAGGACCGGGCAGGGCTACGACCTCACCGTCTTTTTCGACGAGGCTGTCGATATCCATCACATTTTCCCGCAGGATTGGTGCGACAAACGGAAGATCGACGCCAAGATCTACGACTCTGTGATCAACAAGACGCCGCTGAGCTACCGCACGAACCGCATCATCGGCGGCGTCGCGCCGTCCGAGTACCTGGCGAAGCTCGAACTCGGAAAGAAGAACTCCAAAGGACAAATCGAGAACCCGCCGATTCCGGCGGATGTTCTCGACAGTTACCTCCGCTCACACTGCATTTCGCCGGAACTGCTTCGCGCTGACGATTTCGAGGGTTTCATGCGCGACCGCCGACGGGCGCTGCTGGCGCTGATCAGCAAAGCCACGGGCCATTCCATCGTTGAGGGCACCGCCACGGCCGACGAAGGCGAAGAGGTAAGCGACGAAGTCGCCCGCGACAGCGGCATTATGGCCGGAGTGGCATAACGCGATGGCCAGAACGGCTGCCAACAAACGGTCGCGCACGGCCACCAGGGCGAGGAGGGCCAAGAGGGCTCCACCGCCGCGACCACAGTCGCTGCTCGACATGACGAACGCTCAAGCACGAGCCTTCCTGCTCAAGCCGGACAGTTACTGCACCGTCGAGCTGCCGGACTACCTTCAGTTTGGCGGAATTCTCACGGCTGTCGCCAAGGAGATTCGCACCTCGCCACTCTCCGGGTTGCGGAACGCCCGTCAGCATGAGGGTGTCAACTACGCGATGCTATCCAATAAGGATGGTCGGCACGCATGGCGGCCCTTCCAGTTGATTCACCCGGCTCTTTACGTGTCGCTCGTGGGTGAAATCACCAAGAAGGACCATTGGACGGCGATTCGGAGCCGCTTCGCCGAGTTCGCCGCCATCGATGCAATCAAGTGCCTCAGCATTCCCGTAAAGTCGCTCTCAACGCAGATGGACAAGGCGGCACAGATTTCTCAATGGTGGCAAGGCATCGAGCAAGGCTCCATAGAGCTGGCGCTGGAGTACCAGTACATCCTGCATGCTGACATCACGGACTGCTACGGGGACATCTATACGCACTCGATTGCCTGGGCGCTGCATGACCGTTCGGTCGCGAAAGCCCGGCGAAGTGACAAGACCTTGGTCGGGAACGTAATTGACGCCCACATTCAGGACATGCGACACGGCCAAACGAACGGTATTCCGCAAGGGTCCGTTCTGATGAACCTGATCGCAGAGATGGTCCTGGGCTATGCGGACCTCATGCTGGGCGGCCGACTCAAGGCGCAGGGAATCACCGAGTACCGCATCCTGCGCTACCGTGACGATTATCGCATCTTTGTAAACAACCCCCAGCTTGGCGAGACGATCCTCAAGACGCTGACGGAAGTTCTGATAGATCTGGGCCTCAAGCTCAACGCTGAGAAAACTACCCGAAGTCAGTCCGTTGTGACCGGCTCGCTGAAACCCGACAAACGGGCATGGCTTACGGGCCGGCAGGGCGACAAGAGCCTCCAGAAGCACTTGCTCGTGATTCATGCACACGGCATGAACTTCCCGAATGCCGGCAGCCTGGCCGTTACGCTAACCAACTTTCACGAGCGCCTTAGCTCAACAAGGGACATTCGGCACCCTCTCGTCCTGATCAGCATCGCGGTCGATATCGCGTATCAAAGCCCGCGTGTGTTTCCTGTTTGCGCGGCCATTATCAGCAAGCTGCTCAGCGTCCTTGAAAACGACGCCGCGCGGCGGAGTGTCATTCAGAAGATTCGAGCGAAACTCTCGCAGCTCCCGAACACGGGACACATGGAGGTGTGGCTCCAGCGGATCAGCCATCCGATCGATCCTTCGGTGCCATTCGAGGAAACGTTGTGCCACATCGTTTGTGGCAAAGACGAGCCAATTTGGAACAGCAATTGGATATCCTCCACGAGCCTAAGAACCGTCCTAGCGTCCAAGAACATCATTAACCGCAGGAAGCTCAGGGCGCTGAAGCGAGTTGTGCGACCGATTGAGATCAGAGTCTTCGCGTACGAGAGATACTAACGACGAGAGCCCGAGCCATCATGGCCAAGAACAACAACAAGAAGCCGGCCGCCAAGAAGACCGTCGAGGCGCTCACGCACGATGAGGCGTCGCGGAAGAACATTCCGACGGCTGAGTATCAGTCTGTCGTGCCCAAAGAGATGCAGGCGCCGATCCGCATTGCGTACGAGCGAGCCGTCGGCGGCGAGGGCGATCCGCTGGCTGCCGAGAAGTCCGGCCGCAATCGCGACCTGGATCCGCAGCTCATCTGGCGCGGCAAGGATGAGAAGGACTGGTCCGATCTCGTCGTGCAGGCGCCTCCCCTTTACATCCAGGAGAAGGTCCACCCCAAGGTGCTGATCGACGACCTTCAGCGGAAGACGCGTGAAGCCGAGCGTGCCAAGGAGGAGGCAGCCGCACCTACCCTCTTCGCTGATCTGTACGACCATTTCAACGGGCTGCCGAACACCGATGCGAAGACCGAGTTCTACCAGCACGACGCGAACTGGACGAATCGGATGATTCTCGGCGACGCGCTCGAAGTCATGGCGTCGCTTGCGGAACGCGAGGGGCTTCGAGGCCAGGTACAGTGCGTCTATGTTGACCCTCCCTACGGAATCAAGTTCAACTCGAACTTCCAGTGGTCAACGACAAGCCGCGACGTGAGAGACGGCAACGTCGAGCACATCACACGAGAGCCCGAGCAGGTAAGAGCATTCAGGGATACTTGGCGCGACGGAATCCACTCTTATCTGACTTACCTTCGCGATCGACTCACCGTTGCTCGGGACTTGCTTAAGCCGTCGGGTTCCGTTTTCCTTCAAATCGGACAGGGCAATTGCCACCTGATTCGCGGCCTCTTAGATGAGGTGTTTGGCGCGGATAACTTCATATCACAGATCGTGTTTTCAAAGACAGCCGGCGCCACGTCAGAATACCTCCCCGGCACATACGATGTGCTGCTGCTTTACGCAAAATCGCGCGAGCACCTCAAGTTCCGACAGCCGTTGACGCTCAAGGAAGTCGGCGGAGTCGGTGGAGGCGCATACAAGCGTGTTCGCTTGGCTGACCTTACGGAACGCGCTCTTCACGCCGAAGAAGTCTCAGGCCAACAAGTTCCGCCGGATGGTGCGCGCGTCTTCCGCATCGACAACCTGACGAGCCAGAGCGTCGGACGCAAGAAAGGCGAAGGCGCCGCTTCGTGGTTTCCGGTGCAGTTTCAGGGGCAGACATTTCGGCCGTCCGAAAAGGTCCGCTGGAAGACAAACGAGCAAGGGATGGCCCGGCTGAAGATGGCGTCGCGACTAAGTACCACTGGCAGCGGGCTGTACTACGTTCGCTACTTCAACGATTTCGCGGCGTTTCAGGAGAACAATGTCTGGTCAGATACCGGCATAGCCGGATTCGCTTCAGAAAAACGATATGTCGTCGAAACGTCTGAGAAGGTTGTTCAGCGATGCTTGCTGATGGTTTCCGACCCGGGCGATCTCATCTTGGACCCAACGTGTGGTTCCGGCACGACTGCTGCTGTTGCTGAACAGTGGGGCCGGCGTTGGATCACGATTGACACATCGCGCGTCGCGCTCGCTCTCGCGCGCGCGAGGATCATGGGTGCGCGGTTTGCCTACTACTTGCTTTCAGATAGTCGCGACGGCCAACTAAGGGAGGCCGCCGTTTCGCGATTGGAGCCGTCATCCGCACCCACGAAGAATGACGTGCGTCAAGGGTTCGTCTACGAGCGCGTTCCGCACGTCATGCTCAGCAATATCGCGAGCAACGCGGAAATCGACGTGATTTGGGACAGGTCTCAGGCAATCCTCGAACCGCTTCGGCAGCAGCTCAACGTCGCGCTCAGCAAGAAGTGGGAGGAGTGGGAGATTCCGCGCGAAGCCGATGCAAAGTGGTCAGACACCGCGAATAGGCTGCACGCGGCGTGGTGGGAGCAGCGCATCGCCCGGCAAAAGGAGATCGACGCCTCCATCGCTGCCAAAGCCGACTTTGAGTACCTCTACGACAAGCCGTACGAGGACAAGAAAAAGGTCCGTGTCGCTGGCCCCTTCACAGTCGAGAGCCTGTCGCCGCATCGCGTGCTGACGGTTGGGCCGGACGATGAGCTGATTGACCCGGCAAAAGCGCCCGCCCGCACCGAGGACGAAGCCGGATTCGTCCGGATGATCCTGGACAACCTCAAAGCCGCCGGCGTGCAGCAGGCCCACAAGGAGGACAAGATCACGTTCTCCTCCGTCGCGCCCTGGCCCGGTCATTACATCTGCGCCGAAGGGCGGTACGTTGAAGGGGATGGCGACGGCGCGGCCAAGGAAAAGCGGGCCGGAATCTTCGTCGGCCCCGAGTTCGGCACCGTCGCCCGGCAAGACCTGGTTGCCGCCGCCCGGGAGGCCGGCGACGCCAATTTCGACGTGCTGATCGCCTGTGCGTTCAACTACGAGGCCCACGCCTCCGAATTCAGCAAGCTCGGCCGCATCCCGGTTCTGAAGGCTCGCATGAACGCCGAGCTGCACATGTCCGAGGACCTCAAGAGCACCGGCAAGGGCAACCTGTTCGTCATTTTCGGCGAGCCGGACATCGAAATGCTGCCGGTCAAAGATGGCCCCGACCGCGGCAAGGTGCGGGTCAAAATCAACGGCGTGGACGTGTTCCACCCCAGCAGCGGCGAGGT
Source organism: uncultured Phycisphaeraceae bacterium (assembly GCA_964426945.1). Classification (GTDB taxonomy): domain Bacteria; phylum Planctomycetota; class Phycisphaerae; order UBA1845; family UBA1845; genus CAYRSS01. The sequence goes on from CAYRSS010000064.1 coordinate 12,099, forward strand.
CCGCAGCGACGGCGCAGAAGGCATCGCATGCTGGTTCATCGACACCGACTATAACGAGGAGAGCTTCTTCGTTCGCCACGCCTATTTCCTCGGCGCCGGCGACCCGTACAAGTCGCTCAAAACGACGCTCAAAGCCGAGATCAACGAGGAAGCCTGGGCAACGCTTCACAGCGACACGTCCCGGCCGTTCGAAAAGCCCAAGAGCGGCCGCATCGCGGTGAAAGTGATCAACCATCTCGGCGACGAGGTGATGAAGGTGTTCCGGGTGGAATGAACGCAGCCGCCGGAATCCGGCGCAACAGGTTGGACTACAGAGAAATGCCGATTCCATCACCGAGAGCTGTATTCGATGACCCTGCTGCCCATTGGACCTTTCTCACGCAGCCGCGCGACGATGATTTTGAGGGCCAGTATTTCGACCGCAAGATAGCCGGCCAGGCGAATGTCGATCCGTCTACATTGCGAAAACAGCTAAAGGAAGTGCGCGACGAGATCACAGAAGTCGTATCAGGATTCGCTCAGCGGAACAAGAGCGGTGGCTGCCTGGTTCTCGGCATTGCCTCGAATGGCGATGTAGTCGGACTCGACCACCTGTCTGAATCCCAGCGGAACAGCCTGACCGACATCGGCGCGCTTCTGCACCATCAGGCCGCAGAGGTCAAACTCCACCATGCGAATGACGCGACCGGGAACCCGAAACTCATCTGCCTGATTTTCGTGCCTTACACGGACAACGGAATCTGTGAGACACCGGGCACGCACCCGAAAGCTTGGACGCGTAACGGCTGCCAGAATGTGCCGCTCACCCACGAGATGCGCGAGCAGATCAAGCACACAAAGGGCCTTCTCGATTCCGAGAGCACATTTTGCTGCCTGTTCGACATAAACGATGTAGCCCGAGACGTGCTGTCCGAGTTTCGCAAGGTTTTTCATCCGGGTTCGACTTCCGGCTTTTCGGATGAGCGATTGCTTTACGAAGCAGGTGCTATCATCCGGCGGGGTTCCGAACATTGGTTCACATACGCAGGCCTCCTATTCTTTGCCTCGAACCCACAGCGCATGTTGCCCCGCGCACACATCCGAATCCTGCGGTTTGGCGTACCATCAAGCGATTTTCAACAACGCGGACTGCCGACTTTTGAGCAACAGTTTACCGGTCCAATCACGATGCAGATTCGCGAAGCGCGCACGTTCTTCCGAGAATCGGCGTTCTTCAAGCGATTTCAAAAGCGTAAGCAAGGCGGTGGTTTCATTGAGGAACCCGAGTTCCCGCCAACGGCGATTGACGAAGCAATCGTAAATGCTGTCGCACATCGCGATTATCGCACGGGTAACCCAATTGAATGCGAAGCTTACACGGATGCGTTCATCGTCAAGAATCCCGGTCGCATCTTGCAGCGCAATCATGACGTGCCCGATTACTTCACGCTCCAGGACACCGTGCTCGATTCGATGCCACGCAATCCCAAGCTGCTCGAATGGCTCAAATTGATGAAAGATCCTGAGGGTGTCGCTTACGTCCAGGCTTTGAGCGAAGGCACGAAGCAGATGCTCTCGGAAATGACCGCGTTGGGGTTGCCGCCACCTTGGTATCGCCTGTCTGAGAATGAAACGCTGATCAAGCTCGAAAGCAAAGCTCCAGAGCGTGAGGCCGCGATTCTGGCTGCCAGCCAGGCGAAATCCACGGAATTCTGCAACCTCTTCCCGCTAATGATACGCCAGGGCGAGAGACCGGCTAGCGCCGAGTCGTTCAACACGCACTACGGCGAGTTCATGAAGGCTTTTCGAGACGTGCTCGCTGCACACGATTGGTTCGTTGACCGCTTTAGTTTTGGCCGCATCATCGCTCACCGACGAGGAGTCGAACTTGAGATTCCTCCCGCCGCCCGCAGCGTTGTCCGCTTCTACCCCGCGTATGAATTTCAGGTCCGCGAGTATTTTCAGCAATTCTATTTGTGCCTCGACTACCAATGCCAAGTCCTGAGTGTTCAGACTCTCTCACAGCTCGCAAAGCACCTGTCGCGAGATCAACTCATCGGCAAGCGTTGCATAGCGAACACGGGGCAGTGGAGGGAAGGCCGCCTTACCGAATTCAACACTGAATTCGCGACCATTCAGTTCTTTGATACCGACGCTGCCGAGCAGGTCACGACACAGTCGGTCGTGCCACACTGTTCCCTGTCGATGATTGAGGTGGCGCTCCGAAAGGCCGGAATCAGTTTTGATATGACGGGCGCGATCAAGAGGCACAGCTTGGCCTCTAAATCTGGGGCAGCGCGCGAGCGGGCGGAAAAGACAGCAGCGATGGTCCAGCACATTGCCGACACGCTGTTTCCAGTCCAATTCGGCGACTTTGCAGTCGGGCTCAGCACTGATCCGGTTTCACTTGTCGAACACAAAAAGGCCTCGGGCTCATCGCTCATCGTGCATCGTTTGCCCGAACCCACCGTCGAATTTCGCGAACGGTATTCGTCACCGGACGTGCGGTCCGGAATTACGCAATTTGGCACTTATGATGCGGATCAGCACTCGATCGAGCTTGTTCCAGTGTGTCTAGCGCCGCAACGGCGCAATATGGAGCAACTGATCGAACGCTTAAAGACTGGGAAGTACAAGTACAGGGGAGCAGAACGCACCTTCGCTACACGGTTTTCGTACAGCAGCGTCGTCACTGTGGACGGGACAGAGGACTCACGCCGCGAAGTGGAGCGACTATTGCGGGAGCACCCGGATTGGCAAGGCAGATCTGCGCTAGATCGCCTCTTTCTCATCCATGCACCCGAGCAGGGCTACGCTCTGGACGATCAGGCCTCTCCGTATTACCAAGTCAAGCGACTCCTGCTTGAACGCGGCGTCCCTTGCCAGATGGTCGACACGCCAACGCTTGATGATGCGGATTGGAAGGACCTCAATCTTGCGTTGAACATCACAGCCAAGTGTGGGGTAACACCGTGGGTCCTCCCGGATGCAATTCCTGACGCGGACTTTTTCGTCGGACTGTCGTATACGCAATCGCGCGAGGGTCAACGCATCATGGGCTTTGCCAACGTGTTCAACAGCTACGGCAAGTGGGAGTTCTACTCAGGAAACACGGCGTATTTCAAATTGGAGGAGCGGACGCAGCACTTGACACGCCTTGTGGAGAGCACGCTGACCAAATTGCACACACAACTGCCGCCCACACCGCGGATTGTGTTTCACTATTCGGCTAAGTTCTCCAACGCGGATCGACTCTCCATCTTGGACGCCGCGCGACGAATCCGGCCGGAGGGTACGTTTACATTTGTGTGGATCAACAGTCACCATAACGTGCGATTCTACGATAGCAGGCCAGAGACGGACGGCAGTCTGCGACGAGGGAGCTACGTCGAAGTCGCCGGCAACAAGATATTTCTCTCGACGACAGGCTACAACCAGTTCCGAAAGGCGATGGGCACCCCAAAGCCGCTCGAAGTCTCGGCTTGGGTGCGACGTCCGGAGAGCCTCCCGAGAGCTCAGGCCGATCGCCGAGTGCTTGCGGTTCAGGTATTGAATCTGACCAAGCTGAATTGGGCGTCCACTGACTCATTTTGTGGGGAGCCAATCACGCTGAAATACGCGGGCGACATCGCATATTTGACGGCCGCATTCCTGCGGCAGGCGGAGCCGTTCACACTGCATCCTGTCTTGGAGCGCACACCTTGGTTCATATGAGGCAGACGCTCGGCAGGCCGAGCACGAAATCGGATTGAACGACGATGGAATTCAGAATTGCCGATACGTTCACCGACAGCTTGGCCCGACTGCAAGCCGATGAGCAGAAGGCCGTGAAGACCACTGCCTTCGATTTGCAGATGGACCCATCGCGTCCGGGGATGCAGTTTCATAAGCTTGACCACGCGCGGGACAAGAACTTCTGGTCGGTGCGCGTCAGCAGCGACATTCGGCTCATCGTCCACAAAACCGATGCGAGCCTTCTTCTTTGCTACGTTGATCATCACGACAAGGCGTACCAGTGGGCCGAGCGGCGGAAGATTGAGCGGCACCCCAAGACCGGCGCGATGCAGATCGTCGAGATTCGAGAAAAGGTCCTCGAAATCGAAGTTCCGCGATATGTCGAAGTCGAGCGCCCTGCTCCGCCAAAGCCGGCGCTGTTCGACGGCGTCGCGGACGAAGTGCTTCTCTCATACGGCGTTCCCGCGGAGTGGTTGGGCGATGCAAAGGCTGCCACCGAAGACACGCTCTTCAACCTGACCGACCATCTGCCCCAGGAAGCCGCCGAGGCCCTGCTTAACCTTGCGACCGGGGCAACGCCGCTCGTCCGTGAAGCCGCACCGACCACTGCGGACCCGTTCGAGCATCCCGATTCTCAACGGCGTTTCCGGGTTGTGGCCGACGCTGAGGAACTGCAACGGGCGTTGGCTTTTCCCTGGGAAAAATGGACCGTCTTTCTGCACCCGTCGCAGCGCGACGCAGTCGCGCGCTCATACAGCGGTCCGGCACGTGTGTCCGGGTCGGCCGGTACCGGCAAAACCGTCGTCGCGTTGCATCGCGCGGTCCATCTCGCCCGTGCGAAGCGCGAAGCTCGAATCCTGTTGACGACGTTCTCCATCACGCTTGCGCGCAACCTTCGACGCAAGCTGGAGTGCTTGGTTTCCAACGAGCCGGACGTGCTGGCGCGAATCGCGGTTCGGGCAATTGATGAGGTTGGAATCGAATCGTACGAAGCAGCGTTCGGAACGCCGAGTGTCCCGACACCGGCGATGCTGAGAACGCTGCTCAAGACAGCCTCCGACGCAGCCGGAACTCATCGATTCAGCTTGGGCTTCATCGAATCGGAGTGGATGGACGTTGTCGATGCCTGGCAACTTGAATCGTGGGAGGCATACCGGGATGTTCCTCGCCTGGGTCGCAAGATGCGGCTCGGCGAAAAGCAGCGGCAGTTGCTCTGGAACATCTTCGACCGAACCCGAGCAGACCTTCGCGAACGCGGCCTCTCGACCTTGCCGATGGTCTTCTCTGCGGCAACGGAACGGATTCGCACTGGGGGGTCGGCGCCGGCCGACTGCGTGGTGATTGACGAGGCGCAGGACGTCAGCGTACCGCAGCTGCGTTTTCTCGCCGCTATCGCCGGCGGCAAGCCGGATGGGCTGTTCTTCGCGGGCGACCTTGGACAGCGGATCTTCCAAACGCCATTCTCGTGGCAATCCCTCGGCGTGGACGTTCGTGGCCGCTCAGCAACGCTTCGCGTCAATTACCGAACGTCGCACCAGATTCGACGGGCGGCGGATCGGCTCTTAAGGTCTGAGCTTGCCGATGTGGATGGGAACGTCGAATCTCGCCGCGGAACTGTCTCGTCGCTGAGCGGACCCGAGCCAATTGTCGAGATCTGCGGCGCAGCAAACAAGGAACGGGAGACCGCTTCCGACTGGCTGATAGCGCGGATTGGCGAGGGCCTGCTACCACACGAGATCGGAGTCGTTGTGCGAAGCGAGGCGGAGATACCACGCGCCTTCGCGGCGGTCGCTGAGGCCCGACTTCAAGCCGTGCAACTCAGCGGCAGCATCCAAGAGAAAGATGGCGCCGTTGTGATTTGCACGATGCCCCTTTCGAAGGGCTTGGAATTCCGCGCGGTAGCCGTGATGGCATGTGATGACGAGATCGTGCCAATGCAGTCGCGGATCGAGGCGGCGTCCGATGAGTCCGATTTGGAGGAGGTGTACAACACGGAGCGACACCTGCTCTACGTCGCATGTACCAGGGCGCGCGACACTCTGCTCGTCACAGCGATAACGCCAGGCTCGGAGTTTCTCGTCGATCTGCGTTCTCCCTGACGAATGGTCACGCAGCAGACCCGAAAGGCTCTACACTCTGACGCCGGACTACGATCAGGATCTCGAATGACTGAAACTCCTCAAGGTGATGGCGATAACGGCCGAGCGCGGTGCGAGGCGATCATGCGCGAGCTCCGATTCCCGCGCACGCGCGGGTATGGAGCCGACTATTTCACCGCCCAAGCTTTCGCGATTCTCTTGGAGGAACTCACGGTTCATGATCCCCAGACCTGGGAAGAGCTATTTCGCTTGATCAACGAACGGCTCGGTGGACCGCAAAGTCGATCCTATGGCTGCCTGGATCTCATTTCGGCGATTGGGGCAACCCGACGCGGCTCGCTACCCAAGGAATGAGATCAGTCGCGAGTTCTAGCGCCACGGGCCGACGCGTGGCCTCCGGTTCGATTACCGGCGCGCAGCAGGGCCGCGATTTGGTGCCGAACCGGCGCGAATCGCGTGGATTGCAGCCGCTTCAACTCGGCATGAAAATCGCCGGCTCTCATGTGCATCGCAGCCGTTGTGAAATGGCTCTTTAAGTTCAAATAAGTCTGCAGTCCGATTCGCACCGACGCATGGTATCGCCCGTCGCGGCCCTTCCGACACCCGATACTGTACCCGCCGAACGAAATCGGCATGCGTCGAATGTCGCGGAGCGAGGTCCGCTCCCGCTCGAAGAACACGTGGCGCCCCTTCGTCGCGAGGAGCACGAAGAATCGCTCGTGCCGCAGGTACTGCATGTTCGCGAGGCCCTGTTTTTTCCGCCGGCACCGTGCCCACTTCGAGATGGCAATCCCGTAACGCTCGATGAGCTTCGCATCGACCGTAGCCAGATCCTTGCCCTCCGGGATTGTCCCGGCCACATAAAACCAGTAACCGTGCGTGATGTACGCGACCGCTAGTTGCCGAACGAACCCTTCTACCGACGTGGCGATACAGCGATACTCCATGTGATCATTCCTCCCCCCCTTCAAATGAGCGGGTTGTTCTGGCACAAACCCGCAAAGCCGTCTTGAACCTCCTTTCGTTCGAGCCTCAGTCCCTCTCTGGACCCGGTCCGCAGAACTCCAGCAACTCGCCGAGTTCACGCTCGGTCGGCTCCCGGTCAAAATCCTCCCGATAGCACGCGACGATGCGTACCCGCACGTCGGGCGGAATGTTCACCGGCTCCGGCCAGCACCGCTCATCGAATTCTTCGATGATGTCGGCAGGTCCGTCTCCAATGACGCCGCCACTCGCCGTGCGCCACCAACCCATGCAATCACCTCCTTTCGCTCGATTCCGATTTCTCCTGCACGCCGGCCACGCGGTCGCCCGCGTCACCGGCTCAGCGCGCAAAACCACCTCCTTCCATGAAACCCGGCCGCTCACCGCCATGCACTGAGCACACTGCCCCTTTCGAATCCGTCACCGCATCCACGCACCCGAACGCCGTCACTTCCCCGCCGTCGCGAACCGATCGTCGCTGTCGGCGTCGCCGCCAACTCATCGACTCGCATCAAGCTTTCGACATCCGTCCGCGCGCCGCAGCTAGATTCATCTATTGCAGTTGCTCAACGCACAAAACCACCGCACCGACTCATGCTCTCGCCGCACCAACACGCTGAATTCGTTTGCGAATTCGACGTGTCCCGCACAGCACCAAGATCAGTGCAGATCCATAGCGGTTGCGGCCACGCAACCTCGACGCACATGCGGGTACACCCCGCCTGTGCATCGTCAATCCGCTGCCAAACGACGGCCCTCTCCCGAGGGTCCTCGTTTGACCGCATTGGCTGTCTTCCGACCCGCCGAAACGGGCCGGGGCAGGTCAACCCTGCCCCGGCGCCGCACCGACACGTCTGCAAACATGGGAAATGCTCGTCGGCCCTTTCGTCGTCGTTCATGCATCCGGCACCACCCGTAGATGCACGAACGGCATCGCGACTGCCTTGCCGCTCTGCCGCCACGCTTCCGCGTGCTCCTACTCAGGCCCCGCTCCCAGACTCCGGCGTTTCAAGCACCCGCTCGATGAGCGGGCACCGGGCATCACCCCGGCTGCCAGAGTCCTTCCCCGGTTAGAACCAGTCTCCGATCGATCGTTCACGTCGCTTGACCTGGAAGCTCCGCGCACGTCTCTCCCATGCACGGCGTTCACATCGCTGTATGCCGGCGGCTTCCACCATCGGCATCGTTTCGTCCGCCAGGGGCGGCACGATTTCGGGGTACGAATCTAGAAGCTCCCCTTACCCGTCAGCGAAGGTCTTTCTAACGCAGTTCGGCACGTCTCCGATCGATCTCACCCAGAAGCGGTTTCCCGCCTTTCGCAGTTGAGCTTTTCACCATCCGCCGTTTGAAGCGGAATGCCGACGCTTATCATCGCGCCGGTCGTCTGCGTCACCGCAGACAAGCTCCCTGCCCGGGCTAACGTTGAACGGGCCGCTGGCGCACTCGCGTGCGTCAGTCGGTCCCGAACCCCGCAGGGGGATTAGCCGCCGATGGCGACATCACCCACTTTGGCTGATCCGGCTCGCGCAAAAGCACGAGTCTGTCTCGGTCGCCCAGTTTTCAAGGCAAAGAACGAGGCGGACGCCTTCGACCAAGCTTGCCCCCGTGGCGAGCCACGGCGCGGCCAGGTGCGATGCGACCCGCCCAGGATGTGTATGGGATCGAACGGCTGGATTACTCCAAATAGCTTGGGATTACTCAGCCGAGCCTCCCTCGCACTGGACGAGCCAGTCTCCTGGCATCCAGCGCTACGAGCACTCGAACATGGCGGGTGATGAAGTCCGCCTCCTTAGCCTGTTTGGTAGACAGGTTTACCGGTTGTCCGATCCCACGATTCAGACGCCAGGCCACGCGTTTGCATGATTCTGACGATCGCGAATCAAACGCGGTTTGATTCAC
>CAYRSS010000065.1:0-20657 GCA_964426945.1 uncultured Phycisphaeraceae bacterium
AAGCCATGGTCACCGAACTCGAACACAACGAGCGGCTCGAGGAGGATTTCCCGGAGGTCTGCTATCCGATCCGACGCCTGGACGGCATCCGCCAGCGGGCCGTCGGGCAGCTGCATCAGGGGCGATCGACGCTCATCAGCATCACCTCCGGCGAGCTGGTCCTGCCCACGATCGACGGCAGTCGCGCATCGGGGTGCACGGCGCAGGTGGCCGGCCTGACCGGCCGGGTTCGCGGCATGAAACACAAACGCCCCGACGGCACCAGCATTCGCCCGTCACTTGTCCTTGTGGACGACCCGCAGACTGAGGAATCGGCCTGGAGCCCGCTGCAGTGCCGCCAGCGCGAGCGGATCGTGGCCGGGGCGGTGCTTGGGCTGGGTGGGCCGGAGACGAACATCTCAGGGCTCATGACCCTCACCATCGTCCGGCCCGACGACATGGCGGAGCGGTTGCTCGACCGCGAGAAGCATCCGCAGTGGCACGGCGAACGCACGAAGATGGTCTACGCCTTCCCCACGAACGAAGATCTGTGGGCGCAGTACCGGGAACTCCGCACGCAGGCGCTGGTTCACGACCTGGCCCCGACCGAGGCGAACGAGTTCTACGCCGCGAACCGGGCGGCCATGGACGAAGGGGCCGTGGTCGCCTGGCCGGCGCGGAAGAACGCCACGGAGCTGTCGGCCATTCAGCACGCCATGAATCTCCGGCTGGATCGCGGGGATCATGCCTTCTTCGCGGAATACCAGAACGAGCCGCTATCCGAGATCGTCGAGGAGGACGACGCCCTGTCGGCCGACGCCATCGCGGCCAAGACCAACGGCCTTCGCCGCGGGCTCGTCCCGGCCGCGGCCACGGCGATGACCATGTTCATCGACGTCCAGGGCAAGGCGTTGTATTGGCTTGTCGTGGCCTGGGAGGACGACTTCACGGGTTACGTCGTCGATTACGGCACCGAACCCGATCAGCACTCGGAGGACTTCTCGCTCCGCGAGCTGAAGCACACGCTGCAGATGGTCACGCCCACGGCCGGGCTCGAGGGGGCGATCTACGCTGGCCTCGAACGGCTCTGCGAGGCGACCGTCGGCCGCGAATGGCCGTGCGCCGACGGTGCGGGGATGCGCATGGACCGCTGCCTCATCGACGCGAATTGGGGCACCTCGACCGACGTGGTCAAGCAGTTCTGCCGGCAGAGCCGCTTCTCGGGCGTGGTCATGCCCGCGCATGGGCGGTACGTCGGGGCGTCGTCCGTGCCGTTTGGCGAGTACAGGCGAAAGAAGGGTGACCGCGCGGGCATCAACTGGCGGGTGCCGGCGCTGGACGGCCGGCAGCAGGTTCGGCATGTGCTGTTCGACACGAACTACTGGAAGACGTTCGTCCACGCCCGGCTGGCCGTGGCGATGGGGGATCCGGGGTGTCTGTCGCTGTTCGGCGAGCGGGTGGTGGCGCCGGGGGGAGATTCGGGGCGCGGCGGGCGTGATCGTGCCTCTGTAGGAAGCCCCGCAGGTAGTCCGCGGCGCGACTCACGCGCCGGCGCGCGGCGGACGTCTCACCGGCTGCTCTCCGAGCACCTCGTGGCCGAGTACCGCGTCCGCACCGAAGGCCGCGGCCGGCGGGTGGACGAATGGAAACTCCACCCCGGCCGGGACAACCACTGGCTCGACTGCCTCGCCGGCGCGGCTGTAGCCGCCGCCATGGTCGGCCCCGCCATCCGCGAAGTCGGCGACGGGCAACGCACCCGGAAGAGGAAGTACGTCTCCTTCGCCCAGATGCAACGCGACGCCCGGGTACGGCAGGCGGAACAGGCGAGGGGGAAGTTAGGGGGCGGCTGTGTTCGATAAGCCTCGGAGCAGGTCGCCGCTTGAGCATGCGACGGGTTGTGCGGTTGGGAACGCATCGAGAGATGGTGAAGGAGGCGCGGCTGGCGCTCTACCCGAGGGACAGGCCGGCGCTGAAGCCGCTGGAGCCCGGCGCGCGGGCTGCGGCCGAGGCGGTAGCGTCCAATCGCTACAGGCCAGTCGGGGGGGTGGTTGCGCGGGGGATGAATGCCGCCACCGTTCTCGTCTCGCCGCCTGACGACGAGGAGCCGCGTGCGATCCGCCTTGCGCCCTGCCAAGAGCGAATCGGGGACTGCTGCCCCGTCGAGCCCGACCGTCGGCGCTATTACAGTGCTGCTCCTGCCCGCGGTGGCACGCGATGGACGTCGGGTCGGACCTCGAGTTCAAGACAGAGCGGTCGAGTTAGGGGTGCCCGAGAGGTGTTCAATTGATCGCGACAACCGTCTGCAATGTAGCCTCGCGGGCAATTGCCACCCGAAGGAGTGCAGAAGCGCCCGCGCGAGGCACGACCGCGCAGTTCGTCCTGATCCCTTCCCGCGACGCAGCCGGTCAGGGCGTCGACGTCGCGGCGGATCGTCTCCGATAGGGGTCGAAGCAGAGCCGGATCCGATACCGCACCCCGACCGCCCGTTCCGGGCACATCTTCAGGGGGCTACGCCGTCCGGCACTCCGCCCGACCCCCGAAGACGCAGGCCGTTCCCGATCACCAGCAGGCTCGCGCCCACGTCGGCGATTACCGCCATCCACATCGTGCCCAACCCCGCGACTGCGAGGACGAAGAACACCGCCTTAATCCCGATGGCCAGCCCGATGTTTTGGGTCAGGACGGCGCCGGTCCGGCGCGAGAGAATCACAAACTCTGGCAACCCGCGCAGGTCGTCCTGCATCAGGGCTACGTCCGCGATCTCCAGGGCCGTGTCGGTACCCGCCGCACCCATCGCGAAGCCGATCGTTGCCTTGGCTAGCGCCGGGGCGTCGTTCACGCCGTCGCCGACCATGCCCACCGCGTCACCGTGTGTTGCGATCAGCGATTCGATCTCGGCGAGCTTGTCTTCTGGCAGCATCCCACCCCGGGCGCGGTCGATTCCCACGACCTTGGCGATCGCGTCGGCAGTGGTCTGGTTGTCACCCGAGAGCATAAGCGTCTGGAGGTTGAGCCCATGCAGTGTGCGGATCGCCTCAACGCTGCTCTTGCGGGGCGTGTCAGCCACGGCGATCACGCCCAGGGAGCGCGACGTCGACGCGACAACAACGGTGGTTTTGCCCTGCACTTCGAAGTGACCCAGCGCCGCTTCCACCTCCTGCGAGCAGACTTTGCGTTCCTCGGCGAGGCGGTGGTTGCCGACGATGTGCATCTCACCGTTGATGCGACCCTCAACGCCCCGGCCCGTGATGGACTTGAACTCCGACACGCTCGCGCGGGAGCCCGTCCATGCCGCGGTCACTGCCTGCGCCACCGGGTGCTGCGAGAGCGCATCCAGACTCGCGGCGATCCTCAGCACCTCGTCTTTGTCCGCGCCGCCGATGGGCTGCACGTCCGTCACGCGAGGCCTGCCCTCGGTGATGGTGCCGGTTTTGTCGAGTGCGACGACCTTGAGCCTGCGACCGTTCTCGAGATGCGCGCCGCCCTTGATGAGAATGCCGCGTTTGGCCGCCGCCGTCAGGCCGCTCACGACAGTCACGGGCGTGGAGATCACCAAGGCGCACGGGCACGCGATCACGAGTAACACGAGCCCCTTGTAGAGCCACGCATTGAACGGCTGGTCGAACGCGAGCCACGGTACAACGGCGACGAGCACCGCAATGATGCACACGACGGGCGTGTACACCTTGGCGAAGCTGTCCACGTATCGCTGCGTCGGGGCGCGACTCGCCTGCGCTTCCTGCACGGTCCTGATGATCTTGGCGAGGGTGGTTTGGTCCCGGCCGCCGGTGGTGCGGAACTCCAGCACGCCCGACTCGTTGATCGTCCCCGCAAAGACCTTGTCACCGGACTTCTTGTCCACGGGGACGCTTTCACCCGTAACAGGAGACTGGTTTACGGTCGATTCGCCCGCAACGACGATGCCGTCGAGCGCGAGCCGCTCGCCGGGTTTGACTTGCACCACAGCTCCCACGGTAACCGACTCGGCGGGCGTGACTTCCCACGAGCCGTCGCTTTGTTTGACGCTCACCCTATCTGGGGCCATTTCCATGAGCCCCTTCACGGCGTTGCGGGCCCGAGCGAGGGCCTTGGCCTCGATTAGCTCAGCGAGGCCGAAAAGGAACGTGACCAGAGCGATCTCTGGCCACGCGCCGATAAACGCCCCGCCCACGACCGCGACGGTCATGAGGAAGTTGATGTTGAGCGTGCGTGTGCGGAGCGCAGTCCAGCCCTTCCTCAACGTGGGCAGGCCGCCGAGAAGAATCGACGCGACCGAGAGCGCGATTACCGGGGGCGCGGTATCCTCTGAACCGGTGAAGTACTGCGTCTCGGCGGCGGCGGCAAGGACTCCTGAGAGCGAGAACACACCGTACCTGACCCACCATGGGCGCATGTCCGCCTGAGGGACCGCGGTGGCGCCATCGTTGTGCCCCACGCCGGCAGGGGTGATGATCGTCGGCGTCATGTCCACCGAGCGCACCTTTGCAGCGATGGCCTCGCTCGTCACGGCCGCCGTGTCATGTACGACCGTCATGCGCCGCGTCACCATGTTGCATGCCACCGACACGACGCCGGGGATCGAGCCGACCGCCTTCTGCAGGACCTGCTCCTCGGCAGCGCAGTGGAGCTGCTCTACGACGATAACCGTGGTAACGGAGCGCCTGAGGAAGGGCGCGGGTGTCTCGGTAGATCGGCCGGCGGTGTTTGTCATCGGCTGGTTCATCCCGGCGTACCAATCCGCCGATTTCTCTAAGCCCGGGCAATCAATGCGCCCAGTATGATCACTCAGAGGGGCATCCGAGCGCCCGGGAAGTCCGGCCATGCGTCTTAAGGAGGCGTACCTCTTTGGGGGCGATCACCGTTGCTCGCGCCGCTACGACCATCGCCGCGGCAGCGCAGGCGAAGTCTCCATGCGTCCGGAAACTGCTCAGCCTCACCATTCTCGTGGCCGCCCGGCGGTGGGCATAGCCCGTCACGGTGTCACCTCAGTTCTTGAGGTCATACCCCACGACGACCTTGGCGCCCTTGTCCGTCTCGATCTCGACCCAGAGTTTCGCGCCCTCGGGCATGGGGTTCGGTACTTCCGTGTGCGTGTGCCACTGGTCGTTTTCGATTTCCGCCTTCGCCTTGATCGAGCCTCTGGCGTTCTCCGTGCCGATCCACAGGCGAACCGAGCTGACGCCATCTCCCTTGCCGCCATTGACCCATACGTCAATCGACGTCTCGCCGCCGGGCTTGATGTCGCCCTTGTCGCGGGAGGCGCGGACGGTCCACTCGCCGTTCTTGGTTTCTCCCAGTTCGATGACCTCTCCGCTGTGGTGACCGTTGCCCTTATGTGCCGCCGATTCGTCCTTATGATCATCGCCAGCCGCGTGATCATGGCCATCGTGATCGTCCTTCTTAGCGCTCACTGCGGCAGCCGGCTTCGCGGCCTGTGGCTGTGGCGGCGACTCTTTGCAACCGAGCGCAGCAACCGCCAATAGGACCGAAGTCATCAATACCATGCGCTTCATCTTCATTCTCCTTTGGTAAGGGTCGACCGGGGACGCCCCAGTCGTTCCATCCACCGCGCCACGCCGCCGAGCGGACGGCCCGGCTTGCCCACGGGAACACCGAACACCAGCGAGTAGCCCGCCGGCACGACAATCAGATTCAGCATCGTCGAAGAGATCAGCCCTCCGAGCACGACAACCGCCAGCGGTGCCAGCAGCTCGCTGCCTGGGCGCCCGGCGGCAAGGGCCAACGGCAGCAACCCCAGCGCCGCGCACAGTGCCGTCATGAGGATGGGCACCAGCCGCTCCATAGAACCCTGCACTATCGCATTCGCCAACGTTACATTCTCCTCCTCGACGAGATGGCGGTAGTGATTCACCAGCAGAATGCCGTTTCGCACGGCGATGCCGAACAAGGTGACAAACCCGACCATGCTGGCGATTGAAACCACGGGAGCGCTGTACCGCTCGGATGACAGTCCGAACAGGGCAAGCGTGTTGCCCATCAGGCTGGGCGACTCGGTCAGATAGATGGCGGCGATGCCCCCGATCATGGCCAACGGCAGGTTGACCATGACGAGCAGGGACGTGCGCAGCGAGCCGGTCGAGAGGTGCAGGAGCATGACCATCAGCACGATGACGCCCGCCCCGGCGATGTAGATCGTCCTGGCCGCGGACTGCTGGGCTTCGAACTGCCCGCCGTAGTGGACGTCGTAGCCCGCCCTATGAACGATCGGATCGACCTTGGCGCGGACCGCGGCCACGAGTTGCCCAAGGTTGAACCCCTCGGCCACGTTGCACGAAATCACGGCCTTGCGGCGGGCGTTCTCACGGGCGATGAGGTTGCTCGTTCGCTCGGGGCCGATGTCCGCGACCTCCGAGAGCCTCACGGTGGCCCCGCCCTGGCCTTGCAGCAACAGTGCGCCGGCCTGTTCGATCCGCTCTCGTTCTTCCGGGGCGAGGCGTACGACCATCTGGTAGCGCCGTACGCCCTGATTCACTTCGGCGACGACTTCGCCGTACAGGGCCTGCTTCACCTGCTCGGCCGCAGACGCCGGTGTCAGCCCGGCGGCGGCCAGGTCCTGCGCGCGGTAGCGGACCGGCAGCGATGTGACCATCACTTCGCGGTTGGCCGCTATGTCGCGCGTGCCGGGAACGGTCAGCAGCGATGATTCGATCTCCTTCGCGAGCTTCCGCAGGACGTTCAGGTCGTCGCCGTATACGTTGATGGCGATCGCCGCGGGCGTTCCCGAGAGAATGTGCGACAGGCGGTGCTCGATCGGTTGGCCGATGGTGGTGGTGATGCCGGGGACGTCTCTTAGGATATCGTCGATCTGGCCGCGGATCACCTCTTTGTCAAACCCCGGACCGGCCGTCACCTCGATCTCAGAACTGCTGACCGGCTCCGCGTGTTCGTCCCGCTCCGCGCGCCCCGTTCGACGCGTCACGCTCATGACTCCCTCAATCGTCGTCAGCCGCGTTTCGATTCCGCGTGCAAGGCGATTGCTTTCTTCCAGTGACGTGCCCGGCGGGGCCATCAGAAATACGGTAAAGGTCCCTTCGTTGAAGGACGGAAGGAAGCTTGTGCCAAACGTGGTGCCCAGCCAGAGTGCCAGAAGGGTCAGACC
Organism: uncultured Phycisphaeraceae bacterium; assembly: GCA_964426945.1. GTDB lineage: Bacteria > Planctomycetota > Phycisphaerae > UBA1845 > UBA1845 > CAYRSS01. Next base: position 7,100 of record CAYRSS010000065.1, read on the forward strand.
GACGGCCGAGCCCAGGACGGGTCCGCGATGTCGAATCGCCCAGCGAAGCGACGGTTCGTAGCGGCGCTTGAGCCATCGGACGATGAGTCCGTCGCCATGCCCCTCGCCGCCCAGCTTCCCGCGAAGCACAAACTTGCACATGGCGGGCGTGACCGTCAGGGCAACGATCAGCGAGGCAAGGATGGAAATGATGTAGGCGATGCCCATCGGCCGGAAGAAGCGCCCTTCCAATCCTTGCAGGAATAGGAACGGAGTGAACACGACGACGATGAGGATTGTGGCGAAGACCACCGAGTTGCGTATCTCGTTGCTGGCGTCAAAAACTACGGTCACGAAGGGCCGTCGCTCCTCCACCGGCAGCTTGGCGTTCTGTCGCAGCCGTCGAAACACGTTCTCCACGTCGATGATCGCGTCGTCCACCAGTTCGCCGATGGCGATGGCCAGCCCCCCAAGGGTCATGACGTTGACCGTCAAATCAAAGAACCACATCGTCAGCAGGGCCACGGCCAGCGAGAGTGGAAGCGCCGCCAGGGTAATCAGGGTCGTCCGCACGTTCATCAGAAAGAGCACGAGCACGATGGCGACCACGATCGTCGCTTCGAGCAACACGCGAAACACGTTGTCGACCGAGCGCTGGATGAACCCTGCCTGGCGGAACACGGCCCGGTTCAGGCTGATACCCGCGGGGAGTGTCTTCTCCGCCGCGTCCAGCACAAGGTCGATCTCGTCGGTCAGCGCGAGGGTGTTCGTGCCCGGAGATTTCTGCACGCTCATCACCACCGCTCTGAGGCCGTGATCAGCGGCCGTGCCGCGCTTGGGGGCGGCTCCAAGCACCACGTCCGCCACCTGTCCGATGAGCACCGCCGCCCCCTCGTGGTACTTGATCAGCGTGTTGGCAATGTCGGCCACGCTCTGCACGCGCGCCGTCTGCCGGATCGGCAGCTCCTGACCGTCAACGTTCGGCAGGTAGCCGGCGGCGGCGGTGCTGTGCGCGGCGCGTGCCGCGGTGACCACGTCGCTGATGGTCAGGTCGTAGAGCGCCAACCTGTCTTGGCGGACGTTGACCTGGTATTCCGGCAGTTCGCCGCCGATGGCGATCACCTGTGCTACGCCCGGCACCGCGAGGATGCGGTTTCGCAAATCGAACTCGGCGTAGGACCGCAAATCGAGATCGTTCACCGTTCCGTCGGGCGACGACAAGGCCACGAGCATGATCTCACCCGTGATCGACGTGATCGGCGTGATTTCGGCGTGGGCATTGGAGGGCAGCATCTCGCGAACCGCCGAGATGCGCTCGGTGACGAGTTGCCGGGCGCGGTAGATGTCCGATCCCCAGTCAAACTCAACCCAGACCAGCGACAGGCCGATGGCGCTGGAGCTGCGCACGCGGCGCACGCTGGGCAGGCCGTTTACAGACGTTTCCAGCGGAAACGTCACGTACTGCTCGACCTCGTCCGCCGCCAGTCCGCCCGCCTCGGTCAGAATGACGACCGTGGGGGCGTTCAACTCGGGGAAAACGTCCACCGCCATGCGCGGCAACTGGTATCCGGCAAACGCGAGCAGCAGCCCCGCGGCCATCAGCACCAACGCCGATCGCTCCAGCGAGAACGCAATCAGTTTCTTGAGCATGGCTAGTCCTTCCCTTCGTGGAACTCACCATCCGCGTGGAAGTGACCGCCCTTTTGCGCCGACCCGGAGGTCGCCAGCATCAGCGGATAGATGCCATCCATGACGACCTCGTCCCCTTCTCTGACGCCGCTGTGAACGGCCACCCAGCGGCCGTCGCTGACCCCGAGGTCCGCTTCGACGCGGATGACCTTGTTCGCGTCTTTCGGATCGCGGCGGAAGAAGATGGTCTGCAGGCCGTCTCGAATGGTGGCGGAGATGGGGATCGCAAGCTCCGGCTCGCCGGCGCCTTCTGCAACGATCTCGAGGTGCGCCGCTACGCCCGCCCGCGCCCAGGAAGCCGGCTTGTCGGGCGTCATGAGGATGTCCACCGTGCGTTCATCCGCGTCGGCGAGAAGTCCGAGGGAGATGACGCCCTCCATGGTGTCCTGCATGGCAATGCTGCCGCCTGCAGGCGGGACCACCCGAGCGACAAGCCCGTCGCGCAGGCGCCCCAGATCGCTCTGCAGTCCGCGGGCGCGAAAGCGGATTTTCTCGGGCTCGACGGTTGTCAACACGAGATCAGTCTCCGCCGCCCAGGCGCCGTTTGTGAGCGCCATCGACTGAACGACGCCGGGGGCGGCCGCTCGAACCTCCACAATCTGAATTTCGCGCCATACCGCGTGGGGTTGGCTGGCACCGTCGGTCGCGTGTGCAGCGTGCAGGTGGCGCTCCAGTGTTGAGTCCGCCGGGGCGAGCAAGGCGACGGCATCCATGCCGAGCAGGGTGGCCGCGACCATCATCTGTAGTTCGAAGCGCTCTTTGGCCGCGAACAGCTCCGACTGCACCTCGATTCTCCGGGCATCCAGCTCGGCCTGTTTCTCAAAAACCTCGGAGAGTTCGGAACGATTTGACGTCATCATGCCCCGGGCCTGGGCCAGGTCCTCCGCAGTGATCACGCCGGAGGAGGACTGCTCCAGCTGCCGGACGCGCTCGGTCCAGACCTCGACCGCGGAGCGAAGGCTCTCCTCGTGGTCCTTGTGGGCGGCCATCAGCGGCGCAATGGTGGCCACCCGAGCGACAGCCTGGTGAATGGCCATCTCCGTCCCGCTCATCTCCTGCTGCAAGGCGCGCCAAGCCGGCGAGTCGAGCGTGTACAACACCTGGCCCGGCGCCACCCGGTCGTATTGCGCGACGCGGATTTCCACGCGGCCGCCCAGCATCGTGTGGTATTCCCGCAGCGCATTCGGCGCAATCTCGAAACGACCCGGCACACGAATCGTGCGCGCGACGTTTCGCGACTCAACCTTGGCGAACGTGATGCCCAGGTTCTTGCGGACGGTGTCCGGCATGTCGATGCGGTCGGACGGCGCCGGGGACTCTCTTGCAGCCGACGCCGATTCGCCTGGAGTGTCCACAGGCTCGCGCGGGCAGCCGGACAGTACAGGGGCCGCGGCTAGGAGGGCAACGACGTATGCGATCAATCGATACCTCATGCGAGGATCTCCTTCAGAGTCATTTCGGTTCGGCCGGCCAGGTCGGGGTCGCGGCCGGCGCCGCATCCTTCGGTAACGCCACAATCGGCTGTCCGATGGCCCGTTCCAGATCAACAATGGCGATGGCGGCCTCGCGCAAGACCTCGACATACGCTGCCCGGGCGCGCAACAGCGTCCTTTGGACCTCGAGTACGGACAGAAACGATACCTGTCCGGCGCGATAGACCTCCCTGGAGAGCGTCAGGTTGGAATCAAGCAGCGGCAGGAGGCGGTCGCGGTGGTAGGTGGATAAGTCCCACGTGATTCGAGCCCGCTCGTACGCTTCGCGCGTCTCCTGCGTGACTTCGACCAGCAGTCCCTCGCGTTCCACTTCGGCAAGCCGGTACGCAAACTCTGCCTTCGCGATCTGAGCCTGATTCTGATCGAAGATCGGAAGGTCGAAGCCGATCGCGGGCCCTACGACCACATCAGTCTCCTGCGCCTCTCGAGGGCGCAGCGACGGCGCGGACAACTCTCCCGCATCAGCGGACGCCCAAGCCGCGTCCGCGAGCCAGTCCCGGTCGCCACGGCTTCGCCGCGCGTCGCGCTCGACGCTTACGCCCAACTCCACGTTGGTCCAGACGCTACGCCGTTCCTGCTCGACCCGGGCCCACGCCGCGTTGACCGTCTGGTCCGCGGCGAGCAAGTCCAGCCGATGAGCTTTGGCACTGTCGATAAGCAGTTGTTCGGTCAACAACAGGGTGGGTGGCTCCGGCAAAGCGTCGATCAACCGCAGGTCGTTTGGGGACGAGTCCAGTCCCAGCGTCGTTGCCAGGACCCGGCGTTCGCGAAGCGCCGCGAGCTTCGCCGTCTGGACGGTGATTTCTGTTTCCATCAGCGCCGCCCGAGCCTGGTTGACATCGATCTCGTTTCCGACGCCTGCCTGCTGGCGGGCCAGCGAGATGTCGAGCAGTTGCTGGCCGATCGTCTGCCCCTCGGTGGCGATTTCCAGATCGCGCCCGGCTGCGACGGCGCGGTAGTACGCACGCCGCGCATCAAGTATCGCCACGCTGGTGTCCCGAGCGACAAGGAGAATCTGCCGCTCCAGCTCGCCCTCCGCCACCCGCTTGCGGAGCGGGATGAGCCAGAGATCAGCGATGCGCTGAGCGATCGAAAACTCCATGTTCGCAAGCCCGCCGCTATCCGGAAGTCGCACGGAAAGTGCAAGCGATGGATTCTGAAAGAGCCCGGACTGCACGACGTCCGCCCGCCCCATGCCCACGGTGAAGAACGCGGCCCGTACCTCGGGGTTGTTGAGCAGCGCAATCTGGAGCGCCTCGTCGACGGTCAGGCCGTCGCGGAGTGCTTCATCAATGAACAGGCGAACGGCGTCGCGATCCTCGCGCCATACCGACGGCCTCTGCCCGGCCGCAATCGCGATGTGATTCTGTACCCGCTCGAAGTCATGACGCGGATCGACCGAGGCACAACCGGAGGCGACGAACCCCGCGGCGCATGAATAGAGCACGCAAAGACGAACAAGGCGCATGGCGAACCCTCTTAATGCAGATGTTTTTGAACGTGGAGGCGCGCGGAGGCGGACCCCGTATGGCGCGCATATGCGGACGTAGTGAACACGCGCGCCGATCGCGCAATTCACAAACGAGGTTGAGGCGAAGGGATCAGATCAGCAGGGGCATGATTCGCTGCTCGGCAATGGGATCCGGGCAAGCGCAGGGCGCACCAATGAAACGACCGAGCCTGTCCAGCATCAGCGGGTTAATCAGCGCTTGGGTGGGCAGGCCAGGGGCCATGCTCGGCGGATGCACCGCAAACGTGGAAGAGGCCGGAACACCGCTCGTGCAGAAGCATGTGTGTTCGGTGTGCGGCACTGGGGCGCCGCTTGAATCGTGGTCGTGGTGCGGTGTCGCAGGCGACTCCGGCAGAAGCCGATCTGGGCAGTTCGCCGCCTCGTGACTCACTTCAGCGTGAAGTGCGACCTCGGTGCCGCAAATTACCGGACACAGCAGGGAAGCTGCCGCAAGTAGCCACGAAATGGTGTTCCTCCAGCCCATCGGATAGCTAGTCTATCGGCAGGATCCAACCTGTCCAGCAGCACCCTATCTTGTGACTTCCGTGCTACACGGAACGGTGTTGCTGCCGGGGCGCCGGTCCCCGGAAGCGCGTCGGACTATTCGCCAGGTGACGTTGCCGAACGAGGTCCTTCGACTGCGGTTGGAGGTTGGTGGCCGGAGCCATTGTCGATCACACCGGGCCAACGGTGCAGATAGAGATATGGGCTGACGTGGAGTTCGGACGCTATACGGCGCGCCCTCGGCATAACGCCGCCGCCCTCGATAGCTGGGTACTGCGCCGGTTTGCGGTGGTCGCCGAGCGGAGGTGTTGATGAGGGATCGGTGCCCAGTGCCCTCAAGTGCCTGAACGCCGGCGCGCTGCCTTGCTCATCTCGATGTTCCGCCATTTTCGTCGCCTCGGCCCACCGGAGCCAACCCCACCCGGTTTCCTCCGCTCAGCGGAGACAACCCCCGCGTTAACCCGAAGGCGAGTCTCGCGTGGTTGCGAGAGACTGGGGACGGTGCGGGTGCTCGGGTTCGCCGAATGGCGGCTTGGCATCGCGTCTCTGAGCTGCTGTGATCGCCTTCGTCTCGCCGAGGGAGTGCGCGTAACCCGTTACCATTCCTCACGATACAAACGAAAACGCCGAGGCGTCTCTGCCTCGGCGTTCTGCGTTTACCCGTCGGTCGGCCGCTTTCGCGGCGACCTTTCAACTAGAGCCCGACGGACTCGAACCTGCGACTGGCGGGTTATGGTGCGGATGCAGCAGGCCGATCGAATCGCGGCGACCTCGACGCCTTCGGGCTTTCCTATAGCTGCCCTTTGGGGGGTTTGCAGCCGTCCTCGATCCACGACCTGACATCGTCAAGCGACCACCGCAACATGCGCCCTAGCCTCCGCGGTCGGGGAAGCTGACCGGCCGCCCTCATCTTGTATACGCTCCGCGTCGCGCACCCGAGGAGTCTCGCAAGTTCCTTCACGTCGACCAGGAGTGCAGGACTGGTCGTTGAGTGCTGGGTCATCGCCGTGGCCGATGGCCGCGGCGGGGAAGGCGGGGGCTCAATCACCTTGACCTCGGCCGGCAGCTCGGGCGTCCGTTCTCGCCGACCCTCCTCCCAGGCGATCAGAAACTCCGTCAACGCCTCTGCGACTTTCCTCGCGGCGGCCAGTTCGTGCTCGGTGGCTCGCGGCATAGCAGTGTCCCTCCAATCGACTCTGGCACCCTTCCAAGGGACGCCCTTTCGCGAGCCTACTCCCCTGCGGCGGCGTTGCCGACCCCGTGACGGTCCGCGCCGCGCGATGCCGAAAGTCGCATTCGGTTTCGTTTCGCGAGCCAAGCCGCCTAGCAAGTGAAACCGGCGATCCGCGGCCAAGTTGTGCGTCCGCAGGACTCGTGCCACGGCTTCGCCAAGGGCGATTTCTTGGGGTGATCTCCCCAGCCACCGATTCGGCGCAGTTGACGGGCAGGGTGACAGATCTGTGCAATTCCCCCCATCCGCTGGAGAATCTCGCCAGCGTCCGTTACCATCGCGCCGCTCTTGCTCGGCTCGCCGCCGGCATTGGGTGGCGGAACTCCCTGATCATGACCCAGGTCGTCATCGAAAACCCGGTCCTCAACTCTGCCTTCGCGGAGCCGATGCGCCACTTCCGCTTCGCGGACGACGGGATTACCAACGATATCGTCCATGGCCGACGGAACAGCGAGTACTTCGTACCGATCGCCAAGCCCAAGAAGAAGGGCCAGAAGCAGGAGTACTTCGACACCGAGTGGACCAGGGATCGGATCGAGCCGAACAAGCTCGTCAACCAGATCCGGCCGCGCATCAAGATGTGGCGTGAGGGCGGCTACCTGGGCGGGACGCCGGTCACGAGCCGGCTCCTTGAGTATTGGACCAACCCGGCGCGCGAGAAGCGCCTCTTCTTCTGCCAGATCGAGGCCCTCGAAACGGCCATCTACATCACCGAGGTTGCCCGTAAGTACGGCGACGCCTGGATCGAGAACGAGCTTCGCGAGGCGAACGAGGGGGCCAACCCGGGGCTTCCGCGGATGGCGCTCAAGATGGCCACCGGCGCCGGCAAGACCGTCGTCATGGCGATGCTCATCGCATGGCATGCCCTGAACAAGCTGGCCAGCCCGCAGGACGCTCGGTTTTCCGACACGTTTCTGATCGTCACGCCGGGGATCACGATCCGCGATCGCCTGCGGGTGCTCCTGCCCAACGATCCCGAGAACTACTACCGCCAGCGAGACATCGTCTCGACCGAGCTGCTTGAGCGGCTCCAGCGGGCGAAGATCGTGATTACGAACTACCACGCGTTTCAGCCTCGTGAAACGGTCACGGCCGCCCGCCTGACGAAAGAACTGCTCGCCTCCGGCCATGATAGCCCGTTCAAGGAAACGCCCGCGCAGATGGTCCGACGCGTCTGCCGCGAGCTAGGCAACAAGAAGAACATCATCGTCCTCAACGACGAGGCCCATCACTGCTATCGCCGCAAGCCGGACGGAAGCGACGACCCGCTCAAGGGCGACGATCGTAAAGAGGCCGAGGGCCGCAACAAGCGGGCGTTCATGTGGCTGGCCGGTCTGTCGGCGGTCAAGGCGAAGCTCGGCATCAAGACCATTTACGACCTCTCGGCCACGCCGTTCTTCCTGCGCGGATCGGGCTACGCGGAGGGGTCGCTCTTCCCATGGGTCGTCTCTGACTTCTCGCTCATCGACGCCATCGAATCCGGCATCGTGAAAGTCCCGCGCGTACCGGTGTCCGACGACTCCATGACCGGTGACGCGCCGACATACCGCGACCTCTGGCTCCGCATCCGCGAGGACCTGCCCCACAAGGGCCGCAAGACCGAGGCCGTCAGCGGCGAGCCGCAGCTCCCGGCCGAATTGCAGGGCGCCTTGCACAGCCTCTACAGCAACTACGAGAAATACTACGCGCTCTGGGAGAAGAACACTGAAGCCCGCGCGAGGGGCCTCACGCCTCCGGTCTTCATCGTCGTTTGCAACAACACGAACGTCTCCAAGCTCGTCTATGACTGGATCGCCGGCTGGGAAAAGCCCATGCCCGACGAATCGGTCGTCGTCCAGGCCGGCCAGCTTGCGATCTTCCGCAACGACGACGGTCGCGGCGGCTGGTTGCATCGGCCGAACACGATCCTGGTGGACAGCGAACAGCTCGAATCCGGCGAGGCGATGAGCGCCGACTTCAAGAAGATCGCCGCGCACGAAATCGAGGAGTTCAAGGCCGAGTACCGCGTCCGCTTCCCCGGCCGCGAGTCGGACAACCTCACCGATGAGGATTTGCTCCGCGAGGTAATGAACACCGTCGGTAAGCCCGGCAAGCTCGGCGAGGACATCCGCTGCGTCGTCAGCGTGTCGATGCTCACCGAAGGCTGGGACGCGAACACGGTGACCCACGTGCTGGGTGTTCGCGCCTTCGGCACGCAGCTTCTCTGCGAACAGGTCGTCGGCCGGGCCCTGCGCCGGATGAGCTACGCGCCCGAGGTCCGCTCTATCGTCCACCGCGGCAAGGACGTCGAGTTTCTCGGCTTCCCGCCCGAATACGCTGAAGTCTACGGCGTGCCGTTCTCGTTCATCCCCTGCAGCGGCTCGGCCAAGGATCCCAAACCCGGACCGATGCCCACCCGGGTCCGGGCGCTGGAGGAGCGGATTGCTCTCGAGATCACCTTCCCGCGGCTGGTGGGCTACCGCTACGACCTCCCGGCCGAGCGGATTTCCGCCCGGTTCACCGCCGACTCGCGTCTTGCCATCTCCACGGCCGACATCCCCACGCGAACGGAGAACGCCCCAATCGTCGGCGAAACGAGCATCCACACCCTCGACGATCTGCGGCGCCGGCGCCCCAATGAGGTCGCGTTCTCGCTGGCCAAGCTCACGCTGGAGCGATACTTCCGCGACCAGGATGGCAACGACCGGCCGTGGCTCTTCCCCCAGCTGCTGGCCATCGCGAAGAACTGGCTCGCCGAATGCGTCACGCTCAAGGACAACACCTTCGTTCAGCTGCTGCTGCTGGTCGAACTGGCCCACGACGCGGCGGACCGCATCTACAAGGCGATCGTCCAGGCGGAATCGGGTGTGCCGCGGCTGATGCCGATCCTCCGTCCGTACGACACGATTGGCTCGACGCGCTACGTCGATTTCGACACCGTCAAGCCGGTCTACGCCACGCGGGCCGACCGGTGCCACATCTCTCACGTCGTGGCCGACACCGGCTCGTGGGAGCAGAAGATGGCTCAGACGCTGGAGGACATGCCCGAGGTCATCCGGTACGTGAAGAACCACAACCTCGGCTTCACGATCCCGTACGCGATCGCCGGGGAGGAGAAGCAGTACCATCCGGATTTCATCGCCGCCATGGACGACGGCCACGGGCCGGACGATCCGCTGAACCTGCTCATCGAGGTCAGCGGCGAAGCCCGTAAAGACAAGGCGGCGAAGGTCTCCACGGCGCGGACGCTCTGGATGCCGGCGGTGAACAATCACGGGGGGTTCGGGCGATGGGGGTTTGTCGAGATTAGCGATCCGTGGGATGCGTGCGGCGTTGTAAGGCGTGCCACTTCAGCAGCGATCGGTTCTGACATAAGTGAGGTCACTATTCAGAATGTCGACAATAGCTAGTCAATCAATCGTTGTTCGGAACTTCTCTGCGGCCTTCGAGCAGATGTGCAACATAGTTGCGGTCTCAAATGCTGGAGATCGCCAGAGTACAATCGATGGGCTCATTCAAGTTGTCCTGCTTCGCTTCGAGGATGACAGACTTTCAACGGCGCAGGCCATTTCTGATACCATGAATTCCATCTTCGGCGTTCATGTGCCGCAACATCAAATCACGCCACGCCTGGCGGCTCTCGAAGACCAGAATTGTATTTTTTTCGCCCCTGATAGCTACTACACGCTCTGTCCAAAAGCAAGGGATTTCCTCCAAAAGAAGATTGATCAAGCCACGCAGCTCGAGGACAGAGTCAAGGCGACCTGGCTCGATGGTGTCGGACTCACAGAGCCTGAGCTTGACCCACGCGCTGCATGGACCGCACTAAAACGATACTTGGCTGCTGCCTTTAGGCGACATGGAATGCAGGCAGCGGCCCTACTCGATCCTCAGATCGAGACACCGCTGTATACTGAGAGCCTTTCACAGATTCTTACGGAGTCCATCACTGCCTCGTTCGGCGTGGACCAACATGATTCGGCGAAGCGGGCATTGACTAGTTTCTTTGTGAACCCCACTCTAGATCTTGAAAGAACACAGTTCATCGTGCAGTTGGCGGACTCGGCCTTTAGTTTCTATGTGCTCGAGATCCCGCCTGATGTAGCCGAGCGCTTCCGCGCAGGCCTGTCTCCGCTGACGCTCTTCCTGGACACAAACTTCTTGTTCGGCATTCTTGGTCTCCACCATAATTCTCAGGTAGATGTCTCACTGGAGCTGATCCGAGCGATCGACAAGCACAAGCTGCCTATACGCCTTCGGTTTCATGAGGCCACCGACACCGAGATGCGAGGCACTATTGCTTACTATGGCAACCAACTTCGCGCCCACAAGTGGCGTCCAGCCCTCAGCCGGGCCGCCGCAAAGACCCGAAATCTCACTGGCATCGAGCTCCATTACCATGAGCAAAACGCTCGTGCCGCTCTCACTGCCGATGACTTCCTTAAGCCCTACATACATTTTGACGTCCTGCTCGACGCTCACAATATAAAGATTTATCGTCCTACCTCTCCGCGACTAGAGGAACGCAGTGCGCTGTATCATGAGTACAAGGCGTTCCTCGACGGTAGAGGCAAGGGGGACAAGTCCTATGAGACAGTTCAGCATGACGCAACATTACTAGATGCCGTGAGGGCTCAACGATCCAAGGCCCGATCGTCGCTGGAGGCAAGTGCGCTTCTGGTTACATGCGATTACTTCCTTTATCGTTTTGACTGGGAAACAGCGCGCACTAGCGGGGGACTCGTATCTGTCGTACTGCCAAGCGCTTTCTGGCAGCTTCTTCGGCCATACGTCCCTTCTGATGGTGACTTCGACAGATCTTTTGCTGAAACGTTCTCATTGCCTGAGTTCAGGGCTCTTGGTAGCGGTGGTGGTCGTGCTTGCTCTCGAATGATGTCTGTGCTTTCTGGGATGGGCGATGTACCGGAGCAGACAGCCGAGCGACTGTTGGCGAATGACGCCCTGCTGGATCGCTTGCGCACAATCACGGACGAAGGAGTATTCGTCGAAGAAATCGAATCGGCGATCATCCATGAAAACGCCCAACTTCTTGAAGAGAAAGCGGCAAAGGAAGTGGAGTTGGCAAGGAAGAATGCTGAGCTGGAGTTAGTCCGAGACCAATTAAGGGAACACAAATCGACATTGGACAGCGTTGAGCAACAAACGACGGAACTAAGAGATCGACTTGAGGCGAGCTCGATCGAGTTGCACAATACCAAGTCCGCGGCGGCGAGCGAGAGCGAGAGGATCAGGAGCCTAGCAGAAGAAGTTAAGAAGCTGCGGTCCCGGGCCGCGGAACTGGAAGTCGAGCGGAAGCAGGAGGCATCCGAGAAGCGAGCAGTCGCTCGGCAGGCCCACTACGTACGGATTGGGCTGGCGGCTTTGTCTGCCGTTGTTCTTACGGCGGTCTTCTTGGGCGTTGTACACCTCGCGCCATGGGGTGCCCTGCAAAATCACCCAAACGGTACTGCGATTCAGGCGGCAGCATGTGTCGCGCTAGTTCTCGGAGTAATAGGTCTTCTCTTTCCCGCTACGCGAAAGTGGACGTGGTCCGTGAGTGGCCTCGGCGTTGGCGGTCTGATTGTGCTGATCTTGAGCAAGCTCTGATTGACAGTTTCCAAAGCATCGTCATCGACGTTTGGATTGCTTCGGCACGCGGTGGGATATGGCGCATATCGAGAGGGATTGAGGCGTGGCAAAGAAGAAAGTGATAGCGGGTGTGCAGCTAGATTCCATCCGCCACAAGGACAAGCGGCCGAACATTCCCACGGAGGAGCTGCGCGACTTCGTGGCGGACGACGAGAAGGCGCCGAAGACGATGCTCTATCCGCGCGACCCGTCGCTCGATCCGCAGCTTGTCTGGAAGGGCAAGGACGAGCAGGACAGCAAGCCGCTGGCCGTGCCGGTCGTGCCGATCTACATCCAGGAGAAGATCCACCCGCAGGCGATCGTGGACGATCTGCGGCGCACGACTCCCGCCTCCGCCAAGGGGGATGGCCCGGGAGAGGGTGGCGGCGACGGCCTCGGCGAGCAGCTCAATCTCTTCGCCGACTTCAACGGCCTCGACGGCGACTTCGACAAGAAGGTCGACTTCTACGCGCACGAGCAGCACTGGTCGAATCGGATGATCCTCGGCGACTCGCTGCTCGTGATGACCAGCCTGGCCGAGAAGGAGGGACTCAAGGGCAAGGTCCAGACGATCTACTTCGATCCGCCCTACGGCATCAAATTCGGCTCGAATTGGCAGGTCAGCACGCGAAAGCGCGATGTGAAAGATGGCAAAGTCGAGGATGCGACTCGACAACCCGAGCAGGTACGGGCATTTCGTGACTGTTGGCGTCTCGGCGTGCACTCCTACCTTGCATACATACGAGACATCCTTACTGCTGCTCGCGAACTGATTACCGAAACCGGGTCAATCTTCGTGCAGATCGGCGATGAGAACATCCATCTCGTGCGCTGCGTGATGGACGAGGTATTTGGAAGTGAGAACTTCGTCTCACTCATCTCATTCCGTAAGACTTCCGCCGTGAGCAGCCCTACCGCCCAGGTGAACACGTTGGCCGGCGTGTCCGACCTATTGATTTGGTACGCTAAGAAGCGCGAGATCGTAAAATATCGACAACTCTATCTGGACAAAACCGTCGAAACTGACAGCGCGGGCGTATACACGTGGATTGAGTTGCCAGGCGGCCGGCGTCGGCGCATGACGACTCAGGAGCGTAATCGTGAAGTCCCGTTGCCGAAGGAGTCACGTATCTTCCGCGTAGACAATGCGACATCAACCGGCTACAGCGAAGTTCTCTCGGCGACGGTGCGGATCGGGGACAAGGCATACGAATCCGGATCTACGAAGCACTGGAAGACGACACCGGCTGGAATGCAACGGTTGAACACGGCGCATCGATTGGTCCCTGCGGGGTCGAGTCTTGGCTATGTCCGCTTCATTGACGACTTTCCTGTGTATCCCATTGTGAACTTCTGGCCAGACACTGGTACTGGTAGCTTCACGGAAGACAAGGTCTACGTCGTTCAAACGGGTACAAAAACAGTCGAGCGCTGCCTTCTCCTAACCACCGATCCCGGCGACCTCGTGCTCGACCCCACCTGCGGAAGCGGCACCACGGCCCACGTCGCCGAGCACTGGGGCCGGCGCTGGATCACGATCGACAC
>CAYRSS010000066.1:0-20525 GCA_964426945.1 uncultured Phycisphaeraceae bacterium
AACGCAACATAACATGTATTATGGGACGTTGGGAATCGTGGCAGGGCGGTCTCATAACTCAGTGCCGTTTAATGGGTTAGACCGAGGACGCCTTGGCCCGGCGCCGGGGTTAGCCGCCGATTTCGAGCACGTTCTCGACCTCGACCGTCTGGCCAACGCGGCAGGTCAGCTCCAGGTCGTCGCGAATGGCCAGCTCCAGCCGCGACCTCGTCCCCGGCGTGGTGATCGCGTCGAAGGCCTCGTTCGAGACTCGGGGATCCTGGAACAGGTGGTAGGTGACGCCGTTGTCGCCGATCCAGACCGGGCAGGACTGGGATCCGGACGACACGCCGGCCTGGCCCGAAATCACGAACGAACCGCCGCCGATGCCCAAGAGATTGTCGGGCACGTTTACATCGAGGTTGATGCAGGCGGAGAGAGTCACGAGCGCGAGTCCTGCGCAGACCGCGCCGGTGCAACGTCGACCGGCCACTTCAAACCGCCTCTGACGAATCGATCGAATCATCCGGCTGTAGCCTCCGCGCGGGCGCGGCGGAGTTCCGCGTACCGCGACATGGTTTCATTAAGGAGTTGCTCGTTTCTCGCCACAAGGTCGAACTGTCTATAGAACGCAGACAGCAGCACGCCCAAGCCGCCAATAACCACAAGCCAGTGCACGGCCGCGTCCACGAGGTCGGCCCAGTGCAGCGCGCCCGTGATGGTGATTGCGACGATCGACGCGAGCGCGATCGCCAGCCAACGAGCCGCGGATCTCTTGAACATCGCGGATCGCTCGCGCGGTGCGGCATCCATATTGCCCAGCGAAACCGCCTGCGTGAGCAGTTTTCCGGTCACGACAAAGTACGTGAAGTACACGGCTTCGATGCCGCAGGTGACCACCAGGGTGAAGACCGCGAGCAGGATGTGCAACTCGACCGTGGCGGGCGTCGCCCAGAGCCCGACGGCCGCCGTGCCCGTGAGGATCAGCCCGTTACAGATCACCAGCCAGGCGAACGCCGTGCGCATGAGGTTATCGGCTCAGAGCCATCTGTTTCTCGGCCGCCGCCCCGGCGGGGGAGAGCCGCCCCGCCGCTGGTCTGCCGTGCCTCGCAGCGCAACTGCGGGCCGGTGGACGCGAGTATGCCGCCTAGCGACTGGCCTGAGCGCCTGAGAGCTCGGCGATACGCCGTGTTGCATGACGGACGTTGCTCGAATCGCGGGTTTCCTCGCGGAGGACACGCTGATAGAGCTCCAGCGCCCGGGCACGGTCGTGGAGCCGATAATCATAGATCACCGCGGCTTCGAACCGAGCCGGATAGGGCGTCGCTGGATCCCACGTCCACGCGCGCTCGAACCACTGTACCGCGATCGTGTCCTGGTTCGGGAGGTACTCCTTGTGGATGACACCAAGCTGGTAGGCCGCGTCGTCGATCTTGTCGCTCGTGGGATGGTTGTCGATCAGTTCGCGGAATACGCCGGCGGCTTCGACCATCTGGTCGCGGTGGTAGTTGCCGGGCAGCCCCTGACGAGCCTTGCGCATGATCTCGAGCCCGCGGGTGTACAGCGCGTCCGCCTCGACCAGGGATTCGACCGGCTTGAGGCGTGCGGCGGGCACTTCCGCCTCGGTGAGATACTGAAATGCCTTCACGCTGCCGAGCCCGCGAAGCTCAAACGCGGCCCAGTTGGCCTTGGTGGCCACGCCGTGCTGGCGGTAGTGCTCGTGGAGCGCCTGGAGCGCTTCGCGGTAGGCCGCCCGGTGAACCGAGACGTTCTCGACCAGGTCCGCCTCGGTGGCGTCGCCGGTCGTCTGCACCACGGGCGGCGCGTCGACCGGGCGCGTCGTCGTGACTTCCGGACCGCGGGGCGACTGGCGATCGCGATAGATCGGGGACACGTTACACCCGAACAGCGGGAGGAGGCATCCCGAGACGAGCGCTGCACAAAGCGAGGTTCTCAGCATCTTGACCGCTCCTTGGCCGTGGCCGCGAGCGGAAGGCGGCGACGGACCGTGGATACCGGGCCGGGCGCCTCCGCAGCGAGGCTCGATCAACTCGGATTACAGCAGTCATGGCGCGGGGCGTCAAGGCGAATCGAGGGGCTCCCTCCCTACCACTGAGCTTCTTCGAAGGCTCCGAACTTAGGCACCTGCTTGACCGGACGGGACTTGAGGATCGCCGCGGCGAGCGTGAGGTCGGCTCGGGTGGTGATCTTGAGATTAGAGGCGTCGGAGGGCACGACCGAAACCCCGTGGCCCGCCCGCTCGACCAGCTCGGCGTCGTCGGTCACGGGCGGTTGCCCCTCGGCGGCCGCGTAGGCTTTCGTCAGCAGGTCGCGGCGAAATACCTGCGGCGTCTGGGCCTCGAACAGGGCAGTCCGCGAGACGGTCTCTTCGACGACATTCGCCGACGAAACGCGCTTGATCGTGCCCGTCAGGGGAGCCGCCAGGATGGCCGCACCGGATTTCACAGCCTCGGCGAAGACGCGGTCGAGCATGTCGCCGGTCACGCAGGGCCGGGCGGCGTCGTGAACCGCGACATACTCTGCGTCGTCGCTGAGCGCCTGGAGCGCGAGCTGCACCGTGTCGCTGCGCCGCGCGCCGCCTTCGACGAGTCGAACCCCCATGAACCCGAGGTTCGCGCCATATCGGGTCTTCATTTCTTCCATGTCTTCCGGCGCGACGGCGAGGATCGTCTGGCAGACGTCGTCGCGGCTGATGAAGGCCTCGATCGAGCGCAGAAAGACCGCCCTGCCGTCAAGTTTGGCGAAGGTCTTCTTCTCCTTGCCGCCGAAGCGCTCGCTCTTGCCCGCCGCCGCGATGATCACCGCATACTTCGCCATGGCGCTCACCCTACTCCTGAACGGTCCGCGGCCGCCGTCGCTCCATCGCCGCGTCGGTGCGGCCGAAGATCATCCGTCCCGCAGAGGTCTGCAACACGCTGGTCACCGTGATGCTGACAAACTCGCCGATCCGGTCGCGCGCACCTTCGGCCACGACCATCGTCCCGTCTTCGAGATAGCCGACGCCCTGCCCCATTTCTTCGCCCGGCTTGATGACCTTGATCGATAGCGCCTCGCCGGGCAGCACCACCGGCTTGAGGGCGTTGGCGAGATCATTGATGTTGATCACGGTCACGCCACGAAGCTGGGCAATCTTGTTGAGGTTATAGTCGTTGGTGACGACCTTCCCGCCGAGCTCCACGGCCAGGTCGACGAGCATTTCGTCCACGCCGATGCCCTCGCCCTCCTTGCGATCGCTGACGACGTCGAGAATGCGGATGTCGCACTTGTCGCTGGTCTGGAGACGGTTGAGCATGTCCAGGCCGCGCCGGCCGCGCGCGCGTTTGAGCTTGTCGCCGCTGTCGGCGATCATCTGCAGTTCCTGGAGCACGAAACGCGGTATGATCAGTTCGGCCTCCATGATCCGCGTCTCGCTGATGTCGGCGATGCGGCCATCGATGATGACTGACGTGTCGAGAATCAGCGGCCGGCCGCCCTTGGTCTGCCTGGTGAACTGGACGTACGGGATGACGAACCGGACGTCGTCCTTGGTCTGGAGGATGAAGCTGACGCAGAGGTAGCAGCAGATCACGCCGATGGCGAGCTTGACGGCCGTCAGCGTGACGTCGCCTTTCTCGACCAGGAGCACGGTCGCTACGAGATCGACAATCAGCGAGAGTCCGAAGGCGACGGACATGCCGACGACCAGCCCGAAGAACATGCCGGAGATCGACGCGAGGCTCTTGCGCGGGATCCAGATGTCGAACGCGATGACCAGCAGCGCCACGCCGAGAAAGGCGATGATGATGAGGTCTTTGTTCAGCGCGAGCCAGCTTTCCTCACCCGGGCCCGGCGTGGAGACGAGGCTCATGCCGACCGAGATGAGGATCAGGGCGAATACGGCCCGGAGCACCAGGATGAAGACCACGCCGATGCCCTGACGCGTGTCCTGCCGTGACGGTCCCATCGAATCGCCCGTGATCATTCGCCGCCCTCATGCCCGACCGACCGGCCCACGGCGACAGGCGTCGCCCCGTTCGGTAACATTCGAGTATACCCCGACTCGGAGAGGGCTTCCAATGCGCGGCGATCCGCGCGGAACGCGCTGAACGCCGGCCCACAGACCCCAGAGCATGTCAACCGTGCCGCCTTCGATCCCCGCCGTGACCGCCGCCGAGTGCGAGCCGCCGATCCCTCCGCCGCCGCCCGAAGGCTCGCAGCCTCCGGCGGCCCCGATCACGACAGGTCCACTGGGCCGCACGCTCTTCGTCCTCGCTTTGCCCGTGCTCGCCGAGCAGATTCTGAACACCTTCGTCGGGATCTTCGACACCTTCCTGGCCGGCCGCATCAGTCCGGCGGCGACGTCGGCCGTGGGTCTGGCGGCGTATGTGTTCTGGCTGGCGGAACTGCTGGTGATGCTGGTGGGCACAGGTACGACGGCGATTGTGGCGCGGCTGATCGGCGGCCGCCGGCCTGACGAGGCCCGGCGGATCACGAACCAGTCGCTCTCACTGGCTGCGGCGCTCGGCGTGGGACTGGCCCTGTTTCTCTACGCCATGGCCCCCAGCTTCGCCACAGCCCAGGAAATGACCGGCGAGGCGTACGAAGTCACGGTTGATTACCTGCGCACCGGGGTCGTCGGCATCCCCCTGCTCAGCCTCGCGCTCGTGGGGTGTGCGGCCCTGCGCGGCACCGGGGACATGCGCACGCCGATGTGGATCTTCGTGGGTGTCAACCTGACCAACATTCTCGCGTCACCCGCCTTCATGTACGGCTGGGGCCCATTGCCGGTCTATGGCGTGCGAGGCATCGTTCTTGGCACGGTGGCCTCGCACCTGTGCGGGGGAATCGGGCTGATCACCCTGCTCGCCCGTGGTCGATCGGGGCTGAGGCTGCACCGCCGCGAGCACGTCCCCGACCCTGCGGCGATCCGGCGGATCCTCCACGTCGGCGCCCCTGCCGCTCTCGACGCGGGGGTTCTGTGGCTCGGGCACTTCGTCTTCATTTCGATCATCGCCAGGCTCGCCCCGGGAGCCATCGGGCAGGCCTACTACGCGGCCAGCATCATCGGCGTGCGGGTTGAGGCGCTGACTTACCTCCCCGCGGTGGCATGGGGGGCGGCGTCAGCCACGATGATCGGACAGGCCCTGGGGGCGGGACTTGTCGATCGCGCGCGGAAAGTGGGCCACGCGGCCGTGGCGCAGTGCGGCTTGCTCGCCGTCGTGATGACGCTGCTGTTCTACTTCGGCGCGGAGACGGTATTCGACGTGATGACCGAGGATCCGATGGTTCGGGCGGCCGGCGTGATCCCACTGCGGTGTCTTGCCGTTCTCCAGGTGTTCCTCGTGGTCGCGATCATCTACGTGCATTCGCTGCGCGGTGCGGGCGACACGCGTATTCCGGCGCTGATCACCGTGCTGAGCACTTTCATGATCCGGCTGCCTGCCGCGTGGTACTTCGGGATCCACCTGCAGGGCGGACTGCTGGGCGCGTGGATCGGCATGTTCGGCGACATCCTCTGCCGATCGATGCTGGCGACGATTCGCTACACCAGCGGACGCTGGGTGCACACGGCGGTGTGACCGGCCAGCGTCAACCTTCGCGGAGGAACGCAGTGTGAGCGTCGTGGGAAACGTCGGCGCGGGCGAGGTAGCTCGTGATCCGATCGGGCACCTTCTTAATCTTCTCGAAGATCCACGGTCGCTCGATGCTGACGAACGCCAGCCCGGCCGTACCTGCGGTCATCGTCAGCGTCAGCGCCACGATCAGCGGTGCCAGCACCGTACGTCGCAACACCTGCTTGCGCCGATCGTTCGTCGTGATGATCTCGTCGATCGACTCGAGAATCGGCAGCCCCAGGCTGCGCGCGACCTGCCCGCTGTTGCGATACACATGGTCGAAGACTTCGGCCAGCAGGACGAAAATCGCTCCCGTGCCGAGAGCCACCATCAGGGCGAGCGTGAACACCGTCGCCGCCTTCGGCGACACGGGGATCACGCCGCCGCGAGCGGCCTCCTGATCGATGAACTTGCAGAGCTTGCCCGCCTCGTTGGCGCGCATCGCCGGCTCGAGCTGGCGGGACTGTTCCTTCAGGTCGGTGTACTGCTTCTCGGCGACGCGCACCTGCTCGCGCACGGCGCCGTGGGCTTCCTGGAACGCATGCAGATTGCGCCCGGCGGCTTCGAGCTCGCTGATGGTCCGGGCGTTGGCGGCCATGCTCAGGTCGACTTCCTTCAGCTTCTGCTCGATCGCCGACATCGTCACTCGAATGCGTGCCCGTTCGGCGTCGTCACGCACGGGGGGCGCGGGAATGATCGTGGAGGCGAGCGTCTCAACCGCGACCGGCTCGGCGGGGTCGGCCGCGTCCGATTCCAACTGGCGGTCGAGTTGCCCCTGGTACCAGTCGCGCTTGCGACTGAGGGCGAGCAGTTCCGGATGCTCATCAGTCATCCCTCGGCTTGAGCGCAGCGCGGCGATTTCCCCCTCCAGGCGTCGGATCTCGTTGAACAGCCGCGCCGCAGCTGCACTCATTGCCGGACCGGCCGCGTCCGGACCCCCGCCAGCCGCATCCCCAGGTTGTCCGCCGAGCGCCGACAAGGCCGCCGAGGCCATCGCCGCCCCGAGGAGCTGCCGCTCGCGAGACAGTTCTGCCTCGTACTCGCGCCGACGCAGCTCGAGGTTCTGCTGATCGATCTGACGCTGGGTCAGCTCGGTATTGAGCTGACTCGGGTTCTCGGGGTTGATCAGCGGGTTCGCGATGCGGAGTTCGGTTTCCCTCAGCCTGAGCTCAGTGAGCCGTTCGAAGGCCTGTTCCGCTTCGGCAGAGAAGTACGCGTGCTGATCAAGCAGCAGATCGCGGATGCGCTCCTCGGTCCAGCGGATGTAGGCCTTCTTCACCTCGTCAAGCACCTTACGTCCGGTGATGTGGTCGGCGCCGGTGTACGTCAGGGTGACGAAATCAACGTGCTCGTTAGGCCCCTTGTAGGTCACCGCGATGCCCGAAGCGAGATTCAGCGCAATCGAATTGCGCTGCCGGACGGCCTCCGCCGTCAGCTCGCCGTCCTCATTGCGCGGCAGATCCTTGGTCATGCCCAGACGCTCGACGACCTCCGCCATGACTCCGAGCGAGGTCAGATCTTTCGCCATGGTGGATCGCCACAGCTCGAATGAACCGGTGCCCTCTCGGAGGCGCAGGTTCATCATGACCGGGTCGTTTCGGCGTTCAAAGCTCGTGGTAGCCATGTACGTCCGCGGGTAGTACAGGCTCATTGTGAACACGATAGTCGCGGCCACGCAGGCCGGAAGGAAGAACGACCAGCGGTGCGTGTAAAGCACGCGAAGCGCATCGTTCACGTTCTTGCGGATTTCCGCGAACGGGCGCTCGGGGTCCGTGAGATTCTCGGGGCGGGCGGACAGCCATGCCTGCTCCGGCTCTGCCGTGCGCGACGTCTTGTGCTTGTCTTCGTGCTGGGTCACGGTGCTCCCGCTTCGTCGGCGCGACTCGGCCGCAGGACGGCGGTTCGCGTCTCGACGCGTACACTTCGCCGTGCCGGGCCGCGGGCCTGCGCACCAGGCGTTCGGCCGCTGCGTGCGACCCCATAGCCCGCCAACGGTCTTTTCGGACCGGCCATTCCGGACCTTGAGACGCCCCCGGCCGCTACAGCGGCGATTCCGGGGAATTCCCGGCCCTGCTCGACAACGCCCCATAATGCGCGCCCCGCGGTCCCGCGGCAGCGGTCGCGTCGGGCGTCACCTCGCCAGGCGGCGCGGCAGGTCCTATCATGCGGAGAGCCGGATCGGGGGCGATCCCCGGTCGACCCGTCGGGAGAGCCCCGGTTGAGCCTGCCCTACTACCCGGTCAACGAGTTCGACCCCGCGATGAAGGGCATGGTCATCGGGGCGGTGGGCATCGTGCACGTCTTCCTCGCTCAGTTCGCCATCGGCGGCGGCATGCTGATGTGCTATATGCAGTGGCTCGCCTCCCGCCGCAACGTCGCAATCGCGCGGCGGTTCCTGGACAGCTTTTTCAGCCTGCTCGTGCTAATCAGCTTCGTGCTCGGCGCCCTCACCGGCGTGGGTATGTGGTTCACCACGATTCAGATCAGCCCGCGCACGATCGGCGTCATGGTGGACGAGTTCCACTGGATCTGGGCCACGGAGTGGACGTTCTTCGCGCTCGAAGTGGTGGCGGGTTACACGTTCTACCGGTACGGCCGCCGATTGGCGGATCGCGATCGGATGACCCTGCTGGTGCTCTACTCGGTTGCGGCGTGGTTCAGCCTGTTCTGGATCAACGGGATCCTCTCGTGGCAGCTCACCCCCGGGGACTGGCCGTCCACGCGATCGGTGTGGGACGGGTTCTTCAATCCGACGTTCCTGCCCTCGCTGCTCTTCCGAACGATCACCTCGCTGACCATCGGCGCGCTGGTGGCCTGCGTCGTCGTCAACGCGATGGGCGGGGTATCCCCGGCGGACCGTCGGGCTCTGATTCGCCGGGTATCGCTGCTGCTGACGCCGATGGCCGCGATGCCGCTGCTGGGCTGGTGGTACTTCAGCGTCGTGCCGCCCGACTCGCGGGAGTGGGTCATGGGGGGCAGCGTGGCCATGACGCTGTTCTTCACCGCGGGCCTGGTCGCGTCGCTGCTTATCGGGTTGTACGCCATGATCGCGCTGGTCGGCCAGCGCCTCTACATCAACGGCGCCACGGCCACGCTCCTCTGTGCGCTGGCCTTCATCGCCACGGCCGGCGGTGAATTCGTCCGCGAGGGCGTGCGGAAGCCCTACACCATCCGCGAGACGCTTTATTCGAACTCGATCAGGCCCGACGAGGTGGCCCAGCTTCGCCGACTAGGCAGTGTCGCCGCGGACCCCTACCCCTTGAACGATGAAGACGCCTATCCCACGCGGCAGCTAAGGCTGGGCGCGCGGGTCTACCGGTTCCAGTGCAGCGTGTGCCACACGCTGGAAGGAGCTAACGCGCTGGTCCACCTCGCCGGGACCTGGTCGATGGACCAGAAGCGGATGAACATCGCCAAGCTTCAGCACACGCGAACTTTCATGCCGCCGTTCGCGGGAACCGCCGAGGAAGTGGAGGCCGTGGCGCAGCTGATCACATGGGCCGCGGCAGGACGACCCGGATCGTGGCCCGAATACCACGACACTCGAACGCTGGAGATGATCGAGATGTGGCTCGACGAAGCGGGCACCGCTCCGGGCGAGGCGGTCGTTCTGACGCAATAGTCGGCGCCCTGATCGCGCCGCAGGAGACTCCCGCAAGCACATGGATCGGACGTTTCCCATCGGGTTTCCAGCCCCCACGGCGGTCTACCTCGTGCTCTACGTGGTGACGCTGGTCGTGCACGTCGTGTTCATGAACTACGTGCTCGCCGGGGCGGCATACCTGTTCGTGGCGGGCATCGGCCGGGGCAGGGACGGCCGCTCGGCCGCCGAAACGTCCGTCGTGGCGGACCTGCTCCGCGACTGGCTTCCCTTTGCCTTGGGGTTGGCGATCACGGGCGGCGTCGCCCCGCTGCTGTTTGTGCAGATCCTGTACAAAGCGAACTTCTACACGGCAAACCTCCTGCTGCTGCACCGTTGGATGGCGATCGTGCCGGTGCTGATTGTCGGCTTCTACCTGATGTACGTGATGAAGACGGACTGGTTTCTCCGCCGTGGCGTGCTCGTGCGACGCCTGGTGGCGCTGCTGGCGTTCGTGTGCGTGGCGTTTACCGGCTGGTCATGGGTGGAGAACCACCTGCTGAGTCTCGATGCGCGCGCCTGGCCCGTGATGTACGGCGAGCGCTCGATCTTCTATGCGCACCCCGTGCTCGTGCCCCGGCTGATGGTGCTGGCGTTCGGGGCGCTGCCGACCATGGCGGTACTCGTCGCCTGGCAGGCTTTGGCGAAGGGCCGGTGGCTGCTCGAAACCGCTGGTCCGCTGGCGAGGCGGCTGGCAGCGATCGCCGTCATCGGGATGGCCGGCGTCGCCGCAGGCTGCGTCTGGTACCTGTCCGCCGCCGATCCACTCACCCGCCAGGTCCTCACGGGACGGCTGGTCGGTGGCTACCTTGTGCTGGGGCTGCTTGGAGTCGCCATGCAGATCGCCGCCTGGGCGCTGATCCTCCAGCGGAGGGCCCTGTCGCCCGCGCGGTTGGCCGCCGCGTCGATCGGGTTGGTGCTCACCATTCTCGGCATGACGGTGGTCCGCGAGGGGATCCGGCTGGCCCATCTGGACATTTCGCTGATCTACGGGCAGCATGAGGAGGCGTTACAGCGCGGGGGGTTCTGGATCTTCGCAGGCTTCATGGTGATCAACGCGGGGATGATCGCCTGGGCGATTCGCATCGGTCGACGGGGTACGCCGGCTCCGGTGATCGCGGATGCGTCCGCTCCCGCGCCGGCGGATCGTCGAGACGCAGCAGTCGAATCCGACGGAGAGCAACTCGAATGAGAAACCGCTATGGGATGGTGATGCTCGGCCTGGCCGTCGCTGCGGCCACGACCGGCTGCTCACAGACCCGGTCGGACAGCCCGGCCGATCGCCTGCGCGGCCAGATGGCTCCTGAGATCGCGCTCACCGCGCTCGATGGTGAAACGGTCCGGCTGTCGAGCTTCCGCGGCCGGCCCGCGATTGTCAGCTTCTTCGCGACGTGGTGAGGCCCCTGCCGTGCGGAGTTTCCGCACCTCAACGAGCTCTTGAAGGCCCACAAGGACGAGGGCCTGATCGTGCTCGCGGTCGCCGCGGACGACGAGGAGACCACCGAGGCGGTCACCCGGTTCGCCCGGACGCTCAAGGCTGAGTTTCCTGTCCTGCTGCGCGGCGGCAAGGCCGGCGAGGCCTACGGCGTCGACGGATTCCCGATGACATTCCTGGTCGACCGGTCCGGGCGCATCAGCGGCCTGGTCAACGGGTACGCGCCGAAGGAACTCGACGAGGCCGTCGAGAAGCTGGTCCGCCGCCCCTGACCTTCCGTCAATGCCGGGCAGGGCAAGCGCCGACGGCTCATCCGGCGTTCAACCAGGTCTCGAAGGCCTCGAAAGCGTAGGGCCGTCCGAGGAACTCTTCGACGAGTTCCGCAGCCGGCGCCGATCCGCCCGGTGCGAGAATGGCGTCGCGGTAGCGGCGGGTCTGCTTCGGGTTCATCAGGCCGTGCTCCGCGAACACGGTAAACAGGTCCTTCGAGATCACCTTCGACCAGAGGTACGTGTAGTACATCGCCGAGTACCCGTCGAGGTGAGTGAAATTGCACTGGAAGTGCGTGTCAGGCAGATAGGGCCACGGCGAGTACTCGGCGAGCAGTTCCTGCATGACTACCGTCGTGTCGAGTGTCTGCGGATCGCGCGAGTAGTAGTTGAGCGATAGCGCCGCGAGGAAGACCTGCCTGGCCGTCCAGACTCCGCGGCCGAAGTCTGACGCCGCCTTGAGGCGCCCGACGAGCTCCGCTGGAATCGGTTCGCCCGACTCCGGATCCCGTGCGAAAACTTGCAGCGTCTCGACGTCCCAGCACCACTCCTCGAGCATCTGCGACGGCGCCTCGACGAAGTCATGTTCGGTGGTGATGCCGCTGTTGGACACCCACTGGCCGTGACCGCCGATGATCGCGTGCAGCAGGTGGCCGAACTCGTGGAAAAACACGATGACCTCGCCGTGATCCATCAGCGCCAGGCCGTTCGGACTTTTCGCGGGGTTGGGGAAGTTGCAGACTAGCACCGCTTGCGGCAGCCGCCGGCCGGCGACGCCCTGCCGATAGCCGAAGCACGCCGCGTGGCCGTACTTGTCCGCCCGCGGATGCAGGTCGAGGTAGAACCGGCCGAGCAGCCGACCCTCCTGGAGCACGTCATAAGCCTCGACCTCCGGATGCCAGAGGGCGAGCCCGCTCACCTTTCGATACTCGACTCCAAACATCTTCGACGTCAGATCGAAGAGCCCCTGCTGCACCTGCGGGAAGTTGAAGTAGCGCCGGGCTTCCTGCGGGTCGAACGAGAACTGCTCGATCTTGACCAGGTTTTCATAGTAGCTCCGCTCGAAGTCCTCCACCCGCTTGGCACCCGGGAAGTCGACGAGCTTGCGCGTCAGCAGGATTTCCAGATCGCGCTCCGCCGGGCCGGCGGCGGCCTGATCCAGGCGATCGATGAACTGCTGCACGTTGGCCGCCGAGCCGATCATCTTGTCCTCGGTTACGTAGTCGGCCCAGTGGGCGTAGCCGAGCAGCGTCGCGAGTTCGTGGCGCCGGCTGATCAGTCGGCCGAGTGTGTCTATGTTGGCGGGGTAACCGCGGTTCATGTACTCGCGGTAAAGCTTTTCGCGGGCGGCGCCGCTGCGTGCGTAGGTCATGAAGGGGAAGTAGTCGGGGTACTGCGTGGTGACGGCGATGCGGCCGTCGGCGCCGGGCTGGTGCTGGGCAATCCAGTCCGCTGGCAGCCCGTCGAGTTCGGCGGGCGAATCGAAGTAGACGGTCCGGACGTCGGTCGCGATGTTCTTCTGGAACTCCTGGCCGATTCGGGCGATCTCGGCGGTCAGCTCGCGAATGCGGTTGCGATCCTCGTCGGAACGATCGACGCCGGCCCTGCGGAAGTCCCGAAGGGTCTTCTCGACGAAGAACCGCGTCGGCGCGTCGGCGCTCGACAGGTCGACCGCCGCCACCGCATCGTAGAGCCCGCGATCAAGGTTGATCTCCGTCATCTTGGCTACGGCAGCCTCGTGACCACGGCGGGCGGTCTCCCGTACCGCGGCGTCGGGGTGCGTCATCGAGAACAACTCGGATTCAGAAGCCGCGGCCTCCAGGTGCATGAGCATCGCGTTGAACGGCTCGAGCGTGTTTTCGATGGTGCGCGGGGCGGGCGCATCCAGAACGCGTCTCCTGCAGCTGTCCACCCAGAAAAGGTGTTCCGCCGTCGTGTTGTCGAACCGGGCGGCGCTGCGGTCGAGCGGCGTGGCCGCGAGGGCCCACACCCCTTGCCCCGTTGGCGACGTGGCCGGGCGCGAGGCGCAACCCAGAAGCGTGGCTGCGGCACCACAGGCGACAATAGAAATGATCAGGCGATTCATGATCGACTCCTTCCCAGGTTCCTCAAGGCTCGGCAGACCGTACCGTAGTCGCCCGGGGGCGTGTGCGTCAACGCCGTGCCGGCGGCGACCCGGTCAGCCGCCGGTGGAGGGCCAGATCATGTTCCAGAGCAGCGTCTTGCCGTTGAAGATCGCATGCACAAGGAACGGTGCGAGCATCGCCCCGGTCCGCTCGTAGCTGGCTCCCATCAGCACGCTCAGCAGGAAGAGGGCCGGGAACGCGTGCACCTGGGCATGGACCAGCGCGAAACAGGCTGACGCGAACAGCACCGCGATCCAACGCGAGGCAAGCATGGTGCTCAACTGAGTCTGCAGCAGCCCGCGGAAGAAGACTTCCTCTCCCAGCGGCGCGATCAGGCCGGCGCCGACGTACAGCGAGGCCACCACCGCGGCACTCTGGCCCGGCGTCAGCAGAAGCTGGATTGTCGTATGCGGATCGGGCTGGTAGTCGGGCTGGAGCGCACGCAGGATGAGCAGCGTAGAAGCATGCGTCAGGTAACACAGGGGCAGCGAGGCGATCCCGACCGCTACGCCGAGCATCGCTGACCGCCAGCGTGGTCCCCGGCCGAAAATGAACGCGGCAAGCCCGCCGTCAAATGCCCGTGCCGCGACGATCAGCCCGACCATCGTGCCCACCAGCTTGGCGATGGAATCCAGCAGGGAAGTCCGGGCGAGATCCTCCGCGGAACGGGCCTCCTCGGCCGTCGAGGGCGGCGCATTCGAGAACATGAGGGCCAGCGCCGAAGCGGCAAGAATGTAAGCGCCGGCGGTGATGAATACTCCCTCTGGCCCCAACCGACTCGTCCGGGTCGGAGCGAGTTCGAGAGGATCGCGCCGCACGTAGACCAGCCAGTGTAGGGCAAAAAGTCCTGCGATGCCCAGACCGACGGCGCCGATGATAGCATCGAGCCAGGCGGCGACGCCGACGTCGTCGGAAGCGGCGGCCTGTTGGGGCAGCGCCAGCGCGGCCAGCCGAACGGCTCCGGACATCGCAAGCAAGAGAGGCATCGTGCGGACTATATTGGACGAAATCGTCGAGACCAAGCGGGCCGAGATTCGACACGCCGCCGAGCGGATGCCGATCGAGCAGCTGCGGGAACTCGTCGCGGCCGCGCCGACGCCACGCGAGTTCGCAGCCGCGGTCTGGGGGCGCGCCGAGGACGGCGTCCGCGCGATCGCTGAAATGAAGCGGAAGTCCCCATCCGCCGGCCTGTTGCGCGATCCGTACGATCCAGCCGAGCTGGCGCGCGGCTACCACCGTCACGGCGCGGCCGCGCTGAGCGTCCTGACGGACGCGAACTACTTCGGAGGCGAACTGTCCCACCTCGCGCTCGCGCGCGGGGCGTGCCCGCTGCCCGTCCTCCGCAAAGAGTTCATCATCGACGCCTACCAGGTGTACGAGGCGCGGGCTGGCGGCGCCGACGCGGTGCTGCTCATCGCTGAAGTGCTCGACGGCGGACAGATCGCCGAGTGGGTGGAGCTCGCGCGTTCGCTGGGGATGGCCGCCCTCGTCGAGGTTCACGACGAGTCGAACCTGACGACGGTTCTCGACCGCCTGGGACCGCCGGACCGAGACGGCTACCTACTCGGCATCAACAACCGCGACCTGCGCCTTCAGCGAACTGACCTGGCCACGTCAGAGCGGCTCTCCCGCCTGCTGCCCAAGGGATGCCCGTTCGTCTCGGAAAGCGGCATCCGCACCCCCGCCGACGTTGAGCGCGTCCGGCACGCCGGCGGCTGCGCGATTCTGGTCGGGGAGTCGCTGTTGAAGGCCGGGAGTCCGGGCGAGAAGCTGGCAGAACTGCTCAAGCGCGGCGAGAGGTCACCGCCGCCCGCCGGGGGAGGGATCACTCCGCCGGTTCGATCGTGACGGTCAGCGAGACTGAGGTGAACTGCTCCTGGTAGAGTTCGGCCCGCTCCTTGTGGGTCACCAGCAGGAGCGCGAGGCCGGTCTCGTGGGCTTCCATGGTGCACTCCACCGCCCGTTCCATTACCAACGGCGTCAGCCGGACGATCGACAGGACGACGTGCTCCATCGTGTTGACGTCGTCGTTGTGGAGCAGGACGCGGTAGGGCGGCAGTTGCTGGGGCTTTCGGGCCGGAGGGGCCGGGCGACGCTCGATTTTTTCCAGCGTAGCCACATGGCCTTGGCTGCCCATGGACTGCGATTCCGATCCTTCCACCTGCTGGTCGCTCATGGAAAGCTCCTACGGCTGCTGGGCCCGCAAGTTCTGACGCCACCCGGAATTGTATCGGCCGGCCGACCGCTTGCCAACGATTTCCTCCTCCGCAAAAGTGCCGCGGATGCGCCGCCTTCGGTCCTTGACCGGCCGACCGGGTCGATTAGGATAGCCGGGCTATGTACAAGTGCCTCCTCGCAAGCTTGGTGGTCTGCGGCCTGGGGTCGCTGGTGCCCTGTCCCGCCGCGCCGGAGCCCTCGGCCGGCTCAAAGGGCTGGCAGCTCGATTTCCGCTTTCGCGATCCGGAGCGGATCTCCGTTCGACTGCCCGGTGACGAGAAGGAGACCACCTACTGGTACGTGCTGTTCACCGTCGTGAACAACACCGGCGAGGACGTCACGTTCTACCCCTCCGCGGACCTGGTGACCGACACGCTCCAGGTGACGCGGGCGGGCGAGGAAATCAGCCCCAGGGTCTACGAAGCCATCGCTGCGCGCCACGCGAAGGAGTTCCCGTTCTTCGCCCCGCCATCGAAGGTCACGGGGCCGCTGCTCCAGGGGGAAGACAACCATCGCACCTCGGCGATCGTCTTCCGGACGTTCGACCCCGCTGCGAGCAAGTTTACCGTCTACTTTGGCGGCCTCTCGGGCGAGATCACCCGCGTGATCAACCCGGGCTTCGACGAATCGCAGCCGGAATCGGAATCAAACGCCCGCTACTTCGTGCTGCGCAAGACGCTCGCCATCGAGTACGCCATTCCCGGCGACGTAAGTACGCGCAGCGCGACGGCGCCGGTCCGTCGCCATCGCGAATGGGTGATGCGGTAGCCAGACGCCGGTTCCGGCCGGCGCGTATCGAGGGCGAGCCGCAGGGACGCGGCATCGCCGGTCAGGTTGAATAGCGAAACCCGCCGCTGCGAGCAGCCGGCGATCGTCAGGAGACAGTCTGTCATGGCACACAAGAAGGGACAGGGCTCGTCGCGCAACGGGCGCGACAGCAATCCGCAGTTTCTCGGCGTGAAGCGCTTCGGCGGTCAGGCCGTCACGATCGGCACGATCCTCTGCCGTCAGAAGGGCACCGTTCACCTGCCGGGCCACAACGTCGGCCGCGGCCGTGACGACACCCTTTTCGCTCTGGTCAACGGCGTGGTCAGCTTCCGCGGACGCCGGATCGACGTCGTCCGGGCCGAGCAGTCCTAGCGCTGCCGCCTGGCGGGTTGCCGGCGAGTCCCGGCCCGTCGCCCGACTGCACCAGATGCCAGATCGCAGCGAAGGATGGTTGCACAAGACCATCCTTCGCTTTTCTACGGGGACAGGCCGCCGCGCCGTTTCCCCTTCTGCCCATCGCGAGTCGCCCGTGTTTGTAGACCAGGCTGAAATCTACGTGAAGGGCGGCGACGGTGGCCCAGGTTGCCTGAGCTTCCGGCGCGAGAAATTCGTGCCGCGCGGCGGCCCCGATGGCGGCGATGGCGGCGACGGGGGCAGCGTCATCTTCGAAGCGGCCGAAGACGCAGACACGCTGATGCCCTTCCTGGGCCACCACCACTGGCTTGCCAAGAACGGCATGCCCGGCGAGGGCCGCGATCGCTCCGGCCGCAAGGGGGAAGACCTCGTCCTGAAGATGCCGGTAGGCACTCTGGTCTACGACCGCGACGGCGGCCTGCTCATCAAGGATCTTTCCACGCCGGGCGAACGGGTGGTGATCGCCCAGGGCGGCACCGGCGGCCGGGGCAACGCCCGGTTCGCTCGCCCCTCGCACCAGACCCCGCGGGAATTTGAGGAAGGCACGCCCGGCCAGGAGCGGTGGCTGCGGCTCGAACTCAAGCTGATCGCCGACGTGGGTCTCGTCGGTCTGCCCAACGCGGGCAAGAGCACCCTGCTTTCCCGGCTGTCCCGCGCGCACCCCAAGATCGCCGACTACCCTTTTACGACGCTCAAGCCCCAGCTGGGGATCGTCGAGCTCTCCGGGGGACGCCGATTCGTCATGGCGGACATACCCGGCTTGATCGAGGGCGCGCACGAGGGCGCGGGGCTCGGAGACGAGTTTCTGCGGCACATCGAACGGACGCGGACGATCCTGCACCTCGTGGACGTCGGTTCGCCGTTCCAGGAACAGGCGCCTGCGGACGCGTACCGGCTGATTCGCCATGAACTGGCCAAGTACAGCGCGCTGCTGGCCGACAAACCTGAGCTCGTCGTCGCCACGAAGCTCGACCTGACCGACGCCGAGTCGAAGGCGGCGGAACTCGCCGAGGCGCTCGGACGCGAAGTGATCGGGATCAGCGGCGCCACCGGTCGCGGACTGGCCGTGCTCGCGGAGCGGATCTGGCAGATGCTCCAGACGCTGGAGGTGCCCTCCGTCAGCGAACCCGCCGCCCCCGACCCAACGCTGCCCACGCCGCCGCACAGGATGAACGCATGACCGTCAAGGTGCCGCGCATCGATCCGACTGCGCCGATCGTCATCATCGATATCGGCAACACCTCGATTCACCTGGCTACCTGGCACAGGGACCAGGTGCTCGGCGTGCTGGACATGCCGCGCGGCGACGCGGCCGCCTTCGATCAGGCGCTGGCGGAGCATCTGGATCGCGGTCCGGCGGGCGCGCCGATAGCCGTGGCTGTTTCTTCCGTCGTCCCCGAGGCGCTGGAGCGCCTCCGCGCGGCGATCCTCGAACGCACCGGCCGCGACGCCCTTGTGGTGGGCGAGCGCATCCCCCTGCCGGTGGATCTCGCTATCGCCGACAAGGCCAACGTCGGACGCGACAGGCTATGCGCCGCCGCGGCCGCCTATGAGAAGCTCCAGACCAGCTGCACGATCATCAATTTCGGTACCGCCATTACCGTCGATCTCGTCGATGATGACGGGATATTTCAAGGCGGTGCGATTCTCCCCGGCGTGCGCATGCAGTTTCGCGCGCTGCACGAGTTCACGGCCGCGCTGCCACTGGTCGAGCCCGCCTTCCCCGATCTGGCGTACGGTCGCGACACGGCCGAGGCGATCCAGACCGGCGTGTGCCGCGGCGTCGCCGGCGCTGTTCGCGGCATCGTCGAAGGATACGCCAGCCAACTCAACCGCTGGCCGCAAGTGCTTGCCACCGGCGGAGACCTGGAACTGCTGCTCCCCTCCTGCGACTTCATCGATACGCCGGTCAAGCATCTCGTCCTGCGCGGCGTCGGCGTGGCCTACTCCAAGCTCATCGCCGCCGCGATCGGCCAATGACCTCGCCTGCCGGCGCTCGCTCGCTCCTGCTTACCCCGCCCGGTCCGGGCGCCGTGGGATTGATCCGCGTGACGGGCCCATCGGCGATCGCGGTGACAAGCCGATTGTTTCGACCCACGGTGGGCACCCTCCCGCTCGAATCGACTCCGGCGGGCGTGCTACGCTACGGACTGCTGGTCGAAGATTCCGAGTCGCTGGATGACGTGGTCGTCGCGCTGATCGGGGGGCCGGATGGTCCCACGGTGGAAATTGCCGCCCATGGCGGAGTGCGCGTGCTGGAGCAAATCCTGCTGGCCCTTCATCGCGCGGGGGCCCCGCTGACCGTTCCCGAAGCTCCGGCGAGCTCTGAGCCGACCGGCGGTATCGACAGCGAAGTCATGGCCGCGTTGCCATCGGCGAAGACCGCGCGCTCCGTGCGGCTACTCACGCGGCAGTTTGGTCATCTCGCGGCCCACTGGCGCGAACTCGCGGAGCAGATCGCCGCGAGCGAGGTCGCGGCGGCCCGGCTCGCCTTAACCTCGCTGCTGGCCACGGCCCGTGGCGCACTGCGGCTGGTTCACGGCGCCACCGTGGCGCTGGTGGGGCCTCCCAACAGCGGCAAGTCGACCCTTTTCAACCGCCTCGCCGGGCGCGAAGCGGCGGTGGTCTCCGATCGTCCCGGCACCACCCGCGACTGGATATCACAGGTGATCGAGCTGGACGGCGCGGCGATCACCCTGACAGACACGGCGGGGCTGCGCGATGCGGACGATTCGCTGGAATCCGCCGCGATCGCAAGGGGGCTGGGCGTTATTGCGTCCGCAGACCTGCGGCTTCGGCTCGCTGACGGCTCGCTGGCTGAGGCAGACGAGCCGTCGCGGTCCGCGGGTGGCGCGGACGAGCTTCTCGTCTTCACCAAGGCCGACCTGACCTCGACGCGCCTGCCCAGCGGCGGAACTTCGCCGGGTCTTTACAATTCCGTACACGTTTCCGCGCTGACGGGGCAAGGTCTCGACGAATTGTGCGAGGCGGTGCTGAGACGGCTCGGCATCGAGCGCGGCCTCGAGGAGAGATTGTGCTTGTTCACGCCGCGACAGGTCGGTATCGTCACCGCGGTTTTATCGGGCGTGGAAGAGACGCCTCGCGAGGCCGCCGACCTGCTTCTGCAGGGTGCGGGGCCGCCGTGGCGATGACTCTCTACGCGGGGCGGGCTATAATGAACGTCTGGCACCTGCGGCCGCAGGCCGGCAGGCATCCAGGGTGATGCACCGGCGCAGGTCCGGGCGGCGCCGGGGTCTGCCTTCGCGGCCGACGGTACCCCCCGCCCCCGTCTGACGGTCACGCGTCGGAGCGAGCGGATCGATGTCCATATCGAGCGACTCGGAATTCGCACGGATCGTTGTCGAGCGGAAGTTCTGCACGCAGAACGAGGTCGACCTCGTCCGCGCGGAGCACAAGTCGCTCGTGGACAAAGGCCAGGACGTACAGCTGGCCAGCATGCTTATCGATCGCGGCTACATCACCAAGTCGCAGATTTCCCGCCTCAATCGCTCTCTCGACGAAGATTCGATGTATCGCCCGGCGCAGCAGATCCCGGGCTACCAGATTCTCAGCAAGCTCGGTCAAGGCGCGATGGCCGTCGTGTTCAAGGCCAAGCAGCTCTCGCTCGACCGCATCGTGGCGATCAAGGTGCTGCCCAAGCGCCTCAGCGAGAACCAGGAATTCGTCGACCGCTTCTATCGCGAGGGGCGCGCCGCGGCCAAGCTTAATCACTCGAACATCGTCCGCGCGTACGACGTCGGCGAGGCAGGCGGGTACCACTACTTCGTCATGGAGTACATCGACGGCAAGACGGTGTACGACCTGCTCGAGGGTGGCAAGAGCGTCGAGGAGAAGGGTGCGCTCGACATCATCCTTCAGGTCGCCAAGGCGCTCGAACACGCGCACGAGCGCGGGCTGATTCACCGCGACGTCAAGCCGAAGAACATCATGCTCACGCAGGCCGGCGAGGTGAAGCTGGCCGACATGGGTCTCGCCCGCGAGATCGACGATCACAAGACCGCCACCGCCGAGGCCGGCCGGGCCTACGGCACGCCCTACTAC
>CAYRSS010000067.1:0-18265 GCA_964426945.1 uncultured Phycisphaeraceae bacterium
GGGCCGGTCAAACTCGGCGGTGGCCTCCTCGCTGTAGCCCATGGCGAGGTAGTCGTTGCGGAGGTCGTAAGTCAGGCCGATGCGCATGGGAGCCTCGGGGAAGTTGCAAGTGGCAAGTTGCAGGTTGCGGGCGGGCGACGCCCGGAACCTGCCGCCAAAAACACACGGGCGCTGCACCCCTCACGAGGCGCAGCGCCCGAACAGCGTGGTACGGCCTAGTGAACCGGGTCAGGATACCGGTACACGTTGCCTTCGTAGTTGCGGATGAGCACGTCGTCGCCGTCGCGGCCGACGACCGAGTCGGGGATCAGCGGGATCTTCCCGCCGCCGCCGGGGGCGTCGATCACGAAGGTCGGCACGGCGTAGCCCGTCGTGTGGCCGCGGAGACCCTGGATGATCTCCAGCCCCTTCTCGACGGGGGTGCGGAAGTGCGACGAGCCGGAGATCGGGTCGCACTGGTAGATATAGTACGGCCGGACGCGGACCTTCAGCAGCTTGTGCATCAGCGACTTCATCGTCTCGACGTCGTCATTGACGTCGCGCGTCAGCACCGTCTGGCTGCCGAGCGGCACGCCGGCGTCGGCCAGCCGCTCGCACGCCTGGGCCACTTCGGGAGTCATCTCGGTCGGGTGCATGAAGTGGATGCTCATCCACAGCGGGTGCACCTTGCGGAGCGACTTCACGAAGGCGGGGGTGATGCGCTGTGGCAGCACGGCCGGCACCTTCGTCCCGACGCGGAGAAACTCGATGTGCTTGATCGCCCGGAGGCTCTTGAGGATCCACTCGAGCCGGTCGTCATTCATCGTCAACGGGTCGCCGCCGGAGAGCAGGACGTCGCGGACTTCGGTGTGCTCGGCCAGGTAGTCGAACGCCTTCTGGTACTGCTTGTTGCCGAAGTGGTACTCGCCGGTCTGGCCGACCATGCGGGCCCGGGTGCAGTAGCGGCAGTAGGTCGCGCAGAAGTTGGTGACGAGGAACAGCACGCGGTCGGGGTAACGGTGGACCAGCCCCTCGACCACCATGTGGCTGTCTTCAGCCAGCGGGTCGTCCGCCTCGCCCGGGCCCTGCGCCAGCTCGCCGATGACCGGGATCATCGTCCGGCGGAGCGGCTCCATGGCGTTTTCGGTGTCCATGAGGGAGGCGTAGTAGGGGGTGATCCCCACCGGCAGGTGTCCGCCGAGGCGGACGACGGCGGCTTCCTCCTCCTCGGAGAGCCGGAAAATGCGCTGCAGACCCTTCAGGTCCTTGACCCGGTGGCGAAGCTGCCACCGCCAGTCGTTCCACTCCTCGGTCGTGGACTCGGGGAAGTAGCGCTGGCGGAACTCTTCGCTGCGCGGGCTGATCACGTGGGTGGCCGGACGGGCCGCTCGCGTGCTGCCGACGGCGCGCGAGGGCGTCCGCCGTGGCGTTCTGACCACGGTGGCGACACGGCGACCGGACGGGGAAGGAGGATCGAAGCTCGAGGCGGAAGGGTCGAGAATGGGGAGGCGCAGGAATGTCCTGCTACTACTGGGA
This sequence comes from uncultured Phycisphaeraceae bacterium, assembly GCA_964426945.1. GTDB lineage: Bacteria > Planctomycetota > Phycisphaerae > UBA1845 > UBA1845 > CAYRSS01. The sequence goes on from CAYRSS010000067.1 coordinate 1,516, forward strand.
GGCTCCGAGGAGTCGGAGCCGAGCAATTGTTCTTCCATTGCGGGTGGCTCTCGGGGAGACCGACCTCATTGACCGCGTCTGCCCGCATACACGCGGGCGCTGCTATTTTCCGGCCCTGGAACGCATGACGCGATCGCGTCGGTCCACTCCGCGATATCAATGCATATCTGCCCACTGAAAGTCAAGGGTAACTCACTCCGATTCGCGGGAATCTTTTGCACGAGGTTGCCGCGCGCCGACTCGCCTCGCTTCGCGGCGAGCTGTGACTTTCGGTCAGCCGGGGCGCAGGCGGCCGATGCGGCGGTGTTCGTCGAGTGACAGCCCCGTGGCCCTCGGCGCTCGCCCTTCGGGCGCGTACGCCGAGAGGCCGATTCTCGGGCCTGGCTCCTGATCGCAGCGTAACACGGTCGGCGGCGGGAGAGACGGTTAGGGCGTCGAGGCGGAGCCGGGCTGGGCCGGCAGGTCGGCGCGGTGGAGGAGGAGGGTGTTTCGCTCCTGCTCCAGGCGTTCGAAATCCACCAGCGAAACCCATTCGGTGCGCCAGCGGCCGCCGTCGAAGAAAATCGCCACCCGCCCGCTCTGGCGGATCATCAGCGGGATGGGCCCGGTCTGGGCGACCATGACCGGCCCGTCGTGGCCGCGGAGGATCCGGGCCTGCTCGCGGTCGATCCAACTGATCGCCACGACGGGAGGTTCGCTGTCACCGGTGGGCGGCGGAGCGAGGTTCAGCGGAAGCGTGTTGTCGATGACGGGGACCGAACTGACGGCATTCACATACCGCTGAGCCCAGTCGCGGGCCTGCGCCATCCGCACGCCGTCGCGGTAGTAGAGGATGACGAGCAGCAGGGCGACCGACGCGAGAAGCAGCCCGGCCAGCTTGCGAAGCACCCGGCGGCGGGCGTTCGGGTCGATCCTCGGGATGACGGCCGGCTCAGGCATGGTGGATGGCGTCCCGTCGGGCTTCACACGCGGATCGGCTCCCCGACCGGCCTTGTCCGGCGCGGTTTGGCCGGGCGAGCGGTCACGGGTAGTCGTCGTCATCGTCCTCTTCGGGGGTGATCGCGGTCTGATCGCCGCTGGAGGCCAGTGCCTCGAGGGCGGCGATCGGGTCGGATTCGTCGTCGATGTTGAAGGCGGATCCGGACTTGCCGGCGCGTCCCGCCGCACCGGTCGTGGACTTGACCCGGATAATCTCGTCGTCGCTGGGCTCGCCGTCGATCTGCACCGTGAAAACCACCGGGCCCACGACGATCTGATCGCCGGGCTCGAGGTCTTCCTCGGTAATCCGCCGGTTGTTCAGGTAGGTGCCGTTGGCAGCGCCAAGATCCCGCAGGACCGCGCCGTCCCGGTTGAGGACCACTTCCGCGTGCCGTCGGGAGACTTCCTCGACGGGGATACGGATGTTGCAGTCCTCTTTGCGGCCGATGGTGGTGGCCCCCGGGTGCAGCGGGAACGAGCGCTTGCTCCCGTCGGGCCTGAACATGATCAGTTTGACACTCACCAAAGTCGTCATCCCGGAAGATAGGCTCGGCATCGCGCTGGGCTCGCCGCCGCGACGGGGCCGCCGACACCGTGGATTCGACTCACCCTCTCGTTATAACCCGACCGGATTGAGGTATCAATTCACCCCTCCGGCCACACAAGTCCCGACGGGGCGCATCCGGGCCGCGCGGGGCGAATCCGGGGAAACCCCCGGTCCCGTCCTCCGTGATCCGGCTGTCTGCGGGTATCATCGGCCCGACCTGCGCGTACTCACGCAGGCGAAAGGACACCCGGGCCGTGAATCTCCCACCGCACCAGCTCAGGATCGCGCAGCCGGACGCGGACGGCGTGCGCCCCGGTCGGCCGCCGGGCGAATCGGCGGAGGCCGGCCTGTATGTCCATACGCCCTTCTGCGAGACCAAGTGCGGCTACTGCGATTTCTTCTCGGTCGCGCTCAAGGACCGCGACTCGGGTCCGCTGATCGAGCGAGTGCGGCGCGAGGTACGCGGTCGAATGGCCTCGTCGCCTCACCCGATCCGCACTATCTTCCTCGGCGGCGGCACCCCGACAGTCCTTCCGCCGGCGGAGTTTGAGGCGCTGCTCCGAACCATCCGCGACGCAACCGCTGGCCACCCGGTCGTCGAATTCACCGTCGAAGCCAACCCCGGCACCGTGGATGATCAGGTTGCCGAACTGCTCGTGGAGCATGGCGTCACCCGCGTGTCGATGGGGGCCCAGTCGTTCCTGGAGGCGGAACTCGAGACCCTCGAGCGGCTGCACTCGCCGGCTGACATTCCGGTCGCGGTCGAGACGCTCCGCCGTCACGGACTGGAGCAACTGAACATCGACCTGATCTTCGGGATTCCCGGGCAGACGGCGGCCACGTGGAAGGAGTCGCTGCGCCGCGCGGTGGCGCTCGGCACAGACCATCTGTCGTGCTACGGGCTGATGTACGAGCCGGGCACGCGCCTGACCGCCCAGCGAGCCGCCGGGCGGGTGGTCCCCTGCGATGAAGATGTGGAGGCGGATCTCTTCGAAATGACCGTGGACCTGCTGGCGGGGAAGGGCCTCGAGCAGTACGAAATCAGCAACTTCGCCCGCCCGGGTCGCCGCTGCGAGCACAACCTCATCTACTGGCGCAACGAGCCGTACCTCGGCGTCGGGCCGTCCGCGTCGGGCTGCTATGCCGGGCGGCGATATCGCAATGTCGCCGATGTGGCGGGATATGTCCGGCTGATGGACGAGCGCGGCGACGCGGAGTCCGAATCTGAATCGCTGACGCCGCGTACCATCGCGCTGGAGATGATCCTCATGCAGCTCCGGCTGGCCGAGGGATTGTCTCGGGCTGATTTTCTCCGTCGGACGGGCGCCGACGCCCTCACGATCTTCGGCGACGCCGCTCGGCGGCTCTCAGCGGACGGCGTGCTGGAGGTAACTCCGGAGGCACTCCGGCTGACGCGGCGCGGGATGCTGGTGGCCAACCACGTCATGGCGAGCCTTGCGGTATGTCTCGACGCGGGCGACATTCCCCTGCCGGTCCTGCGTACCGGCTGATCGCTCGCTGCCACAGGTGAAGCGGCTGCTCTGCCGATGGGAGCGTGTGGGCGATACCGCAGCCCGGAGGAACGACCGAACTTGATCCTGATCATCGATAACTACGACTCGTTCACCTACAACCTCGTCCAGCGCGTCGGCGAGTTGGGGACCGGGCTGCCGATCGAGGTGGTCCGGAACGACGCGACGGGTGTGGACGGGCTGGCGGCGATGAACCCGTCGCACATCATCATCTCCCCCGGCCCCGGTGACCCGGACGACGCCGGGGTGAGCATGGACGCGATTCGCCACTTCGCCGGAAAATCGCCCCTCCTGGGGGTCTGCCTGGGTCACCAATGCATCGGGCAGGTGTACGGCAGCCGCATCACCCGGGCAGGCCGCCTCATGCACGGCAAGACCAGCCCCATCCACCACGACGGCCGAGGGCTTTTCCGTGGGCTGACCAATCCCTTTACGGCGACCCGGTATCACTCCCTGGTCGTGGAATCCGTCCCGCCGGACCTGGAGCGGACCGCCTGGACCGACCGGGGGGAACTCATGGGGCTGCGGCACAAGACCTTGGCCGTGGAGGGGGTTCAGTTCCACCCCGAGAGCTTCCTGACCGAGGAAGGCCACCGCCTGCTGGCGAATTTCATCCAGCCGGGCGAAGGCCGCGCATAGCCGACCCTCACTTGATATACTGGTCATTCCGAGCGAGATCGGGGCCCGCCGACCCCGAGTTCCCCCTCTCAGAAACAGGCAGCCGGACCCGGCGGGGGCCGGACTGCGCGGGAGCAAGCGCCATATGTTCGCCGCGTTTCGTCGCCGTCCCACTCGTTCCGGGTTCGGTCTTGGGATCATGCTCGCGATGTCGGGTATCAGCCTCTCGGGCATGGCCTCCACCGCCCTGGCCGAGGACCGCTCGATCGATGGGCGGGGCAACAACATCGAGAACCCCGAATGGGGTGCCGCGTTCACGACCGAACTGCGCATCGCACCTGCCGCTTACGCCGACGGGGTCTCCGCCATCGGCGGGACAGACCGCCCCAACCCCCGCGTGGTGAGCAACGCCATCGCGGCCCAGTCGCGCTCCGTGCTCAGTCAGCGCGGGCTCAGTGACTGGATCTGGCAGTGGGGGCAGTTCATCGATCACGATCTGACTTTCAGCGACGCGGCCACCCCGGAGGAAGTGATGTCCATCGCGATTCCGATGGGCGACCCGTTCTTCGATCCGTTCGCGACAGGCCGGGTGGTGATTGAGCAGAAGCGGTCGATCTTCGACCCGGCCACCGGCTCGGGGCCGGACAATCCGCGAGAGCAGATCAACATGCTGACCGCGTTCGTCGACGGCTCCGGCGTGTACGGCTCGGACGAGGAACGGGCCGCGTGGCTTCGGGCGTTCGATGGCGGACGTCTGAAAGTCTCCGAGGGCGACCTGCTGCCGCTGAACGACGGCACGCAGGTGATGGGCGGGCCGGGCAACCTGCCGTCCTTCGCGACCGATCTGTTCGTCGCCGGGGATATCCGGGCGAACGAGCAGGTGGGGCTGATCTCGGTGCACACCCTGTGGGTTCGCGAGCACAACCGCCTCGCCGACGAACTGGCAGCCGCGCATTCGGATTGGGACGACGAGCGCATCTACCAGCGGGCCCGCAAGCTGGTCGGGGCGATGATTCAGAACATCACCTACCGCGAATTCCTGCCGGCGCTGCTCGGGCCCCACGCGCCCGATCCGGATGACGCCGAGTACGACCCGACGCTGGATCCGAGCATTGACAACGTCTTTGCCAATGCGTCCTACCGCATCGGCCACACGATGCTGTCGCCCCAGATCATGCGCATGGACGACGACGGCAAGGAGATGGAGGCGGGGCCGATCAGTCTGCGCGACGCCTTCTTCCAGCCGCAGCGCATCATCCACGAGGGCGGCATCGAGCCCGTGCTCACCGGCCTGGCCCACCAGGGGGCCCAGGAAATCGACTCGATGGTGATCGACGACGTGCGTAACTTCCTTTTCGGCCCGCCGGGGTCGGGAGGGATGGACCTCGTTTCGCTGAACATTCAGCGCGGTCGGGAGCACGGCCTGCCCGACTACAACACCGTTCGCGAGTCGTACGGCCTGCCGAAGCGGGCGGACTTCGACGAGGTGACCAAGGATCCGATCGTTCGCGCAAAGCTCGCGAGCGTCTACGCCAGCCCCAACCAGATCGACCCGTGGATCGGCGGCGTGGTGGAGGACCAGCTTGAGGGGGCTAGCGTCGGCGAGCTGATCGCGACGGTGCTCGGCGACCAGTTCCGCCGGCTGCGCGACGGTGACCGTTTCTGGTACGCATGGGACGAGGAGTTCACCGCTGAAGACATCCGCATGCTGGAGCGCACGCGCCTGTCCGACGTGATCAAGCGCAACTCCTCCATCCAGAAGCTGCAGAAGAACGTCTTCTTCATGGATCACGCCCAGCCGGTCGAGCGCGGCCAGGACACGCCGGGGACGGCGGGGCTCTGCGGGGCGATGGGCTCGACGGGGCTGCTGGGTATGACGCTCGGTCTGTCGGCGATTCGAGGCCGGCGGCGCCGGGGTCGCTGAGCACGCGCCGGGCGACTCACTTGCCGATGCAGAACCGCGCGAAGACCTGCCCGAGCAGGTCTTCCGTGGTGACTTCGCCGGTGACGTTGCCGAGCGTGTCGAGGGCCTCGCGCAGTTCGAACGCCAGCAGATCGGCGCAATCGATCGTCTCGGCCGCAGCGGCGCTCAGGGCGATCGCGCGGTCGAGGCTGAGCGTGGCTTCGTCCATCGCCCGCTGCTGACGCTCGGACACCACCATGGACTCCGCTCCGACGGTCGGCCCGCCGTCTTCCAGTATCCCCGCGATCGCTGCTCTCAGCTGTTCGACGCCTTCGCCGGTGGCTGCGCTGACGGCAACTGCGCCAGCCGCCACGCCCACGACCCGTGCAGCGCCTGCGGCCGAGTGTTGACGCTCCTCGGGGGCGAGCAGGTCGATCTTGTTCGCCGCCACGATGCGACGGGGGGTGTCGAGGCCGCGGATCATCGCCGCGAAACCCGGCGGGGGCGGAACGGCCACGTCGAGCACGATCACGATCGCGTCCACGCTCTGCGCCTCACCCAGCGCCAGGGTCCGCGCGCGGGCGATGATCTCGTCGGCCGATTCGTCCAGCCCGGCCGAGTCGAGCAGAATCGCTTCACGGCCCCCCAGTCGGATCGGAACGCTGAGCAGGTCTCGCGTCGTTCCGGCCACCGCGGCGCAGATCGCCCGGTCTACGCCGCTGAGGGCGTTGGTGAGCGAACTCTTGCCCGCGTTGGGCGGGCCGATGAGCAGGACGCGCGGGAGGACGCCCGCGCGCTCCATCCTGCGCGTGTCGCGGCGAACAGCGAGGAGGCGCTCCCGCACGCGCCCCAGCCGGTCGATCAACTCGGCCGGTGTGATGAACTCGATCGGCTCCTCCGCGAAGTCGATGTCCGCCTCTACCAATGCGAGCAACTCGGCCAGCTCATCGCGAACCGCGGTGATGCCGCGCGAAAGCGCGCCGTCCATCATCCGCCGCGCGGCTCTCAGCTGCGTATCGCTCTCGGCGCTGATCACCGCGGCGACAGCCTGCGCCTGCGACAGGTCCATCCGGCCGTGCAGCAGTGCCCGTGCGGTGAACTCGCCCGGCAGCGCCGGAAGTGCGCCGGCGGCGACCGCGGTCTCGCGGAGCATGGCCAGCAGCGGCGGCGAGCCGGGGGCGAAGATCTCGACGACGTGTTCGCCCGTGAAGCTGCGCGGCGCTCGGAACGTGTACACCCGGGCCGGCAGGGAGGGGTTGCCGTCGATGATGAGTCGGCCGTCGCGGTGGCGCGAGCCGGGCAGGGCCGATAACCCGCCTTCGACAGCGATGAGCCCCTCAGCGATCCGGCAGGCGTCCGGTCCGCTGAGGCGCAGGATCCCGACGGCCCCGGCTCCCGCGGCCGAGGAAACTGCTGCAATGGTGTGGCCGATGCGGTCGATCATGTCCCAGAGGGCCCCGCGAAAACAGTAGCACGCGCCCGGCGCAGTGAACAGGCCCCGGACGCAGACGGCGAATTCCTCGTGGACCAGACGCTGCGACCGCTCTTCGAGAAGGTGACCGCCCGCGCCGACCTGACGCGCGAGGAGGCGCGCCGGCTGTTCGACCGCGTCATGGAGGGCGGAGTCCCGGAGATCGTCCTCGGGGCGTTCGTCGGCGCGCTGCGCACCAAGGGCGTGGTGGTGGCGGAACTGGTCGGAGCGGCTGAGGCGATGCGGGCCCGCTCGGTGAAGGTCCGATGTCGGCCAGGCTGCATCGATACGTGCGGCACCGGCGGTGACGGCGTCAGCACCTTCAACGTCTCGACCACGGCGGCGGTGATCGCCGCGGCGGCGGGGGCCACGGTCGCCAAGCACGGCAACCGATCTTCTTCGCGCGTCAGCGGCAGCACCGAGGTGCTCGACGTGCTGGGGATCGATACCGAGGCCGACGTGGCCACGGTCGAGCGATGCCTGGCGGAGGTCAGCATCGGCTACCTCAACGCTCGGCTGCTGCATCCGGCGATGAAACACGCCTCGCCCGTGCGCCAGGCGGTGGGCGTGCGAACGATTTTCAACCTGCTCGGGCCACTGACCAATCCGGCCGGCGCGAAGCGTCAGATCCTTGGCGTGCCGCGCCCGGAACTGCTCGACCTGGTGGCCGGCGCGCTGCGGGAGCTTGGCGCAGAGCACGTGTGGGTGCTGCACGGCGGCGGCCTGTGCGACTTGACGATTACCGATGAAACGACGATCGTTGAGGTGCGCAGCGGCAGTACCCGGCGGCTGGTCGTCTCGCCCGAATTGGCGGGGCTGAGCCGCGGGCGGGTGGAGGATCTGATCGTCGACTCGCCCGGGCGCAGCGCCGCCGTCATCACCGAGATTCTCCGCGGTCGGCGCGGGCCGCAGCGGGATCAGGCAGTGCTCAATGCGGCGGCGGCGCTCGTCGTGGCAGGCGTGGTCGGCGAGCTGCGGGAGGGTGTCGAGGCGGCCGCTGCGGCGATTGACGCCGGTCGGGCGCTCGACGTTCTGGAACGCTGGCGGAAGCTGGCGCCGGGGCGCACCGCGTGATTCGTCGGTCGGCCGGGGGAGGCGCGTCGTGATCCGCTATGAATGCGACCGCTGCCGGGTGAAGCTCAGCGCCAACGATCCCCAGCGCTACATCCTGCGTATGGAAGTTTACGCCGCCGCGGGTCACGTGGAACTCGACGAGTCTGCGGAGGCCGCGAGCGGCAAGCCGGAACTGGAGCGGGTTCTTCAGCACCTCGCCGAGGCGGACCCCGACGAGGTGGAGGATCAGACCTACCGGGCGCTGCGTTTCGATCTCTGCGACGCCTGCCGCCGCGAGGTGATCCGCAAGCCGTTCGGCTGATGCCGGTTGTGTTGCCACTGCGGGAGTGCATGGCTTGTCGGTGTCGATTCCGCTACCCAAGGACTCCGGACCCTCCGACTGGATCCCCGCCGTCGGCGAACTGTTCATGGTCTACTGGCCGATCCTCGCCGTCTCGTTCGGCGTGTCGCTGGTAATGACCCCTATCTGCCGCGCGTTCGCCCTGAAGAAGGGTATCGTCGACAAGCCGGACGAGTGGCTCAAGCCGCACGGCCGGCCCATCGCCTACCTCGGCGGCGTGGCGATCTTTCTTGGCTGGGTGGCGGGGGTCGCCTTCGCAATGTGGCGCTATGCCATGCCACCGGGCACGACGGCCGCCGACGTGGCCGGTCCGTTTCTCGACGGTCGGCTGCTGACCGGCGTGCTGCTCGGGGCGGTGGGCATCGTCCTGCTGGGGCTCTTCGACGACCTGCGCGTCATGACCCCCAGAATCAAACTCGCCGGCAACATCGGCGTAGCTGTGCTGCTGATCGTCTTCGGGCTGGGTGATGAGGCCATCACGGTCCTGACCGACCGCGTCGGCGTCACCTTCGATGCCGGCGAGCGCTGGCTCGTCCTGCTCTACAGCATTCCGATCACGATGTTCATTATCGTCGGCGCTTGCAACGCGACCAACCTGATCGACGGGCTCGACGGTTTGTGCAGCGGTGTACTCGGCATCGTGTCGATCGGTTTCGCGATCCTCGCGTTTCACCTTCACGTCTACCGCTCGTGGAACGCCTCGGACACGATGCTGATCGTGCTGTCCCTCTCGATGCTGGGCGGTGCGATGGGCTTCCTGCCCTACAACCGCAACCCCGCGACGATCTTCATGGGCGACACGGGGTCAATGCTGCTGGGGCTCAACTCGGCAGTGATTCTGCTGATCTTTGTGGATGACCTGAACTTCCGCTGGATGGTGGCGGCCGTGATGATCTTCGGCCTGCCCGTGGCAGACATGGTGCTGACGCTCGTGCGGCGGTGGCGTGCCCAGCGACCGCTCATGCAGGGCGACCGCAGCCACTTCTACGACCAGCTGCGCGACCGCGGGTACTCCGTGCGCGGTGTGGTCCGGATCAGCTACGGCCTGACGCTGATGTTCGTGGTCAACGGCCTGCTGTCCACGGTGATGCGCATGCGTCACTTCCTGATCATCTACGTCGTGTTCTTCATGCTGCTGGCGTATGCCGTGCACCGCATGCGGATGGTGCGCGTTGACGGTCCGACGGCCGGGGAACACGCATGACGCTCGCGGCGCGCGTGCAGCCGTCGCTGTCAGGAGAAACGCCGCTCCTCGGCGCGGCGCTGCTGGCCGCCATGCAGCGGGTCGGCGCGGACGACGACGACCGCTGGGACGACGAGGATGACTTCGTCGACGACCCCGACGGCGATGACGATGACGACCTGATGGTCTGTCCCTCGTGCCGGGCGGCCGTCCACGAGCAGACGCAGCAGTGTCCGCACTGCGGCGACTACATCACACCGGTCTACCCCGGCTCCGACCGCCGGCGATGGGTGGTGGGGGCCGTCGCCCTCGCCATCGTGGCCTCGATGCTGCTCTGGCTGCTCCGTTGAGCTGATCCCCCCGAGTTCCGCTCCCCACCGACACTCGAATCCTTGCCTGGCCGCGCAGCGCGCTTGCCAAACCCGGCGGCCGCATGAGCCGATAAGTCCAGCGCGGGCCCGTACGCCCGCTGGTGTTCGAGGCCGTCCGCCACCCGCGACCGGACCACCCATGAGCGACGAGACCCCCATCAACCCGGATACCCCGCGCGACGATGGCTCGTCGGGCGGTGCCGCCGACGGCGACTTCGCCGGCATCAGCGGCCCCGAACTGTCGGGCCTTCTTGACGAGGCGTCGTCGCTCGCGGCAGAACTGAAGCACGACCTCGGCGAGCCAGAAGGGCTGCGCGTCGAAGCGGCGGAGGACGAACTGCTCGCGCAGAGCGAGGACCTCACGGGTCGTGTCGAGGCGGAACTGTCGGAGATGGAGCGGCTGGCGCAGGAGGCGGGCGACGCGCTCGGCGCCGGCGGGCCGGATTCTGACTCGGGTCAGCCTGAGGCTGCCGCCCAACCGGCCGCCGATCCCGGCGAAGTCCCCGACTTCATGTCGGAGTTCACGCGCCCCGAGCCCCCCGCGGCGAAACCGGCGCCGGCGTCGATCGAAGCGGATTCGTCCGAGGTGCCCGACTTCATGTCGGAGTTTACCCAGCCGGAGGCCCCTTCGCCGCCGCCCCGTCAGCGGACGGCGGCGCAGACCTCCGCCGGTACCGTCAGCGTCGCCGCGGAAACGGACGCGGCAGCGGAACTCCGTGACGACCTGCTGCGCGACCTGATGTCCCGGCCTGAGCGACCAGCTGAGACCGAGGACGACGGGGGGCCTGAGCTGAGGGGGGCCTCCGCGGCGGAGGCGGATCAGTCGTCGGATTCCGCCGCCTCGCCGCGCGCGTCGATCGGCTCGCGCTTCGCCGGCATGGCGGAGGCGTCCGTCGGCGGGCTGGCGACGATGCTCGAGACGGTCGATCGCCCGTTTCACCGGCTCGGGGACCGCACGAGGTGGGTAGCGGGGCTCGTTGGCCTGGCGACGCTGGGGACGACAATCCTGCTGCTGCTTTCGCACTTCCTGGGCAGCGGCCCGTTCTGACCGGCCGGGTGCGGACACCCTCGCAACGGCTGACTTCCGCTCGATCAGCGCTTAGCATGGTTCTCGGTTTCACCGTCCCCGCGGGGGCGGTCGAGCCGGGGCGTACCAAGCCATGCGCAGCGTTCACCATCGGCAATCAGATCAGGGCTCCTTACGGCGAGTGCGGGGCCTGGCCGTGCGCGCCGCCGTGCTGGTCGTGCGCTGCTACCAGGCGATGATCCGACCACTGCTCATCGGTTCTTGCAAGTACCACCCGACGTGCAGCGAATACGCCGTCGAGGCACTCACCGAGCACGGGCTGCTCCGCGGCGGTTTGCTGGCGGCGCGCCGCCTGCTGCGCTGCCATCCCTTCGGCCGGGGCGGCATCGATCCGGTCCCGCCCTCCGGTCAGCCTGGGCAGGACGTCGGCAGGAATCGCCCGGAAATCGCATCCTCCGGCGCTGCGAACGCTTAGCAGACAACTCACAGGCCAGTCACAGCACGGCGCCGCTGGGGCCGTTGACGTACCGAACAGGCGACGGCTAGCCTCCGCCCCCTGCGCTAACTTCGGCTGGCAGTGGCAGGGGAGTCATCATGGGTTTCGCCTCCGGTTCCGCGTCATTCCGTCGTTTCTTCCTCGTGGGCGAACGGCCTGCTTCATGGTCAGCCGAGTGGCAGGCCGCCGTCGCGGAGCACGCCTTCGGGCGGCAGGGCTCGGCCGCGTCAGACGGCGTGGAAGTCGGCTGGATCGTGCCGAATCACCTCTTCGATGTCGACTTCGCCGAGCCGCACCGCATCGAGTATGAGCGCTTCGTCTACCTCGCCATGCGCGTCGATCGGACCGCGCCGCCCGCCTCGGTGGTGCGCAGCTACCGCTTGATGGAGGAGCGCGCCGCGCTCGAGGCAAGCGGCCGAGACACGCTGACCCGTGCTGAGCGCCGGCTGGCCCGCGATGCCGCCGATCAGCGCGCCCGCGAGGAAGCGGAATCGGGCATGTACCGGCGGATCGCCGCGTATCCCGTGGTCCTCGACATGGAGGCGGGCGTCGTCTACTTCGGCAGCCTCGGCGCTTCGGCGGCCGACCGGCTGACGCGACTCTTCTCCGACACGTTCCGCGTCACGCTCGCTCCCGCGACGCTCGAGGAGGTCGCGCAGCGCGCCGCCGAGCGACACGGATCAGCCCGAGCGCTGGACGATGCCACGCCCACGCACTTCGCGCCCCACCCCGCGGACGGCGATCACAACCGGCACGCCGAAGCGGAGGGCGACGGCTCGCCATTCGCCCCGGGCGACCACACGTTTCTCGGCCGCGAGTTTCTCACCTGGCTCTGGCGCGGCCTGGAGCATGAGGAGGGCGTGTTCCCGATCGCCGGCGATGCGACGCTGCTGCTGGCGGCGAACCGGGCGATGAGCCTGGACTGCATGTACGGCGTGAGCGGGCGGGTCTCGCTGGTCTGCGACGCGCCCTCGCGGGCGCGCGAGGCGCGGACGGCGCTGCAGGTCGGCAAGCAGCCGACGCGGGTCGGCTTGATCCTGAGCCACCAGGGCGACGAATACACCCTCACGCTCGACGGGCCAAAGTGGCAGATCAGCGGGCTCACCCTGCCGCCACCCGAGGAAGGCGAGCCCCGCGCGATGCTGATCGACCGGTTCAATCATTTCCGGGCGGTTGCGGGGGCGCTCGACGGACTTTTTTCCAGTTTCCTAACCCGTCGGCTCAACGGGGTTTGGCCTCAGGAGTCGGCCGCGCTCCGGCGGTGGGTGCAGGAAGGCGCGCGGGTTGCCGAAGGCCAGCTCGTCACCGCGTAAGCTTCGGCCCCGTCTGGCTTTGCCTTGACCAGCGGCCAGGCAACCTGTCCCGCCTTAACGATTCGCGAGTTGGTTCAACACCTATTCCACGATGCCCACCTTCTCAGCATCGCTGAAGCGCCCGCAAACCGGACGAACATCGAACCAGATTTCTTTGGGAATCTGGATACATTCGGTTTGACAGGGAACCTTCGGGCGGACTATATTGCCGCCGGTCGTGAGGTGAACGCCTCGCGGGCCAATCCGGCTGAAAAACCGGCCATTCGGCGCGGATCAGTTCGAGCCGGCCACCGATCGAAACGATCTGCCACAGCGCCGTGTTCGCCCGTCGTCGATTGCGTAAGACCGCCAAATGGGCGGCCTCGCGATTGGTCGAATGGGAAGAGGCAGCCCGAGTCTTGCGGATAGCCCATGCCCCCGAAATCGGGGGCCGTCTGAGTTGGAGGGGGAGGAGACAGCCGGCGACGTTGGTCTTCGGGCCAGCGGAGCCGGTTGTCTGTTTTTACTCTCCCAGCCCGGCCATCCGCTCCAGCACCTTCAGCAGGGCCTGCGTGCCCTCGCGACCCTCTCCCGCGGCCTGGTTGGCGGCGAGGAGCTGGGACACGAGCGCGGTTCCCGGCAGCGGCAGCCGGTTCTCGTGGGCAGTGTCGAGGACGATCGCCAGATCCTTGTTCTGCAGGTCAACCATGAACATGGGGGCAAAGTCGCGCCGGAGCATGCGCGAGCCCAGGTTGTCGAGCGCCCATGAGCCTGCCGCCCCTTTCGACACGGCGCTGAGCATGGTGGGCAAGTCGAGCCCCGCCCGACGCCCGAACACCATCGCCTCGCACACACCCAGCAGATTGAGCCCGCAAAGGATCTGGTTGCAGAGCTTGGTCAATTGACCGGTGCCGCTCGGGCCGCAGTGAACCACGTTCTTGCCCATCGCGGCGAACACAGGGCGCGCTCGCTCCACGGCCTCCGCGTCTCCGCCCACCATGATCGAGAGCGTTCCGGCCTCCGCGCCGGTCTTCCCGCCTGACACCGGGGCGTCGAGGAATGCTCCGCCTCGATCGGCGACGGCCTGCGCGACGCGGCACGCCATCTCGGGCGATATGGTCGACATGTCGATGCAGAGCGTGCCGGGCTCCAGGGCGCGGCAGGCGCCTTCATCCCCGAGGTAGACGGCTTCGACATCCGGCGAATCCGTGACGATCGAGATGATGACCTCGGCGCCGTCGGCCGCGGCGGCAGGGGTGTGCGCCCAGCGTGCGCCCTCGGCGAGCAGGGCGTCCGCCCTGGACTTGGTGCGCGAGTGGACGGTTACGGCGAATCCGGCCCGCAGAAGGTTGCGGGCCATGGGTTCGCCCATGATGCCAACGCCGATGAAGCTGACCTGTTGAGGCATGGGGGCTGCGCTGTCGGGGATCGGTTCGCTCGCCGCCCAATGCGGCATCGCGGCCGTATCCTACCCGTTTTGCGCAGCGCCGGCACGCCGCTTCTGCTGACGATCGCCTAGGCGTAGGAGTCAAACGAGCCGCTCGACCAGGTGGCGGAGATGCTCGTCCACTCGATGCGCTGCGAGACGACGGTCAGGTTGGCGGCCTGCTGAGAATCGATGGCCGTGCCGCTGCTGGGTGAGGAGGCCAGCCCGACGGCGACGGCCAGTCGTCCGAGACCGGCAAGCAGCTGCTCGCCGGATTGATCGTTGCTGCTCTGGCCCTGCTGGCCCTCGATCAAGGCGAGCAGGACGAGGAACCCGAGCAGGAGCTTCAGGTTCTGGTTGTTTTCGAGGCCGAGGTTCTTCAGGAACTCGCCCACGAGGGAATTGACGTCGCTCAGGCCCGAAGCTCCGGGCCGCCCGGCCGCGGCGGCCTGACCGAGGTCGGTCAGAACAGCGGGCTGGGCCGAGCCGAGGTCGATTCTGGGCGTCGAGCCGGCCTGCCCCGCCCCGATCGGATAGATGATGGACACGGTTTGCTCCTTGTTCCGCCGGCCGCTCGGAACGTCCCCCCGCAGCGCGCGGCCGGAGGGTCAAGGAGCAAGCCCGCGGCCTCGCGTCGCGGACGGGAGCATCCGCGTTGTAACTCTTTGAAAAAAAAGGCTTTACGGGCTGGTTCGGACTTCGCCGGATGGGTGGATTGTGACGGGGCGCTTCGAAGGAACAACGGGGCCGGTGTCCAGAGTCCCCGATTGACACACCGACCAAAGGCCGTATATTGAAAGAGGAGGGTCTCCCTGACTTTCCGACCTAGCTGGCTCCGCAGGAGGCAACCCCCATCGCTTGTGTGTGGCTCCGATTCCCGCCCACGGCATCGTCGCTCGCCGATCGTTCTTGTGCGCCGTTCGTTTCATTACCCGCTGCTGACCGCGCATGAGCGTATCGAGCCAGTCGACCACGCAATCCCCTGCGCGGCTCCGGCTCTCGGCGCCCGCGAAGATCAACCTCACCCTGGATGTTCTCGGCAAGCGCCCCGACGGCTACCACGAGCTTTGCTCGCTGGTGATGGGCGTGGGCCTTGCAGACGAGCTCGAAGCCGAGCATCGCGGCGAGGCGGGGGTTGAACTGGCCTGTGACGACGCATCGCTTCGCGGCGAATCGAATCTTGCCGCTCGGGCGGCGCGGGCGGTCCTGTCCCGTTCGAAGCCCGGTTGTGGCGCGCGGCTGACGCTCCGCAAAGGGATACCGGTCGGTGTAGGGCTGGGCGGGGGCAGCAGTGACGCGGCGGCGGCACTTCGCTTGTGTCGCGAGCTGTGGAACGCCGATGCAGATGACAGGGATCTGGAGGCGATGGGTGCGGCGCTGGGTTCCGACGTGCCGCTGTTTTTTCACCTGCCGGCTGCGGTCATTCGAGGTCGGGGAGACGTGGTAGAGCCGGTGGTCCCGCGCTGGCGTGGATGGGTGTTGTTTGTGTTTGCGGGACAATTGGTGCCGACGGCCGACGTATACGCGGCCTGGACGCCGTCGGACGCAGAGAACCGCCCGAGAGGCAAAGCGGCCGAAGCTGCCGGCGCGACAGACGCCGCGGCGCTGTCCCGCCTGCTCTCGAATCACCTCGAACCGGCGATCTTCCGGGTCGCCCCTCGAGTCGGGCGCGTGTTCAGCGAATTGATCAACCTTGGTTTCGATGCAGTGCGGGTCAGCGGGGCCGGTTCGGCTCTGTACCTGTTGTACGATGACGAGGAGGAAGCCCGCCAGGCCGCGAAGCGCGTGGGAAGTGCAGACCTCGACGTTCGAACATCCGTCGTCCCCGCGCCGGTGGGCATGCCGCCGCTGACCTGACAGGAGAGAGTGTTCATGGAGATTTCCGATATTCGTATCAAGCTCGCGGAGAGCCAGGCAGACCGCCTCAAGGCCTTCGCGACGGTGACCTTCGACGAGGTTTTTGTCGTTCGCGACATCAAAATCGTCGACGGCGCCAACGGCCCGTTCGTGGCCATGCCTTCCCGCAAGTCGACCATCGCCTGCCGCAAGTGCAACCAGCGTAATCCGGTCCAGTCGCGTTACTGCAACTCGTGCGCAGCCTCGCTGCCGCCTTCGCCGGCGCCGGGCGCCGACGATGCGGGCGACGCTCGGACACGCGTCCACCGCGACATCGCGCACCCCATCACGACCGAGTTCCGCGAGTTGCTGCAGCAGCGTATCCTCGAGGCGTACCACGCCGAGATCGAAGGCGTCGAGGACGAGTTTGAAGACGAAGAGCCCATCACCGAGGCCGAGATGAGCGAGTACGACTCGCTGATCGCCGACCTGCGCGGCGTTCGTGCGGCGCGGGCGGAGTCCGGCGCCGGCCCGACAACAGGCGGTCGCGGCCGGGGGCCTGGCCGCGGGCGCGGCGAGCGCAACGGTGACCGCGGCGGGCGCGATCGCGGCCCGCGCGGCGAGGTTCGCAACGCCGGCTCGCGCGAGAGCGGTCA
>CAYRSS010000068.1:0-18030 GCA_964426945.1 uncultured Phycisphaeraceae bacterium
AGCCCGCCGGGCAGGTCGTCGTCTTGATGCCACCGCGGGACAGGGCACGGCGGGTATGCGCCGCGTCCTGTCCGGGGGATGACATGAAGGTGGGCCGGAGCCCCGGACCGGCTCGCGGAGCGCGCCGTGTCCGTGGCCCGGCCGACCGGCTTTACTACTCGCAGCTCACCGCACCGCACGTGCTGCCGTCGCCCTGGTAGACCGGGGCGGGGAAGCGCGGATCGGGGTTGCCGCCGCTGAGACCGCTGCCGTTCATGTAGTCGGGCAGGGCCGGACAGTTGCCGATGTTGGCGGAGACCTGGCCGCGGTCGGCGGCGTTGATCACGCCGTTGCCGTCGAGGTCGTTGACGCAGATGAGGTCGCGATCAGACTGACCGATGTTGGCCGAAATCTGGCCGCGGTCCGCCGCGTTCACCACGCCGTTGCCGTCCGCGTCGCCGAAGCAGGTCGCGCCGCTGAGAGCGGTCACGTCGCAGACATACTGGCGGGCGGCGCACTCGGCGACGGTGCCCTCGGTGCAGACGCCGTCGTCGCAGCAGGCGCCGGTCTGCTCGACCGCGTCCGCGGCGCCCGAGATGAACAGCGTCACGCGGTAGGCGTGGTCGACGCCGAGTCCGCCGCCGGTGCACTCGTCGAACGATTCGTCGCCGTCAACGTCGTAGACAATCGAGGCCGTCAGCACAAGGCCGCCGAGGGTGCGCGGGTCAGACGTGTCGTAGCCGCTCGGGTCAGCGCCGGCGAGGGCGGTCTCCATGATGTTCATCGAGAAGGCCGCACCGGAGTCGAGCGAGTCGCTGTCGGCCAGGTTCACGAAGCGGACCTGGTACTGGCGATTCGAGTTGAGGCCGTCAAATACCCAACCCGTGCGGAACAGGCGCTCGAGACGGTAGCTGAATGTCGCCGGATCATAGACCGCGCGGAACAGGCCCGTGCCGAAGTTCGTCGGGCCGTTCTGCGGATCATCCGGATCGAAGAACTCGGCCGCCGACCAGAAGTACACGTTACCAACGGAGTCGACCATCGGTGAAGACATCGACGGGCCGACCGGCGTGCCGCCGGTCACCTGCGAGAGCGTCGCGAGGCGGCCGATGATGTTGCCGTTGCCGTCCTCGATCGCCTTGGCATCGCCGGCGTAGCCAGCGGTCGTCTGCGAGTTGTAGGCTGCAAGCGTCCACTCGGTCGTCCCCTGCGAGCAGTCATGACGGGCCACAACGATGCAGTTGAACGGGTGATTGTTGCCGCCTGCGATGGGGAAATCAGCCTGGGCGGCCGCGATGAGACGGCCGGCCTGGTCCTGGCCGATGCCGACCTGCCCGTTACCGCCGCGGAATGCGATCTGGCTGCGGTAGTTATCGAACTCCACCGGCGCGAGCGTGCGGTTCAGCGCGCTGACCACGTCAGCGGCGTTGTCGGTCACGGTCGCGGGCATGTCGAGCGCGACCTTCGAGCTGACGTTGCCCGACGCGTCGACGCCGAAGACGTTGAGCGAGCGCGTGCCGCCGGCGTTCACGCCGAGGATCGCACCGGTGCCCATGACGCTGCCCGACAGGCAGTTGGCCGAGCTCCAGGACATGCCGCCGCGGTGATTCGTATTACCGCCGGCGAGGTGGGTGAGATCTTCGGTCGGCGGGAAGGTGGTGCCGCGGACGTACTCGATGTCAAAATTGCTCGCAAAGAGCATTGACTCGCTGCCGGTCACGGACGCAGGGATACCCGCGGGCGTGTTGTGCGTGGTGGCGCTGGCGCGGACGAGCCAGTCGGTGGCGCCCAGGTCGAACTGGCCGCCGCCGGTGAGGTAGTCGCCGCTGAAGACGTTGACCGAGCCGCAGTCGCGATCGGCGAGACTGACCCGGAAGATGTTGTTGCCGGCCATGTTCGTGAGACCGGCGCAGGTCGCGCCGCCGGCGCCGAAGTTGTCGGCGCGCATGTGGATGTTTCCGGCTTCGTCGATGACGCCGAGCGCCACGCTGCCGGTCGAGCGGCCGCCGTCGCAGCCGGTGGTCGCCGCGTTGACGCGCGAGACGTAGAGGCGGAGCGGATTGCTGGGGTCATAGTTGACCACCGCGCCGATGATGCCGCTGTACTCGACGCCGAGGTCGCTCGTGCCGAACTCGGTGTTGGCCACGGCGAACTGGTTGCCCGTGGCGGTGGATCGATCAACCGGCGTGCCGGCCAGGCTCAGGGCGTTGTTGACGCCGAAGTTGACGTCGTTCCACAGCGAGTAAGAATCGTTGAAGTAGGGGGCGCCGGTCGCCTGGAGGCGGCTGATTGTCGACGCCGAGTTCAGCGTCGAGAGGAACGAGGTCGTGATGCGGTTGGTCTTCATCAGCGGGGCGATCGCAAAGCGATTGCCCCACGATGAAGTGAACGTGTCCATGTCCACGACGTAATTGTTGCACTGCTCTGCCGTGTCGTAAGGGCTGGTTGCGTCGCTGGCGCAAGCCGCCGGAGCTCCCGATACCTCGAGCAGTACGCTGTCCTGCGCGAGGGCGGGTGCGGCCATGGCCAGCACCACGATCACCCCGCTGAGCCTGTACATCCTCTCCATGCTTCTTCTTCCTCCTGTTAAGACCCTGTTTCGCATCGTCCCCTGTCGAGAACCTCACCGAAGCCCTCCGCGTCGGGGGGGCCGAAAAGAGAGAGGTTCCGGCTGCTTCCTGGCTGGCCAACCCGCTCGATGTGCGGGCCGCGCTCGCGTCCCGGCACCGGCGCAGGTCACTGAATGACCTGGTTCATTTCGGAGGCGGTCATCCCCTCGGCCGGGCGCTTGACCTTCGCGCCCTTCGGATACCAGTAGTCGAGCCTGCGCGAGGCCCGGTCGTTGAGTCGCTCGACGTGGCCGTCGAAGAACATCGCGTTGATCGAGCCCGGATTGGAACGGGCGTCGCCGCCGCTGTTATTCACCTGCCCGCCGTGGCGGTAGGTCAGACGCAGATTGCGGCCGTTGCTCGGCGACGACGCGGACACGATGCGGTCGTCCCACGTCTGCGTGCCGGCCGCGACGCCGTAGGCCGTTTCCCCCGTCCACCAGCCGCCGCTGCTCGTGAAC
Source organism: uncultured Phycisphaeraceae bacterium (assembly GCA_964426945.1). Taxonomy (GTDB): domain Bacteria; phylum Planctomycetota; class Phycisphaerae; order UBA1845; family UBA1845; genus CAYRSS01. The sequence goes on from CAYRSS010000068.1 coordinate 3,050, forward strand.
GAGCCGAAGTGGTTGGGGAAGGGGTTGATGTCGTGATCGAGCACGCCATCCTCGGCGAGATAGCGCGTGCCGTCAGCCACGGCGATCTTGGTCGCCGGTGCGCCGACATTGCCGATGCGCGGCACGTAATTCTCCGTGACGACTTCCCACTGGTCGCTGCCGACGGTTGGGGTGATCGTGAGCACCGGCGCGTCGAGTACCGTGCCGAGCTTGAGGCCGCTCTGCGACCGGCCGAAGAACTGGAAGTGCGCGGGCATCAGGTAGCTCAGCGCGATCCAGGGGGTCTCGGCGGTGAAGTCGGCGTAATCGGGAATGCCGCTCGCGGTGAAAGGGAAGACGCGCGACTCGACATCGATCTGCGAAGGGCAGCGATACGTGTCGATGAGGTACTTCATCTTCTGGGCGCGGTTCTTGGGCAATTGGACTTCGGTGCCCAGGATGGGCGTGATCCAGTCGTGCGGTTGCACCGGCAGATCGGGCCGCCGCAGCACGTCGGCGTTCGAACTGCCGCGAAGAAGCTGGGCCCGCAGCGCGACACCCGACGTGTTCATGCCGGGGATGTATTCCTGGTAGTCGTTGCCGTAGGAGTGCAGGCCGTTGCCCAGGCCGTGCAACTGCGATCCGCAAACCACGGCCCGCGCCTGCCGCCGCGCACTGGCGAGGCTCGGCAGCAGGATCGAGATGAGCAGGGCGATGATCGAGATGACGACGAGCAGTTCGATGAGCGTAAAAGCGCGTGAGCCCTTCACGCGGGTCGCATGGCCGTCGATCTTCACTTTCGTCACCTGCCTGTGAATCGAATCCGCATCCATCTTGGACATGAGCTGCGAAGCCTCCAGGGGACCGCGTATGCGTGCCGCGCCAACGGCCGAGATCTACCGGCGGGATGCCGAACCCTGCCGGACCTTGCAGATCGTCACTCGTGGGAGGTCGCCCCAACACACCCCCACCGAGGGTATGTGCCGACGAGCCTCACACATCGCGTGGTGGTCGATCAGTCCGAACCGCCCGCTCCCGCGCCAAACAGTCTGAATCCTGCGACGACCCTTGTGCGCCCGCGCCTGTCTTTACGGATCTTCCTTGAGGCTTGCCCTAGCGCCTCCGCCCCGCCGAGGGGGCGAGCCGACGGGACCGCACCCGCCGACACATGGAAGAGTAGTTCGACTCCGTTAGACCCGCGCTAACCGAGCGCTAATGATTCGGGAAGGAGAGCGCTGTGGAAGGTCTGCCGGGCGCGGTTTTGGGTTGCGCCGTCGAGCCTTCGACAACTGTTCGCCGGCGTCGGATGCACCGCACATCCGCCGCCGCCGCGCCCTTCGTGCGTGGCCGCCAAACCGCCTCGCACTGCGTTCGCATCATAAGGCAAGACCGAGAGAATTGCCACGATAATCCCCCGGGATCGTCCCCCATTCTGCGCCGCTGATTCCGCCGCGAAAACAATTCACAGGGGGCTGAAGGCAGGCGGTTTTCTCAGATGCGGAAAAGTGAACCCAGTTTGCGGCCGAGCAGCAGCGAGACCCCCACCAGTGTGACGGCCATCAGACCCATTCCCCAGGCGCCCAGCGCGCTCGCGATGTACGGGCCGTCGCCGAGGCGACGGAATAAAGTATAAATCGCCTTCGTCAGCGGATAGTGTCGTTCTGACTGGGCCAGGATCAGCGAGTCGCTGACCTCGAGCATCGCGAAGCTGAACGCCAGCAGGCCGCCGGCGATCAAGTTCGCCGCGATCAGGGGGAGCACCACCCGGCGGACCATGTACGGCCGGCTGGCCCCCAGGTTCATGGCCGCGTCCTCCAGATCGCCCGAGGTCTGCTCCAACCCTGCCACCGCCGATCGTACGACGTAGGGCAGCCGCCGGACCGCGTACGCGATCACGAGGAAGAGCATCGGGTCTGCCAGGGGGCCGCTGACCTGCATTCGGGCGGCGGCGCCGTCCCAGCCCAGATTCGAGAAGTACTCGCCGAGCTGGGGGAAAGGCCAGTGAAGCGACATCGCGTAGTACCCGAACGCCAACACGAGCCCCGGCACGGCCAGCGGCAGCATCGCCAGCCCGTCGAGGAGCCGGGTGATGCGCGAGCGGCCACGGACGATCAGGTACGCCAGAGTGCAGCCCAGCACCAGGTCGACGACCATCGCGAGCGACGAGTAGACGAGGCTGTTGCGAATCGATCCACCCGCGAGCTTGTGGCTGAGCGCTCCGGCGAAGTGCTCCGTGGTGAACACGCTTGGCAGGGCCCCGCGATACCACTGCCCCGGCGCGGTCAGGCTGGTGAGGATGACCCCGAGATGGGGCAGGCTGGCCAGCATGATGATGGCCAGAAACGGAAGGGCGGCCAGCAGGCCCGGAAGGAGCCCCAGCCGGCGGGCGGAGGAGGCAGTCATGGCCCGCGTCGTCATGGCGTAAGCGCGCCCGCCGAAGGCCCACCGCCCGGCCATGTAGAACCCCACCGCCATGGCCAGCACGATGATGACCAGCGCGTATGGCCGCGGGCTCGAATCGATCTCCTGCAGCCCCCAGAAGATCTTGACGGGGGCCACGTCGTAGAAGTCGAACATCAGCGGCGTGCCGAGCTCGGTGAATGACCAGATGAAGACGATCGTCCCGCCGGCGAATACGCCCGGCAGGATCAACGGCCACGTGATCCGGCGGAAGCGGGTCCATCGCGATGCACCGAGGTTGTCCGCCGCCTGCTCCAAGGCCGGGTCGAGGTTCGCCAGTGCAGCCGAAGCGTTGAGGAAGACAATCGGGTAAAGGTGCAGCGCCTCCATCAGCACGACACCCCAGAAGCGCGCGCCACCCAGAAAGTCAACCGGGTCCGAGCCGTCGATGACCCCGAGCGAGGCCAGGAGACTGTTGATCCCGCCGTAGCGGCCCAGAAGGTTGCGCAGCCCGATGGCCCCGACAAAGGGCGGCAGGATCAGTGGAAGCAGCAGCAGTCCGGAGAGGATCGCCTTGCCACGGAATTCAAACTTCGTCGAGATCACCGCCAGCGGCGTGGCGATCAGGAGCGTCAACGTGGTCACGAGAGCGGCGATCAGCGTACTGTTCAGCAGGCTGTGGCGGATGATCGGGTCAGCCAGGACGCTGACCAGGTGGTGCAAGCGGCCGCCCGCCTCGTCCGGCTGAAGCCCGCCGGTCACCACGAGAACCAGCGGCCAGATCAGCAAGGCGGCCATAAACGCCAGACAGGCCGCGATGAGGGCCCACTGCAATCGGCTGCGCCGGGGTGTGCTGGCGTCGGCTTGCATGGACCGGGCAGAATAGCGATCGAGCCCGCGCATGCCAACGGGCGCACGCGTTTGCGAAGGGCACCCGGCTCAAGTATCCTGTGAATTCCCGCGTATGGGGTGTCGTCGGCCACGACGCCGCTCCAAAGCGAACCGAAGGAGAACCGGCGTGCGAGCGATCCTGACTGGCCAGGTCGGCATGGACAAGAAGCCCTATGCGGAGGCGGTCGCGCGTTTTGCCCGCGAGCACGGCGAATCGCTGGCCGTCTACCACGTGGGCGATCGCATGTACTCCGAAGCCCCGGACGTGCGCCCGGGCCGCATCCTCGACCTGCCGCTGTCGCGCCTGCACAGCGTGCGCCGGTCGGTCCTCAAGGACATCATCACCGAGTCAGCCGATCAGCAGAACGTTATCGTCAACACGCACGCGACCTTTCGCTGGCGGCACGGTCTGTTCCGCGCGTTCGATTTCGACCAGATCGAGAAGTTCCGCCCCGACCTGCTGATCTGCATGGTTGACAACGTCGAGGCCATCCACCGCCGCCTTCACAGCGAACACAAGATCGACGCGTCCTACAAGGACCTGATGGTGTGGCGCGAGGAGGAGATCCTCGCGACCGAGCTGCTGGCCCTCGCCGTGGGCTGCGAGAAACGCTGCTACGTGCTGCCGCGCGGTCGCAACCAGATGACCACGCGGCTGGGGTTCCGGCTGGTCTGTCGCCCGGCCCTGCGCAAGGTGTACCTGTCGTTCCCGATGAGTCACGTGGCGGACATGCCGGATGTGTTGCGCGAAATCGACGAGTTCAAGGCCACGCTGGCCGAACGCTTCATCGCGTTCGACCCCGGCGACGTCGACGAGAAACTGCTGCTCGATTCGGCCATCGCCGCCGCGCGCGATGCGCAGGACTTCGTGCAGGGCTCGCTGACGCACGACGACGGCCGCACCGAGACCTTCAACATCTCCGCCAAGGAGATTCTCGGCATCGCGGCGGACGTGGACGGCCAGATCTACGCGCGCGATTTCCAGTTGATCGACCAGTCCGACATGATCATCAGCCTCGTTCCGCAGCTCGCCGGCGGGGTTCCGGGGCTGTCGAGCGGCGTGGAGCGTGAGCTTCAGCACGCCTACGAGCACGGTAAGGAAGTGTATGTCATCTGGAAGCCGGTGAAGAACCCCAGCCCGTTCATCACTGAAACGGCAACGAAAGTGTTCCGCTCGACCGAGGAAGCGCTCAAGCACTTCGAGTCGGCCGGGATGTTCCCGAGTCTTAACCTCTTCGGCGAGTAGCGCTCGACCGGCTATTCGACAGCCATTACCGCTGCGTACTGCCCGCGGAAAAACTCCATCCAGCGGAGGCGGTCGGCGAGCTTGGCGCCCGGGTCGGTCTTCCACCGCGCGGGGGTCGCGGCGAGTTCCTCTGGCGTGAACGGAAGCGCATCGAAGTGGCTCAGCATCCGCTCGCGCCGCTCGCCGGGCGGTTCCTGCACAACGCGCTGCCACGCCCGCTTCAGGTCGTCGTGGATGTCTACCGCCATGGCCTCCATCACGACGGGCAGGACCGTGAAATAGCTCGGCGTGCCTGGCGGCAGGGGGCTGGCGATCTCGTAGGGGCTTACCTTGTCAATGAGCCGATCCAGCAGCGGCGGCTCGTAGAACTCGCGGCGCACGGGCGGCCGCCGCAGGTCGAACCTCTCGGGCCCGTCGGGCGTGCCTTTCGCGAAACCCCAGAATTTCTGCCCCTCGGCCGATAGCAGGAATTCGATGAAGCGCCCCGCCAGCTCGCGGTTGGGGGCGCCGCGAAGCATCGCCACAGGATCGGCGTTGACCACCGTCGCCCCGGCCGGGGCGGCGTACCCCAGCCGGTTGCCACCCACGACGGACGCCTGCTCTCGGGCGTAGAAATCCACGCAGAGCCCTGCGGCGACCTCGCCTGAGGAAACGTCCAGCGGCACCTGGCCGGAGTCTGACGCAAAGTACCGGGCGTTGGCACAGATCCTTCGCAGCGCGGGCCAGCCGCGATCCCAGCCGTAGCGCTGCACGATCGCCTCGTAGGTCGCGCGGAGCGTTCCCGAGTGCGCTGCGTCTGCGAGCCCGACCCAGCCGAAGAAGCGGGGGTCGGTGAGGTCATCCCACGTCTGCGGCTCGGACAAGCCGCGATCGGCCAGCACGTCGCGGTTGAAGAGGATACCGAAGCTCGACAGCACCACGCCGAACCAATGATGATCGGGGTCGTAGAGCGGCTTGTCGGCGATGAGCTGGGTCGGGAAGGCATCTCGGATCTTCGACTCATCGAGCGGCGGCGGCTCCGTGATGGAGACAGTCCGCTCCTTGCCTCCGCCGTCCGTAACCTTCACGCCGCGTTTGAGCTGCCCGAACAGGTAGTCACCCCCGCCGAAGACGATATCGAACCCGGCGCCCTCCTGCTCGCGGCCTTCCCGGGCGAGCAGCTTGAACCGTGCCTCCAGGATTCGCTGCACGTCGCTCGAACCGCCCGGCTGAATCCAAACGCAGCCCGCCGGCGCGCCGTAGGTCGCCTGGTGCCAGCGTGCGAACGCCCGACCGACCTCGTGGCGGATCTGTTCGTTGTGGGGGGTGATGACGGTTACGGTGGCGGATGGCGGCAGGTCGACACGGGCTTCTACAGGCCGGCGCAGCATGGGTACGCCGACAATCAGCAGAAACCCTCCGACGATGATGCTGCCGGTAATCCAGTTCCGCATGCGCGGCCTCCAACCCACGGTGAGGGGGCATCATCGCGGCTCGGGCCGCCGCGCACAACCGCAGAAGGGGTCGCGAGGTCGGCGCAGGGCGCGTTGTCAGGGCGGAGACGGAAGGCAATGAGCGGCGAATCGGCACCAGGGGCCTAGCGGCCGAGGGCGCGGCGCAGGTGCTCGATGGCGGCGGGCAACACGCGATCGAGGGTCGGCTGAAGACCGGCCTCGACGATGGCCCCCGCGGCCTGGGCGTGTCCGCCGCCGCCGAACTGCTTGGCAAGCTCGACGATCGTGAGCTCTCCGCGGCTGCGGAAGTTGATGCGCGTACGGCCGGGGAGCCCCTCGGTGAAGAGCATGGCCATGATCGAGCCATTGAGCGAACGCGGGATGGAAATCTGGTCGTCGATGTCGCTTGCGTCGCAGCCGGTTCGCTGGATTTCGTCGTAGGTGGCCGTGCTGTAGGTGATGAGCCCGTCTTCGAGTGACCGGGTGTTGTCGTACACCATCCGGACCAATTCGAACTCGCTCGCGGCGAGATTGCGACAGAGCCTGTCGCCCAGGCGGCCAACATCCGCCCCGAGCGAGACCAGATCAGCAGCTGCGGCGAGGGCCGACGCCGACGTCGTCGGCAGCGAGAAGCCCAGCAGATCCGAGTGAATCCCCGCGTACAGCATGGAAGCCGTCGTCGCGTCGATCGGCCGTCCCGCGCTGCGCAGCACGTGATACACCAGCTCGCACGCGCTGCCGGCATCAGGCACGATCCAGTTTACGCTGCCGAATCGCTCGTTGGTTTCGTGGTGATCGATGTTGATGACCGGGCGCCCGCCGATCCAATCGCCCTGGCGGCCGAACTCGCCGACGTTGCAGCGGGCCTTGCGCGCCGTGTCAACCACGATGAAGCAATCGGCGGCGCGGAACTCGTCGGGGCCGGCGACGGCGACCGCGGACCATTCGTGCATGAAGCGCAGCCGTTGCGAGAGGGAGCCTTCGGGCATGGCAACGCTCGGTGAGCGTGCGGCGTCGCTCCAGGCGCGGGACATGGCGAACGCCGAGCCGAGCGCGTCCGCGTCGGGACGTACGTGGCCAATCACCACCGGGCGTCGGGCGGCGGAAATCGCCGCGATGACCTCGTCAGGAGGCTGAAGCCGGCCATCGCCTGCGGCACCGGCTTGGGGGCTGGTCCCCACGGGGCAAGTCTCCACCAGGGAAGCGACGGACTTGGGGGTCATCATCCGCCAGACCGCATCGAAGCGATCAGGATGTCGGCCACTTCGGGGCGCGTAAACTCGACCGGCGGGCGCTCGCCCTTCAGGAGCATCTCCCGCACCTTCGTGCCTGAGAGCGATACCCAGTCGTTTTCGATCACCGGGAAGCTCTTGCGGCTCACCATGCCTCCGGCCTTCTTGGACCAGGCCGTGTGCTCGAAATTCATCGTTTCGATCCGCAGCGCGCCGTCCTCGAGCGTGTCGAAGATGTGCTGCGCGTCGTAGGTGCCGTAGTAGTTGCCCACACCCGCGTGATCGCGGCCGACGATGAAGTGAGAGCAGCCGTAATTCTGCCGCAGGATGGCGTGCAGGATGGCCTCACGCGGTCCGGCGTATCGCATCGCCGCGGGCAGAACCGAAAGCATCGTCGTTTCGGGGTTGTAGTAATTCTCGATGAGCACCTTGTAGCAGTCCATGCGGACTTCGGCCGGGATGTCCCCGTCCTTGGTCGCGCCCATCAGCGGGTGGATCAGCAGGCCGTCGGTCAACTCCTGGGCGCACTTGGTGATGTACTCGTGGGCCCGGTGAATCGGGTTGCGCGTCTGGAACGCGACGACCGTCTTCCACCCGCGACGGGCGAATTCCGCCCTCGTCTTCGCGGGGGTCAGCCGGTGATCAGGGAACATCGGGTCGTGCCGCGGCGTCACGGACTCAATTGCGCCGGCGAGGCAGGTCTCGCCTTCTTCCAGGAGCACGGCCACGCCGGGGTGCGCCTTGTCGTCGGTGCCGAAGGCCTTCGTGGCCTGAAGCTGTTTGTCCTGGCGGTACTTCTCCGACACCGTGAGGTAGCCGAGCAGCCGGCCGGCGTCGTCCTGGAGGGCGACGACGTCGCCCACGCCGATGGCCCCCGCGCTCGCGTCGTCGACGGCGCAGGTAATCGGCATGGGCCATGCCGTGCCGTTGGCGAGCTTCATCTCGTGACAGACGCGCTCGTAATCGGCCTTGCCCATGAACCCCGTAAGCGGGCTCATGGCGCCGATTGCGATCATCTCGAAGTCGCACTGCTGACGTGCGGTCAGCTTGATGGCGTGCTTGACCTCGGGACGAGGGCGACCGCCGGTGCGGTCGACCAACTGTCCCCCGTGGGGGTCGATGATGTGCGTATGGCTCATGGCGTCGATGCAGCTCCTTTTCCGCCGGGCAATCCAAGTCAGGCGCCCGCCGGCAGCGGGCAGACCGGCGATTCTAGAGGCTGCCGGGGCCGATGCAACCGCCGCATGACGCAGCCGCGGGCGGGGGCATCGCACGTTGCCTACGCGTCAGGAGCCGCAGTGGTCGCGGCGCCGCCCCGATCGGCCGGCGCGGTGGCCGGCGCCGGTTCGGCGGGGGGCTTGGGCTTTTTCTTGCCGTCCTGGGCCGCGGCGGCCGTCGGCTTGGGGGCGGCAGGCTTGATCGCGGCCTTCGTCGGCGAAACGAGAATGGTCATGCGTCGGCCCTCCATGGAAGGCGCGCGCTCGACTTTGATCTTGTCGCCGAGGGCGTTGATGATCCCCTGGAACACGTCGCGAGCGACTTCCTGCAGGAACCGCTCACGCCCCTTGAAGAGCATGGTGAACTGGACCTTGTGCCCTTCGCCGAGGAACTCCTCGGCGTGCTTGATCTTGAGCTGCAGGTCGTGCGTGTCGGTCTTGGGCCGCACGCGGATTTCTTTGAGCGATACGGTGTGTCCAGCGTGCGCGGCCTTCTGGCGCTTCTTGCTCTCGTACTTGTGCTTGCCGTAGTCCATGATACGGCAGACCGGCGGACGCTCCATCGGCGAGACTTCGACCAGGTCCACGCCCGCATCGCGCGCACGATTGATGGCCTCGTTCGTCGACATGACGCCGAGCATCTCGTTGTTTTCGTCGATGACCCGGACGGGCGAAATCCGAATCTGCTCGTTGACCCGAAGTGCCTTGATGGCTGCTCCCCTTTGTGAAAGACCCGCCGGGCAACAGCCCGGCCGTTAAGGCTTTATGCCCGGCCACGCGCCGGACTCCGATGGTTGCGGCGGAAGTCGACCGCCGCCCGAACCACTATGCCCGATGCCCGCCTTCTGCGCCGATCAGCGGCGTCAGCAGCCGTCGGTCGATTTCCTCGCGACAGCACTCGATGAAACGGTCCAGGGTCATGTTGCCAAGACTGTGACCGTCACGGTCGTTGACATTGAGCGTGCCCTCCTCGGCCTCGCGCTCGCCGATCACGACGATGTAGTTGATCTTCATCGCCCGCAGCCGGTGCTTCTTGGGGCCGATCTTCTCGCTCGATAGATCCAGCTCGCAGCGGAGACCCGCGCGGATGAGGCGCTCCTCGGCAGCGCGGGCGGCGGCCTCGCTCTTTTCGCTGACGGTGGCGATGCCCACCTGCACCGGCGAGAGCCATAGCGGGAATGCGCCGTTGAAGTGCTCGATCAGGATGCCGACGAAGCGCTCCATGCTGCCGAAGGGGGCGCGATGGATCATGATCGGTCGGTGGGCGTGATTGTCCGCCCCGACATAGGTCAGGTCGAATCGCTCCGGGGCCGTGTAGTCGACCTGGACGGTGCCGAGCTGCCAGCTTCGGCCGATGCAGTCCTTGACCACGAAGTCGATCTTCGGGCCGTAGAAGGCGGCCTCGCCGGCTTCCTCGCTGTAGGAGATGCCCGCGCGCTGCGCGGCCTGGCGAATGGCGTCCTCGGCCTTGGCCCAGTTCTCCGCCGAGCCGACGTACTTGGCGCTGGCGGGATCACGCAGGCCGATGCGCACACGGTAATCGCTGAGACCCAGGAGATCGAGGACGCGGCGCGTCAGCTCGATCGTTGCGGAGAGTTCCGGGGCGAGCTGATCCGCGGTGCAAAACAGGTGGGCGTCGTCCTGTGTGAAGCCCCGAACGCGCGTCATGCCGCTGAGCTCGCCGCTCTGCTCGAAGCGGTACACGGTGCCGTATTCGGCCAGGCGCACGGGAAGATCCCGATAGCTCCGCGGGCGCGAGGCGTAGATCTGGACGTGGTGCGGGCAATTCATCGGCTTGAGCAGGAAACCGTGCTCGCTTGCTTGCGCTTCGTACAGCGCCTTGATGATCGCATCGACGTCGACCGCGGTGGACAGCCCCTCAACCTCGCCGTAGGCAGACTGGAGGGCGTCGAGCGTGGGCCGGAGGACGGCGAGGCGCGCAGCCTGCTGATCCGGGGCGGCGGCCTTCGCCTGCTGCGCGAGGACCAGCGTGCTCTGGATCGCCTTGCCGCGCGGCGACTCGAACATCGCAGGGAACTGCGAGTCTTCGTAATAGGGGAAGTGGCCGCTGGTACGGTATAGGTCGAGATTGCCGATGTGCGGCGTGAAGACCAGGTCGTAGCCCATCCGGCGCATCTCGGTGGTGAGGAAGTTCTGCAGTTCGGTGCGGATGACCGCGCCTTTCGGCAGCCACAGAATCAGCCCCGGGCCGACGCGCTCGCTCACCGTGAACAGGTCGAGCTGCTTGCCGAGCAAGCGGTGATCGCGTTTCTTCGCTTCCTCGATCCGTTCGAGAAACTCTGTCAGCGACTTCTTCTTGAAGAATGCGGTGCCGTACACGCGCTGCAGCGGTGTGTCGTTCACATCGCCGCGATAGTGAGATCCGGACACCTGGCGGACCTTGAACGCGGCGATCGCCCCGGTGGCGGGGATATGCGGCCCGCGGCAGAGGTCTTCGAAGTCTGCCCCTCGGTTGCAGCCGGTGACGTAGAAGCTCAGGGTATCGCCGTCGGCCCGCTCGGCATTGTCGATCTTGTAGCGACTGCCCTCGCCGCGCAGCTTGGACATGGCCTCGCCCCGGGGCAGTTCATAGCGCGTGAAGGGGCGATTCTCCTTGACGATGCGGGCCATCTCAGCCTCGATCGCTTCGAAGTCGTCGGGCGTCAGGGCGCGCGGCAGGTCGATGTCGTAGTAGAAGCCGTCTTCGATCGGCGGCCCGTAAACCAGGCGGGTCTGAGGGAAGAGCTTGCAGATTGCCTCGGCCATGACGTGTGCCGTGCTGTGGCGCAGCACGGACAGGCTGTCGGCCGATTCGTCGGTCGCGGTGAGGATGGAGAGTCGGCAATCGCCGGGCAGCGGGCGGTTGAGATCCCAGATGGCGGCGTCGCCGTCGGCGCCGATCCTGGCCGCCACGGCTTGGCGCGCCAGCCCCGGACCGATCATTTCGGCCACAGTCTTCGCCGAGGAGCCCGCGGGCACCTCCAGCACCTTGCCGTCAGGAAGCTGAACCTTCAGAAGGCATCTCCGCGCGACCAACGGCGGCTCGCCGCGAGGCCGCAGTAAAAAGAAAACGACGGCTCAACCGCCTCCGACGCCAGCAGCCGGTCGCAGCGGGGCCAAGACCCGTTCGCGACGTACCCGGCTACCATGAGTGATGCGTCATGAGGCTCGAACCGTCGACCGGATCACAAGTCGAACCGCGGGCCCGGAAAGCACGGCTTAACACAGGCAGCCGCGCGGGCCCGGAACAGACCATCGGACAATATAGCACATCGGCCGATTCGGTCAAGCACATTCAGTGCTCTGGATGGTGTGGCGCCGACATCACTTTGGCCCGCTCAAGGTAGCTCTCGGCCTGCGAAAAAGCGGCGAGGAGTTGGCCGCCGGTGACCGGCTCGTGGACGCCACGCGGGGGAAGCAAGCCGTCCGCCACGCAGGCGCGCAGGGCATACCGTTCGTGCCCCAGCCCGACCCGCGGCCAGACGAACTCGTTGAGCCCGCGAGGAAGGCCGCACTGGGTACGCAGCATTCGGGCCAACGCCCCGAAGCTCAGCACGCGGTCCGGATTCGTGGTGTCCGCCTCGTCGCCGAGCGCTCCGGCGGCGATCAGCTGCTCCCGCCGTTCGGCGAACGTCGCGGGGATCGGCTCCTCGCCCAGCAGCAGCACCGCCCGGCAGCCCTCGCCGAGCGAAGCCACCGGCGCCGTCGGGAGGTAGTGGAGGAACCGCGTGTCATCGAGCGTGTCAGGGCTGACGGCTGGCTGAAACTGGCGCACAGGCGCGGCGCAGCCGACGAGGCCGATGGTGAGGACCGCGGCCGCGGCGCGACGGCGGGCACGAGGGCTCAAGAAGGCTAGAAGCTCCATGTCACCCCCAGCAGGAGGAATGTCCGCGACGTCCGGTCGCTGAAAGCGTCACCGGGAAAGAAGACACCGAGCCGCGCTGTCCAGAAGAGGTCGCGCGCGATCGCCCAGTTGGCGTAACAATCCACCTCCCAGCCGAGAAAGCCGCTGGCGACGTCGGCGGTCGGATCGGAGACGGCGCCGTCGCGATGATGCTTTTGGTAGAGAAACCAGTCGGTCCCGATCTCGAGGTCGCGAAGCGTCGCATCATCAGGGAAGGGCCGCATCGACGCCCCCGCCCGCCACAGGTGAAGGTTCGAGTAGCGTGGCGCGAAGGACAGCCCGGTATCGCGAAACCCAAAGCCGACAAAGGAGGTATCGACCTCGTCCCAGCGGTTGCCGCCGACCGTGTCGGTCGGACTCAGCGTTCGCTGGCCGTCGCCGCTGCCCATGAGGTATTCAACCGACGCACGCGCCTGTCGGGGGCCGGGGAACAGATACTCCAGTTCCGCGTTGAAGGCCCAGGCGTTAACGCGGGTGTCGTCGCGTCGCTGCCGCTCGGCGTGCCCCCTTCCCCACTCATAGACCCCCTCGACGAGATACCGCAGCCCGTCGGCGAGTTCGCCCGTCACGCCGAGGCCGAGGTAGTTCGAGTCGTAATCAAACTCCTGGCGCAGGACCGGAGGGCGCTCGTCGTTATGGTCGCGCTGTGCGAGGAAGTAGGCGAAGGGCTCGTGTCGGTCGATGCCGCGGTAGCGGACTTCGCCGCCGAGAAAGGCGCGGCGCTGCCGCGTGGCGTTGCGCGACAGATCGAAGTCGTCCGTGCTCCCGACGGAGCGCCCGGCCAGGCCCGAGAACCGCCACTGGGGCAAGTCCACCGTGAACAAAGCCTGGTCGAGATTCTGCGACAGCGTCAGCCCGCTGCCGACGGTCGCGAGATCTCGGCCGAGCTTGAGCGTGAGGTTGGCGCCCGCGGGCAAGGTATGCCCCGCGCCGCTGCGGGACAGATCGAACCGATAATAGCCGCGCTCCAGGTTGGGGCCCTCGACGTCGTCCTCGTTGCCGTTGAAGGAGTCGCCGTGGTTGAAGTCGAGCAGGCTGGTTCGGACTCGGGCGTAAAACTCGTGGGCGCCGTCCTCCAGCGAAGCCCGCCCCCACAGGCGCAGGTCATGCCGCCGAAGCACGCGAGAACTTTCCACCCCGTCGTCGAACTGGAAGAAGTAGAGGCTGTACCAGCCGCCGACGTCGAAAGAGACGGCCTGCGGACCGAGCAGTTCCTCCTCTATCCGGCGACGAGCCAGTTCGTCGGCGGCGCGCTGCTGATTCACGAAGGAGTCAGGTAGGTCGCGAGGCGTCGACTGAGCGGCAGAATGTGAGACTGTCAGCAGCAGGGGGGTGGCGACCACGACGCTCATGCAAAGAGCACGTCGTCGTGCGCCGAGTCTGGATGATGCGCTGGCTGCCACCTGGCTCTCCCGTCGCGTGGGTGTACTCACGCGACCGGCGGAGTGCAAGAGGCAAGCTACAGCGTCAGGGCGTATTGCTGCCCGAGCCGGAGGAGTCTTCGCCGGTGTTGGCGGTGTCGTCGGTGGACTCGTCCTCTTCCTCTTCGTCCAGGAAGCTGGTCGAGTCGGTCGGGTCGGTGCCCTCGGCGACTTCCTGGCCATCCGACTTGCCGTCGCCGTCGCTGTCGGCCAGGGTGGCCGAGAGGCCTAGCAGTATCTCGATCAGGTCGTCAAGCCCGTCGCCGTCGGTGTCTTCCGACTTGGCATCCGTGCCCATCGCGACTTCGACGCCGTCAGGAATCCCGTCGTCGTCGAAGTCGGGATCATTCGGGAACAGGTTGAGCAGGATCTCGGAGAGATCGTCCAACTCATCCCCGTCGCTGTCGAGCGACTTGGCGTCAAGCGCGGGCTTGTTCAGGTCAGTGCGCTCCGGAAAGTCGAAGCTGGCGATGAGGTCTTCGAGTTCCTGCAGCGCGGCCTCGAGCGACGTGCTGCCGAGATCCTCGGGCTCGCCGAGTTCCCTGAGGATCGCGTCGAGCTTGGATTCGTCGTCATTCACCGGATCCGGGAAGCTCTCGAGCTGCCGGAGGAGATCGCGCAGCGCCTGGTCGAGGCCGTCGTCCTCGTCATCGAGGAAGATGTCCAACTCAGCCAGCAGCCGCTCAATGCTGTCGTCGAGATCCTCGTCGTCGGGCTCGTCGAACTCCGCGATCAGCTTGAGCATATCCTCGAGGAGCTTGTCAAAGTCTTCGTCGACCGGGTCGGGCACGGTGAGGAGCCGGTTGACAACCCATTCCATCCCGTCGGACAGACCATCGCCGTCTGAGTCTTTCTTGTCCTTGTCGGTGCAGTTCTTGTTTTCGCGGTTGTCGTTTACGCCGTCGTTGTCGTTGTCGCTCGAACCGTTGCCGTCGCTGTCGGAGTCCTTGGCGTCGCTGGCGCCGTCGCCATCGGAGTCCTTCGAGGAAGCCTCCTCCTCGCAGTCATCGTCGTCATCATCATCGTCATCATCATCGTCATCGTCGTCGTCATCATCGTCGTCATCGCTGTCGTCGTCGTCATCTTCGCCGTCGGCGTTGTCGTCATCGTCCATGTCGTCATCGACACCGTCGCCGTCGTCGTCGTCATCGTCGTCGTTGGAGACGCCGTCGCCGTCCATGTCGTCGTCGTCGTCGTTGGGGATGCCGTCGCCGTCGATGTCGTCATCCTCGCCGTTGGGAATGCCGTCGCCATCGAC
>CAYRSS010000069.1:0-17795 GCA_964426945.1 uncultured Phycisphaeraceae bacterium
GGGCCTGCTGCACGCCCTCGCCCGAGACGTCGCGCGTGATGCTGACGTTCTGGCTGGTCTTGCCGATCTTGTCGATCTCGTCGATGTAGATGATGCCCCGCTGGGCCGACTCCAGGTCATACTCGGCGTTCTGAAGCAGGCGGAGGATGATGTTCTCGACATCTTCGCCGACGTAGCCCGCCTCGGTCAGCGTCGTCGCGTCGCCGATGGCGAAGGGCACGTTCAGCATCCGCGCCAGCGTCTTGGCGAAGAGGGTCTTGCCGGATCCGGTCGGGCCCACGAGCAGCACGTTCGACTTGTCGATCTCGACATCGCCGGGCGAGGCTTCGTCGCAGTGCTGCAGGCGTTTGTAGTGATTGTGCACGGCGACCGAGAGCGAGCGCTTCGCCCGCTCCTGGCCCATGATGTACTGGTTGAGAAACTCGTGGATCTCGCGCGGCGCGGGAATGCGGCCCAGCAGCGAGCGCGCCGACGACGACTTGCGCAGCTCCGACTTGATGATGTTGTGGCAGAGCTCGACGCAGGACTTGCAGATGTAGACGTTCTTGGGCCCCTCGACCATCGGGCCCGCTTCCCGCTGGCTCTTGCCGCAGAAACTGCACGAACTGGTCCGCCGGTCCTTCGGGCCGTCGCTGCCGCGGGCGGTGGTCATGGGTGTTGCGCTCCGGCGCCTCGTTGAACTCCGACCCGCGCGCTTCAGACGGCGCACGCACGCCGCGCGGTGTCGATCGTGTTATCGTCCGTCGCCCGGGCCGCTCTTAACGCGGATTCGCCCGCGACGCGGCGCGCCCCGGCAAGCCCGACCGCTACCGGACCAGCCCGCGAGGCCGCCAATTCCGTCCGCCCAGTACTGCTGCGGCGATCAGCCCTTGGTGCGAAGATCGTCCACCGCCCGGCGCTTCAGCGCGTCGTACTCGGCGGGGGTGATCTTCCCCTCCTCGTGCAGACGGCGTAGTTCCTCCAGATCGAAGAACGCGCCGCCTGTCGACCCCAAGGCGTCGGCCTTGAACTTCCGGCCGATGCGCCACGCGATCAGCAACCCCACGATCAGCACCAGCACCACGCCGCCGAACCAGAGCAGGCTGTTCCAGAGCTGCTCCTGCTTCTGCGCGTCGCTGAGTTCCGCGAGCGGCAGTGGCAAGGTTGCGAGGGTCATTCCAGTGTGAGCGTAATCGCCTTGGGGTGGCGGGTGCCGGCGACACCGGCCGCCGGGCCGTACCCCGCCTTCATTGTAGGGGCGGGCGCACGGCGCATCCAGTCGGCCGATGTTGAGGGCTGGGGCGGCCTACCCCGCCGGCAGCCGGCGGGCGTCCATGGCCTCGTTGCTCGGGAGCCGGACGTCCCAGGCCAGTCGGAAGAGCGCCATCGTGCGGATGAGGATCCAGCTCAGGTCGAACTCCCACCAGCGCAGGCCGTGGCGAGCGGAGGTGGGGAAGGCGTGATGGTTGTTGTGCCAGCCCTCGCCGAAGGCGAGCCAGCCGAAGATGAAGTTGTTGCGGCTGTGGTCGCGGCCGGCAAACGCACGTCGGCCCCACAGGTGGCAGACGGAGTTAATGCTCCAGGTGACGTGGTGGCCGAAGAAGACGCGCGCCAGCCCGCCCCACAGGAACCCCAGCAGTGCGCCGCCCCAGGTGCCCGTGATCGCGAGACCGATCGCCGCGGGCACGATCAGGCCTAGCAGCGCCCACAGTCCCCAGAACCGACTGGCGAAACTGATGAGCCGATCAGCGCTCAGGTCGCCGACGTAGCGGTGAAGGTTCGGGGCGTCGGCATCGAACATCCAGCCGATGTGCGCATGCCAGAAACCGCGGATGACGCCGCGTACGCCGCCGCCGTGGCCGTGCGGCGAGTGTGGATCCTCCTCGTGATCGCTGTGCTGGTGGTGGCGGCGATGAACCGCGGCCCACCGCAGCACGGGCCCCTGTACCGCCATCGACCCGAGCACCGCGAAAATGAATCGCACGGGCCGGAAGGTTTCGAACGCGCGGTGGGTGAACAGACGGTGATAACCGACGGTCACGCCGAGACCCGCGGCGAGGTACATCGTCAGCAGCAGCGTGAACTCCACCCACGTGAAGCCCCAGCCCCATGTGAGAGCCACAGCCACCACCAACCCCGCGAAGGGACCCATCACGCCGATGAGCGTGGCGATGCGCTGGGCCAGCGGCGCGGCCGGCGGGGCCACATCCTGCTCCGGTGCAACAAATTCCGGTTCAATCAGCGAGAGATCGAGTTCCTGCTGCACGATCTGCGACATTCCATGCCCTCGGATTCGCGCGTCGCTTCCGGCGACGCGTTTGGTGTTCGTGGTATCGGTTCAGCGTGCGAGGCGTCGGGGACGCGCCATTCCCCGTCAGTTCGGCTCGGCGGGAGCCTCACCCTTGCGGAGCCTCGCGCCGGCCGGGCGTCGTCCGCCCGGAGCCGCGCTGTTCCGGGCAGATGATAGAAAAAGGGAGGCTGTGTGAACAGCCTCCCTTCATCATCGGTCGGCGCGCTCGATCAGGTCGAGCCTCTGCGCCACCCGTGCCGCACCGCACCGTGGTGGTGCCGCGACACGAGAAAATAAGTTGAGGAAGCAAGCGCCGGAGGCGCCGCGGGACTAGTACCGACGGCCACCGCCGCCGCCGTAGCCACCACCGCCACCGCCACCACCGCCGTAACCACCACGGCCGCCGCCACCGCCGCCGCCGTAGCCGCGACCACCGCCGCCGCCACCGCCCCGGCTCTCCTTCGGCTTCGCCTCGTTCACGGTCAGGGCACGACCATCGTGCTGCTGGCCGTTGAGAGCGCTGATCGCCGCCTCAGCCTCATCGTTGCTGCTCATCTCGACGAAGCCGAAGCCCTTGCTGCGGCCGGTGTCGCGATCGACGATGATCTGGGCCGACTCCACTGTCCCGTGGGCCGAGAACAGCTCTTGGAGATCCGAATCAGTGACCGAATACGACAGGTTACCCACGTACAACTTCTTGCCCATGCAGATTTCTCCTGCGCGAGGGCTCTCGACCCGCTGACATCTTTCGGGGTCTGCGTGAAAGGAGCCGAACGTTCGGCCCGAGGAGGGATCAGCGAGCGTAGCCAAGAGGGCGCGCCACTCAACGAAAGCAGCGACCTGCAAGACAGTCGTCAATTCCTACCGGGCCGCATTGTAGTGGCCGGTTTCCAAAAAGCGAATGGAACTTTTCGCGATCTGAGCCGCCGCGCAGATTCTGCGCCACGGCCGCCGGCCGGGGGGGGCACGGCCCCGGGGGGTGTCGCCCCGGGGGCCAGCGGGAGGTTCCTCGCGGCGGGCGGGGGAAAGGGGCCCCTGCTCCCCATTGGGGCGGGCTGATTCTTGTGTAGTTGTATTTTCTTTCCTCCATCCGCGACCGGCGCCTGCATATGGCCCGCACTCCGGTTACAGTCGGCCCCATGCAACTGACCGCCGAGCGAATCGCCGCCCTGGTCAACACAGCCCACCCGCTGGTGTGCCTCGAAACCGACGAGGAGCCCCGGGCGGTGGCCTGCGTTCTCCAGGCGGGGACGATCGCCGGGCGGAGCGTGTTCGTCTGGAACGCGCTGGACGGCCTGCGCACCGCGCCGCCGGCGGCCGGCCAGCGCTTCCCGAACACGAGCAAGCCACAGGAGGTCATAAGCAACATCCTGACGAGCGGGTGGTCTGGCATCTTCGTGCTGATGGACCTGTGCAGCCACCTGGCGCGCGAGCCGCTGCTGGTCCGAGGACTGCGCGAGTTCGTGCAGAGCCGGCGTTCAGCGCAGCAGACGATCGTGCTGATCGACACCGACACTACGCTGCCCGACTCGCTGACGCGCTGGGCCACGCCGGTGGTCTTCCCGATGCCCGACGAGGAGGAGATCGAGAGCATCCTGCGGGCGACGTTCCAGGATCTGGGGCGTTTCTCGAAGCTCGAGTCCGGGCTGAAGCGAAGCGACCTGCAGCAGGTGGTGAGCATCATGCGCGGCCTGACGGCGAACCAGGTGCGTCTCGCCGTGGCCCGGGCGCTCATGGATGACAACCGCATCGATGCGGCGGACATTCCGCGTTTCCTCGACATCAAGCAAGAGATGATCCGCGAGGGTGGCCTGCTCGAATACGTCGACGCCTCGCTGCGTTTCGACGATCTGGCGGGGCTGGCCAACCTGAAGCGCTGGCTTGATCTTCGACAACTCGGCATGTCGCCGCGCGGGCGAGAGGCGGGTCTGCCGCCGCCGCGCGGCATCCTGCTGCTGGGGGTGCAGGGGTGCGGCAAGAGTGCGGCGTGCAAGGCCGTGGCATCCGCATGGCAGTTGCCGCTGCTCCGGCTTGACCCCGGCCGGTTCTACGACCGCTTTGTCGGTGAGTCGGAGCGCAACATGCGCAAGGCGATTCGCCAGGCTGAGGCGATGTCGCCTTGCGTGCTGTGGATCGACGAGATTGAGAAGGCGTTCGCTTCGGCAGGGGCCGAGTCGGCCGACGGCGGGCTGTCGAAGCGCATGTTCGGTTCGCTGCTGCACTGGCTGCAGGAACACCGCTCGCCGATTTTCTGCGTGGCCACGGCCAACGACATCTCGGCCCTGCCGCCGGAGCTGGTGCGCAAGGGGCGCTTCGACGAGATCTTCTTTGTGGATCTGCCCGGCCCCGCGCAGCGGGCGAAAGTGTTCGAGATTCACCTGGGCCGTCGCGGCCGCGACGTGGCGGACTTCGACATGGCGAGCCTGGCCGCCGGCGCGGACGGATTCTCCGGGGCGGAGATGGAACAGGCGGTGATCGCCGCGATGTACGCGGCCTTCGCCCAGAACCGGCCGCTGGCTACGGCGGACATCCTGGGGGAGCTTCGCGCTACGACGCCGTTGTCGATCGTGATGGGCGAGCGGGTCGCTGCGTTGCGGGCGTGGGCGGCGGAGCGCTGCGCGCCGGCGGACTGAGGGCCGCCTCCCACGGCGGGCGCTCGCGCGGGCGTTGGCGATCGGAAGGGCATGGCTGAGCGGGTGGGCGATGCCGATCGGGCGGGCGAGGCTCCTGCCGAGCCCCGCTGGGTCAGCCGACGATCATTGGTCAACGCCGCAGCGCCCGCCGATCCGCTGAGAACACCGCGTTTCTCGCACCGCCGGCTCGGCAGGAGCCTCGCCCTCCCCGCCGAACCCGCCCGCGACTCTTAATGGACTGCGACAGATTAACCCATGCCCCCACCCACCAACCCCATCGCCGCAACGGACAAGCCCCTGCCGGCGCCGCGAGCTGCGCCGCGGCCGTGGAAGGCCTGGGCGATCAGCCTGCTGGGCACGGCCGTGCTTGCGGGCTTTGCGGGGTGGGGCGCGGGGATCGTTCGCCTCGACATGTGGCTGCGGATTCCGCTGATCATGCTGCTGAGTTCGGTCTTCACGATCCTGTGCATGCGGCGGCTCCACGGCCTGCACGTCATGGCGATGGCCCGGCGGCTGGTCGAATGCCGCGGCCGCATCTGCACACACTGCGGATACGACCTGCGCGGTAGCGCGGCGGAAGGCGTTTGCCCGGAATGCGGACGGGGGTACACGATGGTCGAGGTGCAGGAGGCGTGGCGGGATTGGCTGGCGGGTAACGCGCCGGGTGAGGTTTTGCCGGTGGAGAAGAAAGCGGATTGAAGGGTCCAGCAGGTGGGGATGGTCACCCGGTTGGCTCGGCTCCCTTCGTACCTATCGGGCGGCGTTCGCCGATGTGCGGACCAGATGCTCGCACGCCGGACGTCCGTTCATCACCAGAAGAACGGACGCGGTACGGCGATCTGCGGTCTTGCGATTTCAGTTTCAATTCGGCGCCGAGTTTTCTCGTCCGCAATGCGCAGCAAGCACTCGTTTACAAGGTTCGGGTCCTTAGGATGGACCATCGACACCGCATCTCGCAAAGCACGTCGATGCCGCCAATGAAATGGGGCGAGCGGCATGTCCAGAATCGCGTTAAGAACGGGCTTCCACGTGGATGGCCGGCCGGGTAGCGTGGCCTGAAACAGCAGCATCAGGGCCTCGGCCTGGGATCCGATATATTCGATGTTCGATGCCAGCGGCAACACCGCCAAGGTGACGGCTTCGGCTGACTCGGGAGCCGAGCGCTCGATCAGGGCTCGAATCGGCCAAGCCGCAACCGCAACCTTCTGATAGTTGTCGGCCCCGTCCCTTGCCGCTTCCAGCGCCTCCTCCGCGATTCGCATGAGGAGTTCGTCGGGAGCGAACCGCGCAACCCATGCCAGGGCTTGGCACCGATACCAGGGAGACGCGATGCTCCGCGCGCAGGACAAGGCTGCGCGCGTATCCTTCTTCGCCAGTGCGGTTGCCTGCTCCCGAGTCCCCACTTGACAATCCCTTACTCCAAGAGCTGCCACGTTGATGGTGTGCCCTTAGACTATCGCGATGATAGCTTCGAATAACGGTGGGTCGACACTTCGCAACCCCGGCGCTTCGCAGCGAGGTCGCACTCGCGCAAGTCCACTCTGGCGAGAATTCTAGGGAGGCGGCTCTGCACTGCGAATCTCTGTCAGCGGCTTGATCAATTCGCTGAAACTCGTCGGGGTCGGATTGATCTCAATCTCGAAGTCGCGGTATACCGGCTTCAGCTCCGCGGAAACCTCGCCGAGCAATCGATCGTACACGCGCTGCTCGATGTCTTCCGCACTTACTGGCTTCGCTTGCGAATCCCGGCGAATGAGCCCGCACGCGACGAGAGCAATCACGCTCACGACCAGCGCGGCCGCGGCGAGGCGGTTGGCCCGGCGGACCTTCCGCTCCAGCGATTCCACGGTCATTCCTCCACCCGCGTCGCATAGAACGGATACTGATCTCCCGTCGTGTTGAGAATCAGGTCGCCGATCCCGCCGGCGAAATCGAGCAGGTAGCCGAATTGGCCCTCGAGGCGCTCGTCGTCGCCGGTGCCCCAGGCGTAGAGCACGGCCCGCCCCACGTATATCGAGAGAAACTCGACGCGCACGAGCACGGCCAGGCCGAAGCGTTCGCCGTCTTCCACCGCGTAGCCGGTGCTGCGGAAACGCACGCCGGGCAGGCTCGCCGGACGCCACGCCGGGCCGACGCCCACGGTGTCGCCGTAGATGTCGGCGAGGAAGTACTTGTTCTCGGTGACGCGCAGTGCCTGGCCGCGCTCTCCGAACTCGACGACGAAGATCTGGGCGTCGGCCGGTGGGCGGGCGAGGAAGCCACCGTCGAGCAGCCCGCCGTAGGGCCCGCTGGGGACTTCGGTCTGTTCCTGAGGATCTTCACCCACTTCGGCGACTCGGAAGAGCGCCCACTTCGCGTTCGCGAACCGTTCCAGGCCGCTGTCGGGCATGGCCGAGGTTTTTTCGGTGCCCGAGGTGGCCACGGCGAACTCGGCGGGCAGTTCGATGCTCCCCATGCACCCGGCCAGGCCGAGCGCAAGGCACAAGACGATCGAGACCTGGGCGGAACTGCGGATCGATGGCAGCATCATGGTTCCCGACTCCCTGGCGTGCGAAATAGCTCCGGACGATGTGCCGGGAAGTTTATCGTCGGCCAAACCCGGCAGCAATCGACCGGCCCCGCCGTCGTTCGGGACATCGCGGATCGCATGCCCGCGATGAGTACAGCGAGGGCATGCCCCCCTCGATCGGACAATCATTCGCTCCGTGCCCTCCGTGGCCGCTCCATGCCTTCTGTGGTTTCTCTTTTCCCCGCGGGTTTGCCACGGAGGGCGTCGATGATCATGCTATGCTGCGCCACGCCGCCGCGGCTGAGGCGCATGATGGCAGTCGGGCCCGCGAAGCGAGGGGTTCATGGATCTTATCGTCGTGATGAAGTCGAGCGCCTCGGGCGACGACGTGCAGCGCGTGGTCGATCGCATCGGCGAGCTGGGGCTGACCCCGCACGTTTCGCAGAGCGAGTTCCGGGCGATCGTCGGCGCGATCGGCGACAAGTCGCCGCAGCTTCAGCAGCAGCTCGAGCAGCTCTCGGGCGTCGACCACGTCACCGCCGTGACCGAGCCCTACAAGCTGGCCTCGCGGGCGTTTCACGAGGCGGACACCATTCTCGACATCAAGGGCATCCGCGTCGGCGGGCCGCATGTGAACGTCATCGCCGGGCCCTGCGCCATCGAGAGCCGCGAGATCCTCTTCGAGGTCGGGCGCGCGGTGAAAGACGCCGGCGCGGCGATTCTGCGCGGCGGAGCGTACAAGCCGCGCACGTCGCCCTATGCCTACCAGGGCATGGGCCGGAAGGGGCTGGAACTGCTGGCCGAGGCCGGCGAACAACTCGGCATGCCGACGATCACCGAGGTTACCGACCCGCGCGATGTCGAGACCGTCGCGCAATACGTCGACATCCTGCAGATCGGCGCCCGCAACATGCAGAACTTCAACCTGCTGCTGGAAGTGGGCAAGTCGAAGAAGGCGGTGTTCATCAAGCGCGGGCTTGCGGCGTCGATCACCGATCTGCTCATGTCGGCGGAGTACGTGCTGAGCCAGGGCAATCACCGCGTGATTCTCTGCGAGCGCGGCATCCGCACGTTCTCAACGGATGTGCGGTTTACCCTCGACGTGTCGGCCGTGCCCGTGCTGGCGGAGAAGACGCATTTGCCGGTGTTCGTGGATCCGTCGCACGCGGCGGGCAAGCGCGACCTCGTCCCGGCGCTCGCGCTGGCGGGGATTGCGGCCGGTGCACACGGCGTGATCGTCGAGGTGCACAGTTGCCCCGACCGGGCGTTGTGCGACGGGCCGCAGGCGGTGCTACCCAATAACTTCAAGCGGCTGATGGAGCAGATGCGGCAGATCGCCGAGATCGTCGGGCACCGGGTGACGTTGTGGGGCCGGGAAGATCAGCCGCCGCAGCGACCGGTCGTGGGCGGCTGGGGGAATTAGTCGGGTGCCACATGGTGGCACTGCTGGGCACACGATGAACCAGGGTGAGTGTGAGAGCGCATGCGAACGATGCTGATCGCCGGCAATTGGAAGATGCACAAGAACCTCGCCGAGGCGCGGGAGCTCGTCAGCGGGATCCGCGAAGGGCTCGGCGCCGCCCAGGCGAAGGGACCTCAGCCGGTCGAAGTGCTCATCTGTCCCCCGGTGCAACTCCTATTCCCGATGGCCAAGGCCGTCAGCGGCTCAGCCGTTCTGTTGGGCGCGCAGAACGCCCACGAGGAGGCGCAGGGTGCATTCACCGGCGAGGTGTCCGTTCCGATGATCGCTGACACCGGGGCCACGCACGTCATCATCGGGCACAGCGAGCGGCGGCAGCTCTTCGAGGAGCGCGGCGACCGGTTGGCCCGCAAGGTCGAGTCCGTGCTCCGCGGGGGCTTGAAGGTGGTCTACTGCGTCGGCGAGACGCTCGACCAGCGCGATGCGGGCACGACAGAGTCCGTTGTCGCCGCTCAACTGGATGACGGCCTCCGCGGGGCTGAGGCGGCTCTCGGTGCGGGGCGGTTCGACGCGGCCCGGTTCATCCTGGCCTACGAACCCGTCTGGGCCATCGGCACCGGCCGGACCGCGACCCCGGAGCAGGCGCAGGAAGTCCATCGGTTCCTCCGTCAACGGCTGGCGGCCAAGGCCGGCGCCGCGAATGTGAAGCTTGTACGGATTATTTACGGCGGAAGTGTCAAACCATCCAATGCCGCGGGGCTGCTGGGGCAACCCGACATCGACGAGGCGCTGGTCGGCGGCGCCTGTCTGGCAGCGTCTGACTTTCTGGCTATCATAGGGGCCGCCGCCGCCACGCCTGCGAAGGCGTGAGGGCGGCAGCACGCGCCGTCGGTCGGGGCATCGCGCACGTTGATGTCCGCGCTGGCGCTGCCGCTGCGCTCGGGCGGGGTCGGCTGCGCGCCGATGGTCCGCCGTGCGGGCGAACTGATTGCGCTGCGAAACTCACAAGGGAGTGCTCATGGATACGCTGCTGGCGTTGACCGGAATGCAGATGCTCGTGTGCTGGCTGCTCGCGGGAGTCTGCGGGTTTCTCATGCTCGTTGTGCTGGTGCAAAAGGGTCGGGGTACGGGCATGGCCGGTGCGCTGGGCGGCGGCGGTGGTGGCGGCGCGGTGTTCG
Source organism: uncultured Phycisphaeraceae bacterium (assembly GCA_964426945.1). Taxonomy (GTDB): domain Bacteria; phylum Planctomycetota; class Phycisphaerae; order UBA1845; family UBA1845; genus CAYRSS01. The sequence continues at coordinate 10,010 of CAYRSS010000069.1, forward strand.
GCGCCAAGACGGGCGACGTCTTCACGGTGATTACGATCGTGCTGGCGGCGGTGCTGTTCCTGTTCGTCATCGCGTCGAATTACTACTTCGACGCCACGCCGAAGGCCGGGACCATTCCGACCGCGACCACCCCTGACACGCCGCCGGTACCGCCGGCGGGCGGATCCTCGGATCCGGCCGTGGTGCCGCCGGTGACGCCGGTCACCACGACCACGAACGACGCGCCGGCGGAAAGCACGACTCCGGCCGGGTCGACCGACGCCCCGCCGACCGATCCGGTCGAGCCGGAGTCGACGGGCGACGCGCCGACCGGTGATGCGCCTGCGTCCGATCCGCAGCCTGAATAGCGCGCCGCGGCGAGCAGGCACGCCCGGCTGACTCTTCATCCGCGGGAGCGCCATGATTCTATCGATGACGGGCTTCGGCGCGGCGCAGCGCGTCGCCGACGGTCTGCTGTACCAGGTCGAGATTCGCGGCGTCAACAATCGCTACCTGAAGCTCTCGCTGAAGCTGCCGGACTTTCTCCAGTTCGCGGAACCGACTGTCGAGCGGCTCCTTCGCGAGCGCATGAGCCGCGGGAGCATCTCCTGCACGATCCGCGTGAAGGGCGAGAGCGGCGCGGGGGTCGAGCGGATCAACCTGGCGGTTCTGCAGGGCTATGTGAACGAACTGGCCCGCGTGAAGATTCCCGCGGGGTTTGCGGCGTCGATTGATCCCGGCGCGCTGGCTTCGATGCCCGGCGTGTGTGATCCGCCTGCGGTCGATGATGAACAGCGTGCGGCGCACACCGCGCTGATCGAATCACTCCTCGGCGAGGCGCTCGACGCGATGCTGGCGATGCGGCGCGACGAGGGGCGAGCGCTGCGGGCCGATCTGATCGGCATACTCGACGCGCTTCGCGAACAGGTCGGCCGCGTGCGCGAACGGGCGCCGGTCGTCGTCGAGGAGTATCACGAGCGGTTGCGCAGCCGCGTGACGATGCTGATGGAGAAGGGCGGGTTCGAGCTCGAGGCGCAGGGGCTGATGCGCGAGGTGGCCATCTTCGCCGACCGCTGCGATGTGGCGGAAGAGGTCAGCCGTCTGGCGAGCCACATCGACCAGTTTGTCGAGCTGTGCGACCGCGGCGAGCGCGTCGGGCGGACGCTCGACTTTCTGACGCAGGAGCTGCATCGCGAGTCGAACACGATCGGCTCGAAGACGAATGACCTGGCCATCGCGCGCTGCGTGGTGGAGATGAAGTCGCTCGTGGACCGGCTGAAGGAGCAGGTTCAGAATGTCGAGTAGCCGCACGACGTCGGCCGCTGGATCGTCGGCGGGGTCCGTCGCGGCGGGCCGCGGTCGGCTGATCGTCATCAGCGGTCCTTCCGGCACGGGCAAGACGTCGATCTGCAAGGGCCTGCTGGCCCGCCTCGCCGGTTCGCGCTGGAGCGTGTCGGCCACGACGCGGCCGATCCGTCCGGGCGACGTCGCGGGCGAGTCTTACGAGTTCATCTCTCCCGAGGAGTTCGCGCGGCGGCGCGACGCGGGCGAGTTTCTCGAGACCGCCGAGTACTGCGGTCACTGGTACGGCACGCCGCGCCGGGCCATTCAGGAGGCCGTCGAGGCGGGGCACGACATCGTCCTCGAGATTGATGTGCAGGGTGGGCGGCAGATCGCCGAGTCGAAGCCCGACTCGATCCGCATTTTTGTGCTGCCGCCGAACATGGAGTCGCTGCGGGCGCGGCTCGAGGGACGAAAGAGCGAAGCCGAAGCCCAGCTGCGCAAGCGCCTGGCCGAGGCCGATGGCGAGATCGCCTTCGCCCGCGACAGCGGCGTGTATCGGCATTTTGTGGTGAACGACGAGCTCGACAGCACCATTGACGAAGTGATTCGCATTATCCGTTCGGAGAAGGGTCTGGCATGATCGACGAACTGCGTCACGAAGAACTGCTCAACAAGGTCGGCGGCAAGTTCAAGCTCACCGCGCTGATCCAGCGCCGCTGGCTCCAGTTGCTCAACGGCGAGCGTCCGCTCGTTCCCACCGAGATGGACGGCCGGCCGCTGACCGACATGGAGATCATCATCCAGGAAATCCTGGACGGTAAGATCGAAATGGAACTGGCCGACGTGGTGGACGAGGAAGATGACCTCTCCTGACGCACACGGCGATCTGGCGGGCCGCGAGGTGCTCGTCTGCGTGTGCGGCGGCATCGCCGCCTACAAGGTTGCCTACGTCGTATCCGGCCTGGTGCAGCGCGGGGCCGGCGTCACGGTCGCTATGACCGACGCCGCCACGCGCTTCGTCGGGCCGCTGACGTTTCAGGCCCTGTCGGGTCGCGGGGTGCTCACCAGCCTCTGGGAAGCGCCCGAGCCGACCGATGCGCAGCACATCCGCGCCACCGACCACGCAAGGCTGATCATCGTCGCCCCGGCGACGGCCAACACCATCGGCAAGGTCGCGGGCGGCCTGGCCGACGACATCGTCTCCACCCTTGTGATGAGCGCGGCCTGTCCCGTGCTCTTCGCGCCCGCGATGAACGCGCGGATGTGGTCCAACCCGATCGTCGCCGCCAACGTCGAGCGGCTGCGCGGCGTGGGCTATCACTTCCTCGGACCGGGCGAAGGGTGGCAGGCGTGCCGCTCGATCGGCACCGGGCGCATGGTCGAGCCGGGCGACATCCTGGCCGCGGCCGAGCAACTGCTGCGGGCGCAGCCGACGGCCTGACCATCCCCCCGGCCGGGACGCCGACCATGAACCTCCTCATCACCGCCGGGCCGACCCGCGAGTACCTCGACACGGTGCGGTTCCTCTCCAACGCCTCGACCGGGCGCATGGGGTATGCGATTGCCGCCGAGGCGGCGCGGCGCGGCCATCAGGTCGTTCTTGTATCCGGTCCGGTAGACATAACCCCGCCGGACGGGGTTGAATTGGTTCGTGTCGTCAGTGCGGCGGAGATGCTCGCGGCCTCGGTGGCGGCTTTCGAACGGGCGGACGCCGCGGTGATGACGGCGGCGGTGTGCGACTATCGCCCGGTGCGGCGGGCGGGCACGAAGCTGCCAAAGGCTGCGCAGGCGGTGTCGGTCGAATTGGAGCCCACCACTGATATCTGTGCGCATTTGGGAGCGATCAAGGGCAGTCGAGTAGTCGTTGGCTTTGCGATGGAAGACCACGATCACCATGCCCACGCCGAGGAGAAGCTGCGGCGGAAGCATTGCGACGCGATCGTGCTCAACGACGTGGCTACGGCGGGTGCGTCGGGCGGGACGATCGAGATCTTCCGCGCCGACGGCGGCTGGGACGCCGCACGGGCGGGCACCAAGGCGCAACTCGCCGTCGCGGTGGTGGACCTGGCCGAGAACCTCGTGCGAGGCTGAGGCGCCTTCCATCGGCAATTTCTGCCGGTTTCCTGCTCAGTGAGGCTGACGATGCTCGCGGAGGCGCTCTGAAAAGGGCGTCGGGCGTCTGCGCGGCGCGCGATATCGGGGCGATGGGCAGAGACCGATCGCCCTTGAAATCGCAAGCTCGGGCTTCAGGCGGTCGAAAGAAGGGTGAGGTTGCACACGTGCACAGCTTTAGTGCGCTGTAACTTATGCGCCTTCCGAATCTTAATGCCTGCTTACCATCGAATTTCACAGGAACATGGCGAGCTGCGCCATACCCTGCGGCTTGGGATCGGGTTGCAGTTGCGCGGAAATGCGTTCAAGACTTTGCGCGCGGAGGGCCGATAGCACGCTACAACGCGGTCCGTACCGCCTTTGCCGTGGCTTGGCGTGCGGTCTGGTGAGCCGATCGGATGGGCGTCGGCGCGGATGTCGGCTTTTGTGCCGATCCGAAATTTGGCGGAATTGGTTGTTGACTTGCCCCCTCCAATTCCTAGAATTCGCCCACGTCCGGATCGAGGCAGGCCCTGGCGCCGCAGTGCGCGGGTCGGCAGGATCGGACGTCATCCAGTCCCGGGGGCAGTCGCTTCGAAGCGTGGCGCGTGGTTCGAGGCGGAAGCTGCACGATCGGGGACAGTCGAGCAAACGGGTTCCGGCGTTGGCGCGTCCGGTCCCGGGCGACGGATTAAGGTCGTATTGTCCAGTCATACGAAGGTCAGGTTGCGGCTTTCACCTGCCAGGCCGTCCCGGTATCCGGGCGGAACCGGGAGGTGTGTACCTTTGATGACTGTCGTTCGTTCTGGTTTTCAGGCGTAACAACCTGCACTGCGTGTGGCACGAGAGCACGCCACAGTCTAACTCTTCTGGAGGTTTCGAAATGCAAGTTCTTGATCTGATTCGTCAGGGAAGGCTGCGCACGGCTGGCTCGCTTTGTGCCGCGCTGGCTCTTCTCGTCTTTGCGACGGGCTGTCCGTTTGCCCCGCAGCCGCCGTCCTGCACAGCCGAGAGCTGCGACGACGGTGTGTTCTGCAACGGCGTCGAGACGTGCGGTGACGACGGTCGCTGCGACCCTGGCACGGCCCCGTGCGACGAGGCTGCCGGCGAGACGTGCAACGAAGAGGCGGACCGCTGCGACGTTTGCGCAGACGCCGCCGACTGCGACGACATGGACGACTGCACGACCGACGCCTGCACGGACGGTCAGTGCTCGAACACGGCGATCGAGGGTTGCTGCAACGACGACGCCGACTGCGATGACGGCGACGCGTGCACGGATGACACGTGCGTAGACAGCGCCTGCGTCAACACGGAAAGAGACTGCGATGACGGCGACGCCTGCACAACGGACACGTGCGACGACGTGACGGGCTGCGCCAATACGCCCATCGAGTGTCCGGTCGATCAGGAGTGCGTGGATGGCGCTTGCGTGGGGATCGCTTGCACCGTCGACGGCGACTGCGACGACGGCGACGCCTGCACCGAGAACACCTGCGCGGACGGCTTCTGTGCGACCACGGACACGGATTGCGACGACGGCGACGCCTGCACGACCGACACCTGCGATGCGGCCACCGGTTGCGTCAACACGCCGATCGAGTGCCCCGATGGGCAGAGCTGCGTGAACGGCGCCTGCGTCGATGCGTGCGTTGATGATGCGGACTGCGACGACGGCCTGTTCTGCAACGGTGCCGAGGTGTGCGTTGATAACGCGTGCGTGGCCGGTACTGACCCGTGCGGCGGGCTGGACTGCGACGAAACGACGGACTCGTGCGACGCAGAAACCTTCCAGCTGACGCTCGGCCAGGACGGCCCGGCGGGCTTCATCGGCGGCGCCGGCGATGACATTTTCAACGCCCCGCTGATCTTCAACGCGCCGAACGGCCAGAATCTTCCTTCGCTGCAGAGCCAGGACAACCTCGCTGGTGGCGGCGGCACCGACATTCTGAACGCCACGGTCAACTTCACGGCCGCGACGACCTTGGCGCCCACGATCAGCGGCATCGAGATCTTCAATTTCACCGATTTCGGCAGTGGCGCTGCCACGACGGTGAACGGCACGAACATCTCGGGCGTGACGGACATCAATATCGTCAGCAGCATCAGCGACACGGCGATGATATTCAACAACCTCGGTTCGCTCGCCGATGCCGGCATCGCGAATTCGGGCGTCGGTCTGTCGCTGTCGTTCCTGTCAGCTGCGACGTCGGGCAGCACGGACGCGATGACCCTCACCCTGTCGAACATGTCGGCGGGTGAGTTCGCTGTCACGACCGGGAATACGAACGGCGTTGAGACACTGAACATCGTCTCTGCGGGCAGTGCGAATACGTTGACGACTCTGACGCAGACCACCGGCACGACGATGTCCACGCTCAACGTGAGCGGTACGCAGAATCTGACGATCACGAATGCGCTGCCGAACACGATCACGACGATCGATGCGTCGGAGTTCGCGGGCAACTTCAGCGCCTCGGCGGGCACTGGCGCCGTGGCATTCACTGGCGGCTCGGGCGACGACACTGCGATCTTCGGCGCGAATTACACTACGGCGGACACCATCGACGGTGGAGAGGGTGCCAATACCCTCAGCATCACGACCGGTGTGGCTGCTCCGGCGACCGCTCAGTCCAACGTCACAAATATCCAGGCGCTCACGATCTCCGACGCCCACACGACGGCTCCTGTGCTGTCACGCTGGGGCACAATCGATACGCTGAACCTGCCGTTGGGTTCCAACGGAGGCAGCGCTACGGTGTCGTCCGGCTCGACGGTTAATTTCGGCGCCCGAGCAGCGAACAATGATAGTGCCGGTGCGTTCACCGCGATCATCAGCGGTAGCGGCACGACGGACGTCTTGAATCTCGTGTACAACGACTCGGATACAGCCGGCGCTGTCACCCTCACGGGTGTCGAGACGGCCAATCTGATGTCGAACATTGATCTCGACGGTTCGGCCGCGGACGGCGATGCTAACACCTTCGCCGCCTTTACTATGCCGGATGCCACTGGTGTGACGCTGAACATCAGCGGCACCGAGGCTGTCACCTTCGGCGGCGCGGTTACTGCCCGTACGATCAATGCGACCGACTTCGCCCACAACGTCACTATGACCCTAAACGCCTCAAACGCCACGACGACTTCGACCGTAGCCACGGGCGGAGCCCTGATCACCGGTGGTACTGGTGATGACGTTTTGGTTGGCTCGATCTCGGGTGACACGATCAACTCGGGGGCGGGTAACAACGCGGTTCAGCCTGGCCGTGGCATCGACACGGTCGCCTTTGGCAGCGGCCGAAACATCCTCGACCTTGAGGATCTCAGCACGGCCAATGCCGTTGCGGCCAATCGAGTGGTGGTCAGTGGGTTTGACGCTGACGGCACGGCCTACAGCGCCTCTTCGGGGACCATCGATGCGATCCGGTTTGACGACATCGCTTCGAATGCCGACCTCTCCGACGGCGCGGTCGCGGCTGATCTGCAGACGTTGACCTCTCCGGCGAACGTAACGGCTGCGGCGGATGACGGCATCATAGAACTCGCGTTCGAGTTCTCTCCCGGCGTGGACCTCAACGCCGGTGGGGCGAACGAACTGAACGGCACCACGCTGCTCTCCGCTTGCGGTGCGCTCACTGGAACGACGGCCTGCACGTTCACCACCGATGGTAACGATGAGGACCTGGTCATCATCGCCTACCAGACTTCGGGCGGCGTGACCCGTGCCTTCATCTATCACGGTAACGGTGCGGGTGGTAATGCTGCCCTCGTTGCGGGAGAGATCGCCCTGATCGCTACCGTGAGCGGTAACGTGACGGTCGGCGGCTTCGACGTGTCGCAGTTCATCGACTAAGCCTCGGCAAGGACGACGCAAGTCGTCCACGCCTTCGATCTGGCCAATCAGTTGCCAGTCAAGGGGCCCGGTGGAGACTTCCACCGGGCCCTTTTTTCATTCACCGGCGGGCGGAGGGGACGCAGAGAGCGCGGAGTAGGCTCAGAGAGAGCGGAGACGACCTGGTGATTCGTGCACTTGCTTGGAGTTCCCGTCAGCTCTCCTCTTAGCAACCTTCGGGGGGGGGAAGGGCACGCGCGACTCTGTGCCCTCTGCGTCTCCTCCGCGTTCTCTGCGTCCCTCCCCGAGGCTAGCCCTCTGGAGCCGGCCGGCCCTAGGCCCCGGCGGGCGTTCCGGCTACATTGCGTGCGGTAGCATCCGTCCAATCACGGCCGGCTACCGGGTGGGGCGCATGGACGTACTTGAAAGCAAAATCAGTGCGGGCGACGCAACGTTTGTAGAGAACAAGGCGCACATGGAGGGGCTCGTCTTCGAGTTCCGCGACCGCCTCGCCCGGGCGCGCCTGGGTGGCGGCGAAGAAAGCGTGGCGCGGCACCGCGCCCGCGGCAAGCTCTTCGTGCGCGACCGCATCGACCGGCT
>CAYRSS010000070.1:0-17567 GCA_964426945.1 uncultured Phycisphaeraceae bacterium
GGCCGTCACGTCCGAGACGCGGGCGGCCTGCTGCATGTTGTGCGTCACAATCACGACAGTGTAGCTGGACTTGAGCTGATCGATCAAGTCCTCGATCCGGGCCGTGGCGATGGGGTCCAGGGCGGAGCAGGGCTCGTCCATGAGCAGCACGTCGGGCCGCAGGGCGATCGCCCGGGCGATGCACAGCCGCTGCTGCTGCCCGCCCGAGAGGGCCAGGGCCGACTGGTGCAGCTTGTCCTTCACCTCGTCCCACAGGGCGGCGGCCCGGAGCGACTCCTCGACCAGTTCGTCCATGTTGCCGCGGTAGCCGTTGATCGTCGCACCCCAGGCGACGTTGCGATAGATCGACTTGGGGAAGGGGTTGGGCTTCTGAAAGACCATGCCCACCCGGCGGCGCAGGTCCACGGGGTCGGTCTTGGGGGCGTAGATGTCGATGTCGCGATAGAACGCCCGCCCGACGGCCGACGAGCCGGGGACGAAGTCGTTCATCCGGTTGAGCGACCGCAGGAGCGTACTCTTGCCGCAGCCCGAGGGGCCGATCATGGCCGTGACCTGGTGCTCGCGGACCTCCATCGACACCTCCCGCACGGCCGTGAACGTGCCGTAGCGGAAGCTGAAGTTCTCGAGCCGGATGATGGTCGGGGCGTCGTCGGACATGGTGCGCGGTTCGGTGCGCTGCACCTGGATTGTCGGGGCGGCGCGATTCGCTGCGGCCGGTCTTGTCATGGTCGCGTCGCTCACGATGACTTGTGCCTCTGCCGACGGGTACGGATAACGATCGCCACGGCATTCATGGTCAGCAGGACCGCGACGAGCACGATGATAGCCGAGGCCGCGAGGCTGTGGAACACCTCCTGGGCGGCGTCAGACCAACTGTAAATCTGGATCGGCAGGGCGGTGAAGGGGTCGCCGGCCCGCTCGGGAACATGCTGCACGAAAACGACCCCGCCGATCAGCAGGAGCGGGGCCGCTTCGCCGATCGCGCGCGACAGGGCAAGGATGACGCCGGTCATGATGCCCGGCATCGCCGCGGGCAGAACGTGGGCCCGGACTGTCTGCCACGGCGTGGCCCCGAGGGCGAACGCCGCTGCACGGATCGAGCCCGGCACAGCGGCGAGCGCTTCGCGCGTGGCGATGATGATCACGGGCAGCACCAGCAGGCTCAGCGTAAGCCCGCCCGAGATCACGCTGCGGTCAAACGACATCGCCCGGACGAACACCGCAAGCCCGAGAATGCCGTAGACAATCGACGGCACGCCCGCCAGATTGGCGATGTTGAGCTTGATGAACCGCGTCAGCCGCGTGTCGCGGGCGTATTCCTGCAGGTAGATCGCCGCCGACACCCCCACGGGCACCGAGACGATAAGGGTAATCAGCATCAGCCAGAAGGTGCCGTAGAGGGCGCTCTCGATACCCGCCTTCTGCGGCCGGAGCGTAGAGGGCGGCGACGTGAGGAACTTGAGGGACAGCCCCTCCCAGCCCTTGTCAATCACGCTGGCGAGCAGCACGCCGAGCACCACGACGCCGACGAGCGTGAGCATGGCGCAGAGAACAGCCACGACGCGACCCACCATCCGGCGGCGTGCGAGGCGCGGGGCAAACAGGTCCGCCGGGAAGGCCGTCATTCGTAGGCCTCCTGGAATCTCTTGAGCACGCGCCCGGCGAGCAGGTTCACGGTGAGCGTCATCGCGAACAGCGCGAGGCCGACGGCGAAGATCGTGCGGAACTCGAGGCTGCCCGCGGGCGTGTCGCCGCTGCTGGCTTGCACGATGTACCCGGTCATGGTCTGGATCGAGACGAGCGGGTTGAGCGTGAGCGTGGGCGTCATCCCCGCCGCCAGCGCCACGGCCATGGTCTCGCCGATCGCCCGGGCGAGCGCCAGCAGCACCGCGGCCATCACCCCGGACGCCGCGCCGGGCAGCACGACGCGGAGCGAAACCTCCATCCGCGTGGCGGAGAGGGCATAGGCCGCATCGCGAAGCGACCGCGGCACCGCGCGGAGCGCGTCGTCACAGAGCGAGGAAACCGTCGGAATGATCATGATGCCAACGACGATGATCGCGCTGAGGCCGTTGGTCTGGTGGATGCCGGGGAAGACCGGCTTGAGGACGTAGGGCGTCACGAAGGCCAGTGCGAAGAACCCGTAGACCACCGTGGGCACACCCGCCAGCACCTCAAGCACCGGCTTAAGCACCGATCGCACCCACGGCGGTGCGTATTCGCTGAGGAAGATCGCGGCGCCAAGCCCGACCGGAACGGCGATCAGCAGCCCGCCGCCCGCGACCATGAGCGTGCCGCAAAGCAGCGGAAGAATGCCGAAGCTGCGCGGTTCGAGTTGCGGGGTCCACCGCGTGCCGGTGAGGAACGCAACGGGGGAGACTTCACGGAAAAACGCGACGGACTCGCCGGCCAGCACGGCAATGATGCCCGCCGTGGTCAGCACCGACAGCAGTGCGCATGCGAACAGGCCAACGTGAATCAGGGCTTCCTTGACCGACCGCACCCCGACGCTCGCACCACCCGGCAGGATGTGCGGGACCAACGCGGGGATCGTGAAGGCCCACGCCGCCATCGGCGGCAGCAGCAGGCCGTAGGGCTTGAGCCACGCCCAAAGGTCGGAGGGCGTGCCCTCCCACGCCGGGCGGATGAACATCGAGAGGGTCAGCGCCAACCAGGCGGTGAGCGACGCCCCGGCAGCCACCCAGGCAGGGAGGTTGCCGGCGGCCTCGTCATGAACCGAGGGGCCTTGCCGAGACCCGCGACGGAGGAGCCGCCCTCCGACGTACGCCACGGCCACGCAGAGCAGCACACCGCCGCCGCCGGCGGCGGTGAAGAGAAGCGGGCGGGTCCAGGCGAACTCGAGCAGCCCGGCGCCCCCCAGTCGCCCGAGAACCGCCGCCGCCAGCGCAACAAGCACGCCACCCCCGATCCAGGGAGTGGCGCGCGCTGTGGACGCTGAATCCGCGTTCGACATCGAGGCTCCCGATCGGGCGAGCCGGCGGCTACTTGCCGAGCTTGGCCTTGTTCTCGCTGTACTTGGCCGGGTCGAGCGCGACGTAGTTCACCATCGGGTGCTCGACGATTTCGACGGCGTGGTCGAAGTAGAACTCAACGAACGCACGCACCTCGGGGCGGGCCAGGGCCGCCTTGTTGACGTAGATGAACAGCGGACGGGCGAGCGGATACTTGTCGCCGCGGACGGTCTCAAGCGTCGGCTTCACCGGCTTGCCGTCGCCCTTGTCGACCGCGAGCAGGCCCAGCTTGTTGTGATTCGCCTCGTAGTACGAGTAGCCGAAGTAGCCGAGCCCGCCCTTGTCGCCGGCGACACCCTGCACCAGGACGTTGTCATTCTCGCTCATGGTGAAGTCGCTGCGGCAGGACTTCTCCTTGCCCACGACGGCCTCGGTGAAGTAGTCGAACGTGCCGCTGTCGGTGCCCGGACCGTAGAGCTTGAGCGGTAGGTCGGGGAAGCCGGAGCGGATCTGGTTCCAGTTGTTGATCTTGCTGTTCGGCTCCCAGATGCGTTTGAGTTCTTCGACGGTCAGGTGCTTACAGAAATCGTTCGACGGATGCACCACGACGGCGAGGCCGTCGATGGCGACCATGAACTCGATGTACTCGATGCCGAGCTTGGCGGCGCGCTCCTTCTCCGAGGCGGAGATGGGCCGCGAGGCGTTGTTGATGTCGGTGCGGAGGGCCGGCTGCTCCTCGAGGAACTTCTTGAAGCCGCCGCCCGTGCCGGAGATACCCACGGTGACGCGGACGCCGCTGTGCTCCTCCTGGAAGAGCTCGGCCATGCCCATTGAGACCGGCGCGACTGTGCTCGAGCCGTCGATCTTCACCGCGCCGCTCAGGTCGGCCCCGAGGGCGGGGAGCGACGTGCCGATGGCGACGACCGAGGCCAGCAGTCCGAGATGCACCGAACGGAAGATGTTGGTCATGGAGCGATTCCTTGAGGGATCCTGGTGGTTTGACTCCCTGCGGCGCCGCGCCGAAGGGCCGACCGCCGATTCCCGCGGCCGGCGTGGCCGCACGGCCCTCGCGCGGGAACCATCCAGCCAGAGTGTCCGCCCGCTTCGCTAAGGCGTGACTTACGGAGCGCTAAGAACACGTTAAGTTCAGGCCTTGGGGGGGCCGCGGCGGCCGCTAGGCCTCGCGGGGCGGAGATGGCGGGGCGAGCCGGAGCGGGTCCGTCACCACCGTCGGTGCCGGGGTCTCCTGGATCGGGGCGCCGCTGGCAGCGGCGAGGTCTTCGGTGTCGCCGGGGCGCCGGGGCAGACCGATGGCCACCCGCGTGCCGCGTCCGACCTCGCTCTCCAGTCGAATAGTCCCCTGCATCGCGCCGGCGGCATGGCGCACGATGGACAACCCCAGCCCGGTGCCACGGTCGCCTGACTTGCCGGTCCCGGTCCGCGACCGCTCCACCTGGTAGAACCGCTCGAAAATCCGGGACTGCTCTTCCACCGGGATTCCGCAACCGGTGTCGGCCACGGCGAAAGTCGCCCGCTCGGCGTCAAGACTGCAGGAGACGGTGACCTTGCCGCCTGGGTCCGTGAACTTGATAGCGTTGGACACCAGGTTGTCGAGGATGAGGTCCAGCAACTGACGGTTGGCGGCGAACGCTTCGTCGGCGGGGGGGGCGTACTGGGTTTCCCACCGCAGCGACTTGGCGGCGACCGCCTCTTTGTAGCGGTCCTGAAGGTCGCGAAGGACGTCGCCCGCCGCGATCGGCGCCGTCTTGAACCGATTGGTCGGCGATTCGACCCGCGACAGGTCGAGCAGGTCGTTGACGAGATCCTCCAGCCGTCGTGTGTGTCGGCTGATGGTCTCAACGAAGCGCATTGCCGCCGTGCCGTCGCGTGAGAGATCCAGAGCGCGAAGCGTCTCGATCGAGCTGCGAATGACGGAGAGCGGCGTGCGCAGTTCGTGCGACGCGTTGGCGACGAAATCCGTCCGCATCTGGATGATGCGATCGAGTTGCGTGATGTCGGTCAGCGACATGATCCGCCCGGTCTCCATGGCGAGCGGATCGCCGCCGGCCGAACGGCTGCGCGAGGGAAGGGCGATATCCATGGCCCGGGCCAGCACCGAGACGGGGGCGGTGCGCTGGCGCAGTCGCACGCGGATTTCCTGGACCTGGTGGCCCCGCGCCGAGCTGCCCGCATCGGCCAGCAGCAGCTTCTGCAGACCATGCTGCGGAACGCACTCCTCGATCGTGCGGCCGACCCACGATGCGTCGTCACCGCCGGTTGCGGCGTGCAGCATTCGCGAAGCAGTGGGGTTACACAGGACGATGCGCCCGCCGGCGTCGGCCACGACGATGCCGTCCTGCACCTGGGCCACGAGGGATTCAAGGTTCCGCCGTTGAAGATCAATGGTCTCGACGTGCGCCGCCAGCCGGTCTCGCATCCGATTCAGCGAGCTGGCGAGCAGGCCGAGCTCATCGCCGCCGGCCACCTCTGCCCGGGTGCTCAGGTCGCCGCGGGACAGGCTGCGCGCGGCCTGGGTGATCTGGCGGATCGGAGTGATCCACAGCCGCGCCAGGGCCAAGGCGAGCAGGACGGACGTGAGCACAGTAACCAGCCCGACAGTCAGCATCAGCCGGCGGGCGGCCTGGTTGCGCGGGCCGATGCTCGACGCGTCCGCCCCGGCGAGCACCACACCCTCGGGCGACTCCACGCTGCCCACGCGGACCGCGACGAACCGGAAATCACCGGCGCCGCGATGTTCCTCCCACCCGCTGCTCACGCCGTCGCGCAGGGCCTGGTTGATCTCCGGCCTGCCGGCGAGCGCGGGAATCTGTTGAGTTGTGCCGTGCGAATCCGCGAACACGCGGCCGTCGGGCAGCAGAATGGCGAGCCGGGTCCGCCCGGTGCGAATCGCGAAGGCCTCTTCAACCATCCTGTCGAGCGCTGCGGCCTGTCCCGGGTCGAGGCGACCGCGGACGACGTGGGCCACGGTGGAGGCGTGCGCCGCCAGGTGGTGGTCGATTTCTTCCGTGTGGAACCGATCAAACTCGGCGAGGATGAGCCAGATGCAGACAATAAGCCCGACGGCGAGCAACAGGACGTTGCCCATCCACAGCTTCCAGAAAAAGCTGTTGCGCCGCCTCATGTGGGCTGTTTGTCACTCCGGGCGTCGGCGGGCGGGCGGAAGGTGTAGCCGACGCCGCGGACGGTCTGGATCCAGACGGAGCAGTTTCCGAGCTTGCGCCGCAGTGCCGTAACGTGCACGTCGATCGTGCGATCGGTGACGATGACGTCCTCGCCGATCGCCTTATCGATGAGCTGCGCCCGCGACATCACCCGTCCTCGACCCTGCATCAGGGCGGCCATGAGTTTGAACTCCGTCGCCGTGAGCGCGACGATGTCGCCGTCGATAGTGAGTTCGTGCCGCGCCGGGTCAAGCCGCATGGGGCCGGCGGTCTGCACGGCGCCGACGTCCTCGCGCGACGCCGTGCGCCGCAGAAGCGAGTTGATCCGCGCGATGAGCACCTGCATCGAAAACGGCTTGGCGACGTAGTCATCCGCGCCGAGGGCGAAGCCTACCAGCTGGTCGGTATCCTCGCGCTTGGCCGTCATCATGATGATCGGAATCGTCGCCGTGTCCTCGCCGCGTTTCAGCTTGATGGCCAACTCATCGCCGGTAATGCCCGGGAGCATCCGGTCGAGCAGAATCAGGTCCGGCGGTTCGCGCCGGATGACGCGAAGGGCCTCGTCCCCGCGGCCCGCGGAGAGGCACTTGTAGCCCTCGCGCTCGAGGTTGAACCGGACCAGATCGGCCAGATCCTCTTCGTCCTCGACGATCAGGATGGTCTTGGGAGCGGTCATGCGCTGTCCGTGCCTCGCCTCCGCTGCGCGGCGCCCTCGCGACGCCCCTTCAGGCCGTACCGCGCGAATCGCAGGCGAGTGCCACCCTATCGGTGTCATGTTAGCCGCGCGTCAGCCTTCTGTTAAGGTCGGGTCAGCGACTGACTACCGGGGCGGAAATTCAGGACTTTTCGAGCCGGGACTCGGCAAGATCCAGCATCTTCTCGCGGAGCGTCTCGTGGGCCCGGTGCGGACCGTGCGCGGTGACGTCGAACTGGACTCGGTCGTGCTGCTGGTAGAACTTGTTGGACAGAATGGTGAGCCCCGCGTCGGCGAACAACTGCCGTGCCGTGGCCACCGGCGAGCCTTCCGCGCTGATGGAGAAGCGGTGCGTCTGGACCTCGTGGCCGCGCGCGACACTCCGATCGATGATCTGGAGCACAATCAGCGTCACCATCGTCGCGGCCGTGCCCTCGAAGGCCAGCATGAACTGCCCGAAGCCGGCGGCCATGCCCACCGCTGCGACCGCCCAGATCGTCGCCGCCGTGGTCAGGCCCAGCACCACGCCGCCCTCGCCTCGGAGGATCGCACCCGCGCCGAGGAAGCCGACCCCGGTCACGATCTGGGCGGCAATCCGCGTGCTGTCGTCGTGGCCGGCCGATACGCGCTGGGAGATGATGGCGAAGAGACACGAGCCGACGCAGATCAGCACAAGGGTGCGAAGCCCCGCCGGCTTGTCGCGCAACTCACGCTCGAGTCCGATGAGCCCTCCGCACAGAATCGCGCAGCCCAGCCGGACCAGGTTCTCCAAACGCGGGTGGTCCAGCGAGATCGCGGCGAGTTGGATCCAGTCGAGCATCAGTACCCGCCCCGGCTAGAGCTGTTCTGTCACGCTCTTGGCCTGCATGAACAGCGGCAGGTAGTCGCGACCGCCGGCCTTTGAATCCGTACCCGACATGTTGAACCCGCCGAACGGCTGCACGTCCACGAGCGCGCCGGTGCACTTGCGATTGAAATAGAGATTGCCGACGTGGAACTCGTGTCGCGCCCGCTCAAGGCGCAGCCGGTCCCGCGAATACAGCGCGCCGGTCAGGCCATACTCCGTGCCGTTCGCTACCGCCAGCCCCTCGTCGAACGACTTCACGCGAATGACCGCGAGCACCGGCCCGAAGATCTCCTCCTGCGCGATGCGGCTCTGCGGGGTGACGTCGTCGACGATGGTGGGGGCGATGAAATGCCCCCCCCTGGGCACCGTGGCGGCCCGGCCCCCGGCTACCAGTCGGCCTTCGCGACTGCCGATCTCGATGTATTCACTGATCTTGGCGAACGCCTTGGCGTCGATCACGGCCCCCATGTCGAAATCTTCGGTGCCGACCGTGTCGCCAATCGTGAGCCGGCGTGTCGCGCCGATGACGCGTTCCATCAAGTTCGCATGCACCGCCTCATGCACGATCAGGCGGCTGCACGCGGAACACTTCTGTCCCTGGAACCCGAAGGCGGACGCGACCACGCCACCGGCCGCGGCATCAAGGTCGGCAGTCTCATCGACCAGGATACAATCCTTGCCGCCCATCTCCAGCACGGTGCGCTTCAGCCAGATCTGGCCGGGATGCACCTTTGCGGCCTTCTCGAAGATGCCGAGTCCCACGTCGCGCGAGCCGGTGAACGAAATGAACCGCGTCTTTGGATGCGAGACCATGGTGTCGCCGACGGTCCCGCCCGGGCCGGGCACGAAATTGAGCGCCCAGCGCGGCAGTCCCGCTTCATGCAGGATCTCGACCAGCTTCGCCGCGATGACCGGCGAAGTACTCGCCGGCTTGAGTACGACCGTGTTGCCGGTGACGAGCGCCGCGGTGGTCATGCCGGTGCAGATGGCGAGCGGGAAGTTCCAAGGCGGGATCACCACGCCGACGCCCAGCGGAATGTAGCGGATCTCGTTCTCTTCACCGGGGTAGGGCGTGACCGGATGCGCGCCCTTGAGGCGCATCATCTCGCGCCCGTAGAACTCCATGAAGTCGATCGCCTCGCACGTGTCGGCGTAGGCCTCGATCCAGGTCTTGCTGACTTCGTAGCACATCCACGCGGACAGTTCATAAACCCGCCGGCGCATGATTGCAGCGGCTTTGATGAGGATTCGTGCCCGCGCGTCGGGATCCCATCGACTCCACTCGCGGAACCGCTCGGCCGCGGCATTAACCGCGCGATCGGCCAGCGCCGCGTCGGCCATCGCCACCTCGCCGACCAGTCGGGAAGGGTCTGCGGGACTCGTGGATTTGAAGGTCGGCCCGGGCGTGACGGGGCTGCCGTCGATCCACAGAGGGTAGCTGCGTCCTAACTCGCCCCGGACCTGTTTCAGTGCGGCGAGCATCTGCTCGCGCGGCCCGGGCGTGTTGAAGTCGACGTACGATTCGGGCGCGAATGGGGGGAGCATGCCTTTGCTGCCTCGGCGAGGGCCCCGTGGAGCGTCGGCGCGTTCGGCACGCGACTCACAAGCTGACGCCTTGGTCGTCCCTCGATGGCGTTATAACCGAGAGCCGGAGGAATGGCCAAGGCGGCGCGAGCGAAGGCGCCGGGGGGGTCGGGCTACTGCGGAAGGCGGACACCGAGAAAGACCGGATACGCTTCGAGGCCGTTGAGCAACTCCAGCAAGCGCGACAGGTCATCCGCATCGGTCTCGCCGTTGCGATCGATGTCCGTCGCGTAGGGCGGCCGGCCCGACTGGCCGGCCAGGCGATCGATCAGGGCGACCACGTCGCCGGCGTCTGCTCCACGATCGGCGTTCACATCACCCGGCAGGAAGCCGACCCGCAGCCCCGTTCCGCTCGGGCGATGCACGATGGTGGTCCATCCACCCGGTTCGATGCTCCCGGTCAGTTCCACCAGCACGCGCGGCCCCTCCACGACGATCCGTTGCACCTGCGGGGCAGGACCGCGTGCCGTGTGCTGCACGGTGAAGTCATCCACGCTCAGCCGTTGGGTGTCTCCGGCGAAAATCAGCTCAAGGCTGGACCAGCCCGCAACATCCGTCCCGTCCGGAGCCCAGGGCTGCCGGGCGTCGATGGCGCCCGCCGGGGGGTAGGAGTCCACGATCGCCGGTGCATCGGGGAGAACCTCAAGCCAGAGATCCTGAGACCGGACGGGCAGCAGGAGGCCAAGCTGTACGGCGGGAGCATCCGAGGGTGCATGGGGAGGAAGTGGGGCGGCCCCGTGCCAGACGGCCCGAACGCGATATACGCCCGGAACGTCGGGTGCAGCCATCGTCCCGCGAATCAGGGAAATCGTCTGGTTGGGACTCAAGATGCCGGCAAGCGAATTCCTGTGAAGCGGCGCACCATCCAGCGATATTGCGGACTGTCGGGTCGCGTTCCCATGGATCGAGGGGTCGAGTCCGCTCGCCGCAGAGGCTGCGCGAGGCGCGTTCTCTCGGTGGAGCTCGATTTCCAGCCGGCCGAGGATTGGGTAACTGGCGGGCGGAGCGGTGAATGCGGCGGATACGGCGTAGCCGAAGGGTGTGCCGGGCGGGACGGTCAGCGAGGACAGACCCGCAGAGTGAACCCGGATCGAGACTTCGGCGGCCGCGGCCAGGGGCGCCGCGGCGAGGAAGCCAATCAGGATGAGTCTTGCTGACGTCACGGGAGCGTGCCTCGCGTGGTCCATTCGGAGGCGGCTCGTCCCGAGAGCCGCCCGAATGACTATCGGAACGAGTCGGCTTCGCTCGCAGCAACCCGCAACGGGGGTCCAAGTGGTCCCCAAAGCGGGCCAAGGCCAGCCTAAGCGTAATCCACTAGCGCCTCTTGGGCAAGCTGCCCCGACACCTCACGTCCCATAACCGCAGCACCCGATGGAGGTTGCGCGGTTGTCCAGAGTTGCATCGTCCCGCGATGCCCCTCGCGGTCGACGGTCCGGCCGGCGTGGTTTGACGAACGGCGGACTGGCGGTGACCCTAGGGCTGATGAACCCGTGGCACCTCACACGCAGCGTTCGAACGCTGAACCGGCTGAGGCACATTGCCGTCGTCCTGACGCAGCAGGGGTTCGGCCACATTGTTGCGCGGATCGATCTCGCCCGTTTCCTCCCGGTCTGGATGCTTCACCGCAAGGGGGCGCCCAGGCCCGCGGCCCAGGTCGAGTCCATCGGCCAGCGGCTCCGCAGTGTGGCCTGCGAGCTGGGCCCCACGTTCGTCAAGCTGGGCCAGATGCTTTCGACGCGCCCCGATCTGCTGCCCGACGAAATCCTTGCGGAGTTGCGATCGCTTCAGGACGAGGTGGCGCCGTTCGAGAGTGAACTGGCGCGCGACGTCATTGAGGCGGACCTTGGCCGTTCCATCTCCGAGTGCTTCAAAGACTTCGGAGATCGACCGATCGCGAGCGGTTCGATCGGCCAGGTGTACCGCGCTACGCTCCTCGACGACCGCGAGGTGGTGGTCAAAGTGCGTCGACCCGGCATCGAGTCAACCGTGGAGCAGGATCTGCAACTGCTCCAGTGGTTGGCGGAATCGGTCGAGCGCGTGATTCCGGAACTCGCCATTTATCGCCCCGTCATCATCGTCCAGGAGTTCGAGCAGGTGCTCGAGCGCGAAATGGACTTCGTGCACGAGGCCTCCGCGACCGCGCGGATCGGCGAAGCCTTCGCCGGAAACCCAGGGCTCCGAGTGCCTGGCGTGATATGGGAATTCACGTCGTCGCGCGTGCTGACGCTTGAGGCGATCTCCGGTTCCAACGTGGAGAGCTTCCTCGGTCCGGCCGACGGAACCGGCCAATCGATCGACCGGCCGCTGATCGCGCGGCGGCTGGTCAACGCCACGTTGGATCAGATCTTCGAAATCGGGCAGTTTCATGCGGATCCACACCCCGGCAACATCCTCATCGAGCCGCCGGCAACGGTGGGGCTGATCGACTTCGGTCAGACGGGGACCATCACGCCCGAAGTGATGACGCAGCTGGTCATCGGCGTGTATGCGGCCGTGAATCGCGAGGTCGAAGTGCTGATTGACGTCCTGTCAGACCTCGGGGCGGTCGGCACACGGACGGATCGCCGCGAGCTGGGCCGTTCGCTGCGGACGCTGCTCGACAAGTACCACGGACTGCCACTGCGCTACTTGGAAGTCACCAGAATCCTCGCCGAGTTGGCGGATGTGATTCGCCGCCACGACGTCTACCTGCCCCGCGAAGTCATCGTGCTGATCAAGGCGCTCGGCATGGTCGTGTCTCTCGCCTCGCGGCTCGATCCGCAGATGGACGTGCTCGCGCTGCTGCGCCCGCGCCTTCGCAAGTCGCTGCGCGAGCGGTTTTCTGCGCCGCGCATGGCGCGGGCGTCGGTCGTCGCGGGCTGGCATTTGTTCAGCGCGCTGCGACACCTCCCGGCCAACTTGCGCGAAGGAATGCGCCGGCTCGGGACGGGGTCGTGGGAGCTGAACGTCCGACACGAGAACATTGATCGCCTCAGCAGTGAGCTCGATCGGTCGAGCAATCGCCTGTCCTTCGCGGTCGTAATCGCGGCCATCATCGTGGGCAGTTCCGTGGTGATCAGTGCGGACAGCACGCTTCAGATCTTTGATATCGAGGTTCGATACCTGGGGATCGTGGGCTACGTCGTCGCCGGCGTCCTGGGCCTCGGATTAAGCTGGGCCATCTTCCGCAGTGGCCGGTTGCATTGAGCACGTCCTCGCCGGGGTCCGAAAACGTCCAAGCAGGAAGCCCGGCGGCGGGCGGGTGTTGGATTACTGAACAACTCCGGGCGAACACCTCATATCTTAATGTGCAGCCCTGCACGAGCCCTCGCCGAGAGTATTAGCGGGGCGGCCGCAGAACCGCGGCCGGCCCGACGCGTGTCGGCAGTAAGCCGCCACGCCAAGCCCCACCGATCAACGGGGCTCGCCAGCGCGTGACCGGCCGCCTCGGCGGCGAGGTGCACTCGTGCCGCATCCCGTATTTCACCGCCTGCAGCAGGCGGGCAAGCTGCCCTCCCCGGTCGGGGTCGTTCTGGAGATCTTGCGCCTCGCGGATGCCCCGGACGCCTCGGTGGCCGAGCTTGCGGAGGTCGTTCAGCGCGATCCGGCGCTGTCCGGCCGGCTGCTGCAAGCGGTCAACTCCGCTTTCACCGGCGTGCCACGCCGGGTGGCGTCCGTGACTCGCGCGGCCGCCATGCTCGGCGTCGTGGGTGTCAAAACGCTGTCGCTGGGTTTCTCGCTGGTCGACCGCAACCGGGTCGGTCCCTGTCAGAATTTCGACTACCTCGGCTACTGGTCACGGTGCATGGGGCGCGCCGCAGCCATGATGCACCTGGCCCGCCGGACCGGCGGTATCGCCGCGGACGAAGCGTTCTCAGTCGGCATGCTCTCACGCGTGGGCCAGATCGGGCTCGCAACGGCGTTTCCTGATTCGTACGGGAGCACCCTCGAACTCGCACAAAGTGACGCCAGCGAGCCGCTCGCGAAATTCGAAGCCGACCTCTATGACATCACCCATGTCCAACTGACGGCGGAGATGCTGCGCGACTGGACGCTGCCTGATATCTTCGTGGAAGCCATCCTGATACAGGACGCGCCCGAGCGCGACAGCGAAGTCGCTGAGCCGCGCGTGGCGCTGTGCGCGCGTCTGCTCCGCCTGGCCGATCTGCTGGCTGAAGTTCTGCAGCGCCAGGACGCCACGTCGGAGGAGGCGTCGGCCGTTCTGCGAGCGGGCATGCCCTTTGACATTGACCCCGGTATGATGCAGATCATCTTCGACGCGATTGGATCGACATGGCAGTCGATGTGCGGCGTCTTTCAGCTCGAATCTCGGAATGTCCTCTCGCTGGCCGAGATCTACGCCAGGGCGGCTGAACGTCGCCGGTTGATGGCGTCAGCGAGAGTATGATCAGCCCAGCTGCCGGTTCAGGTTTCCGTGGCACCGCCCTTGGCGAGCCGGCACCACTTCACCAATTCGTCCATCTTCGCGGTCAGCACGGCCGTATCGGCGCCGGTTGCCGCTGCGGTCTCAAGCTGCGCAGCTGACTCGGAGATCGGATCGAAGCCGTAGCTCCCGCCCTCTCCCTTGAGCGATCGGGCCACCAGCTCGACCTTGCTCCAGTCCGCGGCGATTGCCGCCTCCTCGATGGCCTTGACCTTGGCCGGGAGCGTTTTCAGGAATGCGCTGATGAGGTCACGCAGGCTCGGGTCGTCGTGAAAAGAGCTGATGAGCGGCTCTGCCTTGCGCCGGCTGATGACAGCGGCAAGCTTGTCCACGGTGACCGGCTTGGCGATGTAATCATCGAAACCCGCCTCGAAACACTGGTTCCTGATCTCGGGCGAGGTATTGGCCGTCAAGGCGACAACCACCCCCCGGAAGCCGCGTCTGCGCAGCTCGCGAATGGCGGTCAGGCCGTCCATCTCCGGCATAGCAAGGTCGAGCAGGACGACATCGAATCGACCTGAAGTCGCTAAGTCGAGTGCCCCTTTGCCGTCCGCGACAGATTCGACCTCGGCGTTGAGTCGAGCGAGGTAGGTCTGGGCCAGCTTGACGATCAACGGATCATCGTCGGCCAGCAACACCCTCAGCCTGACGGCGCTGGAGCTGAACTCGCCCGGTTGAATAGGCGAATCGAACTTGACCCCGACGTCGTGAATCTGGCTGGTGACGTACACGCAACGACTGACCCGGCCACGGACGTCGGTCCAGGTTCCGTGCAGGCTGATGAGCTGAATGATGCATCGCGTGCCAACATGCACGTAGCCCCCGTGCAGAAACGAAACGCCGGAGGCACTCAGGTCACGGGTGGGCACCTGGAACGTCGTCGCGCTGCCATCGCCCGGCTGCTGCATGTGGAGCAGGCAGCCCTTCTGGCGATAGGAGAAGCGCTCCGGCCGGGACGAATCGCGGCCCTCCTCCGCCGTCTGGGCGTCCAGCTTGTCGAGAATCGCTGCGAGGTCGTCGTCCGAAACGCGGATCGTGCGGACGGCACGCGTGCTCTGGTGTCGTGGTGAGTCCTTCTGCATGTTCATCCGTCGCCGGCCGTAATGCTGTGCCGGCCTCCCCCCGGGTTCAGGTACTGCTTTCAGGGAATATCGACCGGGAGAGGCTGGAGCTTTGCAAGGCGCCCCGAAACTGCGACGGGCCGGTGGAAGTCCGCCGGCCCGCCGCGTCAGCATTATTCGGACCGCAGTTTCAGCGATCGCGCCCGTGCATCAGCCCAGCAGCGACAGGATCTGGGCCGACTGCTGGTTGACCAGGCCCAGAAGCTGGATGCTCGAATTGACGAGCACCGACTGCTGGTTCAGGTTGGCCGTGGCCACGGCGAAGTCCGTGTCGGAGATCGAGCTGGCGGCCTGAGACAGCGAACTCTGCTGCGTCTGCAGTGAGCTGATAGCCGTCCCGACCTGGTACCGCTGGAAGCCGCCGAGGCGCCCGCGGATGCCGGCCACCTCCGAGATGGCGGATTCGATCGACTCCAGGGCGCCGGTGACGTCGGTGTTCAGCGCTACCGCGCCACCCGAGCGGAGCTGGGCGATCTTGTCCGTGCCGTTACCGCCGCCGAGCTTGTTGGTCGAGAGCGAGTCGATGCCGATGGTTGCCTTGGTCGATCCGCTGGTGCCGAGCTGGAACGTGGCTCCGCCCGCGGCCTTGACCGTGAAGCTGGTCGAGCCGGTTCCGCTGGCGGTTCCAAACGCCTCGGTGAGCGTGAAGGAGAGGCTGATACCGCCGCCGCTGAAGTTCACATCGAGGCCGTCCGTCACGGCCTGCTGGCCGTTGATGGTGATGTCGGCGTCTTCACCGATCTGCTTGGCCGAGTCGACCAGATCGTTCGTGGTACTCGCATCCGTGGTGGCCGTGCCATAGGCCGCAGTGACCGACCCTCCGGAAAGCACCTCCACGCTGATGAACGCATCGCTGCCATAGGCCGTCGAGCTGAGGCTGACGTTCGTCGCGGCCTGGATCGCCGAAACGCCCGTCTGGTCCTTGGCGGCGTTGATCTGGCTGACCACCTGAGCCTGGGTGAGCCCGCTGGCCAGGGTGATCGTGGCCGTGCCGAGCTTGCCGGTGATGTTGATCTCGCTGGTGCCGAAAGTCCGCGAAGTGGACGCACCGGTCATGAAGCCCAGCGTGGCGGAAGCGGTGCTCGCCGCCGAGTTGCGCGTCACCGTGAGCGTCGTGTCCGACGTGGACGTGCCGCGTGAGTAAATGCGGAGATTGTCCAGGTTCGAGTTAGTCGTGAATCCCGAGTGTTCGACCCCGAGCGAGCCGTCCAGCAGGCGCTTGCCGTTGAAGGTCGTGGTGCTCACGATGCGATCGATCGCCGCCAGGGCGTCATCGATCTGCGTCTGGTTAGCTGCGATTTCGGCGGCCGTGAGGTTACCGCTGCTGGCGGCAGCGGAGGCGAGGCCGTGCACTTCCTGAAGCAGTGTCTGGATTTCGCCCAGGGCGCCGTCCACGACCGAAAGCACCGAGTCGGTGCGCTGGTTGCTGGACAGGGCGGTACCCACCGACGTCAACTCGCGCTGCAGCGTCGACAGAGCGATCAAGCCGGCGGGATCATCCTTGCCGGAGTTGATGCGCTTGCCGGTAGACAGCTGGCTGATTGTCGTCGACTGGTTCGTGCTGTTGCGGTTGAGGATGCTCAGCAGCTTCAGCGTGTTGGTGTTCGTGATCGTCAATGCCATGGGTTAGGTTCCTGGATCGGCCTTCGTTGGAGGATCGAAAAGCACGCGTCGCACGCTGTTCAGGCTAGGATATAAGTCACGCGGCGATCCGATTTTTCTTCTTGACCACGTGGAATCGCGCGTCACGACCCGCGAAACCCGCGGATGCTCGGACGTTCACGCCGGCGGCGCAGGTCCGGATTTGAAAGGGCTTGTGCGCAGCAGTGTCACCGCGTGGCACTCGCATGCGCCTCGGTATTTGACGAGGCTGGCGCGCGTGCCGGCGACAGCGACTGCGCGGCGCAGTCATGCCGTGCGGGGTGTGAGGTCTGGGAGGGCGGGCAATGCCCCGGGAGCTGCCGGTCGTAGGGATTGCGCCGACAGGGGCGCGCCAAGCGGCGCCGGGGGATCGTGTTGGTGGGGGCTAGTCGTCGGGCTGGTCGGCGGGGAGGGGTGACGCAGGCTCGCCGGCCTGTGCGGCTGGAGCCGGAAACCACCCACGCGCCTGGGCGGCCTGGGCCGGCGTCAGCCGGGTGATGCTGTTCTGGGCGGCGACCCCCTCGGCCCGGCAACGGTCGACGAGCTGGCGGGAGGTGATCCCGAGCTCGCGGGCGAGTTCCTTGATTTTCGGACCCTTCTTCATCGATTGCCCCGGTCGGCGGGGGACGGGAATACGCCCCCGGGCCCCGCTGCAGTACGGCACGAGACCTGGCGAGGGCTGCGCATGAAAAAAGGCCCGCGTACGGGCCTTTGCTCATCGCTCTTTGCTAAGTGAAGGGGTTTGCCGTCGGGCCCGGGACTCGCATCCCGGACTCGCTCGCTCCGAATGGGGCGAGCCGAAAATGTGCTGACCTCTGTTCACGGCCGCTTGGCGGCCGTGTCTAGAAATCCTCTAGAAAGGAGGTGATCCAGCCGCAGGTTCCCCTACGGCTACCTTGTTACGACTTAGTCCCAGTCACCGAGCTTACCGTCGGCCGTCGCCTCCTTGCGGTTAGCTAAACGGACTTCGGGTACTCCCGGCTCCCATGACTTGACGGGCGGTGTGTACAAGGCTCAGGAACACATTCACCGCGGCATGGCTGATCCGCGATTACTAGCGATTCCAGCTTCATGGAGTCGAGTTGCAGACTCCAATCCGAACT
>CAYRSS010000071.1:0-17492 GCA_964426945.1 uncultured Phycisphaeraceae bacterium
GTGACGGCCTCGGCCGCCGTAGGTGTCGACGATGATCTTGCGGCCCGTCAGCCCCGAATCACCGTGGGGACCGCCGATGACGAAGCTTCCGGTTGGGTTGATGTGCAGCTTGATGTCGCTGCGCCAGAAGCCCGGCGCCTCGCGCTCGATCACGGGGCGGATGATCTCCTCGCGGATGGCGTCCTTGGCCTCCTGGCTGAGGAAGCCGGTCTTTCGGTCCGTCACGCCGGCGTCGTGCTGGGTCGAGAGGACGATGGTGTCGACGCCGACGGGGGTGGCGCCGTCGTACATGACGGTGACCTGCGACTTGGCGTCGGGCTTGAGCCACCGGAGCGTGCCGCTCTCGCGGAGCTCGGCCTGTCGCTCCATGAGCCGGTGCGACAGGTGGATGGGCATGGGCATGAGGGCCTTGGTCTCGTCACAGGCGAAGCCGAACATCAGCCCCTGGTCGCCCGCGCCGGCCTGCTGGTGCAGCCCCTGCCCCTCGGTGACGCCCGCGCTGATTTCCGGCGACTGGCCGTGCAGCGTGCGCAGGACCGAGAGGCTGCGGTAATCAAACCCGCCGGCCGCGTCGTCATAGCCGATCTTGCGGATCATCTCGCGGACGGTCTGCTCCACGTCGCCGAGGGCGTTGCGGGCCTCCTGCGTGTGGACGGTCACCTCGCCCGCGACCACGACGAGCCCGGTGGTCACGAGCGTCTCGACGGCGGTGCGAACCATGGGGTCGTGGGCGATGAGGCTGTCGAGGACGGCGTCGGAGATCTGGTCCGAGACCTTGTCCGGGTGGCCCATCGAGACCGACTCGGAGGTGAAGAGGCAGAGGTTATCACGGTTCGCTGCGGCCACGGTCGTCTCCTTCCCACGGGAATTCACAAGGCTGGTCGAGCGAGGCATGGTAAGGTGTGGACCGGGGCGAGGCAACGGGCCGGGGGGATGGCGGATGGGGCCGGTGGCCGCCAGGCGCCGAACCCCGTTCGACCGCTCCACCCCGGAACCTGATTTGCTCTGAACCGCTCGCGCGATACGCTCGCATCGATGACCACCCCCTCCTCTCAGGACATATTCCGCTCGCCTTCGTGGTATGACCGCTCGATCAACTGGTCGGCGCGCCTCGCCCGCGAGCTGCCCGTGCTGATGGACGTCTTCGGGCCGCCGGGGGCGGGCGGATTGGTCGACGCCGGGTGCGGGCCGGCGCGGGGGGCGGAGGCGCTGGCCGCCCGGGGGTACCGCGTGACGGGCGTGGACCGCAGCCCCGAGATGCTCGATCTCGCGCGGCAGCGCGTGGCGAAGGCGACGGCCGGCGCTGCGCGGCCCGCCGACAGCCTGCAACTCGTCGAAAGCGACTACGCGGAGATGGCCCAGGCCGTCGGCGGCGGGCATGACGGGGTGTTCTGTCAGGCGAACTCGCTGGCGGCGGCAGGGTCGGCGACGGCGTGCCGCGCGGCCGTGGAGCAGTTCGCCGCCTGCCTGCGGCCGGGCGGGCGGGTGTTCGTGCAGGTGCTGAACTTCGCGGCGATGCGCGGGCGGCGGCCCTGCATCATCGGGCCGCGCGTCGCCCGCGCCGACGGCCTCGAGTATGTGTCGGTGCGGCAGTTTTTCTTTCGCGAGGACGCCGTCGAAGTGACCAACGTGACGCTCTGGCAGGCCGCGGGCACCTGGCAGCAGCACGCCGACGGCGGAACGCTCCACGCCGTCAGCCGCGAGGCGATGCACGACTGGTGCGGCGCGGCGGGGCTGCACATCGATCACGAATGGGGCGACTATGCGCGGTCGCCGTTCGATCCCGCGGCGTCAGGCGATTACATCGTCGTCGCCACGAAGGCGTGAGGAAACGCCGAAACGCGGAAACGAAGGCTGCTCCGGGTCGGTAGCATCCGGCCCCTATCGCCCGGCCGCGCCCGCCGCGCCGATCGACGCCTCCACCGTGCTGCGCAGGACATTCACCTTTCGCACCACGAGATGATCGGCGTAGGTCTGCGGCAGCGGGCCGCGCTCGCGCCCGAAGTGGCCGAAGCGCATCTTCGAATCGCGCGCCACGCCCTGCACAACCTGGGCGTAGTAGCCCAGCGCGTCGAGGGTGCGGCCGAGGGCCTCAGCGATTCGCGCCGCCTGGTAGCGCGGCGTGAGGTTGTACAGGCCGTTCGCCTCGCCCGCCCCTTCGCGCAGATACTCCTGAACCAGCGACCACGCCGCGTCGAGATGCTGCGCCGCGCGGCCGGGGTTGGATGGCCGGATGGCCACCGCCGTCAGGAACAGCCCTTCCACGCGATTCTCGACCATGCGGTCGGGGTCCCCCGCGGGCAGTACCTCGATGCGCATGTCGCAGCGGAAAGACGCGCCGGCGTCGAAGTGACCGCTCGCCCCGCCGCGCGGCGTGACGAGAATCTCGTACAGCCCCGGCGGCGGCGTGTCATGGTCGGCAACGCGCAGCGTCCACAGCGACTCGAGAATCTGCCCGTCGGTGAGCGTGCTGCCCACCGCGAAGGGGCCTTGCGCGGGTTCCAGCGGAATGGTGATCAGGTCTGATCCGGGGACCAGCTCCACCACGCACGCGGGGCACTCCTTGCCGTCGCGCGTCGTGCGAAAGACGAGCTGGTCGCTCCACGTCTGCCCGTCGCGGCTGAGCGTCACGCGCCCCTGCCGGCCGACGAGCCCGATCGACACCTCGATCAGGATCGGCCACTCGGCGAGATGATCGGCGTAGGCCTGGCTGAACTCCGCGTCGGCGGGATTCTGCGGGTTTTCTTCCCTCATCAGGTTGACCGGCGAGGCGGATACGACCATTTGCGCGGAAGGCACGCTGACCTGGTCGGCCGCCCGCCCCGCTGCGGGCAGCAGCATCGCCGCCGCGAGCGCGGCCGTCGTCGACCGGCGAAGACCCGAATTCGTCGTGAACGTGTTTCTCATCGCAGCACTCTCCTGGCGTAGGGAGCCGGTTGTCTTCCTCGTTCGACCTTACGGGTGCTTCAGGTGGAAGCGAACCTGGTCGAGGTCATCCGCGCTGTAGGTGTTCGGCACGGGGAAGCGGACGTTGCTCAGCATGATGCTGATAACCCCGTCGTAACTCACGGTGGCGAAGCTGTCGTTGATGCCGTCGGGACCGGTCGTGACGTTGCCGCCGACGATGGTGTCATCGCCGCCGGGGCAGTCGGCCGGGTTGCAGTCCAGCGCGCCGTCGGGCCCGGGCATGATGCACACCTGGTTGGGCTCGCCGTTGCCGACGGGGATGCGCTGCACGTCATCGCCCGCCGCGGCCGTCGCGGAGCGCCCGTCGGGGCCCGTGCTGACGCAGTTGACGTTGGGCACGCCCGTTCCGACCGGCAGCACCTGCGTGTCCACGCCGCCGGCGGTGGATTCGCAGATGCCGTTGGCGCCGGAGAGGATCAGCCCGCCGGCCACCGTGTCGTCGCCCGCCACCACGGTCGCCCCGTCGGGCAGCGGCCCGGGACCGATGACGCACGGCGTGTCGGGGAAGCCCTGCCCGGTCGGGATGATCTGCACGTCGTCGCCCGCCGCGGCGGCGTTGCACACGCCGTTCGGGCCGGCCGTCACCGTGATCGAATTGGGCAAGCCCCGCTGGCGCTGGATCACGTACACATCGCCGTAGCAGAAATTGTGCTCCAGGTGGCAGCCGTGGCCGAACTCGTGCCCCACCGTCTCGGCGAGCACGTCCATCGCGTTGGCGGCGGAGAGGCCGGTACCCGGACCGGCGACCTGGTCCACCGCGGCGTCATCCGCCGTGCAGAGCGCGCCGTCGGGGCCGGCGCTGCGGGCGGCCATGCCCTCGGCGTGGTCGTCGACGTCAATCTCGATCACGAGCGTCTCGTTGGGCGACTGGTTGATCGCGCCGGCGATGCCGCGGGCGATGCCGAGGATCCCCAGGCCGTTGTTGCGGATGGCCCGCAGGCCGCGCTGCAGCGTCGCGCCGGGAATGCCGCTGCGCTTGTCGTTGATGACGCGATCAGCCGTGCCGTTCCACTCCGTGTTGAGTATCTCGCGGACGTTGAAGCCGGTGAGATTCGGGAACATCCCCAGCCCGACGTTCACGTTGGCCTCCGCATGGGCGAACACATCCTTGGTGCGCGTCGGGGTACGCGTGTGCAGGCCCATCAGGAAGAACCCGCGGTACTCCTCGAAGCCGACCAGACCGTCACCAAGAAGCCCCTGGTCGGTCCTGGCGTCGGCGCGGTTGGCTGGGCCGGCGTTGGCCACGACGGCACGAAGCGTGTCGTCATCTTCGACACCGTCGAGCGTACCGTCGCCGTCGGTGTCGGCGATCGCCTTGTCCTTGTCGGGCTGCGTGTCCTCGTAGGCGTTGGGCAGCCAGTCGTCATCGTCGTCGCGCGGGATGCGGCGCTGCGGCGATTCGCAGCCCTCGCGCACCATGCGCGCCCGGATCTTGCCACGGGCGCCGAAGTCATACGCCCTGACGATGATCGTGGCCGAGTTAACCTCCGTCTTCGTCGTTGCGGATTGTTCATTGGCCGCGATATCGAAGGTCGGGTTGTCGGTCGCCTTGAGCTTGTAGTCCTTCTCGTCGTCGGGCTGATCGCCGTTGTTCATGGCGTCACCCGGGAAGTCGCTGACGTCCGTGAGCAGGAAGCTGATGCGATCGGTGCAGCCCGGCGGCCGGATGGTTGCCGTGTACATCACCGTGTTGGTGTTGGTCGGCAGGTAGGGCTCCGGCGTGTCGGTAATGTCGATCTCGGCGACGGTGAACGGATGCGTATCGCGGCACACGGCGCCGTTGGGGGCGTAGTAGGTGACGCGGATGGTGATGTCACCCACCGCGCTGCTGGTGGCCAGCCCGCCGACCAGCGCGTCGCAACCACCGGCGAGGAGCGACACCGCGCCCGAGCCCGTGCTCGACCACGACCACACGCACGTCCCGCCCGGCGGGACGCCAATCGCGGTCAGCACCGTGGAGCTGCCTTTGCAGATCTTGCTGTCGCCCAGGATCGTCACGCGGCAGCCCGGCGGCGGGCACACGGTGTGGCGGGCGAGCTGCGCCTCCTCCGAGGTGGGCACCGGCACCTGCGACGAGGTGTCGCCCGGCGCGGTCTCCACGATGCCCGGCACGATCGACGAGCCCTCGGCGAACGAGATCTCCGCGGCCGAGTGCACGCGATGCACGAACGGCGTCGCGGTCGCGGTGAACTCAATCGGCTGAAGGCCCGCGGCACCGGCGTCGAAGGCGAAGTTCGGCGCGCCGGTCGGATCACCCACGCAGACCTCTGTCTGCCCGCCGACGGCGAGCTGGAGCGCGACCACGTCGCGCAGGTCCAAGTCGCCATCGCGGTCGGCGTCGGCGCAGGCACACAGCGACGCATGCTGCTGGCAGCCCGGGCCGCCGGCGCCACCCGGTCCGCTCAGGGCCTCGGCCATGAGCGCCCAGTCGGCGGCATCAGCCGCGCCGCTGCGGTCGGCATCGCCGCAGTCGCAGCCCGCCTGCGCTGCAAAACTGAGCATCGGCTGGACAAACAGCGACGAGTCGAAGATGCCGCCGTTGTCGTGCGTCTTGAGCACCGTCATCGTGCCCATCGGAGCCGGCGTGGAGGGTGAGAGCGTCGCCCGCACATCCCACAGCGTGACCGCGCCGTCGCACACGACCTCGATCGGCTCGCTCGACACCATGTTCAGCCCGACCAGTTCGATCGCGGTTGATCCGACCGTGCCGACGGGATCATCCATGCGCACCGCGCGCAGCTCGGGCTGAACGGCGGTATCCGCCAGGCCGGTGGCGTAGGGGTTCACCGGCTCGCCGGCGAAGCGGATGCGCCCGGTGAACGGGTCGCAACCGGGTCCGAAGAAGTCGACGGGCAGCGCGACATCCTGGTAATTCCGGTCGGGGTCGCTGTCGGTATAGGTGTACCAGCGGTGCGGCGGCGGCTTGCGCGGCGGTGGACAGACGGTGTGGCTGGCCCATAGTTCCGCCTCCGTGCCGGGCAGCGGCACCTGCGTAGCCATGTCGCCGGGCTGGCCCTCGACCACACCGGGCACGAATTCGCCCTGGCCGTCATGGATGATGTCCACGCTGCTGTGGAGCTGGTTCACGAACGACATGGCCGTCCCCTGCAGGACGACCGGCGGCTGGCCCGCAAGCCCCGTGTCGAGAATGCGGACGGCCCCGTCGGAGAGACGCGTGAACGTGAACCTCGGCTGGACGGGGAGCACCGAATCGAAGGTGCCGCCGTTGGGGTGTGTCTTGGTTGCGGTGAGCGAGCCCACCTGCTGCGGGATCGCCGAGAGATCGACGTCGACGCGCCACAACTCCGGCTCATCTCCCGCGTACGTGACGGTGAAGGGCGCCACTGAGGTGAGGCTCAGCTCGACGATCTGAATGGGCACCGTCGCCGTGGCGCCGACGGGATCGGAAGAAACAACCGGATCACCCAGGCGCTCAACGATGGTGTCGGCGTTGTTGAGGTTGTCCGGATCGAGGGCCACGCCGCGGAAGTTGATCCGGCCGGTGAAGGGCTCGGAGCCCGGGCCGAAGAAACCGGCGGGAATCGGCGTGGCTGCAAAGGTCTGGTGATTCGGCTCGTCGTCTTCATCGTCCGCGTCGCGGAAGGTGTACCACGGATCGCGGCGAGGCGGCGGGCCGGTGCGCCGGCCGGGGCGGACCCGGTGGCGTTCAAGGTCGCTCGAGGAGGTTTCCTCCACGACCTGCACGACCTGCGAAGCGGGATCGCCGGGGACGATTTCGACGACGCCGACGGATATCTGCGTCTCGGGATCGAGCACGAGGTTGAGCCCCGCGTTTGTCAGGTGCACAAACGGCGTCTCGGAGGACTGCAACTGAATCGGCGGGATGCCCATCTGGGCGGTGTCGAACACGACCACCTGGCCCGGGTTGCCCACCCGTGCAAAGGTCAGCCGCGGGCGGACCGGCAGAACGGAGCTGAACGTACCGCCGTTGGGGTGGGTCTTCGTCGCGGTCAGGATCCCCGGCGGCGATGGCCCGTCCGACAGGTCGACGCGCACATCCCACTGCTGCGGCGGGCCCGCCGCGAAGTTCACGATGATCGGCTCTACCGAGCGGAGACTGAGCTCCACGATTTCGATCGGGACCGAGCCCATGGCGCCAGGCGGATCGCCGGGGCCGACGGGGTCGCCGCCGCGTCGCACGATCGTGTCGGTGTCGCCGAGCTCCGCTTCGTCGATCGGATCGCCCGCGAACTCGATCACGCCTTCGAACGGCAGCGATCCGGGTCCGAAGAAGCCCGGGGGGATCGGCGTGTCGGTGAATGACTGGTAGGTGCCCGGCGACTCGGTGGCCCAGTAATCCTGGATGTCGCTGGAGGTTCCGCAGGTCGTCGGCCCGCAGGTCGTGCCGTCGCCCTGGTACACGCCGCCCGCGCCGGCGCAGCCCGGCCCGTCGAAGCCATCGCCGCAGCCGCCGCCCGGCAGGCAGCACGCGCCGACCGCCGGGCCGGCGCCGCAGGTGATGTTCAACTGGAAGGGTCCGCCGGTCGGCTCGCTGCCCCACGACGCCACACGAATGATGTAGTCCTCACCCGCGAGCGCGCTGAACGTCAGTCGTGAGAGCGTGCCGGTGCCGCCGTCGTCGTCGCAGGCGAGCTCACTGCCGCCGCAATCGTCGAGCACCGAGAGCACGGTGTCCGGCTGCAGGCTGCCCTCGGTGTCGATCGTCACGACACCGTCGCAGGAGGCGATGTAGGAGAAGTACACGTCGCGATGCGAGAGTGCGCAGCCGGCATCGCTGTCATTGTGGAGCAACGCGCCGCTGTTGTCGTCCACCATCGCAGGCAAGCCGTCGCCGATGGGGCGGGCGGTGGCACAGGAATCGTTATCCACGTCCGAAGCGAGCAGCACCGCTTCGTAGGTGGCGCCGCAGGGAACGTCTTGAAAGACGTCCGGGCCGGTGACGAACCACCAGATGCCGGGGCCGAGATCGACAGTGAATGCGGCCTCGGCGCACGTCGGCGAGGTGTCCGCGACCAGCAGCGTGGCGCCGCTGCAGACGCCGGAACCGCCGCTGTCGACCAGACCGATGAGCAGCGGATACTCCGCCACGGCGGAGAAGGCGTAGGTCCGGACCTGCGGCTCTTCGTGAATGAACTCGTACCAGTCCGTGTCGCGATGATTGATCGGCGGACCGCTGCACAGCGAACCGTCGCATGTCTCCGCACCCGGGCAGTCGTCGTCCACCGTGCAGCTTCGCTGTCTCAGGAACGTGCCCCCCGTGCCGCAGATGGGCGCGCCGGGCGCGATCGACTGGAACACCGGCACGGTCGCGTTGCATCCGGCGTTGTACGTATCGGTGTAGCCCGGTCCGCAGAGGGGCTCGCCTTCGGTCAGCGCGCCGGGCGTGCACGCCACGTCGCACGCATCGCCGCACGTGATGCTCACGGTTCCGGCGGCCGGTCCCCCCTGCCAGCCGCTGATGCGCACGAAATAGCAATTGCCGGCCACGACGGGCGCGGTCACGCTGGACGCCCAGCCGTTGATGCCGCAGCCTGAGTCGTCCACGCAGGCCACACTGACCGGCGCGCCGGGCGTGCAGTCGCAGCCCTCGAACAACTCGATGATCGTGTCGGGGCCGTCGTCGTCGGCGCCGCACGTTTCGATGGTGGCCACGCCTGTGCAGGACGCCGTGTAGCGCAGCCACACGTCGCTGAACATGTTGGGACTGCACGGGGGAATGCCGGCGTCGAGCGTCGAGCCGGCCACGTCGAAGGAGTGATCGCCCTCGAACACAGTCGGCGCCGACGCGCATTCGTCGGTCGCGATCGCCAGCGCCGGCGAGGTTGCGCCGCAGGCCGCCATCAGGCCGGCCACGGCGGCCACCAGCTGCCGCATCAGGCTACGGAGAACGGCAGGCGACAGGCGGAGATCGGAATGGTCGTACATCGCTCGGACTCCTTCACCCCGGCCGAAAGGTGAGGCCCTTGGCCGGGAGAGCTATGAGATTGCAGGGGCCCGATCGATCCGACGCTGGACATGGTGACCGTAGATCAGCCGGCCCGAACTGCTGAAGGAAAAGAACGGAGTCGCCGCGCCCTGCTCACGCACGCCGAGTCCGCAGCCTGTCAGTATAGCAAACTTGCCGAGGGAACCGTGCCGCAGTAATCTATGAATCAGCGTCGCAAGGGCTTTCAGGCACAGCCGCACTTGATCTGCGCGGCGAGAATCACGGCAGCCGATCGACCCCGCATGGACCCCACACCGCCTCAGTCCGAGAACGACCTGCTCGACAGCGCCATCCGTGGCGACGAGGCGAGTCTCACCGAACTGCTGCGCCGCCACGGT
Source organism: uncultured Phycisphaeraceae bacterium (assembly GCA_964426945.1). Lineage (GTDB taxonomy): Bacteria > Planctomycetota > Phycisphaerae > UBA1845 > UBA1845 > CAYRSS01. The sequence continues at coordinate 9,274 of CAYRSS010000071.1, forward strand.
CCGCGCGTGCGCGACACGCTCGTCGGATCGATCCCTCGCCGCTTTCAATCCGTGCTGAGCGCCGATGACGTTATGCAGCAGGCCTACGTCGATGCCTTTCGCGCCATCGGCCAGTTCGTGCGCCGCGAAGACGGCTCGTTCGGCGGCTGGCTAGCCACCCTCGCGAAGCGGAATCTCGTCGACGCCCTCCGCGGACTCGAAGCCGACAAACGCGGCGGAAAACGCCACCGCGTCACCGGCGACGAGGACGGCTCGCTCGAGCTGTACGAGATGCTCGGCGCGTCAGTCACCACCCCCAGCCGTCACGCCGCGCGGGCCGAAGCCAAAGCCTTCCTCGCCCAGGCGATGAAGGCCCTTCCCGAGGACTACCGCAAGGTGATTCAGCTCTACGACATCGATGGTAGGTCCATCGAGGAAGTTTCAGCCGAGCTGAAAAAAACGGCTGGAGCCGTCTACATGCTCCGCAGCCGGGCGCATCGGCGGCTGGGGGAAATCATGGGCTCGCCCTCGCGATTCGTCAGCGGTTCGTAAAGCATTTATTTTCATGTCTTTACGCGATTCTGTGGGCCGGTTCACCCGGTCGACGATCCGCGGGGGCCGGCATGGACCGCCCGGAACGCCGCATGCGAACTTGGCGGACCTTGGGGCGTTCTCCCCAAACTGCCCATCCCGGCTCGAGAGCCAGTGAGTACGGCAGCGCGGATTACGATCTTGGAACAGGGTCCGTCGCCCGGCGGGCCCCATCGCAAGTCCATCAGCATCGGAACGGTCCATGCGACGTGACGGCCACGGCTCTCCCCCGGATCATGAGTCGGAACTCCGACTCATCCGCGCCGCGCAGGCCGAGGCACGCCAACTCGCCGACGCGGAGTCGCACGCCGGCACGCTCAAGCCGCCGGGCCCGGCCTTTGACCGGCTGGAGTCATCGCTGAGTGGTTACCGGGTCACGCGCCGGCTGGGCACGGGCGGCCAAGGTGTGGTTTTCGAGGGCGTCGAAGAGTCCACCCGTCATCCCGTCGCAATCAAGATCATGCGCGACGGCCCCTTCTCGACCGGGTCGGAGCGTGTGCGCTTCGAGCGCGAGATGCAGATCCTCGCCCAGCTCAACCACCCCAGCATCGTCACCATCCGCGATCGCGGCACGGTCAACGGCAGTTCGTTCTACGTCATGGACTACGTCGCCGGGCCGTCGCTGCAGGAGCGCATCACCTCGCCGGATGAGTCGCTCCGCCGCAAGCTCCGCCTCTTCGCGGACATCTGTCGCGCGGTTCATGCCGCCCATCTGCAGGGCGTCATCCACCGCGATCTCAAGCCGGGCAACATTCGCCTCGACCTCGAAGGCCGGCCGCACATCCTCGACTTCGGACTGGCCAAGCTGACCGCCGACGCGGTGGACCTCGACGCGCAGTCGATGACCCAGACCGGGCAGTTCATCGGCTCCACACCGTGGGCCAGCCCCGAGCAGGCGTGCGGCAAGTCGAACATCGACATCCGCACCGACGTCTACTCGCTGGGCATCATCCTCTACCAGTTGCTGACGCAGGGCCGGTTCCCCTATCCGGTCGTCGGCCGCCTTCGCGATGTGCTGGAGTGCATCATCTCGTCCGACCCGCAGCGGCCCAGCACGATCAACCGCGAAATCGACGACGAGTTGGAAACGATCGTCCTCAAGTGCCTCGCGAAAGAGCCCGACCGACGCTACCAGAGCGCCGGCGAACTCGCCCGCGACGTGGAGCGCTACCTGGACGGCGAGGCCATCGAGGCGAAGCGCGACAGCTACTGGTACCAGCTCCGCAAGCTGATCATCCGCCGCAAGTTCCCCGCGACGGTCGGCGCGCTGGTCGTGCTTTTCCTGGTCGGCCTCAGCGGCGCGCTCTATGTCGGCAAGCGCAACGCCGAGCTTCGCACCGAGGAGCAGGACGTCCTCACTGAGGTGTTCACGCTGCTCGACCCCGACAAAGCGCCGTCGGCCGAGGTGCTCGACGAGTACGTCGCAAGGCTTGAGAAGCTCTCATTCTCCGACCGGCGGATCGAGGCCAAAGTCTGGGGGATGGTGGGCAACTTCTACCGCGACCGCGGCGATTACACGAAGGCCGAGGCCCAGCTCCGCCGGGCCCTCGCCCTGCGTACAGCCCTGTACGGTGCAGACACGCTCGAAACGGCGCAAACGCAGGAGGATCTCGCCAACGTGCTGTGGTTCGCCGGACGCTACGCCGAGGCCCTGCCGCTGTACGAACAGACGCTGGCCACGCGGTCGGCGCTGGTGGGCGAAGAGTCCGCGGAGGCCGCGGTGTCCCTCAACGCGATCGCGGCGACCCACGACAAGCTGGGTGAGCACGACAAGGCCGAAACGGGCTACCGCCGCGTGATCGAAATCCGCGCGCGGCTCTACGATCCGCAGCACGAACTGATGGCCGCCAGCAAGAACAACCTTGCCACGTGCCTCATCGAGCAAGGCGAATTCGCCGAAGCGGAGGTGCTGCTGCGCGAAGCGGTAGAGACGATGCGCAAGCTGCAGGGCGATTCGCATCCGCACGTCGCCAAGGGCCTGCACACCCTCGGCCGCCTGGCCTTTGCCCAGGGGCGCGACGACGAAGCCGAGCGGCTGCTGCTCGACGCGATTGACCGCAAGCGCAGACGCCTCGGACCGGATCACGACTCGGTCGCGACCAGCCTCGTTGTGCTCGCGGAGCTCAAGCTGAGCCACGGCGACTTCGCCGCGTGCGAGCCGCCGGCACGGGAAGCGGTCGAGATCCTCGAGAAGGCCTTCCCCGAGGGTCAGCGCCGCATCGACCAGGCGAAAATCGTCTGGGGCCGGTGTCTCACCGGATTGATGAGGCATGACGAGGCCGAGCAGGCGCTGCTGGCCGCGTTCAACCACCTGCAGACGCTGCCCGCTGTCGGGCCGACCCACACCGCCGATGTCGCCGCGGCAGCCGAGTCGCTGATCGCACTCTACAACGAAACAGGTCGCGAGGCCGACGCAGGCAAGTACCGCCCCTATGCGACGCCCCAGTAACCCGGGCGTGAATCCCGCCGATCCCTACCGGTGCTCCGCCACCGCGCGGGCGACGACGACCACGCCTCTCGCCGTCATCACTTCGATCGCCCGCTCCGCGTCGCCGTCCTTCAGATTCACGCCGCGGCATCCCTCTTCGATCAACTCGACCTCCAGCCCCAATTCGCGGGCGTCGAGCGCCGTGTACTTCACGCAGTAGTCCGTCGCGAGCCCCAGAATCGTGACCCGCGTAACGCCGCGACCGCGGAGGTAGTCGCCGAGGCCGGTCGCGCGGCGGTGATCGTTGTCGAAAAAGCCGCTGTAGCTGTCGACCGCCGGATCGCAGCCCTTCGGGAAGACGCGTTCGACGCGGGCCGTGTCCAGCCCGGGCGCAAAGAGCGCCCCGCCGGTGTTCTGCACACAGTGAACGGGCCACAGCACCTGCGGCAGGCCGCCGAGCTCGATCACTTCACCCACGCGGCGGCCGTGATGATTCGCCGCGAAGCTGCCGTGCTCCGCCGGGTGCCAGTCCTGGGTCGCAACCACCAGCTTGAACCGCGGAAGGAGCCGGTTGGCGACGGCCACCACCTCGTCGCCCTTCGGCACGGCCAGCGCGCCGCCCGGCAGGAAGTCGTTCTGAATGTCCACCAGAATGAGCGCGTTCATCGAGGGCCGTCGCAGTCTTCCCGTCCGGCCGGCCTACTTGGGGGCGCCGCGGGCCTTGAGGATCAGTTCGGTACGCAGATCGTGCAGCCCGCGCTCCAGCCCGACGGGGTAGCCGTGCGGATTGACGAACCGGCGCACGCCGGGATGAAACCGCTCCACCTGTTCGCGGGCCGCCCGGCGGATCTCGGCGATGGGCGGCTGGTCGTACACCCGGCGTCCCGCGCGGAAGATCGGCACGAGCAGGTCTTCATAGCGCGCCCCCGGCTGAACGAGCTTCCGCCGGGTCATGTCCGCCGGGTCCACGATGACCGCCTGGGGCGGGGCGCCGATGTCCTCGTCAAAGATCATGTCCGCCATGTACTCTCCGTCGCGGCGGAACCGGCGGACTTGCAGCACGCCGGGGGTGGAAATCTTGAGCGTCTGCTCAGACAGTTTGATCTTGTGCACCCACCGCCCATCCACACCGCGCAGCGCCGAGAGCTTGTACACGCCGCCCATCGCCGGCTGGTCAAACGCGGTTACAAGCTTGGTGCCCACCCCCCATACACCGATGGTGGCCCCCTGAAGCTTGAGTGAGGTGATGATATGCTCGTCGAGTTCGTTGCTGGCGACGATCACCGCGCGCGGGAAGCCCGCCTCGTCGAGCATGCGCCGCGCCTCGATGCTCAGGTAGGCCAGGTCGCCCGAGTCGAGACGTACACCGACCATTTCGAACCCGCGCTCCCGCAGCCGCCGCCCCGCTTCGATCGCCTTGCGCACGCCGTCGAGTGTGCTGAACGTGTCGACCAGGAAGACACAGTTGTTGGGCAGCACCTCGGCGTAGCGGTCGAAGGCCTCCTGCTCGTCGTCGAAACACATGATCCAGCTGTGGGCCTGCGTACCGACGACCGGGATGCCGAACAGCTTGCCCGCCAGCACGTTCGAGGTCGAGCTGCACCCGCCGATGTACGCGGCCCGGCTGGCGGCGAGCGCGCCGTCGATCCCCTGCGCCCGCCGCAGCCCGAACTCCATCACCGAATCGCCGCGGGCCGCCTGGCAGATGCGCGACGCCTTCGTGGCGATGAGCGTCTGGAAGTTGACGATGTTCAGCAGCGCCGTCTCGAGGATCTGCGCCTGCAACACCGGCCCGCGGACGCGCACCAGCGGCTCATGCGGAAACACGACCGTCCCTTCGGGCATGGCGTCGACGTCACAGGCAAGGGTCATGCCGCCAAGGAAGTCGAGAAACGATTCGTCGAAGAGCGGCCCGCCGTCGTTGCCGCGAAGGCCGCGCAGGTAGGCGATGTCGGCCTCTTCGAATCGGAAGTTGGAGAGAAAGTCGATCGCATAGCCCAGCCCGCAGGCGATGCTGTACCCCCCTGCGAACGGCTGCTGTCGGAACGTGAGATGAAACACCGCCTCGCGATCAGCCAGCCCCGACTTGAAATAGCCGTAGGCCATCGTGAGCTGATAGAGATCGGTCAGCAGAGCGAGGGACAGCTCGTAGAGTCGGCCGGGCAGGGTCATCGAAGGCTCCGCGCGATATGGTAAGCCTCGCCCCGAGCCTCCGCCACCCGCGGCGCCTCCGCGCGAAGCGGCATGTAGACCGGGGCGTCGGGGCCCTACGGCCTGACGGCGCGCTGCAGAGCCGCGAGGTCGCACAGGTCGGTGTGGCCGTCGTAGTTGTGATCGAAAGCCGGGCAGGCGGTGGCCGCGGCCGGGCCGGTGAGGCACGCGTCGATGTGCTCGTAGTCGGCCGCGTCAAACACGCAGTCGCCGTCGAGGTCGAACATCAGCGGCGATTCACAGCCGTTGTCCGGCAGGGCCGTGTTGCCGACGAAGCGCTGCAGGGCCGCGTAGTCGCGCAGGTCCACCCGGCCGTCGGGGGCGTGGTCGGGGTGCACGCCGCCGGTGGACCGCTTGGGGTCCCCCGCATAGTCGGCCTGCGGGCACAGCCAGCACTCCACGGCCGGCCCCTGCATCGCCACCCAAAACCCATCCGAATCCCCCGGCCCGACGACGCCGTTGCGGTCGAAATCGCCGGGGAGAATCTCCAAAGGCACGGGCGGGGGGATGATGGCGTACCAGGCTTCGGTGGGCGTCCCACCCCAGCCGCACAGGCGCGTGCCGTCGTCGGATACGCCGCGCACGACGCCCGGGATGTAGCCTGCGAGATCGAGGCCGTTTTCGATCTCCAGTATCTCGATAACGAAGCGCAAGCCTCGACAGCCACTCCAGATGTAGGGCCCTCGCAGGCCATTGCCCACGATGATCGTGCCATCGCCGCTGCCTGCGGTGACCGTGAAGACGGGGAAGCCAAGGCCGACCATGCCTTGTTCCGGCGTCCAGCGGAAGGGCTCGTACATGGTGGCACCGCCGAGAAACGATCGGCTGATGCCATAAATGATCCGACCGTCCGCGGAGACGGTTTCAGCGACGGCGTCTGTATCGGAGAACGGATTCAGATCGCCAAGGTCCAGAACGCCGCTTTCGACTGTCCAGCGGAAAGCACGACTGGGCGAAGTGCCTATCCTGCCAACGATGGCCGAGCCATCATCGTTCGCCGCCGTGGCTAAGCCGCCTGCGACCAGTTCATGAAGCTGTCCGTTTGCGTCCCAGTATACCGCGTAGCCGGAGAAGCCAGCAGTCGCACCACCTACGACAACATTCCCGTCACGGGACACGGCTTCGGCCCACGAACTGAGCGGTGCTCCGGGAAGCCCGGGAAGTCCAACCATCCCGGAGTCAGCCCGCCAACGAAATGCGTGGCTAGAGCTTGATCCTGATTGCGAAGAATGGCTTCGACCGACGATAGTGGCCCCATCGCCGGAAAGGCCGAATGGCTGGGCGAAGGTGGTGGATCCGGGAAGATCACCGACGGAGACAAAGCCAGTCTGGAGTGTCCAATAATAACCGATCGTCGCAGGGGAAGCGCTGGCGTAACCGATGAGCGTGCTCCCGTCGCCGGAGAGCGCGTACGCCGTGCTGTGAAACACGTTCGCGGGCGGGTAATCACCTAGGCGAATGAGCGAAGCGTTCTGCATCCCAGCGTAGAGGCGGACGCTGGCGGGCAGGACTGCAAGCGCGAAGAGGAAGCTCCACGTGCGCACGAAGGTGGCTCCAGAAAGTGCCGAGAATCGACACTTTAGACTTGACAGCCATGATAACCCAAACCAAGGTACCGGTCAAGTCTTCACCCGGAGCGAGGATTGTGCTTAGAACGCCCCTACAGGAGGCTCTCGAATGAGACGGATTATCGCCATATCGCTCTGTCTGGTCGTCGCGATCTGCCTCGTCGCACCGCCGTCACCCGCAGCGGCGGACGTGATCTATGTCGATCACATGGCGGTGGCGGGCAACGATTCCGGAGTCTCTTGGGGGCACGCTTTTCTCACGCTTACCGACGCCTTGGCTGTCGCTGGATATGGAGACGAGGTCTGGGTGGCCGCGGGAACGTACCTGCCCACCGGGACGCAGACGACAGGGAGTCGAAGCGCAACGTTCGAGATTCCATCGGGAGTCAAGGTCTACGGCGCCTTCGCGGGCACTGAGTCGAGCGTTGCGGATCGTCCCGGCCCAACCGACATCGTGGACCTCCACGTGAACGAAACTATCCTCGACGGCGACATCAACATCCTGCTGGACAACCCGTGCGACCCGGAGTTCGAGAGCTGCCCCGACCCGGTCGCGGACAACGTGTTCCACGTCGTCACGGCCTTGTATGCCGATTGCGGGACGGTCCTCGACGGCTTCACGATCCGCAACGGAAACGCGAGCGAACCTGACGTGGATGGCGAAGGCGGCGGCCTGCTCACATCGGGAAGCGGCCTGCAGGTCCGCAACTGCACTTTCGCCGACAACCAGGCGCTGAAGGCGGGCGGCGGAGCGTCCGTCGCCGGTCCGAGCCCAACCGTAGGTGTGGATGTCGTGTTCATTATGGACACGTCGAGTTCCATGGATGATGAGACCGCGGCACTCTGCGACTCCATCCAGCATATTGTCATGAAATTGATGGCCCAGGGCATAGTCATCAATCATACGATCATGGGCATCACTGAGGAGGGTAACGGCGACTGCGTCGGAGGCACACTCAAGGACCGCCTCGGAACCAGCGTCCCTGACCCTTCGACGTGTGGCGAGGATCTGGAGCCGTCGACGTCGAGCTCGGAAGACCACGCCGAGAACTGGGGGCCGGCAACGGCAATCGCTGCCGATAGCTACCCGTGGACAACCGGATCGGTTCGCCTGATCATCCCAATCAGTGATGAAGCGCCGTGCCTTGGGGGCGAAATAGCAACTCCCCCGGAGAGCGGATGCGATGAACACGACGAAGATGCTGTCGAACACACGGCCTCTGTCGCCCAGCAGAACAACGTCATCGTCTCCCCGATCCTGGGCACAGAATCGGTCAGTGAGCAGGACACCTGCATCCTCGATCTGGCTTCTTGGCTAGCAGTCCGTTGAAAAACGCCTCGCATTGACCAATCAGGCCGCGAATCGCACGGTCGGCGGTTTGATCAGGATTTTCGCCTGATTCATGACCCGTCGCGCCACCTCGCGGACGAGGGCCGTTACC
>CAYRSS010000072.1:0-17388 GCA_964426945.1 uncultured Phycisphaeraceae bacterium
GTTACGCCCGAAAACCGTCTCGTATTTCAATGTTGGTATGAAGCCGCTTGCACTCGCCTGCCTTCGGATCCCCCTCCTCCACTTGATCCGGTCAGAATCGTGCTCGCTGCCTGCTCAGTGCCCGAACTGGGCAGCACAACTGCCGAGACGTGGATGGCTCTGAAGGGCAAGAGCCTATTCATACAGTGCCACGATGAAGAGGATGGCCAGGAATTCCGCAAGACGCGCAACACTTTTCTGATGCTCGCCTGGGCGTCTGAGGAAGGATTGCGGCGGCGCCAGCAGCCTGTAGTCCTAATATGTCGAGAGACTACCAGCTATGCTGGCCCGGACTCAAGCGAAAAGGGCTCAAACGAGGCTGATAATATAAGTACAGGCTTCAAGGGGGTGCTCTGTGATCATGAGCAGCACGCTTCCTGCAAAGCCGGCCCCTGGGCACAGCCAAGGCGCTCAGTGTGGACAGAACGCGGACTAAAGGTCGAGTACTTCGACTTCGACATGGTCGTAGAACGTACTTCTGCAAGCGAGGTTAATGAAGGCATAGAGCCATTGTACCAATTCCACTTGGAGGTCGACGAAGTTATTCTCCCGCGGGATCGATTTCCGGATTTGCGTGGCTATCCCGTCTGGGATCGAGGGACACTTGCGATGGCGCAGAAACGTACAAAGGGTATGCACCGAGATTCTGGGTACATTGTTAGTGAATCTGATGCCGCGCGGATCCTTAGATGTCTTCGAGATGACTTCGGCGTGGACTTCGATAAGGCGAAAGCGCTACCTCGCAGCCTACAGGCCGACCCCAGAGTCGGACTGCGGATCGCAACTCACCCGGTCAATCATACATTCCTGCCATTGCCCGCCGCGCAGCGCGCCGCCGCCGCTCGCTCACGAGAGCAGGGCGTTGAGAGCGATGACGGTTCGAAGTACTACAGCTCCGTGCCTCGGGGATTCATCGCGGCCGAGTGGGCGCCGCCGGGCAGGACACATCTTGTTCGTCGCGTCTCGCAGGCGTCGGTCGTGTGCCTCAAGGAACTAGTCGAGAGATGGACGACCTAGCAGGCGAACCTTTGCGCTGACATCCATCGAGGTCAGCAGTCTGAGATAGCTGCAGGCCGGCACTTAATCCGATTGATTGCAAGCCTGCGCGTCCTGGACATCTGCTATGCCCTAACACCACTCCGCGGTTTCATCAGTAGACTCGCTGGAGTGCAGAGGGCAGGCCCGCCGTCTGGCGAGCCTGCCCTCTGATTCGACGACCATCACGAAGGGCTCAGGCGTGTCCGCTGATGCGCGTCTCCGCGCTCTTTGATTCCGCCTCTGCGCCCTCCGCGTCCGCTCCCGTGAGCCCCGGAGCTACTCCCCTGCCGGTGCGGCGTCTACGCGTGCGCCGGCTGCGCCTTCGGTGCGGCGGGCTTGGCGGCGAGGCCGAGCTTCTCCGCTACGCGGCGGCCGTAGTCCTGGTCGGCGCTGTAGAAGTGGGCGAGCTGGCGCTCCTGCACTTCCTTGCGCGCCTGGCCGAGGACGCCGGCGATGCGCGTGGTCAGCCGGTCGCGGTGGGCATCGTCGAACATCCGGTACAGGTTGCCCGGCTGGGTGAAGTCGTCGTGGTCCACGGTGGAGTCGAAGCGATCGACGATCACCTGGCCCAGCGCCCAGGCCGGGTCCTTGTAGACGGCGTCGGGCTCGGGGGCGCCGGCGCGGCTGTTGGGCCAGTAGTTCGGCTTGCCGCCGTAGGCCGCCGCCGAGGCCATCGAGCCGTCGCGCATGTAGTTGCTGACCGGCACCTTCGGCTTGTTCACCGGCAGCTCGCGGTAGTTGACGCCGATGCGATACAGGTGGGTGTCGGCGTAGCTCATCAGGCGCGCCTGGAGCATCTTGTCGGGGCTCGGCCCGATGCCCGGCACGAGCGAGCTCGGGTTGAACGCGGCCTGCTCCACCTCGGCGAAGTAGTTCTCCGGGTTGCGGTTCAGCTCCATCATGCCGGCCTCGATCAGCGGGAACTCGCCGTGCGGCCAGACCTTGGTCAGGTCGAAGGGGTTCCAGCGGAACTTCTCCGCCTGAGCCTGGGTCATCACCTGGATGTACACCTTCCAGCGCGGAAACTTCTTCTGCTCGATGGCGTTGAACAGTTCGCGCTGATGGCTCTCGCGGTCCTCGCCGATGAGGCGGGCTGACTCGTCGTCCATCAGGCAGCGGATGCCCTCCTGGGTCTTGAAATGGAACTTGCACCACACGCGATCGCCCTGGGCGTTGATCAGCGAGTAGGTGTGACTGCCATAGCCGTTCATGTTGCCGTACGCCGCGGGAATGCCGCGGTCGGAGAACAGGATCGTCACCTGGTGCAGCGACTCGGGGCAGAGCGACCAGAAATCCCACTGCATGTCCATGCAGCGCAGGTTGGTCTTCGGGTCGCGCTTCTGGGTGTGGATGAACATCTGGAACTTGTACGGGTCGCGCACAAAGAAGACCGGCGTGTTGTTGCCCACGAGGTCCCAGTTGCCCTCGTCGGTGTAGAACTTCACGGCGAAGCCGCGCACGTCGCGCTCGGCGTCGGCGGCGCCGCGCTCGCCCGCCACCGTCGAAAAGCGGAGGAACAGGTCCGTCTTCTTGCCGACCTTGCTGAAGATCGCCGCGCGGGTGTACTTCGTGATGTCGCCCGTGACCGTGAACGTGCCGTAGGCGCCAGAGCCCTTGGCGTGCACGACGCGCTCGGGGATGCGCTCGCGGTTGAAGTGCTGCATCTGCTCGAGCAACTGCACGTCCTGCATCAGCACCGGGCCGCGCGGGCCGGCGGTCAGCGCCTGCTGCATGCCGATCGGCGCGCCGTCCTGGGTCGTGAGGATGGGTTTCTTGTCTGCCATGGCTGTTTCCTTTCGCGTTGACACGTGGCGTTGACGATCGCGGCGACGACCGGTTGTTCGCGCGGAGACGCGCGTCAGACCATTCGCCTGCTGCCTGCGGGGCGGACGGTGCCGACGCCCGCGCCCCCCCGCACGCCGGGATTGTGGCCGATGGCGGCATAGCCTTCCAATACGAAGTGCCTTATGATCCGATAGGTACTGCCTATGGAAATCCACCAGCTCCGCTACTTCCTCGCCGTGGCCGAGGCCCGCAGTTTCAGCCGCGCGGCCGAACGCTGCCGCGTCGCCCAGCCGTCGCTCAGCCAGCAGATCCGCAAGCTCGAAGCCGACATCGGCCAGCGCCTCTTCGACCGCCTGCCGCGCGGGGCGGCCCTGACCGAGGCGGGACGGGCCCTGCTGCCGCGGGCCAGGCGGATCCTCGCCGAGGTGCACGACGTCGCCGCGGCCGTGGCCCAGGAGATCGACGCGGGGCGTGGGCCGCTGGTGGTCGGCGCGATCCCGACCATGGCCCCCTACCTGCTGCCGCCGATGCTCAAGCCGTTCATGCGGCGCTACCCCGAGTGCGAGCTGACCCTGCGCGAGGATCTCACCGACCGGCTGGTCGAGGCGCTGCTTGATGCCGAGTTGGACTTCGCCGTGCTGAGCACGCCCATCGACCAGGGGAACCTGCGGCTCGACGTGCTCGGGCAGGAGGCGCTGCTCCTGGCGTCGGCGCGAGGGTACACGCTACCGCGGGAGGCACCGGCGCTGCGTCTCTCCGACCTCGACGAGCAGCCGGCGGTCGTGCTGCATGAGATGCATTGCCTCGGGCAGCAGATCGAGTCGTTCTGCTCCGCGCGGCGCGTTCGCCGGCGAATCGTCTGCCGCTCGACGCAGCTCTCAACCGTGCTGCAACTGGTGGGGCTCGGGCTCGGGGTGTCGATCGTGCCCGAAATGTGCGCGCGGGCCGACCAGTCGCCCGGACGGGTCTATACCTCGCTGGGGCGCGGTGGACCGACGCGGGATATCGCGGTGGCCTGCCGGGTGGACAGATCGCTCTCGCGCCTCAGCCGCGAGTTCATCGCCATGCTGCGCGAACACATCGGAAGCGGGAGGCACCGGCTCGACCGCCGCGGGTGAAGCGGCAGGGACTCGCGGCAGAGGACGGCGTCAGGCGAGATCCGGCCGCCACTCGTGCTCGCGAAGCGACGCGGTGATGCGCTCGGCGAGCTCGACGGCGCGAAAGCCCTCCTCCGCCGAGACGGCCGCAGCGGCGCCGGTGCGGATCGAGGTGAAAAACGCGTTGTACTCGGCGGTGAGCGCGTCGGTGTCCGGGTCGGGCATCTGCAGTTCTTCGACCTTCACCATCGAGCCCCAGTCGAGATCCTGCATCTGCGAGAGGTCTTCGGCGTTGCGCTCGCGGGCCATGCGGATCAGGTCGAGGTTGTCGGCCAGTTTCACGGCGAGCCCGGTCTTCTTCTGGTAGTCCATCGTCAGGTAGGCCGTCGGCGAAAAGACGCGGATCTTCCGCTCGACCTTCAGCGCCACGCGCGACGCGGTCATGTTCACGACACAGCCGTTGGCAAAGCGGACGCGGGCGTTGGCCACGTCCTCGTGGGGCGAGAGCACGCTTACGCCCACCGCGTCCACACGATAGTCGTAACAGCGGACCAGGTGCAGCACGACGTCGATATCGTGGATCATCAGGTCCATGACGACGCCGATGTCCGCGCTGCGGAAAGAAAAGGGCGCGATGCGGTGTGTCTCGATGAACCGCGGCGTCACCTCCATCCGCACCATTGCCTGTACGACCGGGTTGAACCGCTCCGAGTGCCCGACCTGGAGCAGGCAGTCGTGCCGCTTCGCCGCTTCGACCAGGCGCCGCGAGCCGGCTGCGTCGGGGGCCAGCGGCTTCTCGATGAGCACGGGCAGGCGGCGTTCGATGAGCGGCAGGGCCACCGCCTCGTGCGCGGATGTCGGCACGGCGACGGTCACCGCGTCGTACGCCGCGGTTACGTCGGCCAGGCGGGCGACCGCCGCGGCGCCGCATTCGCTCGCCAGCTTCTGCGCGCGGCCGGCATCGCTGTCGACCACCGCGACCAGCCGGCAGTCACTGCGGCCGGCGAGGCGCCGGGCATGGTGCCCGCCCATGCGGCCGGCGCCGATGAGCACGATGCGAATCGGGTCGTGTGTGGCGGCTGGAGTCATGTAGCGATCCGTCCACAGCCGGCTGCCGGGAAACCCGGACCCTGCAAGGGTGCGCGCGACTAGCCCGCACCTCCGGTGAACATGGCGGTGACTGTCTTGTCTGCCTCGAGGACCACGCGGATGGGGTTGCTGGCGCCATGGAAATCGCCGTTCCAGCCGGTGAAGATCGACCCCTCGTGCGCCTGCGCGGTCAGCTCGATCGCCGGCACACCGGGCACGGGCGACTCGCTGGCGCTCTGACGGACCAGCCCGTTGCCCTCGACGTGGATGGTCAGCTTGGGGGCCGACTTCGGCTGTCGCTGGTTGTCGAGCTTCCACGAGTTGCGGTGCACCGGATCGGGCCGAAGCGACTCGAGATACCGCCCATGCCGCCCGTGGGCGAACGAACGCAGCAGGAACCGGCAGAGATACTCGACGTGCTGATTCAGCGGACGCGTGTCGAGAATCTCCTGCACGCGCTCGGCGATGGGCGTGGTGCTCTGCCGCGCCCGGCGCGAGTACAGCCGCATGAACGCGTCCTTGAGCAAGTCGACGTCTTCCTGCGAGAAGCCGCAGCGCTGCAGGCCGACGCCGTTGACCATGCGGACCTCGCTGCGTGTGCCGCGGGCGGCGACGACGACCATGTAGGGCGGCACGTCGGCCGAGACGCGGGTCATGCCGCCGATGAACGCGTGGCGCCCGACCGTCACGAAGTGGTGCACCGCGCTATGGCCGCCCATGTTGACGCGATCCTCGACATGCACATGACCGGCGAACTGGACATAGTTGGCGATCACGCAGCCGCTGCCGATGCGGCAGTCGTGTGCAACGTGCACGCCGATGAGCAGCAAGTTGCCGTCGCCGATGCGCGTGACACCGCCGCCGTTGCCCGTGCCGGGGTGAACCGTCACCATCTCGCGGAAGATGTTGCGGCGGCCGATCTCGAGGGTGGTCCGCTCGCCGGAGAACTTCAGGTCCTGCGGCGGCATGCCGAGCACCGCCTGGGGGAAGACCTCGCAGCCTTCCCCGAGCGTGGTGTGGCCTTCCACGGTTGCGTGATGGTGGATGCGGCAGCGATCGCCGAGCACGACGTGCGGGCCGATGACGGAATAGGCGCCGACCTCGACGCCCGCGCCGAGCTTCGCATCCGGGTGAACCAGGGCGGTGGGGTGAATACTCAAAGCCGTCTCAGCTCCCGCGCAAGAACCTACCGCGCCTCCGCGTCGGTCAGGACGAACTTGATCTCGGCCTCCGCCACGATTTCGTTGCCGACCTTGGCTGAAGCCCGGACGTGACCGGTCGTTGAACGAACCCGGACCGCCTCGGCCTCGAGAATCAACTGGTCGCCGGGGCGCACGGCGCGGCGGAACTTCACCTTGTCGAGGCTCAGCAGCACCGCCACTTTGCCCTTGTGTTCCAGCGCCTGGCTGAGCAGCAGGCCGCCCGCCTGGGCGAGAGCCTCGACGATCAGCACGCCCGGCATGATCGGATCGCCCGGATAGTGACCCTGGAAGAACTCTTCGTTGATGGTGACGTTCTTGATCGCGACGATGCGCTGCGTGCCCTGGATTTCCAGCACGCGGTCGATCAGCAGCATCGGGTAGCGGTGCGGCAGAATGCGCTGCACCTTGCGGATGTCGATCTGGGGGCGGCCCTGCAGAAACGCCGCACGACGCGCCGTGTCGCGCTGGTCGAGCAGCGCCCGCACCAGCGCATGATTCAGCGCGTGGCCGCTCTTGCGGGCGTGAACCCGGCCGATGATGAACTGGCCCATCAGCATCAGGTCGCCGATCAGGTCCAGGATCTTGTGCCGTACACACTCGTCGGGATAGCGCAGCTCGTTGTCGATCGGCCCGTGATCGTCGAACACGAGAATGTCGTGCGGCGTCAGGTGCGTGCCCAGCCCCGCAGCGCGAAGCTGTTCCGCCTCCTGCTTGAGCACGAAGGTCCGCGCGGGGGCGATGCTGCGCTGAAACGTCTCGGGCGTAATGCTCACCCGGTACGCCTGGTGACCGATGGGCCCGCCATCGCCATAGTCCAGGTCGTAGAGAATCTCGAGCGTCTCGCTGTCGGGATCGAGCGGGGGCAGGGCGATCAGCTCGGCGTCGCCGTCGACCACGCGGATATAGTCGGTGATGACGTACGCGTCGCGCGGGGCGTCCTGCTCGCGGATGCCGGCGGAGAGGATCTTGTCGACGAACGGCTGGCTGCTGCCGTCGAGCCCGGGGAGCTCGTTGCCGGTCAGCTCGATCTCGATGTTGTCGATGCCCAGCCCGGCGACGGCCGAGAGGCAATGCTCCACCGTCTCGATGGCCACGGTGCCGTTGCGCAGGGCCGTTCGTCGGGCCCGCTTGGAGACGTTCTCGATGCGGGCGGCGATGCGAATCGGCGGCGACTGGTCGGTCCGGACGAACCAGATGCCCGTATCGGGCCGACCCGGACGGAAGCGCAGGGTGACGCTCTCGCCGGTGAAGAGGCCCAGCCCGGCGATCTCGGCGTCATGTTCGATGGTGTGCTGATTCTTCAAGCTGCTTGACCCGCGCCGTCAACTCGCGGATCTCCGCCAGCAGATCGGGCAGCTTCCGCAGGGCTGCCCGCTCCCGGAGTTCCGCCCGGTGGTCCTGCGCCGGCGAACCGGAGAGCGTCGAGCCCGCCGGGGCGTCCTTCGTCGCCATGGAGTATGCCGCCAGCGTCGTTCGCTCGCCAAGCGTCACACCATCGACCACCGCCGTGGCACCCGCGAGGACCACGTAGTCGCCGGTCCGTACGCTCCCCCCGATCGCGGCGTTGCCCACGACGACGGAGTGCCGTCCGAGGCGAACATTATGGGCAACCTGCACCAGATTATCAATCTTGCTGCCTGCACCGACAATCGTGAAGCCGAACTTGGCGCGGTCCACGCAGGAGCACGCGCCGATCTCCACGTCGTCCTCGATCCGCACCCCCCCGATGTGGGGATACTTGTGGTGCCGCCCGGCTGCGAAGTAGTAGCCGAAGCCGTCGGCCCCGATGACCGAGTTGGGGTGGATCTCGACCCGGTTCCCCAGGACGCAGCCGTCGCGGACGACGACGTTGGGCCAGAGGGTGCAGTTGTCGCCAAGCCGTGCGTTGCGGCCGACGAACACGCCGGCGTGCAGCCGGACGCCGGCCCCGATCGTGGCGCCCTGTTCGATGACCACGTTCGGCCCGATGGCCGGCTCCGCGCCGAGCGTGACCGTCGGATGGATCACCGCGGTCTGGTGCACCCCGGGCGCCGGGCAGGACACCGTGGGCATGAACGCCGCCAGAAGGCGCGCGACCGACTCGTCCAGCCGGGGGCAGAGGATCGCGGGCATGGGGGTGGGGCCGTGGTCCACCCGCACGAGCACAACGCCGGCCCGGCTGGCCGGGAGCCCGGCGGCGTACTTGGCACTCGCTACCCACGTCGCCTGATCAGGTCCGGCCTCGGCAACATCGCCGACCCCGGTGATCACCGCCCCGCCGGGCCCGCGCAGGGTTCCGCCGACGAGCGCGGCCAGCTGCTCAGCGAGAATCCCATTGTCTTGTCGATGGTGAGCGTTCATCGCCATCCCCCGGGCGGATTCTACCTCGCTGGGTGAGAACTGCGCACCCTCCGGAACAGGGCGCCGTTTTGCGCGCGCGCGTAAGTTATCGAGCGCGCGCATAACTTATCGAACAGCCGTTCGATTTCACTCCCTCGGCCGATAGCGACGTCCACGCCTCTCCCCCTCGGAGACGAGCCGACCACCGGCCGCGAGGCGTCGCAGGAGCCGCGAGGCGGCGTGGGGCTCGATCCTGCAGAGGCTGGCAGCCTCCGCGCGGGTGATCGACCCATGTTTGCGAGCATACTGAACGATCATTTCCTCCTGCTGGGCGGATGGGAACCCGACTTGGCGGACATAGGCCGCCGGCTCGCCAAGCCGACGATAGCTTGCCGCAGCCAGATGGTACACCCTCGACCGCGTGTTCCCCTTGGCTTCGATCAAGCCCGACTCGACCAATCGTTCCATCACGCGGCGAGCCTCGTTGAGGCTTTTCTGCAGAAGGGGGGCGGTCTCCTCCAATGTGAGCCGACGCATCCGTCGGAGTTCATGCAGGACGAGCATCTCATCAAGCCCGAACAGCGCATCCAGCCGCTCGCATTCCTGGACGAGCTTCACGAACTCAATGTCCGCATCACCCCCCGGCATGCTGACCTTCACGAGGTCCGGCGAGCTGTGAGCGTAAGTAGGTGCAGGATGCCCTGACCTGAGTTGCTCCGAGAAGATCAGGTCGATACCCCTTCCGGTTCGCTCGACGAGCCCCGCCCGCTTGAACGCATCCGCAAGAGCCGGGTTGCGGGGGCGTGGGGGTGTAATCAGGATGTTGTCCAGGCGAACCCCGGCTGGGAATCCTCCTGGGCTCGCCACTTCGATACGATCTGCGTGCCACTGTACGTGTACGGTGCCTAGTCGAGTGTAGTCCCGATGCACGAAGGCATTGGCAGTCGCTTCCCGGAAAGCTCGTCCCGAGAAATTCGGAACGACGCTCCGGATGAGCCCGATCATTACTTCCTGCTCGTGACGCCGGGCCTCAAACCGGCCGAGCAACTCCTCCATCAGTCGCAGCAGCGGCCAACGGAAGAAGTCGTTCACTTCCACACGCGTTCCCGAAAGCACCTGAAACGCCGCCTCGTGCGTTGGAACAAGGCGTCTCAGCGCAGACTCCTTTCCGAAAAGCAGGAGCCCAAGCAGTCGAACGTCGTGCACTTCGCCGTTGGCGTCAATCGCCCCCAGCGCCTTGGCAATCTCGATGTCGGGAAGGTGCTGGAGGCTCGCATCGCCCTGCTGTCCCGACTGCCGCACGCATCGGCGGAACCGCTCGAACTCGAGCGGATCAAGATCTGACCATCGGGCGCCCGGCAACGTCATCAAGGAGGGATCGATATGCCGCAGGTCGGCTTGGCGGGAAAGCATGTCCTGAAGGAACATCGGCAGACACTCTGGTCGGCCATTCAGATCCAGAACCCGGCGAAGGTACTTTCCATCACTTGTCGCCACAGGAGAAGTCGACGGCGGCACGACGATCACGACCACTGAACGCCCATCCAGCGAGAGGAGTTCAGCTTGGCAGGCGAGGGATGGACGCGTCCGGTTCGCGATGAGCGCGCAAAACCTCTGGGAGTCTGGCGGCTCGCCGTGTCGCGGACCCAGTCCGGTGATCGACCCATCATCGCCCACGCCCAGCAGCAGATAACCGGGCTCGGTGGAGGGGCGATTGGCGAGGCAGACTGCAGCTTCGATGACGGCCGAATCGCTCAGATCCGCGCGGGGATCGCCCTTGAATTCAACGTCCAGCGTCTCGCCTGCGGCAATGAGCCGCTCGACTTCCTTCGGGGTCATCGGAGCGCCTCCGTAGGCTGCTAGCCCGCCCCTACGGCTTCTTTTCCCCGCCGCCCGCCGCCGCGGCGGCTTCGCTCTGCTGGTACGCCTCGTTGAGACGCTGCGCCACCTTGGAGGTGAGGTCCACGCTCGGGCGGAAGTAGAGCACCTTCTGCAGCATGATCTGCTGGCGAAGGACGTCCGACGTAGCTCCGCTGGGCGGGGGAATCTCGTCCTTGGCGAGCACGACGTCGATGCCGTCCTCCTCGGCGACCTTCGCGACCATCGCGCGGATGTCGTCGTAGATGCTGCGCAGCGACGTATTCACGATCCGATCCAGCCGGACGCCCTCGCGGTCCATGTAGATCTTGAGCCGGGCCTCGCGGAGGATGATCTCCTCCTTGCGGGCCTCGTAGTCATCGCTGCCGGGCTTGAACTGCTCCTCGATGGCGCGCCGCTGCCGCTCGATCTCGGCCTTCTCGGCGTCGACCTGCTCGCGGTAGCGGGCTCGCATAGACTCGAACTCGGCCTCAAGTTTCTCCCGCTTGGCGTACGCATCCGACACCGCCGGCACGTCCACCACGGCGACCTTCGTCCCGCCCGTCGAAGCCTGGGCACAGATCGCCACCACTATCCACGCTGCATGCATGATCATCCGGAATACCCCTTGTAAGCCGAGACCGAGTCGCCGCACGACAGCGCGCGCCACGCCGCGTCGCGAATCGCGGATTCTAATGTCATGTAGCCGGATGCACACCGGGCGGAAGGCGTCGAGGGACGGTGCGACAGCCGGTCGGGCGGGATCGCGCATGGCCGAACCACACGCAACCTACTGCGGATAATACGCTTATGCGCCGGCCTCACGACTTTCGAGATCGCTCCAGCGCGTGTAGAGGGCGTCGACACGCTGGCGGGCCGCTTCCAGCGAGGTCCATCGCTTCTGAAGCTCCACGTGATCGGCGGCCACGGCGGGGTCGGCCGCTGCGTCGGCGCATCGCTGGGCCTCCGCCTCAGCGTCCGCGATCGTCGCCTCCATCGATTGGAGTTCCTTGCGTTCGGACGCCGAGAGAGCGGACCCGGGCTTTCCGGCGGGCTTGCGGCTCTCGACCGGGGCGGGCTTCGGCTCGGCGGCCGGCGGCGGTGCGGACGCCCGCCGGGCCATGTCCGCCTCCCATTGCGCGCACGAGGCGTAACCGCGCGCGCCGCCGACGCCGTCGAATCCGACCACTTCGGTACATACTCGATCCAGCATGAACCGGTCGTGTGTTACCAGCACGATCGCGCCTGGGAAGTCTGCCAGGCTCTCCTCGAGGATGTCGAGCGAGGCGATGTCGAGGTCGTTGGTCGGCTCGTCGAGCACCAGCACGTCGGCGGGCTGGAGCATCAGGCGGGCGATGAAAATCCGCGCCTGCTCGCCGCCGGACAGGTCGCGCACCGGCATGTCCAGTTGTTCGATTCGGAACAGGAACCGCTTGGCCCAAGCCGTCACGTGCGTTGGCTTGCCGCGGAAGACCACGCTGTCGCCGCCCGGCGCCAGCGCGCGGCGCAGCGAAATCTCCTGCGGCAGCGCCTCACGCCGCTGGTCGAAGAGCACGACGCTCACCGCGTCGGCCCGGCGAATCGTGCCGGCGTCGGGCGGCAGCGAGCCGGTGAGCACGCGGATGAAGGTTGTCTTCCCGCTGCCGTTGTTACCGACCAGCCCGAGTCGCGTGCCCGGCGAGAGCGTCACCGAGATGTCGTGAAAGAGTGTGCGGCCGCCGAGGCTCTTTGCCAGCCCGGTCGCCTCGATCAGCTTTTTGGTCTGGCGCCCGGTGCCGTCGAAGGCGATGCCCGCTGTCGCGGTCTGGGCGTTGCGGCCCTTCAGTTCGCGCAGTTCGTCGTGAAGCCGATACGCCTCCTCAATGCGCGACTTGGATTTCGTCCGCTGCGCCTTGGAGTTCGACTTCAGAAACGCGGCCTCGCGGCGGACGATATTCGCGAGCGACTCCTCCTGCGCCTTTTGCGCATCGAGAAAGTCCGCCCGCTTGTCGAGGAAGGTCGTGTAGTCGCCCGAGACGCTGAAGTACCCCTCCGGGTAGATCGGGTTCAGCTCGACCACGCGGGTCGTGACGCGGTCGAGGAAGTACCGGTCGTGACTGACGGCGAGGAACGCGAACGGCGCCTTGAGCAGCATCTCCTCGAGCCAGTCGATGCCGGCGATGTCGAGGTGATTGGTTGGCTCGTCCATCAGCAGCAGATCGGGCGTGCGGATCACCTGCCGGGCGATGGAGAGCCGCTTTCGCCAGCCGCCGGACAGGTCGCACACCGGCTGCTCCTCGTCGGGAAAACCACACTTGCTGATGAGGATCGCGGCCTCGGTGTCGCGCTCGTAGGGCTCCATCTCGCGATCGGCCAGGGCGTCGATGAGCACCGAGTACACCGTCGCGTCGTCGGGAAAGCGGTCGTGCTGAGCCAGGTAGCCGATCCGCGCCCCCCGCCGGACGTTGACCTCGCCGCGATCGGCCTTCTCCAGCCCTGCGAGAATCTTGAGGAACGTGGTCTTCCCCGCGCCGTTGGGTCCGAGGAACCCGACGCGCTCATCATCCGCGAATCCGATGGACAGGTCGGAGAACAGCTCCTTCGTGCCATAGGCCTTGGACACCTGCATGCACGTCAGCAGCGTCGCCATTCGATCCTCGTGTAGCGAAACAAACCCCGGAAACCGCAAACCCCGCACGTTACCCGCACGGCGTGCTGCGGGGAAGGAGGGGAGGCAATCGCGGGCTGCCAAGGCAGAAGGCAGCCCAAGTCGGGTACTACCCGGCGGCCTGCGACGGACGGTTTTTGCGAGCCGCGACCGCGAGGGAGCGGTGAAGGGCGATACCAGAGCACTCCGGCGCGAAAAAACCCGAACGCACACGATCGCTCCTTTACAGTCGCGGCTCGGAGACTCGCCCCCGTGCGACGCGAGTCTTCCCTTTGCGGTCTTTGCGCCTTGGCGTGGGATAGCTCACGCCAAGGCGCAAAGAGAAGAATGCTCACGCAGAGGAGCGGAGGGCGCGGAGAGGCGCCAGACGTATGCACGGCGCATGACGGTCGGGACGCGCGAAGGAACAGACCGCCGACTTTGCACCCGCGCCCGGGTGGTGCACCTGAAATTTGAAATTTGAGATTTGAGATGTGCGGAAGCCAGGGCATTGCAAAGACCGCGAATCAACCCGTGGGCGGTGCCTACCGGGCGCGCTGGGGAATGCTGCCCGGCCCACGTCCTCGCGCTTCGTCATTCGTAACTCGTAATTCGTAATTCCCTCGCCCTACACCTCGCCGTGCCCTTCACCGTTGCGGCCGTTGCGCAGGACGGCCAGCGCACGCTTGGCAGCCTCCTGTTCGGCCGACTTCTTGCTTGGGCCCCAGGCGCTGGGGAAGCGCTCGTGGCCGATCACCACGCACACTTCGAAGCACTTGCTGTGGTCGGGGCCCTGCTCGTCGAGGGTTTCGTAGAGCGGCGTGCTCGACATGTTGCGCTGGGCGTATTGCTGCAGCGCGGATTTGTGGTTGCCCTGTTCGTCGGTGCGGGCGAGCCGGGCGATGTGCGGTCGCACGGCGCCGAGGATAAAGACCTTGGCCGCCTCGAACCCGGCATCGAGCAGCAGCGCGCCGACGATCGACTCGAAGACCGCCGCGCGCAGCGAGGTCGGCAGGTTGTTCGCCCCCGCCACCCCCTTGCCGAGCACCAGCAGGTCGGTCAGGCCGATCTCATCCGCCATGGCCGCACAGGTCGCGCGCGACACAACGGCCGACTTGACCTTCGTCAGATCGCCTTCGAGCCACTGGGGAAACTTGAGGAAGAGCTCTTCGCAGACGACCAGCCCGAGCACCGAGTCGCCCAGGAACTCAAGCCGCTCATTGCTGGCGACCCGGGTCTCTGCAATGGAGGAGTGTGTCAGGGCGCTGCGGAGCAGTTGCGGGTTCGAGAAGACGACACCCAGAACCGCTTGCGCGCGCGAAACGAGATCCGCGTCAGCCACCTTCGGTGCCCCTGGCGGGCATGCGGCGAAAGCCACGCCCACGCCTCCCTATAGGCGCACGAGGCTTTCGTAGCAGGCCTGCTATCACGACCGGCCGGGCAGCCCAGGCCGCGGAGGAGTCAAACTCGCCGCAGCCTCACCCAGCCTGTCCCAGTCTACCATCGACCAGGTAGCGAATCAATTCACAGCTCAATCTCAGGGCGATTTATTCGCGTGAAGATTTATTATCGGCCCGGTTGCACCCGGATTTGTCGAAGCTTGTCCGAGGTCAGCCGACATTCTTGACCATTTCCCAGCCATTGGCGATAATCCATGTGGTTGCGGATATTCCGCGACGCTGCCGCCCTGCCTGACCCGGTCCATCCCTCGGACCGGCGTGGGGGGCTCTTGGCCTCACAGCAACGCCGCGCGACCGGCCCCGAGCGGGGCTGCCGACGAAGAGGAGCTATGCCCAAGTTCCTGCACAACGCGCTCGCCGAGCTAACGCACCAGCTCAACCTCTCGCCCAAGCGGCTGCGCCTTGAGCAGCTCGCCGGGATCGAGCGGCTGCTCGCGCTGGTGGAGGCCGAACGCTCGTACCCGTACGACCTGGTGTGCTACCACATCACGGGGTATCAGAAGCGCGGCACGCCTTCCACCGCGTCGATTCCTGGCAAGGCGCTGCTGGCCGACCTGGTGACGATGGCCGAGTGCATCAGTCGCCGGGCCAACATCCCGGTGGGCAACCTGCCTGAGGCGTCGCGCACGCACGAAGAACTCGCCAAGGACCTCAACGTCTCCACCAAGACGATCCGCCGCTGGCGCGGCCGCGGCCTGATGGGGATCCGCGTGCTGGATGAGCAGGGCGTCAGCCGCATGGCGTTCCTGTCTTCGAGCGTGGACCGCTTCGTGGCCCGCAACAAGGCGCTGGTGGCCAAGGGAGCGGCGTTTCGTCAGCTTTCCGAGCCGGAGCGCGATTCGATCATCAACCGGGCCCGCGAGATTCTCGCCCGCAAGCCCTACAAGCTGCACGTCGTGGCCCGCATGATCGCCGAGGAGACCAACCGGGCGGTCGAGACAGTCCGCTACACGCTCCGCCGGCACGACCGCCAGGCGGGTTCCGCCGCGCTTTTCGGCGCGAACGGTTCGTCGGCCCTGTCCGAGCGGCACCAGGCGATCTGGACGATGCACCAGGCCGGCGAGCCGGTCGAGGCCATCGCCCGGGCGTCGAGCTGCTCGGTCGAGGTCGTCGGACGGGTGCTGCGTGAGGTGCGCATCCGTCGGTGGCGCGAGACGCCGATCGAGTTCATCCACAACGAGCTGTTCGACGCGCCGAATGCCGACGACCTGATCCTCGCGGCGGCCGAACCGGCCGCGCCGGAGCAGGCAGCCGGCCCACGTCCGCCGCGCGACCTGCCGGCCTATCTCCAGTCGCTTTACCTGGTGCCCCTGCTCTCGGCCGAGCAGGAGCGCGACCTGTTCCGCCGCTACAACTACCTGAAGTATCGCGCGGCCCGCGCGCTGGGCGCGCTCGACCCCGCCCGGGCGACCGACGCGCAGCTTGCGGAGGTCTCTTCGCTGCTCGATCGCAGCGAGGCGATCAAGAACCGAATCATCCAGGCCAACCTCCGCCTCGTGGTCAGCATCGCCAAGAAGCACGTCGGCTGGTCCGCCGTGTTCTTCGACGTCGTCAGCGACGGAAACATGTCGCTGATGCGCGCGATCGAGAAGTTCGACTTCGCCCGGGGCAACCGGTTCAGCACCTACGCCACGTGGGCGATCGTCAAGAACTACGCCCGCACGATCCCCGAGGATCACTACCACTACCATCGCTTCGTCACCGGCCAGGAGGAGATCCTCAGCGCCGCCCCCGACGAAAGCACCGCCCCCGAGTTCAGCACCGACCGCCAGCAGGTGCGCAAGGCCATTGCCGCCGGGCTCGACCAGCTCGACGCCCGCGAGCGGGAGATCGTCTCCGCTCACTTCGGCCTCGCCGGCCAGGGCGACGGGTTGACGCTCGAAGAACTCGGCCGCCGCTTCGGCGTGACCAAGGAGCGCATCCGCCAGATCGAGCGGCGTGCGCTGGCCCGTCTCCGCGAGGTGCTCTCACCCTCGCTGGCCGACGCCGTGGTCTGACCGCTGCGGCGGAATCCTCAACCGACACCCCCTCGAACCAGCATCCGGATCGCCGCCTGACGAGGCGTCGCGTTGGCCGCGCCCCGGCCTCGCCGCTATAATCCCGGAATTGCCGCAGCGGCGGCGCCCCCTGCCGTCCCGCCTCACCCGGGCCGGGCGCCGCTCCCAGTGAACCGGTGAAGAGCAGGAGCCCGGCGATGGGCGGGGATTTCCTTCCGATCAAGGGGTATGACCACGTCGAGTTCTTCGTAGGCAACGCCAAGCAGGCCGCGCATTTCTATGACAAGACCTTCGGCTTCCGCCCCGTGGCCAAGCGCGGGCTGGAGACCGGCTCGCGCGACCGGGCCAGCTATGTCATGCAGCAGGGCAAGATCCGCTTCGTCTTCACCAGCGCCTACGGCCCGGACAGCGACGTGACCCGTCACTGCGCGCTGCACGGCGACGGCGTGAAGGCAATCGCCCTGGAGGTGGGCGACGTCGAGTCGGCGCTGCGTGAGACGAAGCATCGCGGGGCCACTGTCGTCCGCCCCGCCACCGCCACCGAAGACGAGCACGGCACAGTCGTCACCGGCGAGATCAAGTACGCCGGCGACACGGTGTTCCGCTTCGTCGACCGCAAGAACTACCGCGGCCCCTTCGCCCCGGGATTCGCCCCGATCAACGCGCACGGCTCGCCGGAAGTCGGCCTCGCGGCGATCGACCACATCGTCACCAACGTCCACCTGGGCGAGATGAACTTCTGGGTGAAGTGGTTCGAGGAGGTGATGGGCTTCCGCAACCTGCTGGGCTTTACCGACAAGGACATCAGCACCGAGTACAGCGCGCTGATGAGCAAGGTGATGGAGAACGGCACGGGCAAGTGCAAGTTCCCGATCAACG
>CAYRSS010000073.1:0-17233 GCA_964426945.1 uncultured Phycisphaeraceae bacterium
ACTACTCGACCGCGCGGCTGTGGGACGACGGCATCATCGACCCGGTGGATACGCGGATGGTGCTGGCGCTGGGGATTGCGGCGAGTTTGAATGCGCCGTTTCCGGAGCGGGGGCATGGCGTGTTTCGGATGTAGGGTCGATTCGCCACCGACGCTTCACGGCATCACGTCGCTCCGGTAGACTGACTGGCGGTACAAACGCGTCTGAGAAGCCACTTGAGGCGCCTTCTCAAGGGAAGCGGCCTATGAAGCTCTTATCGCTCGAAGTTCAGAAGTTCCGTGCGATTGATGAACTGCGCCTCTCTCTCGTTGATGCGCTCGGGGCACCGCGTCCAATAACGGTCATCGCGGGACCCAACGGGTCTGGAAAGACGAGTATCTTGTTCGCAATTGCGAACGCCTTGCGCGGCGTCATGGGTTATCGCACGCCTGATGTTCCTCCGCCGACCTACGACGACATTCGTAGCTCAGGGAGTTCGGGACGTGCGTGGACGCGCGCAAAGCGGGAATCCCAAGTCACCGTAAGTTTGCAGTTCGATCAAGATGAGCAAGTGGCAATTCGCGAACTTCTACGGCTTCTGCGAATGGAGGCGCCCCCGCCACTTGATGATGGGTGCTTAACGGTCACCTGGACGTTCCCGCCAGGCTTTGCCGAGGACGGATCAAAGCTAGGTTGGTGGACGGCAAGCATCGATCCGCCCCGACCATTTGTCCGCAGCTGGCTGAACGCCCGTAAGCTGGCGATCCGCGCGTGGAGTCAGCGCGTCCCTAATGTCGGTCCCGAGTACCTGCGACGGATTGGGGGCATGATGTTCTTTCCTCAGGATCGCAATCTCCGAGAGCGCATTCTCCCAGACGAGACGGCGGCTGGGAGTATCCCGAGCGGAGCATCGCCCGAGGCTGGATCCGATGAGGGTCGAGAGTTCGAGCAGCCCCGCGCGCGCGAGCGCACTGTCACAGACATCCTTCACTTCCTCAGCGATTACGCTCAAAACCGTGTTCCTCCACTGCCCGATGATCAGAACTGGGAGAAGCGAATTCAGGCAATATTCAATAGGGTATGCGCTCCGAAGGAGTATTTGGGATATTTGTATCGCGGTGAGGATGATCAGGTCGGGTCGCCAGTTCTGAAGCATGGTGAGGCAGAGTACCCACTGGCGTTTGCCGCTTCGGGAGAACAGGTAGTGCTTGAGTACATCACACGACTAACCTACCCAAGCCCTCTTGAGCATAGTCTTGTTCTCATTGACGAGCCCGAAATCCACTTGCATCCCGCATGGATACGCAAGCTGTACTTAGCGTTGCCGGAGATAGGACGAACGAATCAATACGTGCTGACTACGCACTCGACCGAGTTGAGGCAACGAGCTGCCGCGGACAACGCGCTTGTCGATCTTGGAATCCTTGAGTGATGCAATGACCGATATGTTAGACCACCATAGATACCGTACGCGCTACCCCAGATCGGGACAGCTTGCAATTCTATGTGAGGGCGACCTCGTCGGATTCGAAGCCGATTTACTCGAAAAATGGACTGCCGATACGGCCTTTATTGATGTTTGGCCGTGCGGCACAAAGAGTGCGCTCTTTGGGTTCAGCGACGCGCTAGGCCGGGCCATCCCTCTGCTAGTGATTGAGGACCGTGATTTCCGGTCACTAGAACAATCGAATCAGGAGTGCGAGGCTAAAACAAAGGATCGACGTGGACGCGCAGTGCAGATAGTTGGATGGCGCACATGGCGCCGAAATGAAATCGAAAATTATCTTATCGAGCCTGATGTGATGATCCCGGTTTTAAGTAGCGCCTTTGAATTGCAGGAAAGCCTCGTACGAGAACGAATTGACCGGATCGTCGAGGTGCTCCGCGTCGATCAAGCGGCGCAGGCCACGATTGCCGACTTTGTGGCGAGATTGCCCGATGTTGCCAAGCTGATTCCGGGACTGCCGCGGAAGGAGGCTCGTCCCGTGTGGGACGCGAAGGTGAACGCCATCGTCCCAGGGGATCCGACAGTAGTTGAGGAGAAGTTAAGAGCGAGTCTCGAAGAGAAGCTCGCTAGTGCGAGTGCAAAGGCATGTACGGTGAGTTTGGATGGATTGCTCAGAGGCTTTAAGGAGCGAGTTGAACAGTGGAGCGATGTTCGCATCGAGTCCAAGGAGTGGCTGATTGATTGGTCAGGAAAGGAAGTGCTGACTGCAGCAATTCGCTGGCTTTCGGGTGAATTCGGTTGGCATATGAATGGTGGGAAGTTGCGGATTGATTGGAGCGCTCTGAATCGCAATGATGCCGAGGCAGTCGAACGGGAGATCGTGACGGCACTGCAACCCCGTTTCGTGAATCGCTTTCTAGAACACCTAGCCAAACGAGCGTCGGAAGACGTCATTAGGTTGGAGTGGGAGTCGATTAGGAACACACTGCATTAGGGCGAAGTGGTGAAGAATGGGAATTGAATCTGTCCATGTAGTGATCAAGGATCGTGTTGCAAGCATCGCCCTCGCCCGACCCGATCTGCACAACGCCTTCAACGAGGTCGTCATCGCCGAGCTGACGGCCGCGTTTCACGCGGCGGGCAAGGATCCGGCCGTGCGGATGGTCGTGCTCGCGGGGGAGGGCAAGTCGTTCTGCGCCGGGGCGGACATCCACTGGATGAAGCGGATGGTCGACTACACCGTCGACGAAAACGTCGCCGACGCCAACGCGATGGCGGAGATGCTCCGGGCGATTCGAGAGTGTCCGCGGCCGGTGATCGCCCGGGTGCATGGGGCGGCGTATGGCGGCGGCGTGGGGCTTACGGCGGCGTGCGACATGGCCGTCACGCTCGACGCGGCGACGTTCTGCCTGTCGGAGGTCAAGCTGGGGATCATCCCCGCGGTCATCTCGCCTTACGTGCTGGAGAAGATCGGCCAGACGCACATGCGGCGGTATGGACTAACCGCCGAGCGCTTCGACGGCATCGAGGCGAAGCGGATCGGGCTGGTGAGCGAGTCGGTGGGATCGGTCGAAGAGATGGACGACTGGATCCGGGCGGTCGCGTCGGCGCTCATTGCCAACGGGCCCGAGGCGGTCGCCGCGTGCAAGCAGGTGCTGCGCGAGGTGGCCCAGACCACGACCTGGGACGAGGCGCAGGCGCTGACCACGCGGCGCATCGCCGAGCGTCGCGTGTCGGCGGAGGGGCAGGACGGGCTGAAGGCGTTTCTGGAGAAGCGCGAGCCCGGTTGGAAATAGGTAGTTCAGAGTCACTGTGGACAGACACAGTGAAAGGCAGTGGCCGCCGCTCGCGACGATGACAGTTCACCGTGACCGTCGACTGTGACCGTATCTGATCCCATGTTCAAGAAAATCCTCATAGCCAATCGCGGCGAAATCGCCCTTCGCATTGCCCAGACGGTGCAGGAGATGGGCATCAAGGCCGTCGCCGTCTACTCGGAGGCGGACAGCCGCGCCGTGCACGTGCCGCGGGCCGACGAGGCGTATGGCCTCGAGGGGGTGACGACGGCGGAGACCTACCTGCGCGGCGACAAAATCATCGAGATCGCCAGGCGACGCGGGGTGGACGCGATTCATCCCGGCTACGGCTTCCTGTCGGAGAATGCGAGCTTCGCCCAGGCCTGCGCCGACGCGGGGATCACCTTCATCGGCCCCGCGCCCGAGGTGATCAGCGCCATGGGCGACAAGATCATCGCCAAGCGCACGCTCTCGGATGCAGGGGTTCCGGTGGTGCCCGGCTGGTCGGACGCGGGCAACGCGGGGATCGAGGTGCTGCGCGAGGAGTCGGCGCGCGTCGGCTACCCGGTGCTGATCAAGGCGGCGGCGGGCGGCGGGGGCAAGGGGATGCGCGTGGTCCACCGGCCGCAGGACCTGGCCGGCGCGGTAGAGGCAGCGCAGCGCGAGGCAGGCAGCGCCTTCGGCGACGCGCGCATCTTCATAGAGAAGTACATCACCCGCCCGCGGCACGTCGAGTTCCAGATCTTCGGCGATTCGCACGGCAACGTGGTGCACGTCTTCGAGCGCGAGTGTTCGATCCAGCGGCGGCATCAGAAGATCGTCGAGGAGTCTCCCTCGCCCGCGCTCTCGCCCGAGCTGCGCAAGGCGATGGGCGACGCCGCGGTGCGCGCGGCGCGGGCCATCGGTTACACCAACGCCGGCACGGTCGAGTTCATCGTCGACGAAGCCGGCCATTACTACTTCCTCGAGGTCAACACGCGGCTGCAAGTCGAGCATCCGGTGACCGAGTTCATCACGCGGCGAGACCTGGTCCGCGCGCAGATCCTCGTGGCCGCCGGGCAGCCGCTGCCCTTCCGCCAGGACAGCCTCGTGCAGAGCGGTCACGCGATGGAGTGCCGCATCTATGCAGAGGATGCAGCGCGCGGCTTCCTGCCCTCGACGGGGGTGATCGAGCGATTCGTGCCGCCAATGGGCCCGGGCATCCGCGTGGACACGGGCGTGGCCGAGGGGTCGGAGGTTACCGTCCACTACGACCCGATGCTGGCGAAGCTGATCGTGTGGGGAGCCAGCCGGGAGCACGCGATCCAGCGCATGGCCTGGGCGCTCGATCACTTTGTGATCCTGGGCGTGACGACGAATATTGAGTTTCTGCGGGCGCTGGTGACGCATCCGGAGTTTGTAGCGGGGCGCCTGCACACGCACTTCCTCGAGCAACACGCCATCGCCGCACCTTCGGCGGATGACGCGCCGGACGCGGCGCTGATCGTGGCGGCGTGGGCGGCGGGGCAGGGGCTGCGCCGCGGCGAGACGGTCCGCCCGGCTGGCGACGCGAACGGCGCCGCCAGCCCGTGGGAGACAGCGGGCGGCTGGCGTATCGCGCGGTGAGCCAAGCGAGGGGCTCCGGCAAACCGGCTTGAGCCTCTCCGACAGACTCAGCCTTGGGCCGGAGTTCCGGCAGGACAAATACCATGAACAAGGTCGTTCTCAAGTCTGCCGGCCGCGAAGAGCCGGTTGAAGTCAAGCTGGTGCGGCTCGACAGCGATCGCCCGGAAATCTACACCGCCGAGATCGGCGAGCGCACGCTCGGGGCGGAGATTGAGCGGCTTGAGCCGGGCTCCGGGTGGCTGCGACTCAACAGCCAGATCCTGCCGTTTCACGCGGTGCGACGCGGCGACTCGATGCTCGTGTGGGTACACGGTCGGACCTACCGATTCGAAGTGGTGCGGCAGACGGCGCGCCGCGCGGGTGAGCAGGCGCTCGCCGCGGCCGGGGGCGATCTGACCGCCCCGATGCCCGGCACGGTGCTGAAGATCCAGGTTGCTGCGGGGCAGGCGTACGACGCCCACCAGCCGCTGATCATCATGGAATCGATGAAGATGGAGATGACCCTGTCGAGCCCGCACCCGGGGCGCGTCGTCGAAGTGCGCTGCGCGAAGGGACAGCTTGTCGAGATGGGCGCCGTGCTGGTCACGCTGGAGCCGATTCATGACCGCGCCGCGGCCGACTAGCGTTCGCATCGTCGAAGTCGGTCCGCGCGACGGGCTTCAGAACGAGTCGCGGCCGATCTCGACGGCCGACAAGCTCGCCTACATTGATCGGCTTGTCGCCGCCGGGTTGACACAGATCGAGGCGACTTCGTTTGTGCATCCCAGGGCCGTGCCTCAGCTCGCCGACGCGATGGAGGTGGCGCGCGGGCTGCCGCCGGATCCCGGCGTCGTTTTCTCGGCGCTGGCGCCCAACGCCCGCGGACTGGAGCGGGCGATGGAGTCGGGCGTGCGTCGCGTCGCGGTGTTCACCGCCGCGTCCGATTCCTTCACGCAGAAGAACATCCAGATGTCGGTGGATGAGTCGCTGGACGTGTTCGCGCCGGTGGTGCGCGACGCGCTGGCGGCGGGGCTGACGGTCCGCGGTTATGTCTCGACGGCGTTTGTCTGCCCGTTCGAAGGCGACATCGACCCCCGCCGCGTGCTGCACGTGACGCGCCGGCTGCTTGATCTTGGCGTCGACGAAGTGGCGATCAGCGACACCATCGGCGCCGCGGCCCCGAGCGACATCGATCGCACCGTCGGCCTCGTCCTTTCCGCGGTGTCGGTCGAACGAGTCGCCCTTCACCTGCACGACACCTACGGCACGGCGCTGGCCAACGTCTGCGCGGGGCTCGACCTTGGGGTTTCGACGTTTGATGCCTCGTGCGGCGGGCTGGGCGGCTGCCCCTACGCGCCCGGGGCTGCGGGCAACCTGGCGACCGAGGATCTGGTCTACCTGCTGCGGCGCATGGGAATCGCTACCGGGGTCGATCTCGACCGCCTGGTCGCCGCGGCGGACTTCATTGCCGCTGTGCTCGGGCGGGAACTGCCCAGCCGCAATTGGCGCCGCCTGGGTGGCGGTCGCGGCGCATCGTCCGATGTATAGGTCCTTCCAGCCGACACAGCTTTCCGAATAACCGCTGCGGCCGGGTAGAATCGGCGGCATGACCTCCGCGAAGCTTCCAGCCACGCCGGCCGCCACCCGCTGGGAGCGTCTCGAGTCGCTCTTTGCGGCGGCGGTCGAGTTGCCCCACGCCGAGCGTTCGGCGTCTCTGGCCGCCTCCTGCGGCGAGGACGCGGCCTTGGCGGCTGAGGTGCTTGCGCTGGTCGAAGCCGACAGCCGCGAGGACACCTTCATCGTGCCGCCGGAGCCGGCCGGCGATTCGGGCCCGCGCGATCTGCTCCAGCCGGGCGACATCATTGGCGCGTACCAGATCGAGCACTTCGTCGCCGGCGGAGGGATGGGGAAGGTCTACGCCGCCAGCCGCCGAGACCAGTCGTTCGAGAAGCGCGTCGCGGTCAAGGTCATCAAGCGGGGTATGGATACGGACGAGGTGCTCCGCCGCTTCCGCCGAGAACGGCAGACGCTGGCGAACCTGGAGCATCCCCACATCGCCCGTCTCATCGACGGCGGTACGACGGCCGACGGCCGCCCCTACCTCGTGATGGAATTCGTCGAGGGGCAGCCGATCGATCAATACTGCCGTGCGCAGCGCCTGACGATCGCCCAACGACTGGTGCTGTTCCGCAAGGTGTGCTTGGCGGTGGATTATGCCCACCGCAACCTGGTGGTGCATCGCGACATCAAGCCGGCTAATTTGCTCGTGACGGCAGAGGGCGAGCCGCGGCTGCTGGATTTCGGCATCGCCAAGGTGCTCGAACCTTCGGGTGATTCGGGGGCCAGCCTGATCACGCACGAGGGGCTGCGGCGGATGACGCCGGAGTATGCGAGCCCGGAGCAGATCCGCGGCGCGGCGGTCGCGACGGCTTCAGACGTCTACTCGCTGGGCGTGGTGCTGTACGAGTTGCTCACCGGGCGAAGGCCGTACGAGGTGCCTACGGGTACGTTCGTCGAGGTGCAGCGCGTGCTGGCGGATACGCGGCCGCTGGCGCCGAGCACGGCGGTGGGGCGCGCGGACGGATCCGCCGCCGCAGAGGGTTCGACGTTGGACATCGCCGCCGAGATGCGCGAGTCCAGCCTTCGGCGTCTGCGGCGACAGCTCGCCGGCGACATCGACAACATCGTGCTGGCGGCCCTCCGCAAGGAGCCCGAGCGGCGGTATGCGTCGGCGGGGCTGCTGGCGGCGGACATTGACCGCTACCTGCGTCGCCTGCCGGTCAGCGCCCGACGGGACTCGGCCGCCTATCGCCTGAGCAAGTTCGTTTCGCGGCATCGGGCGCTGTCTGCTCTGGCGGCGGCGCTGGTGGTCACGGCCGCCGTGGGCGTGACCGGCATCTCCCTGAACGCCGCGGAGGCCCGGCGGCAGGCGGTCCGGTCGGCCCTGGCGGCGCGCAAGGCTCACCAGATCAACGCCTTCGCGGGGAGCATGTTCGCCGCCGTCCGGCCGGAGGAGCGCGGGGTTGCGGTGACGGTGCGACAGGTGCTCGACGATGCCGCGGCGCGCGTGGTGACCGACCTGGCCGATTTCCCCGATGCCCGGGCGGAGGTCGCGGCGCTGCTCGGCCGGGGCTACCGCGGCCTGGGCGACTACCGGACCGCGGAGGCACAGCTTCGTGATGCCTTGGCGCTCGCCCGCGAAGCGGCGTCGGACGACGCGGTATTGCTGGCGACGATCGAGGCAGAGCTTGCGGGCGTGCTGGCCGACATCGGGCATGTCGATGAGGCGGAGCGATTGTTTCAGGCGGCCGTCTCCCGCGCCGCGGGAGTGAATCCCGCCGACGAAAGCGCCGCCGTCAAGCTGGCCGCCGTGTGGGAGGCACAGGCGGCCTTCGCCCAGACGCTGACGCGCTTCGATTCGGCCGAGCGCGCCCTGCGTCATGCGCAGGCGATTCACGAGCGCCTGGGCGAAGCCGGTCGAACCAGCCGGGCCCGCGTCAGCCTCGCACTCGCCGGACTGCTCACCGCGCAGGGTCACTACGCATCGGCGAACGACCTCTACGCCCAAACCGTTGAAGGGCTGCGCGAGCTCGTCGTCGAGGATGATCCGCGCCTGGCCGAGGCGTACGCGGCGTACGGCAATTTTCTCGCGGTTCACGTTGACCTCGAGCGCGGCGAGGAACTGCTGCGCCGGAGTATCGATATCCGCCGCGGGCGCCTCGGCGCGGATCATCCGGCGCTGGCCGAGAGTCTTCGCCTCCTTGGTAACGTCCGGCTGGTGCAGGGTTCGTTCGACGAGGCCGAGGCCCTGCTCACCGAATCGGTGCAGATCGACCGCCGCACGGGGTCGGGCCATCCGGCGCTGGCCCACGCCCTCAATCGCCTCGGCGCGGTCGCGATGCACCAGTTCGACTACGGCCGGGCCACGATGCATCACCTCGAGGCGCTCGAGATGTTCCGGTCCAGCTACGGTGGCGATCATCCCGCGGTGGCGCGCACGCTGGCTGACCTGGGCATCGTCGCCATGCGGTCGCACCAGTACGAATCCGCGCTTGGCTACTTCACGGAGGCCCTGGCGATTCGCGAGCGCGTCCTCGGCCCGGATCACCCGGACCTGATCGAAAGCTGCAAATCCCTGGGGGTGATCACCGCCTATCTCGGCGACGATGAGGCGGCGGAGCGCTACCGCCGACGCGCGCTGGATCTGGCCCGGGCGAGCTATCCGCCCGAGCACCGCTTCGTCCTCGCGGCTCTCTCCCAGTGGGCGCAGGCCCTGCTGAAGGTCGAGCGCTACGAGGAGGCTGTTCAAGCCGCCGAGCAGCGGCTCGCCGGGCTCCTCGCCGACCCGGCCGTCGAGCCTGAGGAGGTGGGACTCGCGGAGAGCCTGGTGGGCCAGTCGCTCCTGGCGGCGGGAAGGCCCTGCGAGGCAATCGGACGGCTCCAGGCGGGCATCTGCGCCGTCGAGGCCAACCCCCGGTATGCGCGGAATCTGGACCTCATCACTCCACTGCTGGAGCAGGCCGAAAGCCAATGCGGCCCGGGCGACGCCCCTGCGACGGGGGACTGACCCGGCCGCATCGCCAGCCATCTCTTCAGCCCGTGCAAAGCGGGACTGAACACACCGAGGGCCTTCCTGAGAAACGTCCGCCTCGCGTGTCGGCCCGGTCGGGGTTTTCCTGCCTAACGGGGGGAACGGGTTCGCCTGCCGTCGCGCCGGTTGCGCGTCGGGCGGGCGGCCGGACTGATGCTGACGCGAACAGGACTTCTCCGATGGAATCACGCTTCTGTCTGTTTGATCGTTGCAGCCGGCGGTGGTGGTCGGCCTGCTGCATTCTTCTCGTGCTGGCGCCGACAGTAGCGACGCCGACCCAGGCCGAACCGATCGCCTGCGTGCCGGGGACGATTCCCCACGGCGACGCCGACGGGCGCGGCGACGTGGCGCTGA
The DNA here is from genome assembly GCA_964426945.1 of uncultured Phycisphaeraceae bacterium. GTDB lineage: Bacteria > Planctomycetota > Phycisphaerae > UBA1845 > UBA1845 > CAYRSS01. The sequence continues at coordinate 9,752 of CAYRSS010000073.1, forward strand.
CGGACTACCGCCGGCTCGCCGAGTGCCTGAACGGCCCTGACCTGTCGCCCCCGGTGGCGGTTCCCGGCTGCCTGGTCACGATGGACTTCGACGGGGACGGCGACGTGGATCTCGCCGACACGGCGGCGTTCCAGCGCGCGTTCACCGGCGACTGCGTCGGCCTCGCCGACTGTCCGGCGGGTATGCACCTCGTGCACGAGAGCGGCCAGCTCGGCCGCATCGAAGGCGACGTGCTCGACGAACTGCCGCACAACCCGGCGGAATACACCTGCGTCAGCGACGAGACCTGTGCGGGCGTGGACTGCGGCCCCAACGGCCTCTGCCGCGTCATCAACGGCGTGGCGGCGTGCGGCTGCGACCAGGGTTACGCGGGGGAGGACTGCTCGCAGTGTGCGGTCGGCTATCAGCCGGATCGCGTTGATCCGAGCGTTTGCGTTCTGGGTAACGAATGCCGCAACCGCCTCTGCTCGGGGCAGGGCAACTGCGTGGATACCGGCGTCGAGATCCTCTGTGACTGCGACGACGGCGCGTCGGGGCTGTTCTGTGAGGAGGGGCTGGGCCAGAACGACCCGATGACGCTGCGTCCACCGACGCGCGTGTTCGTGGGCGGCACCGACACCTCGCTGGAGCGCGGCGAGCAGCGCCTGCTCGTGGCTACCCTGGGTGGCGGTGGGCTCATTGACGATGAGCTGAACTGGACCCTCGAAGGACCCGGCCGGCTCGAGCCGCGCACCGGCCAGCTCGTGACCTACTTCGCCCCCGAGGACGAAGCGGGTGACGAGGAACTGCTGCTGATGCCGAAGATTACGGTCTGCTCGGGCGGCTTCCCGGACTACTGCGCCACGCGGTATCTCACCATCACCAAGCCGGGCGGCATCAAGATCACCGGCCAGTCGCACGCGCTGTTCAAGCCCGTCGACACCATGATGATCTCGTTCATGAAGCTCCGCTGCGTCGGCGGCGCAGTTCTCGGCATCAGTCTGTTCGGCAAGCCGGTGCACCTGCGCGGCTATGGCAACCTGAGCGGCGCGCCGACCAGCAACGCCGAATACTGCGAAGAATGCGGCGACACGTTCGATGTTTCGGACCACGTCGATGGCATTCCGCTGCCGCCGCCGAAACAGGTTCAGCCTAATTCGCCGTTCCGCATCGGCAGCAACACCAAGGCCATCGCCGCCGCGGTGATGCGCAAGGCGGTCAAGGACATCGCCTTCGGCAACCCCGCCACGACCGATGACGCCGTCGAGACGGCGCTGCTCTGCGACGCGGGGCTCGACCTGGTTCCCGCATCGGTTCGCGCGGTGATGTGCGGCGCGACCCCGCCGCCGACCCCGATGATTGACGATGACAACTTCGACGACGACCCTGTCGCCTGCGCCGACCTGACCCAGAGCGCGGACTCCCGCTGGCAGCAGGTCACCATCGGTCACCTGCTCGGCCACCGCTCGGGGCTCAAGCGCAGCGTGCCGGACGTGATGTCGCTGACGCTGCCGAACCTGGCGGTCATCCGCGGCTACACGTCGCAGAGCGACTGGAACGCCGACGAGACGGCGCTCGAGTCGGAGTTCGACTTCCCCAGCGGGCCATTCACGTTCGAGTTTCCCGGATACGGTTACGCTGATTCGCGGTACTTCGTGCAGCGGCCCGGCATCTGGGAGAGCGTGCTCGCCCGGCTGGGCATCTGTCTGTCATTCAACCCCGGTGACGCCCCGCCCGCCACGGACAATAACGGCAACGCCTATGACTCGTACTCGAACACGGCGTTCAGCATCGTCGGCGGCATCGCCGAATGGGTCTCGGGCGAAGCGTTTTCCGGCCGGACCGGCAAGCCCGGGCTGCACAGCGGCTCGCTGCTCGAGTCGTTCCTGGCCGACGATCTCGACTTCCCCGTGCCGACACAACTGACCGACGAGGGCATTTTCTACAGCCAGGATATTCTCCGCCTGCGCGACCCGAACGAGCCGATTTACCGCGTGTGGTCGTCCTCGGCCCAGACCTACTACCCCACGACACGCGACCTCAAGCGGCCTTACTGCGAGTGGGATGCGGAGGAAGAGATCTGCGACTTCACCGCCTACACCACGCTGGATACCAATCGCCTCGACTGGGACTTCGCGGACGAACTCACCCTCATCCCCTGGAGCGGCGGCACGGGCGACGGGCCGCCCAGCGCGGGCGCGTTCTCCGTCGAGGCCGAGGCGATGCTGCGCTTCATGGCCCGCTACTACACCGGCGGGAGCGGATCGAACCCGCTCTACGGCGAGACGCGATGCCCCGACGGCAAGTGCGTGTGGACCATCGGCAGCGGCCACAACGGCGCCCGCGACGGCTGCTGGTCGGAAGTGCGCCAGCTTGCCGGCCCGCCGCGGTCGGGGGACGACTGCGACGCCAGCGGCGGTTGCGGCACCTACATCGCCTGCGCCGACACCCCCCAGGCTCACGAGAAGCAGATGTTCTGTCGCGGCGGCGACTGCCGCACCTACAACGAGTACAGGATCCCCCCGATCGACGGCTGCACCGGGCTGCCCTCGGAGGACTTCGCCAACCTCGAGTGCCGCACCTGCATCGCCCCGGTCGGTGTCGACGTGTTCGTCGCCCTGAACCAGCGCGACGACAAGAAGTGCAAGGACGCCCAGGCCCTCGGCGAGAATCACCCCGACTACTACTCCTGCGCCGACGCCTACCGCACGCTCACGAGCTTCATCTTCCACGGCCTCTGCCAGATCCAGTTCCCGCCGAACCCGTACGTGCTGTGGCCCACGGTCTTCAAGGACGGCGGATCGGGGATGAACCCCGGCGTGCAGTTCTCCGGCGGGCGCAGCACCGACGGCCCCGGCCTGCCCCCCGGCGATGACCTGCGCGGGGCCAATCCGGCGTGCTGCGGCAATGGCCAGCGCGATCCGGGCGAGGAATGCGACGGCGACCTCTTCGGCGGGATGAGTTGCGGCAGCTTCGGCTTCGAGATGGGCAACCTGAGCTGCAACAACTGCTTCATCGACACGCAGTTCTGCTCGGGCGGCGTCAGCACGCTGCCCCCGGCCAGCTACGCCGCCTGCGGGTACGCCATCGATCCCGAGGACGAGGGCCTCCACTGCGACGGTCCGGCCGGCTGCCCGCAAGCCTGGGGAGATTGCGTCGGCGGCCCCTGCGCCCGCACCAACCCCAACGACTTCGACGTCGCCCTGTTCGATCCGTTTAACCAGGTCGGCCGCTTCCATCCGGACGGCAACTTCCGCGACCAGTACGGCAACCTCTACTACTGCGACGACGGCGCCGGACACGGCGAGATGACCTGCGTCGACCAGAACGGCTGGGGCGTCTGCAAACAGGTCTCCGGCGGTGGCGGCGCGCTGACCACGAAGATCGGCGCCCAGTGCGACAGCGACGACGACTGCCTGGACGCCGAGCCGGGACTCACCTGCTGGGGCGACGAATTCCCCGGCGCCACCGGCTTCTGCTGGGACCAGCAGGACGGCCCGCCCGACTGGCAGTGCGTCGAGGGCACCTGCGGCATGTCGCCCGGCTATGACGACGACGAGATGTACTGCGAACACTTCTCGCTGAGTGGCGTGGCGAGCTGCCAGCCGTGGTACGCCTGCAACGCCATCCTCGCCCGCGTCTGCGCCGGTCAGAACGTGATCTGCGAAGAAAACGCCGACCCCGCCTGCACCGACGACGACTGCTGCGGCGCCATCTGCCAGACCAACGCCGACTGCTCACCCGCCTACGGCTGGCCGGCCGGCTACACCTGCGCCAACACGCCGCAAGGCGCGAGGTGTGTGCCGTAGGAAAAGCCGAAACGCCGAAACGTCAAAAAGTCGAAACGCGGAAACGCGGAAAGCAGACGGCCCGGGATCACCTTAAGGCGGTTCCGGGCCGTGCTTTGATCGGCACGCTATTGGAGCATTCCACATTGCCCCCCTCCCTTGCAGGGAGGGGTTGGGGGAGGGTGGAGGACGGAACAGACGACCATCGCGACGGGACTGGCAAGGCGACCGACAGCGAATGGGGGAACGAGCGGCGCGCCGCTCAATACGCCCGCGTCAGGCGCATGCCGGGGTAGTAGTGGGCGAGGATCTCCCCCGCGTGGCGACCCGCTCGCGCCTGGCCTTCCATGCCCCATTGGCACAGGCCCAGGCCGTGGCCGAAGCCGCGGCCGTTTTCGAAGAGGACCGTCGAGCCCTTCATCCGCAGGTCGAACATGGTGCTCTTGAGCTGTCGGCCGCGGCTGTCGACGGCCAGGCGGAAGTTCTCGGCGGACAGCTCGTGCGTCCGGCCGCCGGTGCCCAGCAGGCGGATGCGCGAGGGGCGTCCGCCGGCGGCGGTCGCGGCGACCTCGACGCCCATCAGCGGACAGATTCCACCTATCTCGCTGTATCGCCCGACCAGCCGCTGCTGCAACTCGGGCAGGCTGAGCGTCACCGTGTCCCAGCGATAGCTCGACGCCGGGGCGATGTCGCACCACGTGCACACCACGCCGCCGGCCAGCGGCGGCACGTCGCTCGCCTTGCCGAAGATCGAGCCCGACTGCGAGATGCCCCCGCATACCGAGCTGTAGTAGGTCGGGAACAGCCGGGCGCGGCCGTTGTCGTCCCAGGTGCAGACGATGCCGCGGGTGAACTCGGCCGCGTCGCGACCTCGCCGGCCGGGCGAGTCTTCGCGATAGCCGGTGTAGACTTGCGAACCCTCGCCCGCGGAGACATCCCACGCCGCCCCGGAAGACTCCGCCTCGAGCATGCCGTACAGCGCGTACGTCCGCGCGGCTACCGCCTGCGCCCGGTAGGCCTCGGTCGAGAATCGCGGCACGACCTCCGACGCGACCACGGAGCCGACGTAACTCTCTACGTCTACGAGATTCAGCACGAGAAGCCCGGCGGAACTGTTGGCCCGCACCACCAGCGTTCCCGGGTAGATCCGCGGCAGCGCCCACTGCCCGTCGCGCGGCAGCGCGACCTGCACCGCGCCGCCGGGCGAGGCAACGTGGAGCAGGGCCGTGCCGAGGTCGGCCTCGCCCACCGTCAGGCGGCCACCCGGTGCGGCGGCGATTTCGTACCATAATTCGTCGGTGATCTCGGCCAGGGACTCGCCGGTGGCGCCGTCGGTCAGTCGGACGCCGCCCGCCGCGCGGAAGCGCAGCCGTTCCGCATCGCCGGCGACGCGGACGCGGATATCTCGGATGGCGAGGTTGACCGCGGGAACTGCCGGGGGCGGCGCGGACGCGGCGTCGCATCCGGCCAGGGCCGCAAGCGGGGCGAGCAACAGCAGGAGGCCCGTCGCGGCGCGTCGCGGGGCGCGCGGCCCGGAGCGCCGGCGGGGGCGAGGGGTACTCATGTTGTCCGGGCCGGTCGCGATGCGCGGCGCGCCCGGTCAGCGCGGCCCGCGGAGCGACAGGCCGTTGGCGGCGAGCTGGCGCTTGATCTCGGCCAGCGAGGTCACGCCGAAGTTCTTGATGGCCATGAGCTGGGCCTCGGTGCAGTTGGCCAGCTCGGCGAGCGAGGAGATGCCCAGCCGCTGAAGGCACTTGCGCGAGCGGACCGACAACTCAAGGTCGCCGACCGACTTCTGCAGGGCGGCGACATCTTCGGTCTGCGGCGCGGCTTCCACCGGCTCGATCGTTGCGACCGTCACCCGCGCATCGTTCAGCGCCTGCCCCAGCCGCAGCCCCTTGGCCGTCAGCATCGCCTTGATCTCGTTGAGCGAGGTCTCGCCGAAGTTCTTGTAGCCCAGCAGCTCTTCCTCCGTCGTGCGGAGCAGGTCGCCCAGCGTGCGGATGTTCATCTGCTTGAGGCAGTTGCGGCTGCGGACGGAAAGCTCGAAGTCGGTGATGGGCACGTCGAGCACCGCGTTGCGCTTCTCGCGGTCGCGGTGGGTGCGCTCGTCGAAGACCATCGTCTGCGACGAGTCGATCGAGCGCTTCAGGTTGCGCGCCCGCACGTGGTTGGGGTGTTCGTGAAGGACGGCCTCGACGCAGGCCTCGGCGTCCTGCAGACGGCCGCTTTCCTCGTACACGAGGGCGAGGTTCAGCATGAGTTGAACCGGCACGCGCTCGCCCGTGGCCGCGGATTCGAGGCGCTCGACGGCCTCGTCGTCATCGCCGAGGCGATCGAGCAGCATGCCGCTGCGGAAGAGCGAGTCGACGTGGTTCGGGTTGATCGCCAGCACCTCGTCGTAGATCTTCAGGGCGCCGACGGCGTCATGCTGGCGCTCGCGGCAGTAGCCCTTGAGGAAGAGCACGTCGCAGCGGTTGTCGTCGCTCTCGCGGACGCCTGCGAGCCCCTTCTCCGCCTCCTCCACTCGACCCGACCGAATCTGCGCCGCGATATCCTCGAGCATCACCGCCATGTGGTCATTCCTTGCCAGGCATGGGACACGGCCGGATCCGCCCGTCGCCCGGCCCGCGGAACCCCGTGGGGTGTACGCCGGGCGATGGTTGCGGAATCGGGGGAACGTCCGGTCGTGTCGGGCTGCCTGTGTCCCTGTGGGGCCTTCCCTCTGCCGTCGCGTCCACGGTGCTCGGATGGCCACCAGCCGCCCCGCGCCGCCCGCCGTCCCGGGGCCGCGCGCGGATTTTCCATGATTGACGCGAACGCGGAAGTCTATCCCCGGCGCGTCCCCCCCGCAAGCCCCCTCGGGGCGGGGCGGGGAGCCGGGAGAGGCCTTTCGAGGGCATCCGCACCGGGCCGGTCCGAGGGCTCGCCGGGGCGCGGCCGACGGTCACGGGCGGGGGGACTAGAGCGCCTTCAGCCCAATCGTAGCGCGTTCGGCGCGTGTTAGGGTTGCGCCCTGCGCTTTGCGCTCGTAGGCTCTTTGCGGGTTCCGATGAGGACCCCGGAAGGAGCCATGGATGGGTGTAGCTTACTCTCAGGATTTGCGAAATCGGGTCCTGGCGGCTTATGCCGCCGGCCTGAAGACCAGGGACATCGCCGAGACGTTTCAGGTCAGTCGTTCCTGGGCGCGGCGCGTGAATCAGCGTCTTCGCGAGCTTGGCGAGACCGCACCGAGGCCTCGGGGCGGCGCGACGATCATCAAGATCGACCTGGTCCGGCTGGGTGAGTTGGTCCGTGAGCGTCCGGATGCCACGCTCCGTGAGCTGCGAAGCGCCTTGGGCGTGCAATGCGCTGAGTCGGCGGTATGCCTGGCGCTGAAGCGCCTCGGGATGTCATTTAAAAAAAGACGATCCATGCGGCCGAGCAGGACCGTCCGGACGTAGCGCGTCGCCGCGCGATCTGGCGTCGCGTCCAGCCGAGGGTTGACGCGAAGCGCCTGATTTTCATCGACGAAACGTGGGCCAAGACGAACATGACGCGCTTGCGCGGCCGAGCGCTGCGCGGTCAGCGGGTGATCGACAAGACGCCGCATGGCCATTGGAAGACCACGACGCTGATCGCGGCGCTGGGCATCGAGGGCATGCGGTGCTCGACGGTCGTGGACGGTGCCGTCAACGGCAGCGTCTTCGAAGCCTTCGTGAAGCACGTCCTGGTG
>CAYRSS010000074.1:0-17178 GCA_964426945.1 uncultured Phycisphaeraceae bacterium
CACATGGCGCTAGCCATGATCATTGCCGACAAGACAGGGTTATTCGGATAGGCTCTTAGCACGCCACACAACGGCAGCGCTCTCGCAGACCTGGTGCGGAGTTTCGTACGGACACGGCTGTTTCTGTTCAGTAGGAAATACTATGGTTCTCATTGGGTCATGTACAACACCGCTCGAATACAATCCCTCATGCGCGATCCAGGGATGCAGAGTTTGACGACACAAGACGTTGCTGCTTTTAACCCCATTAATATAGCGACGCTGTCCCAAGCAACCACTGAAACCATGTACAACGCAATCGGCGGCGATGCTGACTCCAATGGCGACGGGCATATAAATTACTTTCTTCCTCATGAGTTTCGAGACATTATTTCGGAGCTGGGTGCTGCTGAGCAGGTCATTTACACTACCAGCATCCAGGGAAAGCTGCTCGTCAGGAAAGCCAGTGACCTCGTATACCGGTACCTCCGCTCAACGAAATCTGTTGTGATCGGCTGGGGTGGGGGTCGACCGTTGATCATTGACGTTCCGAGCCACACTGTCACATTGAACGATATGCTCGTCCCCATCTCAAGCGCTCGAGGTCGTGGATCATTTGTTCGACTGATCTATTCGAGCAGCGGTGATGAGCGAATCGTGCTGCGGCATTTGAATCACGCAAACGTCGGCAGCCGCTCAGTTGCGGCGTGGGCAGTCGAGCGTTCCAGTGTCGCTGAAGCAGCTTGGGGAGATCTCAAAGATGACTAGGGTCATTTTTTTCTTCATCTGTGGTGGTTTGGTGCTCGGTTGTGATCGGGGTCGTGATTCTCCGAAGGTCCCGAGCATAAATGGCTACGCCAAACAGGAAGTCCTGCTTTTCGATCTTAAACCGAATTCCAGTGGCGATTCTAGTACGTACATCCTGACCAGGATGGAGTCACTGACTGACAATGTGATTCTCATGGCACACTATGCTGCCACTGGGAGAAGCATGGCCGGCATTCCGCCTGATTGGCGCGACACGCCTCCCGATTGGCCACAAGTCGCTTACCGGTTTGATCCGGAGGCGTGGTCTGTCGAGGAAGTGACCGCAGCGGAATGGGATGCCGCGAAAGGTCCGGTACATAAACGCCCGTACACGGAGGCCTCGTGCCATGGCGCCGTGAATCAGGAGATTTTGAAGAGCGCCGGCAGACGGAAGGCGGGCCACGGTCAGTATGCAGTTACCTGCGATTGTGATCGAAGTGGTGCATTGATCGCCCTGCTCTCAGCCGATGGTCCGAATCCTGCCATCTCCATTCCTTTTCTGGGTGGTGGGAAGGGTTATCGTGGCCAGCATTACCACGAGGTTCTTACGTACGCTGATCTCAGTCCGGTCGGCAAGCCTGTTCCGATCCCGCTCAAGTGGTCCGTCGATGCGACCGTAATGGCGTGGTCACCTGATTCGAGATACGTGATTTACCGGTACGAAAACCGACCTGACGCCGTGATTGTCCGCGTCCCCGAACGGGAAGGAGTGAAGCCATGAACCGCTGTGCTTCCATTCGCAGACTCGTGAGTCGACTTTACACCGTAGTCACGACGATCCTCCTTGCTGTGGGCGCCCAGGCATTGTCCGCGAATGCCGCCCCCGAGACTGAGCTTGCCCTCGGTGGCGCGCAGTTCGACCTGTTCGTTTTTGAGGCGGGGCCTGCGAGTGCGGAGCAGGTCTTCTTCGTCGATGACTCGGCGTCGGAGGTCCACGTCCGGTTCGTGCACATCGGCGAGTTGATCGCCACGCGCATTCTGGCGCCCGGTGGGGCGATCATCGACGAGGGCACGATCGAGCAACTGGGCGGCACGTGCTTCACCTTCGACATGCCGGACGGTGAATCGTCGGTCATGCCGTCGATCAACCACCTCACGGGGCGGCATGTGATGTACGATTTTCCGTCCCTCGGCGCTGGCGAGTACGTCATCGAGTACGGACCAGCGCAACTCGCCGACTACGGTATGGTGGACACGGTGATCTTGACCGACGGCGAGGTCCGGGCGACCGTCTTCCCGACGCTCGGTGTTCACGCTGTGGGCAGAGATACGGGCCTTTTCGCTATCGTGTTCGACGGCGAGAACGCGCTAACTGGCGCAACGGTAGAGGCGGCCGTCATGGCGCCGGACGACACGATTACGGATGTTCCCCTTTTGGACAACGGACTTGATCATGATGCACTCGCCGGGGACGGCATCTACAGCGGCGCGTTCACCCCGGACCAGCCGGGCGAGCACGGCCTGGTGGCCGATATCAGCGGACAGCGAGGATCCGGCGCATCCTTCGCCTTGCAGGCGGCCACCGCCTTTGAGGTGATCCAGTCCTGCGCGGCACTCTCCGGCACGATCACCACGGAGTTGAAAGACTCGGACAACGACGGGGTCAAGGACCAGTTGCACCTGAAAGTCGGGATCATCGCTGAGGGATATCACGAGGTCAGCGTGGTCGTTATTCTGGAGTCATCTACGGGCCATGGCGCTCTCGCGCGCGGCCAGAAGATCGTTGCCCCGGGCAACCGGACCGTGACGGCGATCGTCGGGACCGATCAACTGGACGTGGATGGTCCCTACACGATCCGGCAGGTGCAGCTCAACTGCCACCATCCGACCACGGGCATGGTGCTGGCCGACTGGGTTCCGGCGGGAGAGGAGCAGACCCCGGCGATCTCCCTCGCCGGCACGCTTCGTCCCGCGCTGGAGCTGAGCGGCAACTATTCGGAGACCGTCTACGACGAAGACCCCGACGGCCCGGGGCCGCTGGTCGGCGACGGTGACTACGACTCACTCGTCGTCGCGGCGGGTATCTACGCGAACACGGCGAACACGTACCATTACCGGGCGGAGCTTGTCGACTCGTGCGGCCGGTCGCTGGCCGTGGCACGCGGGTCGCAGAGCCTCAACAAGCGACCCGTGGAGAACAGCCTACTCCTGTCATTCTCCGGCTCCGACATCGGCAGCACCGGTGTCAGTGGTCCGTACCGGGTCGCGAGCCTCTCAGTGCGGCACGCGCCCGTGGAAGCCTACTGGTACAACGTCTTGGAAACCACCGGGGCCTACGCGGCCACGCAGTTCGACTCGTATGCACCCTTCACCGACTGCAACAACAACGGCCAGCCCGATCATTGTGACATGCCTGACGGGACCAACGACCTGAACTACAACCAGATTCCCGACGATTGCGAGCCGGACTGCAACGCCAGCGATACGCCCGACGACTGGGAACTGTCCAACGGCCTTGTGCCCGACTGCAACGCCAACAGCATTCCCGACTCGTGCGACATCGCCTCGGCCGTGAGCGTGGACACGGATGCCAACGGCGTTCCCGACGAGTGCGAAACCGGCGCCTGCTGCGTGGGCGAGGATTGCAGCGACGGCGTCGCCTCGACCTGTGCCACGTTCGTCTGCGACGTGGCCGGCCACCTGCCCGGCAGCTTCACCGGCTGTCACGGCGACGCCGACGGCAACGGGTTCGTGCAGGTCGCCGATCGCGGTTTCATCAGCGCCGCCTTCGGGCTGACCGACGACGTGTCCATGTGCCTCTACGACATGGACGGCAATGGCACGATCAACGCGGCCGACCGCGGCGTGGTGAGCGCCAACACCGGCCAGTGCCCGGCGCTGCCCGACTATCAGAACGGCAGCGGCCTGAACGGGGGCAACCCTGACACGCGCTTCACCCCCGCCATCTACGCCGGCCACGGCACGACCTGCGCGGTGGAAGGCTGCGGGCAGCAGATGCTCGCGGGCGGGGGGGAATCGCAGTCGCAATCGGCGGCCGCGCCCATGGCGGGCGAGTCGGGCTCGGCAGCCGTCGCGCTTGACGAATCTTCCGGCGAATCAGCCGTGGGTGCCGACGCGTGGCTTGAGTTCACGCCGGCCGCCACGGCCGGCACGTACGATGTCATCTGGCACTCGTCCCTGCCGAAAGTCCACGGCTTCGTCGCGTTCGTCGTCGGCGATGCGGCGAGCACTGTTGACTGTGCCGCGGGGAGCGCGCCCGGCGGCGACTGGGCCGGGTCCTTTGCGTTCGTCGCTCTCGGCCAGTCCGCGATGGGAACCGTGGCCGCTCCCGGCTATCCCGACGGGTTCCTGCGACAGGTCATGCTCATGGCCGACGGCGCGACGGCGTCGACCCAGGTCAGCGGCGTGCCGCTCTTCTCCGTCACGCCGACCGCGTGCGAGACGCTGCGGATTCAGGCCTACGCCTGGTTCGTGGATGACGCGGGCGAGATGGCCCAGGCCGAAGCGACCGGCGAGTTTGCCATCGGGCAGGATTGACGAACACGCCGGAGTGAGTTCCACCCGCGCGGCGGCGACCGCCGGCTGACTCGCACCGCCCCGGCGGCGGGGCCCCGCGCGCCGGGCAGCGGGTTAGCTGCGCCCATCCTTCCCACCCCGTCCACCAGGTACTCCACGCATCGATTGCCGACGCAGGGGCAGCTCCTGCGCGGCCAGCCCCCGGCGCCCGGCAAGGCCGCGGCGTCGGCGGCTCTCGCCGGACAATTCTGTAACCCATTATGAAGAAATAGATTGCCACTGCTTCGACGGGATCCAGATGACCGCCGAGGCGGCCTGCCCCGGACCCTCTGGCACGCGCGTTGTCTGGGTGGCGGAGGCGCGGCGGCCCAGGCGGCTGCGCGGAGAGTGTGGTGGATGCGAAGCGTGATTGATCATCCGGCGGACCGGCTCGGGACGGGGTCGCTCGACTGGGCGTCCCTTGGACAACTCGTCCGGGCTGCGGCGCTGCAAGCGGTGGGGCTCGACCTGGCGCTGTCGGCCGCCGAGTCGGGGCAGGCTGCGGGCGGCGCTCGCGCGGTCCTGATTCATGACGACGAGGTGGAGGCATGAGCACCTACGGCCTTTGGCTCTCCGCGTCGGGGATGCAGATCAACGAGTACCGCCAGTCGGTGCTGGCCAGCAACCTGGCGAACGCGCACACGACGGGCTTCAAACAGGACTTCGCCGTGGCGCAGCAGCGCCTGGTGGAGCGGCGCGAGGACGCGACCGGGATGGTGACGCGCCACCCGGTGCTGGACGGCATGACCGGCGGACCCATGGCGATGCCTACCCATCACAGCCTCGCCCAGGGCACGCTGGAGAAGACAGACAACCCGCTCGACTGGGCGGTGGATGGCGACGGATTCTTCACCGTCAGCGACGGCGGACAGACGCGCTACACGCGTGACGGCGTCATGACGGTGAACCAGGCGGGCGAGCTGGTGCTCGCGGCGGGTGGCGGGCGGTGGCGGATGGTCGATTCCGCCGGCGCGCCGATCGTGATCCAGCCGGGCGGCGGCGCGGTGCGCGTCGCCTCCGGCGGCACGGTGTACCAGGACAACGCGGCGATCGCAGAGGTCGGCCTCGTGACCGCCCAGGATCCGACCCGATTCCGCAAGGCCGGCGAGAACCTCTTCGAGGTCGAGAGCGGCACCGAGCTGATTCCGGCCGCGGGCCGGGTCGCCGGGGGCACGCGCGAGATGTCGAACTTCGACGCGATGAAAGGCCTCGCCGGGATGATCGAAGTGTCGCGGGCGTACCAGATGAACGCCACGATGATCCAGATTCAGGACCAGGCCGCCGGCCATGCGATATCGCGGGTCGGCCGCGTGGCGTAGGACGCCGGGCGCGACAGCGCCCGTACTGGCCGGGAAGTACGAAGCAGTCCGGAGACGTGAGCGATGGCGATTACCGCCCTGCATGCAGCCGCCTCGGGGATGCGAGCGCTCGACGAGCAGCTCAACGTGGTGGCCAACAACCTGGCGAATATCAACACCCACGGGTTCAAGCGTTCGCGCGTGAACTTCGAAGATCTGCTCTACCAGGCGAAGCGCGAGCCCGGCGTGCCCAATGCGCAGGACGAGCCGGTGCCTCACGGCATTGTTGTCGGTACAGGGGTGAAGGTGTCGGGCACGCAGCTCAACTTCGCTCCGGGCTCGATCGACCAGACCGACAAGCCGCTCGACCTGGCGATCGAGGGCGAGGGCTTCTTCCAGGTCACGGCGATCCAGGACGGTCAGCAGATCACGGCCTACACCCGCGCAGGCAACTTTGTCCGCAACTCGCAGGGCAACGTCGTGCTGGGCAACAGCGAGGGCGCGCAGCTCGAGCCGACCGTCACGATTCCTGACGGCGTCACCAACATCACCGTCGGTCGCAACGGCGAACTCCGCGTGCGTGAACCGGGCAGCCCGGCGTTGACCACCGTGGGGCAGGTGCAGCTCGCGCGCTTCGTGAATGCCGAAGGGCTGCGCCAGATCGGCCGCAACCTCTACCAGGAGACGGACGCCTCCGGCCCGCCGGTGGTGGGCAACGCCGAAAGCGACGGCATGGGCGCGATCGTGCAGGGCCAGCTTGAAATGAGCAACGTGGATCCGGTGCGCGAGCTGATTGACCTGATCACGACGCAGCGGGCCTTTGAGATGAACAGCCAATCGATCCGCGCGGCGGATCAGTCGCTGGAGGTCGTGTCGAACCTCAGGCGGGTCTAATCGGTTGACAGCGCCCGCTGACGCGGGGCGCGCGGTGTGAGAATGATGCGCAGCTACGATCGACAACCTGTTCGTCTTGGCCGGAGGCTTGCCGCCGTGGCGGTCGTGGTGGCCGCGCTGGTCGCGGCGCCGGCCGCCGATGCGCAGTCGATCCGCCTGTGGCCCCAAGCCGTCGTCGTCGACGATGCGGTGAGGCTCCGCGATGTGGCGGAAGTGGCGGGGTTTCATGCCGCGACCGAAGCGGCGCTGCTCGACCTCGTCGTGCAGGACGCGCCGCTTCCCGGCGGGGCGGGGCTTGTCACCCTTGATGATCTGCGCTCGCTGCTGGTGGATTCGGAAGTCAACATGGCCACGGTCCGCCTCGGCGGGGCGGTGGAGTGTGCGATCGCTCGCCCGACAAGTCTGCCGGGGCAGCCCGACGGTGGCGGCTCCGCCACGCGGACAGCCGCCGATCGCCCAGCCCGCGGCGCCCCGAGCGCAGCGCCAGCGCCTGCCGTCGATGCAGCGAAGCCGGCCGATGTTACGTTGCGCCAGGCGGTGATCGACTGGTTCCAGGCGGAACTGGGGCGGTATCAGGGCGTGGCAGACGTCAGCTTCCATGCCACGGCCGCTGGCGTGCTCGATCTCGCCGCGCCGGCCTACACCTTTGACATTCGCCGCCGCAGTGGCGGAGCGCTGGGACAGGTGAGCCTCGACGTCGGCGTCGTCGCCGATGGGGCGCTCGTTCAGTCCGTGCCACTGCGTGTCACCGTTCGGCTCATTCGCCCCGTGGTTACGGCCCGGCGGCCGATCAATCAGGACGCGGTCATTCGCGCTGCGGACGTGGAGTTGTCGCCCATCACGTTCAGCCGGCTGGACGGGCTGGGGCTGGCCGATGCGGCGCTCGTCGTGGGCCAGCGGGCCCGCAAGTTCCTCGAGCCGGGCACGGTTGTGCAGGCCGACCACCTGGAGGCGGTGCCGCTGGTGACGCGCGGCCAGATCGTCACGCTCGAGTCCGTCGAGGGCGGCATCACGATTGTGACCAGCGCCAAGTGCGCCGCCGACGGCCGACTGGGCGAGACGGTGATCGTGCGCGATCCCAACCAGAAGGGCGTGGAGTTCGAGGCCGTCGTTGTCGGTCCGGGTCGCGTCCGCATGGGCGGACGGGCACCGGCCGCCGAGCGGCTGGCCCTGGGGAGCCATCGGCCATGACGGCGATTCGAGCGTTTTTCCCTGCGGTGATCGGTTTGGGTGCAGTGGCGGCGCTGGCCGCTGCGGCACAGGCGCAGACCTCTTCGCTCAGCGCCCGTCAGCGCGAGGAAGACACCCAGCGTGGACCGCAGGCCCAGCCGCGCCACGACACCGAGGTCCGCGGTAATGAGACGGTCGAGCGCTTTTCGTGGACGTCGAGCCCGCCGCAGCCGCCGCGGAGCTTCAACGTCAACGACCTGGTCACCATCGTCGTCCGCGAGCAGACGCGCTTCGAGGCCGAGGCGGAACTGGACACCGAGAAGAAGTACAGCGTAACCAGCGAGCTGGACGCGTTCATCAAGGCCACGGCGGGCGGGCTCGGCTCGGCGGATTTCCGCCGCGGCAAGCCGAACATCGACTACGAATACAACAACAAGCTCGAAGGCGACGCCGAGACCAAGCGCGAAGATCGCCTGACCACGCGCATCACGGCCCGGATCATCGACGTCAAGCCCAACGGCCTGCTCGTCGTCGAGGCCCGCGGCGAGATCCAGCACGACGAGGAAACCCACACGATCACCCTGACGGGGACGTGTCGCAAGGAGGACGTCACGCCGGACAACTCCGTGCTCAGCACGCAGCTTGCCGACAAGGCGATCCGGATCGTGACGCAGGGCGCTCTGAAGTCGAACTCGACGCGCGGGTGGATTCCGCGGCTGATCGACGCGATCAAGCCGTTCTGATCGCCTGAGACGGTGAAGCGGTGAGCAGAATCATGACCAGACTGATCGCGGCAATTCTGGCGGCGCTGGCCCTTGCGGCGGGCGCATCCACGGCGCGGGGCAGCACCGTGGCGCGCGTGGGCGACGTCACCCGCCTTCAGGGGCAGGGCACCAACGTGCTGATCGCCACGGGGCTGGTCACCGGACTGCCCGGCACCGGCGACGGCGACGCCTACGCGCGAACGACCAAGGATCTGGCCACGGCGCTGGAGCGCCTTGGAGCGCCGATCGACTCGCTGGAGGACCTCCAGGGTTCCAAGAGTACGGCGATCGTGATGCTTGAAGCGGTCATTCCCGAGCATGGCGCCCGCGAGGGCGATCGGCTCGACGTGAAGATCACCACGCTGGGGCCGTGCAAGAGCCTGGCAGGCGGACGCCTGCTGACGACGCCCATGGTGTACCAGGATCGTGCTGTCGGCGGGCTGTTCGCGTTCGCCCAGGGCGCGATCAGCGTCACGCCGGAGTCGCCGACTTCGGGGGTGATCCCCGGCGGGGCGCGCATGGAGCAGGACATCTTCATGAACGTCGTCGCCAGCGGGTCAGAGATCCTGCGGGCGGGGATTCGCAGTTCGTGGATCCAGCCGGGCGAGCAGTACATCACGCTCGTGCTCGACGAGGCGCACGCCGGCTGGACGATGGCCGCTGCCGTCGCCGAGGCGGTGGACAAGGAGCTGGGCATCTCGGCCGACGTCGAGCACGTCGCCCTCGCCGTGGACCAGAAGAGCGTGGTGGTGCTGCTGCCCGCTCACCAGGGCCACGATCCGGTCTCGTGGATCCGCGACGTGCAGCGCACGCCGTTGCTGATGGAGTCGAACGAGGCCCGCGTCGTGATCAACCGGCGCACGCGCACGATTGTGGTCAGCGGCGATACGCGAATTTCGCCGGTCATCGTGTCGCAGCGCGGCCTGACCATCACGGTGGTGGCACCGCCCACGGCCGATCAGGCGGTCGAGCCGCGGCCCGCGGTAGATCAGTGGAACTTCGTGCCGCTCGACCGCGAATCGCAGCGCGAGCCGAACGTCAGCGACCTGCTCGAGGCGCTGAATCGTCTGAAGGTGCCATTTGAGGATCGCGTGGCGCTGCTGGAGGAGATCCAGCGCGCGGGCAAGCTGCACGCCAAGGTGCTGCACGAGGGTTGATGCCGTGAACGTCGAGACGATCCAGGGCGACAGCTCGAATCCGGCCGCGGCCGTACGGTCGACGCGCCGGGGGACCGACGCGCTGCGCGAGACGGCGGGCAAGGTCGTCGGCAGCGTCTTTCTGGGCAAGCTGATGGAGATGTCGCGTAACAACCCGCTGAAGGGCGAATACGGCCACGGCGGGCGCGGCGAGGAAGTGTTCTCGGCCCAGCTTCACCAGGTGTACGCCGAGCAGATCGGACTGGCCCAGCAGAATCCGCTGACCGAGGCGATGACCAGGACCTACGCCCGGCAGCAGGAGCGGATCAACCGCTTCTACGGAATCGAGGCGTAGGGAACATAAGTGCCATCCGATGGCACTTCGACACGCAGGAACTGCGTGCCGCGCAGGCAGGTTGTGCGCATGCCGGAGAACGGCCGCGATGGAAGCGAAAAACATCAAGGGATTGCCCGAGCTCGTCCGATTGCTTGACGAGTTGTCACAGCTTCACGAGCGGCTCGCCGGGACGATACGCGAGAAGCTCGACGCGATGCGAAGGGCGGACATGCCACTCATGCGGGAAGCGTCAGTCAGACAGAAGTCGATCACAGACCGCATCGCCGAGCGCGTCGGCCTGCGGCGTCAGCTTATGGACATGATCGGCGGACAGCTCGGGCTGGCCCGCAACACGGCGCGGGTGATGACGATGTCGCAGCTTGCGGCGCGGCTCGGGGGCGATCAGGCGCAGTCCCTGCGGGCCGCCGCGAAGCGCCTCGCCGACGCGATGGCGCCGGCCGTGCGGGCCAACCGCGGGGCCGCGGCCGTCACCGCCCGGGTCATTGAACATCTGGATCGGGTCTTTGCCTCGATCCGCGGAGGCGATCAGCCGGCGGGTTACAGCCGCAGCGGCGGAGCCCGCGGGGCACGCGACGCGATGCTCTTCGAGGCGATGGGGTAAGGGTCATGGGCCTGCTGAACTCAGCATTGCATATCGGCCGCAGCGCCATCCAGGCGAGCCAGGGTGCGCTGCAGATCGCCGGTAACAACATCAGCGGTGCGACCAGCCCCGACTACACGCGGCTGACGCCGCAGCTCGATCCGCTGCATGGCACGCCCACGGCCGAGGGCCTTCAGCCCGGCGCGGGCGTCGCGCTGACCGGCATCCGCCGCAACATCGACGAGGCGCTGGAAGGGCGCCTTCGCATCGCCAGCGCCGAGTTCGAGTCCGCCCTCGTCCAGCAGGCGAGCCTCGCCCAGCTGGAGACCTTTTTCGACGACATCAACGGCAGCGGCGTGGGGGCCAACCTTTCCGGTCTGCTCGGCGCCTTCGACGACCTGGCCAACAACCCCGAAGACACCGCCGTCCGCGATCTGGCGCTGGCCGGGGCAACCGAGCTCGTCAACAGCCTGCACAGCCTGCGGCGACAACTGGCCCAGCTGTCGGCCGACGCCGACGCGCAGATCGACGGCGTGGTCCGCGAGGTGAACCGCCTGCTCGAGAACATCGCCGAACTCAACCGCCAGATCACCCGTTCCGAGGGCGGAGCGAATGGCGAAGATCACGCTCTGCGCGACCAGCGCGACGGCCTGCTCCGCGAGCTGGGGCAGTATTTCGACATCACCGTGCGTCGACAGTCTAACGGCGCAGTCAACATCTACGTCGGCAGCGAGTCGCTGGTTCAGGGCAACACGCTGCGGCGCCTCGGCATTGTCCGTGACGTCATCGACGGCGCGCCGCGCACATCCGTTCGCTTCGAAGACACCAACGCCCAGCTCGCCGTGCGAGGCGGGCGCCTCGGCGGGCTCATCGCCAGCCGCGACGAGCACGGCTTCCGCCAGATTGCGGAGCTCGACCGCCTGGCCGGCGCCATCATCGCCGAGGTCAACCGCATTCACGCCGACGGGCAGGGAATGACCGGCTTCACCGAGGTGATCGGGGCGACGTCACTGCTCGATGCCACGGCCGCGCTGGACAGCACGGCGGCGGGGCTGGGCGGCGTGACCAACGGCAGCTTCTACCTGACGACCCTCGACGACGCGACGGGTACGCCCACGGCGTATCGCATCGACGTGCAGATCGGCGGAACCGCCGGCACGTCGCTGGCCGCCATCGTCGACGACATCAACAGCCGCGTGACCGGCGTGACCGCGAGCGTCACGCCCGACAACCGGCTCAGCCTGACGGCCGCCGACGGATTCTCCTTTGTGTTCGGCTATGACGGCCAGGCCGCCCGGTCGGACACGTCCGGCGTGCTGGCCGCGCTGGGGGTCAACACGCTATTCACCGGGACCGACGCGTCGGATATCGCCGTCAACCGGACAGTCCTCGACCGGCCCGAGCTGGTGGCGGCGTCATCGGTGTTTCTCTCGGGCGATGGGATCAACGCCGCGCGGATCGCCGAACTCGACCACGTCGGCTCGTCGCTGCTCGACGGCACTTCGCTGAACGGGTTCTACAACCGCATTGCGAACGAGGTGGCGGTGTCGACGGCGGAGATCAACGACGAGGCCGAGGCCGCCAGCGGGGTGTTTCTCTCGCTCTCGGCGCAGCGCGAGTCGATCTCGGGCGTCAATCTCGACGAGGAAGCCGTGTCCCTTCTGAAGTACCAGCGGTCGTTCCAGGGCGCGGCGCGTTTCATCACCGTGGTGGATGAACTCATCGGAGAACTGGTGGCGATCATACGCTAGGCGGCGGGCCGGCGCGTCCGGCGAATCGTCGCATCGTGGGTGACTCATGGCTGTGAACTCTGTCAACATCCTGCGCGTCACGTCGAACCTTCGCACGACGTCGGTGCTCGACTCGCTGCGGCGTAACCAGCTCGGCGTGTTCGAGGCCCAGACGCGGATTTCGTCCAACCGGGCGTTTGTGAAGCCCAGTGATGATCCGGTTGCGGCGTCGCGCGCCGCCACCCTCAACCAGACGCTGCTGCAGCAGAACCAGCTCATCACCAACCTCGGCCACGCCGATACGGTGCTCCAGTCGACCGACAGCACCATTGCCGAGATCGGCACCCTGCTCATCGAGGCGCGTGGCATCGCCAGCCAGACCGTCAGCAACCTCACCAGCGCCGACGAGCGCCTGGCCGAGGCGGAACTGATCGCCGGCATCCGCCAGCAGCTCATCGCCGTGGGCAATCGGCAGTTCGACGGCCGCTATCTCTTCGCCGGTCGCGACACGCAGCAGCGCCCCTTTGTGGATGCCCTCGGCGGGGTGGCCTACCTCGGCGACACGGGCGAGCTGCTGGTCCGCGTCGAGCGCGGCACGCAGGTTTCGGTCAACGTGCCCGGCAACCAGCTCTTCGGCTCGCTGTCGAGCCGCGTCGCCGGCGGTGCCGACATCAGTCCGAACCTCACCGCCTCCGACCGGCTCGTCGATCTCGCGGGCGCGACACACGAAGGCGTCCGCCGCGGACAGCTCGTGTTCAACGAAACGGGCGCCGCGGCCGCGTTCACGGTGGACCTCGGCGACGCTGACACTATCGGCGACGTGGTGACCCGCATCAACGACGCCGCGACGGCTGCCGGATCGGGGCTGCGGGCGGAACTGACCGACCACGGTCTGCGCATCGTGCCCGATGGCGAGGTGACCATCACCGACTCGAGCAGCGGCATTGTGGCAGCCTCGCTGGGCATCCTCCAGAAGCAGCCGACCGCGACCGCGGTGGAAGGGGCCGACCTGGGCGTGCGACTCAGCCGCCTGACCCCCGTCGAGGCCCTGGCTGGCGGCGCGGGCATCGACCTGGCCGGCGGCCTGGTCATCACCAACGGCCCCAAGACGGCGACGATCGACCTGAGCGACGCCCGCACGGTGCAGGACATCATCAACACGATCAACAACGCCGGCGTGTTCGTGCTGGCCCGCATCAACGACGCCGGCACCGGCATCGACCTGCTCAACCAGGTGTCGGGCACGTCGCTGACCGTCGGCGAAAACGGCGGCACCACGGCGACGGACCTCGGCGTGCGGACGTTCGACCGATCGACGCCGCTCGCGACGCTCAACAACGGCCGTGGCGTCGCCCGGCAGGAGGGCCAGACAGACCTGTCGATCACCAGCCGCAGCGGAACGCTGTTCGAGGTTGACCTGGATACCGCCGCGACCATCGGTGATGTCATCGACCTGATCAACGCGGCGGCAACCGCCGCGGGATCGTCGGTGACGGCCTCGCTCGCGGCCTCGGGCAACGGCATCCGGCTGACGGATGCCACCGGCGCCGGGGCGCTGAGTGTCGCCCGGGCGAATCTCTCCGCGGCGGCGGACGACCTGGGTCTGCTCGGCTCGGCCGATCCGGCCGCGTCGGAACTGGTCGGCGGCGACATGAACCCGGTCCGCACCGACGGCATTCTGGATGCCCTCGTGCAGCTCGAAGCCGCCCTGCGCAGCGACGACACCCAGGCGATCACGCTCTCGGCCGAGCGGCTGGAGACGCTTTCGCAGGACGTGGTGCGCGTGCACGGCCAGGTCGGCGCCAGGTCGGCCTCGGCTCGGACGAATCTCGAGCAGATGCAGGATGCGACGATCACGACGCAGCTGCTGCTGTCGAAGGTCGAGGACCTCGACATGGCGGCAGCGATCACGGAACTGCAGGCGGCGCAGGTCCAGCTTCAGGCGGATCTGCAGACCTCTTCGCAATTGCTGAGCCTGTCGCTGTTTGACTTCATCGGCGGATGATGAGGTCGCGTCGGCGTCGGGCATGGACAACGCAGTGCTGGTTCGTGCGGTGCTCCGGTGGCTGGGGCGTCGCAGCGAGTGGGCTCCCGGGGAGGACTCCCGGGCGCGGCGCCCCCCGGGGGCCCGCGGGTGATGGCGGCCTCCGAGCGGTCGAATCGTTCGACCGCGGCCATCTTCGCCGGCCGGTGAGGAGCCTTACGCCACGGGAGACGCGCGATGATCATCGAAACGTCGCGTTTCGGTCAGTTGGAAGTGGACGCCCAGCGTCTGATCACGTTCGAAGAAGGCGTGCTGGGCTTCCCCACGGAGCGACAGTACGCCCTGATTCAGACGGGCGAAGGCAGCGCGTTCTACTGGCTGCAGTCGGTGGAGCGCCGCGACCTGGCGTTCGTGGTGTGTGATCCGCGGATGTTCGTGTCGGATTACACCGTGCCGGTGCGCCGCGACGACCTCGACCCGATCGACCTGGCGGATCTCGGCCAGGCGCAGGTGTTCGTGATCGTCAACAAGGTCGACGATCTGCTGACGGCCAACTTCCAGGGACCGATCGTCGTGAACGTCGACAATCGCCAGGCCCGGCAGCTGGTGCTCAGCGACAAGCGCTACTCGACGCGCCACCCGCTCATGCGGATCCCGCGGCGGGCGGCGATGAACATGGCCGGCTGAGAATCGGATCGGCAAGGAGGCCGACGGACGCGCAGCCCCGAGGCGGCGCAGCGGACAGGGCCCGAATGGCCCGCCCCGCGCGAATGCCCCGCGCTGACGTCTGACACCCGGAATTCCGCAGCGTCGCCCGTCCGCCAGGGAAGGCGGACGCCCGAAGCACGGGGCGCGCGGACCGGGTCCACCACGGAAGGAGCCGAGAATGCTGGTGCTATCCAGGCAGCGCGACGAGACCATCATGATCGGCGACGAGGTCGAGGTCACGGTTGTCGACATCAGGGGCGACAAGGTGAGGCTCGGCATCACGGCGCCGCGAAGCATCCAGGTGCATCGCAAGGAAGTCTACGAAGCGATCAAGAGAGAGAACCGGCAGGCCTCGGGCATGAGCCCGGATGATCTGCCCGACGTGAGCAAACCCGGTTCGGCCCCTGGGGGCGCCCGGCTGGACGATAGAGGCGAGAAGCCGGGAGACGCCAGGGGTGACAAGCGGACCCGCAATGGCGAACTCAGAGACGACGACCCGCAGGGTCCGCTGAATCGCTGAGGATGAGCGGCAGGCCCGCACCGGGCGGTGGTTCCGACGACGGCGTCGGGCGAGCCGGGCCGGAAGGGCGATACCCAAGGAGCCAGCCGACGAACCGGGGCCAGTGGATCGGCCCGGCAATGTCATGGAGGATGGTGCATGTCCACGATCAACACAAACATTCCGTCAGTGACTTCGCAGCGACACCTGCTCGGATCGCAGCGATCGCTCGCCCAGTCGCTCGAGCGACTCGCCAGCGGACTGCGCATCAACCGCGGCGCCGACGATCCGGCGGGCCTGATTGTCTCCGAGCGGCTGCGCAGCGAGATCGAGGCCGTCGGCCAGGCCGTCAGCAACTCGTCGCGGGCGATCAACGTCATCGCGACGACCGAGGGCGCCCTCGACGAAGTCTCGGCGCTGCTCATCGATATCCAGGGGCTGATCGTCGAAGCCGCCAACAGCGGCGCGTTCTCCGATGAGGAGATCGAGGCGAACCAGCTCCAGATTGACTCGGCCATCGACTCGATCACCCGCATCGCCAACACGACCAGCTTCGCGGGTCGCAAGCTGCTCAACGGCGAGCTCGATTACGTCACCAGCGGCGTGGTCAGCAGCGAAATCACCGACGTGAACGTGCAGGCTGCCAAGTTCGGCAGCCTGTCCTACGTGCCGGTGCAGGTCGAAGTGACACAGTCCGCTCAGCGGGCGTCACTGGTGTTCAACGGACCGGGCATCAACAGCGCCGTCACCATCAATCTCGCCGGCGATGACGGCATCATCACGTTGTCATTCCCCGCCAGCGCGTCGTCGAACCAGATCGTCGCCGCCATCAACGCCCAGACCGACGCCACCGGCGTCGTCGCCTCGGCGCTGGGAACGGGTGGCTCGGCGGGCGTCTCCATCCACAGCCAGGACTACGGCACCGGCGCGTTCGTCGCCGTGAGAACCCTCGGCGGCAGCGCTGCCTTCGACGTGGAAAACCGCGACGGCGAGATCGTGACCCGATCCGCCGGCGTCGATGCCCTCGCCACGATCAACGGCGCGGCCACCATCGCCAACGGCCTGGAACTCAAGCTCAGCACCTCGCTGCTGAAAGTCGAACTGACCCTCGCCGAGGACTTCGGCGCGGGCTCGTCCGAGTTCGCGATCACCGAGGGCGGCGCGCTGTTCCAGCTCGGGCCGCAGGTGAACACGAACCTGCAGGAGAACATCGGCGTCAAGGCCATGCACGCCGAGAACCTGGGCAACTCGCTCGTGGGCTACCTCGCGCAGGTCAAGGGCGGCCAGGATTTCGCCCTGCGGACGGGCAACTTCAAGAACGCCTCGGACATCATCGACACGGTGATCACCCAGGTGGCCGTCCTCCGCGGAAGGCTCGGTGCGTTCGAACGCAACACGCTGCAGACGAACATCAACCAGCTCCAGATTACCGCGGAGAACCTGACGTCGTCCGAATCGGTCATCCGCGACACCGACTTCGCCGCGGAGACCAGCGAACTGACCCGCGCCCAGATCCTCGTCCAGGCCGGCAACAGCATTCTCGCGATCGCCAACGCGCAGTCGCAGAACGTGCTGCAGCTGCTGGGCGGGTAAACGCGGAAGCGCGAAAAAGTCCAAACGTCCAAATCGGGAACGCGAGGGCGTAAGGGTCCGTCCCGTTTAGCGCCGCCGCGTGCGGCGGCGTGGGGGCTGGGCGTCCGGGCGCTATGGCGTGACCGCGCGTTGCAGGGCGGCCACGTCGCAGAGGTCGGTGAT
>CAYRSS010000075.1:0-16462 GCA_964426945.1 uncultured Phycisphaeraceae bacterium
ACATCAGGGTGAGTTCGCTGTCGACGAGAGCGGGGCAGCAGAGAGCGCCCTTCACGTAGATTTCCACGTCACAGGTCGATTCGTTCCCGCACTGATCACGCGAGACGAAGGTCTGGATATTCGGCTCACCGCCGCACGTTGGCGGGTAGATCACCTGCGGAATGACCTCAATCTCGGCTGGGCCGTTACACTCATCCACGGCCGAGATGTTGAACGGTACGAATCCGGCAGAGATTCCACCCGGATCTGTACAGGTCACAACAATCGGCGACTCGCAGGTCATCACCGGTCCGGTCGTGTCTTCCACGACGATGTGCTGTTCGCAGGTGGATTCGTTGCCCTCGCTGTCGGTCGCCGACCAGCTCCGATCGATTCTCATGGAGCAGGTGTCGCCGGAAGTCGAGGAGGCGGGAAGCACCATCACGTCGTCGTCGCAATTGTCCGTGGCGGTCACGGTCGGCGCCGCCGGAGGCGGATTGGGACACTCGACCACCTCGGGGCCGATGCGATCCTGGTCCGGGCAGCCGGACAGAACGGGAGGCGTCGTGTCGCCGGGGCAGAGCTGGACTGGTACGAATATGAGGCGCCAGGAAATGAGCCGGCCGACATCTTCGCCCTTGCGATCGGACACGCGCAGCGTCCAGTTGCCCTGCGAGGGCAGCCCGGCGAATGCATCGAACGACGGAGACGGTCTCGCCGGGCCGGCGTAGTTGCTGATGCCCTCGCTGAACCCGCCGTCGTAGCAGTCCATCTCCACAGGAGCGTCGTCACGGATGACCAGCGGCATGCCGGCGCTGCCGAAGTTGGCCGCGCTGTAGCCGTTTTCGTCGCCGTCGGGGCAGGAGCCGAGGGCCAGGAGTTCATCGCGCCCAGGTCGCACGGCCAGCCCCACCTGCGTCGCATTGTGGTCGAGGATCACGACCAGATCCCCTTGGAACGGGTGGTCGATCCGCAGTTCAACGATGATGTTGTCGTAGAACAGGCCGGGGGGAACCACGACGGTATCCGTGATCCCGTCCTCGTCGTTGTCAGGAATCTCCAGGTCAGGGGAACGCTCGAAGACGGTGTTTTCCGGGCACTCGCCGAAACCTGCCTGGAACGTCCCGCCCGCCAAGAGGCACTCGGTGCGATCGAGATTCTGGCACTCGCCGCCGCACTCGAAGCAGCATGGACCAAAGAGCGGCGTCTGCGTCGGACACTCAACGTCGGGAATGCACTGCACGCCGTCATCCGAGAACTCGAACTCGAAGGCGCCGGTCGCGCCGTCGGCCCCGCCCTGGATCATGATGAAGTAGCGTGCCCCCGGCAGGGTGCACCACGACACGGTCGAACCGCGGTTCTGGCCATCACCCGTGGTGTCACAGGCGGCATTCGCGGGCCCCGGGGTATCGTCGTTGCCGGCGACACAAAGGGTGTCCTCGCACTCGCCGCAGTAGACCTGGACGTTGGTGTCGAAGTTCGTCCCCGGCATGCAGGTGGTCAGCGTGTAGGTGTCGCCCGTGCCGAACACCGAGTACCAGACGTCGCCCGACGCCGTGTAGTCGCTGCCACACGTAGCCTCCACGGGCGGCGACGACGAGGTGTCGGCCCCCTGCGTGGAACCACTCCGAGTGAGCGGGAAGTTGCCGCCAAGCAGCGGCGCTCCCGCGCAGTCATTGCTGGCCGGGGGTTCCCCGGCGCGGACTGCGGTCAGCGTGAACACCAACGGTGCACAGGCGGCCCACAGACGGGCCCTTCCAAGAAACCGACGAGCAGGCATACTTCTCTCCTCCCCGCTTGCGAGCGGCCAGATACGGCCATTGCCGCCGTATCAGCGCAGCCCCTCCAAAAACTCTACGCCACGCGCGCAGATCGGCCCGACCCGCGATAGCAGGCCGGACCGACCGCTTCCCCTCCGACGAGCGCCGGCGTCTTACTCGCAGCCGGCGCTCGCGATATGACTGTCGTGCCCGGACGCCGCCTTTCTACGGCGCCAGGCTGTTCAAATACCGCTGCAGAGCATCGCGATGCGACAGCGCCGCGGAGCCCGGCGTGAAGAACTCGAACATCAGCTTCTCCGGCGCGGCATCGTACTCCATGCCGTCGAGCAGGAGCTGCCCGGGCGTCGCGTCACACTCGGCGAGGTCTGCCGCGCCGCTGACGCAGTCGAACGCCCACGCGTCGTATTCCTCGCCGGTCGCCTCGCGATAGTCAACGAGCTTGGCCGCCGCGGAGATGTAGTTCCAGTTGACCTCGCGACCATCCGGACTCACCGCCCAGCCGACAACGAACCCGCGGACCATGCGGCCGCCCGGATTACGCGGATCGGGATCGGGCCGGCCGAACGGCGGACCGCCGTCCAGGTTGCGGAACGGCGTGATTCCCTTGGGCAGGCCGGTGTGCGCTGACCAGAAGGTCGGCTCGTTCGGCGTCAGCAGGATCTGCTGATCGGTGAAGTTCCAGCCCTCATGGGCACGCTCAAGCACCGCGCCGCCGAGATCCACCACCGCATCCGTCGGCGCTTCGCCGTTGACGAAATACAGCTGGAACGAGATCGGTTCAATGCCGTCGTTGGTCAGTTCAAGGAACGTGTCGCGGATGATGTTCCCCTCGAAGTCCCAGCGGATCTCGACCTTGGGCCAGATTAGGAGGCTGCCGTTCTCGCCGGGGATGCCGACATCTTCGGGCGCCCCGACCCGCAGCGGACCACCGCTGCCGCGAAGGTCGACCGGCGAATACTGGATGGTCGAATCCTGCACCCCGCGACCGGTCAGCGGCCGCGCCGACCGCAGCCCGGGCAGCGGACAGCCGGCGAACGTCACCTCGCGCGAGATGACGCCGACCAGCGCCGTCTCGACGGCCTCGGGACACTGCGGCTCGGCCACGCCGTCCACCCGGGCCCGGCCGATATCCGTCTGGATGTTCGACACGAGGAAGTGATTGGGCAGCGGGTAGAGGCTCAGCAGCGTCGAGTCCCAGCAGGTCACGCAGCGCTGCGTGCCCGAGAAACGGATCTCGTTCTGGTTCCAGATGTCGAATTTGGCCTTGGTCCTCACCGGTCCGCCGGCGGGCGTGAAGTTGAGATCGGTGGACATGAGCGTCAGCTCGGTATCCACGAACCCGGGGCAGCACAGCGCGCCCTTGACCTCGACTTCGACCTCACAGGTGCTCTGGAGGCCGCACTCATCCGTCGCGGTAAACGTCACCGTGGTGGTCGGGTAGAGCCCGCCGCAGCTCGGCTCGAAAAGATCGGGCCGGTCGTCGGTGATCACCACGTCGCCGCAGACATCCGTGGCCGATACGTCAAACATGACCTGATCGCCAGGGATGCCGAGCGGGTTGACACACTGCACGACGATCGGCTCCAACGGGCAGAAAATCGCCGGCGGAGTCGTGTCGACCACTTCGAAGCGTGCGTCGGCAGCGGCAGTGTTCGTGCACTGGTCCTCCGCCGTGAAGGTGACGACTTCGAACCCCGTCGCCCCGCAGCCGTCGGAGAGACCCGTCGAGTCGTTCGTGATGGTCGTCGTGCCGCAGGTGTCGCTAGCAACGCCGCCGCCGTCGTCGGCCAGCCAGGCGGCGAACTGGGCAGGATTGACCGCCGGATCACACTCGACCGTTTCGTCGGCCGGAGGCGGCGCAAAGGTCGGGGCGGTGGTGTCCACGACCGTAATCGTGACGTCGCACATCGCCTCCTGGAAACCGTCTGACACGGTGAGCGTCGCCATGCAGGTCAATTCACAAGGCGGGAAGGTGTCGATCGTGATGTTCGTGTCTTCTTCATTCTGGTCAGAGAACGTGCGGTTCGGACAATTGGAGTTCCAGGTCTTGTTCAGCACGTCACCATCGGGGTCTGTCGCGGTCGCGTCCAAGAAGACCGTCGTCGTGCCGCCCTGACACTCGGCATCGGGCGGGGTGGTGATCTCGCAGGTCGGAGGCTGATTGACGATGAGCAAGCGGTTGTCGCCCATGTAGGGTCCGCTCTGCGGATCGGAGGTGTTAATCCCGTCCACCGCCCATCGGACGAGGTGTCCGCCGCTGCCGGCCAGCGCCGTGAAGTCCGCGTTGGTCATCGCATAGGACGTCGTGTTGCCCACCGGAATCGCCAGGCGGTCGGCGAACGGCGCAACGCCGTCGAAGAACCGCAGGGTGAACGAGTTTCCGGCGAACGACGGGTCGCACCCGACGCGCGGCAGCCACGAGAAGTTCGTGCCGCCGGCGCTGATGAGCAGGTTGTCGGCCGGGGCCTGCGTCTCGGGGCCGATGCCCTGGTCGACGAGGATTTCGCCGATGGCCAGCTCCGCCTCGTTGGGCGTCAGCCCACTCGCCCGCAGCAGGGCCCACGCGCTGGAGAAGACGGTGATGTTCGTGTTCTTCCAGACGTCGAAGAGAGGCTGGTGCGCGATGCTCCACTCGTCCCGGCTGTCGTTGGCGCTGTCCCACAGGTCCCACAGGACGCGCTGAATGGCCACTTCGTTGTCTTCGCCGAACCCGCCCGACACGGGCGAACTGAGGTCGTTCGAGTTATTCTCGATGCTGTAATCCAGGGTCGAGTCTTCGACGTCCGAGTATCGAAGGTCGCCTACGCGCGGCACGTTGAGCGCGGCGAGATTCAGGAGCTGCTGTGCCTGCGTCCCGTTGTACGTCGGCCACGCCTCGCCCCAGGCGATCTGCAGACCGTCTTCCTTCTCCTCCTGCACGATCGAGGTACAGTCGCCAAAGCTGTGCGGGCCGCCGGGATTATCCTCCATGTCGAACGCGCACATGATCTTGTGGCCGTACTCGTGCATCATGGTGTCCCAGTCCCATCGATCGAGCGGCGTCAGGTTGATCCGATCAGCGAAACAGTTGTAGTTGGAACTCTGCGGATCGCCCGGCCAGTCGACACGCACCGAGTCGAGGAAGGAGCCACCGTTCATGTTGGCCATGTGGATCGCGATCCACGTGTGCCCGTCGAGGACCGAGCACGCCGGCCCGGTGCCCGTGTTCGCGCAGATGAAGTTCCGGACGATCGTACCGCCGGAGAACTCGTCGTTGATGGGCGAATCTGTTTCGTAGGTGCCGCACAGGAAGCAGCCATCCTCGACGTCCACGGCGCTGTTCTCGGTGCGGAAGCGCACGAAAATATCCGGATCGCCCGCCCCGATCCCGTCATCCCAGCAGAAGTTGCCCGTGTCGTAGTTGCCGTTGAAGTCCGGTGCGAGCGTGAAGATCAGCTCAGATCCGATGGTGTCGTCGTCGCGAATCTGCACGTTCATGCCGATCGCGGGGTGCGTGTCGCCGTTCTCGTCCGTCCAGAGCACGGTTCCCATCACGCGGATCGTGCAGGTATCACCGCGCAGGTTCTCCTCGAGGTAGCGCGGATCGTCGGCCGAGCGGTCCGGGCCCGTCTCGATCGGCGGCGGCAGGACATTCGCGATCTCCAGCCACTCCGCCGGTATTTCCATCGAAGGCGGGATGATGTCCTCGCTGTGCGTGCCGGCGAGCCGGGTCAACTCTTTGACCAACTCCTCGGCTTCCTCGCGGGTGATGTCCTCCAGACGCAGGTCCTCCTCGATGGCCATCAGTTGCAGCGACAGATGGTCCTCCGGACCGCAGAACGCCCGGTCGTCGCGCAGGAAGCAGTTGAGCTCCGTCTGCAGCGTGAACGGGTATTCCTGGCCGGTGATGGTGGCCTGCACCGTCACCGTCACCGTCGACAGCCCGGTCGCCGTATGAGTGACGTCGAACTCGAACGAATGCGTCTGCTGGTTCGCCAGGGCGGCTAGCGTCACCGGCGTGAACGGCTGATCGAGCACGACCGGGCCCGAGGTGGACACCGTGGCCGTAATCGCGGAGAGGTCGGCCCGCGCAAAGAGGTCGACCGAAACCTCGACCGAGGTATTCTCGGCGACGAGTTCCTCATCGACCGAGGCGGTGACATCGAGCGGGAGCTGGAAGAAGCAGCGCGGATCCTCGTACGGCCCAAGCCCGGAAACGTGCGACGCCAGCAGGCGATCGTCCGCCGGCTTCACTGCCCATGCCTGCTCGACGACCGTGCCGAGCCCGAAAGCAGTGCCTGCCAGGAGCAGGCGAAGTGTCTGTCTTGCCGTCATCGCGGGGTCCTCCCTCACGGGCTGACCGCCACCCAGGATCCTTGCGACCGCGGATCGTCGGCGAGGCCAGCCGTAGTAGACATTGCTGCGCCCTGACACTCCTTTGGCCGAAGCGCGCCTGACGCGAAACTGCAAATATCTAAGCTGCCAAACAGCGGCGCGCGGCGCGAAGTCGCCAACGGCGCCCCCGTCGGGACAGGATGATTTGCCCATGTTAACTTTTCGGGGCCGATAAATCAACCCGATCCTTGGCATGGGGACGCCGGTCGAAGTCTTCCCAAATTACCGAATTGTTCGAGAAATGCTGGCTGGACGAGGGGAGGGGAAGGCCTTGCCGCGGGTGCGTCACTTAGATCGGGCGCGAGCCTCGAACACGGGGGCCCTTGTGCCGAGGTCGAGGAAGAGCTCCACCTCGTCGTCGGACATGTCCACGTCCCGGCGAGCCATGACCTTGACCGCGGTGTCCAGCAGCTTCGCAGGGTCGCCGGGCGTCAACCCCTCATCCGTCAGCCACGTGAACGACGGGACGAACTTGGGGAGTATCCGCCCGGCCGCGACCATCGAGCCGAAACCGATCGTGGCGCCAGTGGGGATGGTCGTGTTGATGCCCGTCTTCACGTGATCGGCCAGGATCGCCCCGAAGAACATCTGGCCGCTTTCGACTTCCCCCACCGGCAAGGACACCCGGACCGAGCCGTAGGTGTGCTTCAGGTCCGAGTTGATCGTTCCGGCGCCGATGTTGACCCAGCTGCCGATGTAGGCGTGCCCAAGGAACCCGTCGTGCTGCTTGTTGGCGTAGCCCTGAAACACGCAGCTGTCGAGCTCTCCGCCGACCTTGCAGACCGGCCCGATCGAGTTGCCGCCGTGCAGCCAGGCGTGGGCGTTGACCCGGCTGCCCGTGCCTACGTAGGCCGGCCCCTCGATCACGGCGAGCGGGCCGATGGTCACCTGCTCCCCGAGGTAGATCGGCCCCGTGGATGCATCGAGCACCGCCGTCGGGTGCACCTGGCAGCCGGCCCCGACCGAGAGACCGGCGGGGTTGGAGATGTGGGTTCGCGGATCGAGTGTGCTGTCCATCATCGCCTCGGCGGGGTCCCAGTCGCGTTCCAGCGCCTCGGCGACGTTGCAGACGATATCCCACGGGTAGTTCAACAGATAGCCGCCTGTCTCGACGCGCGGCAGCCCCTCCAGGGCCGCAGCCCGGCGGTCGGGGCAGAGGAGATCATCCGGGGCAAGGGCACGAGCAAGGCGCTCGTCGCAGGCGATGTAGGCGATCTGGCCATCGCAGGTGCCCACACACGCCCGGGTCGGCCAATCGACCGGCCCGTCCATCAGCCACCGGCCGTTGACGAGCACGCTCTGGCCGTCGACGCCCACGTTGGCCGGGGCACCGCAGCGAAGCTGCGCGACGCGGGCGATCCAGTCCCTTGTCCAGACGCCGTGGACGGGCTGTGCCAGCCGCTGGGCGGAGCGATCGATCAGGATCTTGCGGCCATGGCGCAACTCGAAAACCGACCGCGAGTACGTCAGCGGCAGGAAATGGGCGAAGGCTTCGTCTTCGAACAGGACGATGCGTCGGGTCATCGATGCGCCGGCCGCGGAGAGCCGAAGCGCGGGCGGAGCGACGAAGCCCCCTGCACCCGATCCGGCTCGGGCGCATTAGTAAGGGGCTTGCGTCGGTGACGCAAGCCCCCGGATGATGGCAAGGATAGGCGTGACCGCCGGATGCCGATGAGGAAGCAACAGGCGGACCCTTCAAGTCAGGTGGCGAGCCTGCAGCCGCCCGGACCGCCAACCTCAAATGGGGTCGGTACGTCGTTTGGCGCTGTGTTCAAGCTCTCCAAGGGTCCCGTATCGGCCCGACCAGTTGGAAAAGCCTCTGTCGCGCATGGCAGTCGCGCCTATCGCAGCGCATTATAGCATGACGCCGCGGGCGAGTAGAGCGGAAGACAGGAAATCCGTCAGGATTCCGCTGGCGCACGGCGCACGACCGCCTGGTCGACGCGGCCGGCTTTGGAGGCAGCGGTACAAGCTATGAAAGCCACGCCGCTTACGACTCAACCGAGCCGCGCCGCGCGAGACGCTCAGGCGGCCGATCAACTGATGAAAGGTCAGGCCGGCGCGTGAAGGGAAACCGGATAGTACACCGCCTCGCACGCTGTCGCGAAGAGTCCCGCGGCGCCTTGATGCCCTATTTCACCGCCGGATTCCCGGACCTCGACACCTCGGCAGCTCTCATCCGCGCCGCCGATGCGCGCGGAATCGACATCATCGAGATCGGGTTCCCCTACTCCGATTCCATCGCCGATGGACCGGTAATCCAAGGCTCTTTCTATCGCGTGCTTGAACGCGGCCATCGCGTGGCCGACAGCTTCGAGCTGGTCCGCGGCGTGCGCGATCAGGTCACCTGTGCGCTGGTGGCGATGGTGTCCTGCTCGATCGTCGGCCGCTACGGCACGGCGCGCTTCATGGCCGATGCAGCGGCGGCGGGCTTTGACGGCGTGATTGTCCCGGACGTTCCACCTGAGGAGGCGGCCGCGCTGCACCGAGAAGCCGACGGCGCGGGCCTCTGCCACATCGGACTGGTAGCACCGACCACACCGCCCGCACGCCGCGAGGCCATCGCCCGCGAGAGCACCGGATTCGTCTACCAGATCGCGGTCGCGGGCACGACGGGCGAGCGCAGCGAAGTGCCCGCGTCGCTCCCGGACGAGGTCGAGCGCTTGCGCGCCGCCTCCGGCCTGCCGGTGTGTGTGGGCTTCGGGGTGGCGACGGCAGACCACGTGCGCGAGATCTGCCGCTTCGCTGATGGGGCCATCGTCGGCAGCGCGCTGATCCGCCGGATCGACGCCGCGTCGTCCGCGGGAAAGAACGGGCCGGCGATCGTGGCGGAACTCGACGCCTTCCTCGGCGAACTGTTCACGGCCACACGGCGCGGCTGAGGCCTCAATCCGCGCGGCGGGCCCATTGCAGCCGGGCCGAGCGACTGCGCGGGTTGGCGCGAGTCTCCCGCGACGAAGGGCGAGCCGGCTCCTCGGAAATGGCGGCGTAGACCCCCTCGCTGTGCCCCCGAACGAACGCCTCACTCACCCGCCGCTCCTCGCCGCTGTGGAACGTGATCACCCCAATCCGCCCCCCGGGCCGCAGCGCGTAGGGCACGACGCGCAGGAACTGAACCAGTCCGTCGACCTCGTCGTTGACGAGCATGCGCAGCGCCTGAAAGCTCCGCGCCGCCGGATGCAGCGCGGCGGGCTCGCGCTTCACGATCTCCTTCCACTGCGCGCGCGTCATCCCCTTGGCCTCGAAGACCAGCCCGACCAGATCGCTCGTCCGGCGGATCGGGCGGGCACGACGCTTCGCGACGATCACATCGGCAATCCGCTCGCTGTCCGGCTCATCGGCGAGTTTGTGCAGCGCCGCAGCCAAGGCGTCGCGCTCGATGACCGCGAGCAGATCCGCCGCCGTCGCCCGCTCCCGATCGTCCATCCGCATGTCCAGCGGCCCATCGTGTTTGTAGGAGAACCCGCGCGACGGGTCGTCGATCTGCATGCTGGAAACGCCAAGGTCCGCGAGGATGACGTCGAAACCCTCCAGCCTCTCAGAAGCAAGCATCTTGCCGACACCCGCGAAGTGACTGCGATGCAGGCTCGCAGGCGGCATTGATGCGGCAAACAACCCCTGCGCCGCGACTGCCGCACCCTGCAGCGTCACGGCCACGCCGATCGAGGCGAGCCGTTCCGCCGTTCGCTTCAGTTCGGCGCCATCGACATCGAGCCCCACCAGCCGACCGGTCGGCCCGATACGGCGCATGAGTTCTTCGGCGTGCCCGCCGTAGCCGAGCGTGCAGTCCAGCACGCTCTCCCCCTCCGCCGGAAGCAGCGCGGCCACCACCTCATCCATCAGCACCGGCACGTGCGTCCCGGCCGGCGTGCGTCCCTGCGCACGGATGTGCGCCTGCATCTGCGGAAAGGCGCCGCGGTCGAGCTCCTTGTATCGTTGTTCAAATCGGCGGGGGTGAGACCCGGCGTAACGCGGCCGGCGGCGATGCGACGCGCCGTCGCCAGGAGACGGGCTTGATGGGTCGGGGGTATGCTCGTCCGGGGTCATCGCTTGTGCAGCACCACCAGCGTCTCGCGCGGTGCGATGTGGCCGGCCCGGCCGAACTTGCGCCGGGCGCCGACGAGGTCGCGGGCGACGCGGGTCGCGGTCACTTCGAACCCCGTCTCCGCCGCAATTTCCGCGGCCAGCAGGTCGCTGGGCACGTAGACATCCCGGAGCCGCGCGCCGCCGATCACCATCCACAACGGGGCCCCCGGCTCCAGCACGCGGTAGCACTCCTGCATCACGCGGCGCAGGTCGTCGAAGTACTCGA
Source organism: uncultured Phycisphaeraceae bacterium (assembly GCA_964426945.1). Lineage (GTDB taxonomy): Bacteria > Planctomycetota > Phycisphaerae > UBA1845 > UBA1845 > CAYRSS01. The sequence goes on from CAYRSS010000075.1 coordinate 10,447, forward strand.
CCGCCAGTTTCGCGAGCCGCGCGTGGCCGTCGCGATTCAGGGCCTCGCCGATCTCGGCGACGACGGCGTCGACGGACACACCACCGGCCGCCTCGGACTGGCGCTCCCGACGGTTGCGCCACCGGGCCCCGCGGCCGCTGCGGACATTGCGCGGCTCATCGAGCCGATCGCTGCCGGGGGGAGGTTCGGGGGCGGGTTCGACCGGTTCGAAGACATCCGGATCGGGCTCACCCGGTGCGGCGTCGCGGGCGAATCGCGCCGCATGGGCACGAAGCTGGGCGGGCGGCTCGGCGGTGCCGTCAAGGTGGTTGTACCAGAATCGGTACACCGACTCGGCAGGCATCGTGATGCGGCCGTAGTCATGGCGCGACAGGTACGGCGGCGAGGTGACGATGCCGCGGACGCTGTCATCGTCGATGGGGGCCAGGTCGCGGGCGTCACCGACAGCGATGTCCGCCATCTCGGGAAGCGGATGGCGCAGGTCGTCGGCCATCATCGCGAGCGTCTCCTCCATCAGCACGGACAGGTGCGGCGCACCGCGGTTCGGCTTGCCCGCGCCGGTGTACTGCCGCGAGACTGCGAGCATGAGCGCTGCGCGATGTGTTTCGTGCTCCAGCCGGGGGGCGAGGGCCTGCCACTCGGCCGCGGGCGGCAGCGCCGGCGGCGCCGGAAACTCACGGGCGAAACAAGCCCGCGTGAGAAAGACCGACGAGGCGATCGCCTCGATGCCGATCGACGGAACGCCGCGCCGCGCACACTCCACCACCGTCGTCCCCGACCCGCTGAAGGGATCAAGCACGGGACACCCCGAGGCGCCGTCCCGCAGCCAGTTGTATTCCTCGAGGAAGAGCCGAACCAGCGCGGGGGCGAAGCCCTGTCTCAGCCGCAGCCAGCGGTGGAAGGGTTCATATTGCGCACGCTCGGCGGTCACCATCGACGCGAGGCGCGGCTGCTCGTCGAGCCGCTCGAACCAGCGCTGCTCGAGTTCCTCGCGCGCCGCGGTCGGCTCGCGCGACTCGGCGTACCATTCGGCCTTGCGACTGCGACGTCCCATGGGAAAAACCCGACAGAAGGCGTGGTCCGTGACCGGGGAAGTGTATCGGCCGCGGCGCGACTGTCGAGCGGCGCTATCCACGCGGGGGCAGGGAAATCTGCGTGATCTTCGCCTTCTGCTTGAGGTCGTTGAAGCTCACGCCGGCCTGCATGTCCAGCAGCATCCGCCCGTCCTCCGTCATGCACTCGGGAGACCACGGCGGATCCCAGACCAGCTCGACGCGGACCGACTCGACCCCCTCTACCGTGCGAACCTTGTCCTCGACCATCTTGACCAGTGATCCCGCCACCGGACAGTTCGGCGAGGTCAGCGTCATCGTCACGCGGGCCGAGCCTCCCTCGAGCGCGAGGTCGTAGATGAGCCCCAGATCGTAGATGTTGACGGGGATCTCCGGGTCGTGGACCGTGCGCAGGGCCTTGATGATGGCCCCCCGCACCGCAGCAACTTGACTGCCCTGGTCCTGCATGGTCAATCCCCCAGCCCGGCTGACAGCTGACAGCTGATAGCGGATGGCTGACAGCCTTCCTTATTCCGTCGAAACGACGCCGTGCTCGCGGTCGACCGCCGCCTTCATCGTATGCCACGCCAGCGTCGCGCACTTCACCCGCGCCGGGTACTGGCAGACACCTGAAAACACCATCAGCTTCCCCAGTTCCGGCGGGCCGGCGGGCGCCTCCCCCTCGCCGGTGATGAGGTGATGGAACTTGGCAAACAGCGTCCGGGCCTCCGCGACGGTGCGCCCCTTGAGACTTTCGGTCATCAGCGAGGCGGACGCGGTCGAAATCGCACAGCCGGAGCCCTCGAACGACAGCTCCGCAATGCGATCCCCCTCGACGCGTACGAACACGCTGACCTTGTCGCCGCAGAGCGGGTTGTATCCCTGGGCCGAGCAGGTCGCGTGCTCCATCCGGCTGCGATTGCGCGGCCGACGGTTGTGGTCGATGATGAGTTCCTGGTAGAGATCGCTCAGGTCCGACATCATCCGAACACCTCGATCACCCGGCGCAGGGCGCCGGCCAGTGCGTCCAGTTCTTCCCGTGTGTTGTAGACCCCCAGCGAGGCCCGTGCCGTGCCGGGCACGCCCAGGAACGTCATCACCGGCTCGGCACAGTGATTGCCCGTGCGTATCGCGACACCCTCCTGGTCAAGAATCGTTCCGATGTCATGCGGATGGACGTTGTCGACCAGGAACGACAGCACAGCCGACTTGTGGGCCGCCGTGCCAACAAGCCGGACGCCCGGAATCTCGCTCAGCAGGGCCGTGCCGTACGCCAGGAGGTCCGCCTCGTGGGCAGCGATGCGGTCGAGCCCGCACTCGTCGAGAAAGTCGCACGCCGCACCCAGGCCGATCGCGCCGCTGATGTGCGGCGTGCCGGCCTCGAAGCGGTAGGGCACGTCGTTGTACACCGTGCCGGAAAACGACACCGACTTGATCATGTCGCCGCCGCCCTGGTAGGGCCCCATCGACGACAGCAGCTCGTAGCGGCCGTAGAGCGCGCCGATGCCGGTCGGCGCGTACATCTTGTGCCCGGAGAAGACGTAAAAGTCGCAGCCGAGGTCTGAGACATCGACCTTCATATGCTGTACCGCCTGCGCGCCGTCGACGATCGTCGTGGCGCCGTGGCTGCGGGCGAGGGCGAGCACATCTTCAATCGGGTTGACCGTGCCCAGCGCGTTCGACACCTGGGCGATCGACACCACCCGGGTCCGCGGCGAGAGCAGCCGGGCAAACTCGTCCATCAGCAGCTCGCCGCGGGTGTTGATCGGGGCGACGCGCAGCACGGCCCCGGTCTGTTCGCAAAGGAGCTGCCACGGCACGATGTTGGCGTGGTGCTCCATCATCGAGACGATGATCTCGTCCCTCGCCGCGATGCGGGGCCGTACATGCGACCAGGCGATCAGATTGATGGCCTCGGTCGCGCCGCGAACGAAGACAATCTCTTCCCGGCGCCTCGCCCCGACAAAGCGCGCGATGCGCGCACGGGCGGCCTCATAGGCCTCGGTCGCGCGCATGCTCAGGGCGTGCACACCGCGGTGGATGTTGGCGTTGTCGTGCTCGTAGTACCGGCTGACGGCGTCGAGGACCGACCGCGGCTTCTGGGTGGTCGCGGCGTTGTCGAGGTAGGCGAGCGGCCGACCGTTGATCTGCTGGTGCAGTACGGGAAACGCGGTCCGGATGCGCGCGACGTCGAGACCGCCTGTCGGCCCGGGCGTGCGACAGTCCTTCCCTTCTGTGACCGTCTTGATCACGATGCGGCCGCCAGCAGCCCCCCTTCGGGAAGCCGCGCAAAGAGGATCGCGTCGAGCTGCTCGCGAAGTGCCTCGACCCGCAGGTTTTCGATGCCCTCGCGAGCGAAGGCGTAGACCAGCATGCTCCGCGCCGTCTCGGCCGAGAGCCCGCGCGAACGGAGGTAGAACATCGCCTCGTCGCTGAGCTGGCCGATGGTCGCGCCGTGGGTGCACTTCACGTCGTCAGCGAGGATTTCGAGCTGGGGCTTGCTCTCGACCTGGGCGTCGTCGGAGAGCAGCAGGCTCATGTTGGTCTGCTTGGCGTCGGTTTTCTGGGCGTCCTTGCGCACGATGATCCGGCCGCTGAAGATGCCGCGGCCCTTGCCGTCGAGCACGCCCTTGAAAAACTCGCGGCTGTCGCAGTGCGGGCTGGCGTGGTCCACGATGAGGTGGTTGTCCACGTGCTCACCCGTGTCGACCATGTACATGCCGTACAGGTGACAGTCGGCGCCCTCGCCGGCCAGGTGCGTGCTGATATTGTTGCGGACCAGACCACCGCCGAGCGTGACGGCGTGCGACGCGATGACGCTGCTGCGCAGCTGATGAAGCTGTACGGTCGCCACGTGATAGGCGCCGGCGGCCTCCCGTGTGATCTTGTAGTGGTCGACGTTGGCGTTCTCGCCCCCGACGATTTCGCAGACGGGGTTGCAGAAGTACGTCTCTTCGCCCGCCCCGGCGAACGTCTCGACAACCGTGACGGCGGCGCTGGTTTCAGCCACGATCAGGGTGCGCGGGTGGACGCTGACCGGCCGCGAACCGGCGACGGTCAGGTGCAGCACGTGGATCGGCGCCTCGGACACCACGCCGGAGGCGGCGTACACGAACACGCCGTCGGCCATCATCGCCGTGTTGAGCGCTGCGAATGCCTGCCCCTCGAACCGGGCGTGCCGCGACAGGTGAGCCTTGACCACCTCGCCCTCGGCGCCGCGGGCCTCGCTGATGGCGCAGACCTTCACCCCGCGGGGCAGCCCGTCGAGCCGCGAATGCTCTGCGGAGAATCGACCGTTCACGAACACCGCGAGGAAGCCCTCGGCGAAGTCGTACCGGGCCACCTCGGCCTTCGACACCGAAACCGGGCCGGCGGGCACGAAGTCGATCTCGCCGATCGGCGCGACGTTGGTGTAAATCCAGGCCTCATCGGCGGTGGTGGGCAGACCCAGCTCGCTGAAGCGGGCGATAGCCGCTTTGCGGATGGGCAGCAGCCACGCGTCCGTCGCCGAAGCGCCGGCCTTCTCGAGCCGCGAAAAGTGCTCGACAAACACGCCGTTTGCCTGCTTGATGTCGGTCATTTCAGCCGTCTCGGGCATTCCACTGCTCCGTTTGCGATTCGTGACACGATTCAGTCCCGACGGGCACGCGGCGGCGACCGGTCAGACGCCGACCTTCGCGCGCCGGCCGTTGAACTGCTCGGTCCAGCCGTAGCCCTTCTGTTCCAGCTCCAGCGCGAGCTCCTTGCCGCCCGACTTGACGATCCGACCGTCGACGAGGACGTGGACGAAGTCCGGCACGATGTAGTCGAGCAGCCGCTGGTAGTGAGTGATCACGAGGAACGCCCGCTCCTTGCCGCGGAGCTTGTTCACGCCGCCGGCCACGATCTTGAGCGCGTCGATGTCGAGCCCGGAGTCGGTTTCGTCGAGCACGCCGAAGACCGGGTCGAGGACGGCCATCTGAAAGATCTCGTTGCGCTTCTTCTCACCGCCGGAGAAGCCCTCGTTGACGCTGCGCTGCATGAAGCGATCGTCGAGTTCGACGAGCCGCGCCTTCTCGCGCAGGTGGGTCAGGAAGTCCATCGGGTCGAGCTCTTCCTCGCCGCGGTACTTGCGGATCGAGTTGACCGCCGCGCGGAGGAAGTAGCTGGTGCTCACACCGGGGATCTCGACCGGGTACTGGAAGGCCAGAAACATTCCCTCGCAGGCCCGCTCGTCGGGGTCCAGGTCGAGAAGGTTCTTGCCTCGGAAGATCACCTCGCCCTCGGTGATGTCGTACGCCTCGCGCCCCGCGAGCACCTGGGCGAGCGTGCTCTTGCCCGAGCCGTTGGGGCCCATGATCGAGTGCACCTCGCCGGCGTTGATGGTCAGGTTGATGCCCTTGAGGATCTCGTGACCGTCGACGCTCGCGTGTAGATTCCGGATCTCTAGCATGCTTGGTTCCTTTGGAAAGTTGCAAGTGGCGAGTCGGAAGTCGCCAGCGGACTAGAGCTGCCCGCCTCGCGCTTCCACACTACCCGTCGCAACCCCCGCACTTGCAACTCGCAACTCGCAACTTCTTCTAGTACCTCTTCATCCCCGGCTCGATCTGTTCGGCCCAGGCATCGATGCCGCCGGTCAGGCTGCGGACGTTCGTGAATCCATGGCCGATCAGGTACGACGCGGCATCGAGGCTGCGCATGCCGTGGTGGCAGTAGCAGACGATCAGCGTGTCCTTGGGCCAGCTCTGCATCATCTCCTGCACAAGCTGCTGCGACGCGGGGATCGACCCTTCGAGCTTGACGTGGGCGATCTCCTGCGGCGTGCGGACGTCGACCAGGCGCGGGGCGCTGCCCTCGGCCATGAGCGACTTCAATTCGCCCGGGCCGATCTGGATACGCTGTTCCTGCTCGTGGCTGGTGCGGACGTGCTCAATGACCTCGGCCGTGTTGAGCACGTTGTGCCGGCGGAGCACCTCGCCGAGCTG
>CAYRSS010000076.1:0-15505 GCA_964426945.1 uncultured Phycisphaeraceae bacterium
AATGCGGCATCATCGTCGGACGCCGCAAGCTGATCGAGCGGCTGGAGGCGCATCCGCTGATGCGCGCGTGCCGCGTGGACAAGCTCACCCTGCTCGCCCTCGAAGCCACGCTGGAGCACTGCTACGACCTGAACGACGCCGTGGAGCACATTCCGGCGCTGAGCCTGCTCGCCGCCGACACGGAAGAGCTGGCCGAGCGCGCTGAAGCGCTGCGCGAGCAACTCGGCGCGGCGGCGCCCGGCGAATCGCTGATGATCGGGTCGGATGTGGGCTTCGCGGGTGGCGGGGCTCTGCCCGGGGCCGAGATGCCGACGGTCGTGGTCCACTGGCGGCCGTCGTCCATGTCGCCGCAGGAGGCCGCGCGCCGGCTTCGCGAAGGGGACACGCCGGTGGTCGCGCGCGTGCGGGATGATGCGGTCTGCTTCGATCTGCGCACGCTGCTGCCTGCTGACTTCGAGGCCGTGGCCCAGGCGCTGGCCGACGCCCTGCTCGAATACGACGACGCGGACGACGACGAACCCGCCGATCCCAACGCCATCCACCTGCCGATTCTCTGACCCCGATCGCCCGCCGACCACTGCACACGACCAGCGCCGCGCCCCACCGGAGCCCGTGCGTTGTGACCCGCGGCCCGGTCCGTTATCATGTCGGCCGACATCGCCCGATGCAGCCTGCGGCGCGTGTTTCGCCGACTGCTTCGCGGCCGAACGGTGTTTCGTTCAGTCAGCAAGGGCTCGCATGTATCCCAAGTCCAGCCAGCGCGTCGCCAAGGTCATCAAGCTCGCCAACGAGATCGCCCGCGAGTATGAGCAGGAATACGTCGGCACCGAGCATTTGCTGCTGGCCATCGAGCGCGAGGGGACAGGCGTCGGTGCGGGCGTGCTCCGCCGCCACGGCGTCACCGGGCCGAAGCTCCGGGCCGAGGTCGACAAGCTCGTGAAAAAGAGCATGGAAGAGACGTGGGTCTTCGGCCGCCTGCCCGGCACGCCGCACTTCCGCAACGTCATGGCCACCGCCATTGAGCAGTGTCAGAAGCTGGAAGCGAAAGAGGTCTGCACTGAGCACGTGCTGCTCGCCCTGCTCAAGGAAGCCGGCAGCGTAGCCTGCAAGGCGCTGGCCAACCTCGGCATCACCTTCGACGCCGCGAAGGCGGACGTGCTGGCTAATCCCTCCGCGTCGTAGTCGCGGCCCCGCGGCCTAACCGATCAGAATCCGCTGCCCGTCATGCCCGAGCGCCATGCCGTCCGGCAGCTCGGCGTTCGTCGCTTCGTGCCCCAGTTCGTGGGCGATGTGCGTGAAGAGAGTCCGCTCCGCGCCAATGCGATGGGCCATCGCGACGGCCTGTTCCAAATTGAAGTGCGTCGGGTGCGGCCGGCGGCGCAGCGCGTCCAGCACCAGCACGTCCAAGTCGCGCAGCAGGGCAAGCGAATCCTCCGGGATCTCGCTGCAGTCCGTGCAATACGCGAACCGGCCGAACCGGAAACCCAGCACCGGCATGCGTCCGTGCAGCAGCGGAATCGGCGTGACCGTCGCTTCGCCGACCCAAAACGGCCCGCCCGCGATTTCCTTCCACGTGAGTTCAGGCCGGCTGGTCGGATCGCGGCTGGGCGGCGCGAACGCGTACGAGAACATGCGCGACAGCGCCTCAAGCGTCGCTGCCGAACCGTAGCACGGCAGCGACCCCTGCCGCAGGTAGTTGAACCGCCGCAAGTCGTCCAGCCCGCAGACATGATCGGCGTGGTGATGCGTGAAGAGCACGGCGTCGACGCACGTGACCTCGTTGGCGATACACTGCAACCGGAGCTCGGGCGAGGTATCGATGAGAATCGAGACACCCGCGTGGCGGACGTAGATGCTCGGCCGGGTTCGCTTGTCGCGCGGATCGCTCGACGTGCATACATCGCAGTCGCAGCCGATCATGGGCACGCCATGCGACGTGCCCGTACCCAGCAGAATGACTTCGACCGGCTCATTCATCGTTTGTTCGGCTCCATCGGGCATCCTAGCGGCCTGCTCACCGTCGGACAAAACGGCCGCACCGCCCGCCGTTGACCGCCCCGCCGGCCGATGCTACACCGCCCCCCGGTTGGCGCGGCTGAGCGGTCCGCGGTCGCAGACCGGCTCAACGAAGATCGCCGAGGCCGCGCCGGAGGGCTGGATGACGACACGAAACAACTTCTCGGCGATCCGCGCGGCGCGATGGCTGGGCGTAGCCCTGGTCATCTCACTGACCGCGTGCGATGTGCCGCAGCCTGCCCCCAGCGTATCGGCAGCCGCGACGCAGCGGCGCAACGAGCCATCCGCCCCGGCTGAAAGGCGGCCCGCCACGGCCGGCCCCTCCCGGACCCCCAACCGCCCGCCGAGGCCGGAACCGACCGCATCGACCTCCGACGTCATCGCCAGCGTCGACCACCACCCGATCCTCCGCGACGAGCTGGTGGCCCTGCTCCTCGAATCGCGCGGCGCCGAAGTTCTCGAACAGTTGGTCGCGCTCAAGGCCGCGGAGTCCGCCGCAGCCGCCCGCGGTATCACCGTGACCGAGGTGGACGTGCAGGCGGAGTACGACCGGGCGCTGCGCAAGCTGGTGGATCCGCTGGCCGACCTCGGCCCCGGCGCAGCCGACCGCAACGAGGCCGAGCGGTCGCTCGACACCGTCCTGACCGAACGGGGCCTCTCGCGACGCGAGTACATGCTCAGCGTCCGGCTCAATGCGGTCCTGCGACGGCTGGCGGAACTTGACCTCGTCATCGACGAGGCCGACCTCCGGGCCGCCTTCGACGCGGAGAACGGCGAGCGCGTGGAAGTCCGCCACATCCAGCTCGCCTCTCCGCGGGAAGCGTCAGAAATCGCAGCCAGGCTGGCCGAAGGCGCAGAGTTTGCCGATCTGGCCCGACGGCACAGCGCCAACGGCCTCTCCGCGCCGCGCGGAGGGCTCTTGGAAGCCTTTTCAGCGGGCGATGAGCGGGTTCCCCCGCTCCTGCGCGAGGCCGCCTTCCGCCTGGAGGCGGGGCAGGTCTCCAGCGTCCTGCGGGTCGGCCCGTGGCATCACATCCTGCGACTGGAACGCCGCTTGCCCGCCGGTTCTCTGCGGTACGAGGACCAGCGGGAGGCCGTGCGAGCACGCCTCCGCGACCGGCTGGCGGAACCGCGCATGCAGCGGCTCTACGCCGAGATTTTCCGAAAGGCGCAGGTCCGGATACACGATCCACTATTGCGCGACGCGTTTGAAAAGCGGCACCCGGACCGTCAGGGCTCCTGATGGCCTCCGGGCGACGTGGCATGACCTAGGTGAGCGGGTAGGATTCCGGCGGTCATCACCGGGCCACCCCCGGGCAGCGGACCGCCGAGCGCCCGCAGCGCGGCCGATGGGAGACTATGACGTGGCGGAAAGCCAGAAGTTCAGCGCGATCCTGATGTTCGGCTGCCCCGGCTCGGGGAAGGGGACGCAGGGCGTCGTCATCGGCCAGATGCCGAATCTCGTCCACCTCGCCATGGGCGACATCTTCCGCTCGCTCGACAAGGAATCCACGCTGGGGCAGGAGTTCCGGTCGTACGCCACCAAGGGTCTGCTCGTCCCCGATGAACTGACCGTCCGTGTGTTCCGCAAGCACATCACCGACATGCTCGCCGCGGGCACGATTCGCCACGACTACCACACGCTGCTGCTCGACGGCATCCCGCGGACGCTGGCGCAGGTGGAACTGCTGCGCGATTTCATCGACGTCCGCCGCGTGGTGCACCTGGTCATGCAGGATCGCGACGCGCTGATCCGCCGGCTCTCCGCCCGCGCGGCAAAGAGCAACCGCCCCGATGACGCAGACCCCGGCGTGATCCGCAAGCGCATCGAGGTCTACGAGCGCGAGACGTTCCCCGTGCTTGAGGCCTTCCCGCGCAAGATCATCGCCAACGTCAACGCCGATCAGCACCCCCTCGCCGTCCTCCGCGACGTGGCCGAGAGCCTGATCGAGAGCGTGCCGGGGGCGATCTAAGCTGTCAGCGATCAGCTGTCAGCTAGCAGCTGTCGGCTGTCAGCCAGAAAGACCGCTACGGGATCAGCCGCATGAACGCCGCGGCGTCCCGCTGATCCACATCCTGATCGCCATCGAAGTCAAACGCGACACACGAGCCGGTACACACGAGCGACGGTCCGCCCGCTTCGCCGGGGCCGGTCATGCACTCTTCGAGCCACGCGAAATCAGCCAGCGTCACGGCGAGGTCGCCGTTGATGTCTCCCGGCACGAAGCTGGGCAGATCAGTCCCCAGCACGCCGTTGACGTTTACGTTCTGCGCGAGAATGTCGCGGCTCGATACGCCGCCCTCGCCCCACGTCAGCAGCGCCGTGCCGCATGAACTGCGGACCGCGTCGAGCCGCGACTTCTCGGCGAGGACCGAGCGGACCGTGCTCTCGGCGGGCGACCACAGGACCTGACCGGCCGCGTCGACGGCGGCCCCCTTCACGAGGGCCGACCCGGAACGATCGAAGTAGAACGTCATCGCCCCGCCGCTGAGCCCGACGGCCCGGACAAAGGAGCTCTGCATCGCCGAGAGCGGTTGAAGCTCCAGCCCGTTATCGCCCCACTGCCGCACGCCGCCGGCGAGGCGCTGAGCGTAGACACCCCACGCGTTCTGGACGGAATTCGTCTCGGTCCAGAACACGTACACCTGGTCGCCATCGGGCTCGTAGGTGATGGCGGGCGAGAGTCCGATGCGGCCGACCTGTATCGAAGCCTGGACGCCGTTGTGGCCGTAGAGCTCCACGCCGTCGGCCGAGACGTGCTGTACCCGGCACTTGCGATCGCCACCCGTCTCATACCAGCCAAAGACCGCGCCGCCGGCGCCGTCGTGAATGAACGTCGGGAAGTAGGCGGTCTGGATCGAGTTCAGGTCGAACACAATCAACGGCGCTCCGCCGTTCCAGAGGGGCTGGCCGTCGCCGTCGAACTTCTGCGTATAGAGGTGCTTCGCACTGGTGACGCAGTTCGACCCCGTACAGCGGAACCACAGCACGATGAAGCGCCCGTCTTCGGCGGGCTGAATGTCGGTGAGGTTGAACGGCCGCGCGGGGCTGGCCTGGTCCGCGAGCACCACGCCGGGCGCCGTCCACAGCGCCGCACCCGAGGAATCAAGCCGCTGCATCGTGATGACCGCCGGGCCGCCGGAAGTCCACGCGACGAGGATCGTCCCGTCGCTCAGCACGGCGGCTCGCGGCTGGTTGTCCGAGGGCCCCGGGCTGACCTGAACCCCCGTCGCCCCCCAGAGGACGACGCCGTCGGGGGCGATCTTGTGCGCGGTGATGCGCGATCCGCCGAAGCGATCGTCGCGGAAGACGAGAATCGCGTTGTCCTCCGCATCCACGTCGAGGTCGTAATCCTGGGTCGAAGAAAAGCCGCGATCGGCCACGAGCACGCCGTTGTGCGCCCACACCTCGTTGCCGAGGCCGTCAAGCCGCTGAAGGTACACGTCGTACCCGCCGGCCGCATTGTCGAGCCAGCTGACGTAGCAGCCGCCGTCGCTGGTGGCCCGGATCTTGGACTGCGTTTGCTCGCCGGTGCGATCGGCCACGAGGAGGTTTGAGGCCGCATTCGCCGACCACTGGGCAGGCGCCGGCGAGACCGCGATCGCCATCGCGGCCAGGGAAAGGGCGACCAAAGGCCATGTCATGAAACGCGAAGCAGGACGAATCGTGCGAACCATCGGCGACGACTCCGCAGGTGGGAGGTTGGGCGGATGCGGAACCCACCGATGCCCGCATTCGCCATGAAGGTCGATCTACGCCGGTAGCGTGCGTAGCCGCCGGTTCTCGCGCAGCGTTGTATTCTAGCGGATACGGCGGCGGGAAAGAAGGCGAGGGCTCAGCGCCCCGCGCAGCAAAAAAGGCGGCGTCCATCTGGACGCCGCCTTCGAAGATTGACCTGACTTACGCCCCGTTAATCAGCGCCGGCCGCGGATCATCCGACGACCGCCACGGAACACCACCACGCTGCCGCCGCAGAGCAGCAGCAGCATCGTCGAGGGCTCGGGCACATAGGCCGCCGACCCGGAGACCAGGCCGGGCTGCGGACTATTCAACAGCGAGCCCAGCAGGTTTTCGACAGTGAACATCTGTTCGATCGCGGTCAGCGCCGCGATGCGGGCGTAGGCGTCGCCGGGTGTTTCGCCGGCGGCGATGGCGCTGTCGGCCTCGATCTCGGCGTCCGCGATGGCCTTGAGCAGTTCGTTCCGGCCCGAGAACGCCTCGAAGGGGTTCTGGGCGCCGCTGCCCTCGAAGATCGGGTCGGTGATCAGCGCGAGCAGATCGGCAAACAGGTTGCCGCGGATGTCGATCGGGCCGATGTCGAAATCGTTGGTGATGTCCACCTCGTTGCCGAAGTGGCCCTCGGTCTGCGTCGTCTGTCGCGACGAGTAAGCGAGGTTCATCCGGTAGTAGCCGAACCCGTTCATGGAGAAGTCCATGTCCATGATCAGGTCGCCGTTGACGCGGGTGCGCTGACCGCCGACGTCGACGAGGAAGTCGTACGCCAGCGGCTGCGGGGTCAGTTCGCGCGTCAGAGCCGTCTGGATCGACACGTCGAACGTCGAAACCACCCGGTCGGTGGTGCTCACTTCGATCGAGAAGGGACCGTTGAGGGTCAACTCGGCCAGGCCGGCGTCGAAGGTGCGGTTCTGGAACTGGGTGACGAGGCGGATGTTCGCGCCGTCGCCGAGGATGTTGGGCTGACCCTGCAGGTCGAAGCCGGCAAAGGCCAGGGCGTCGAGAACGTCGCCAAAGACCTTGGCCGACGCCGCCGCCGGCAGCCCCAACCCCGCCATCGCCAGCACGCACGCCGGCAGCCAACCCCCGCGTCGGATCATCACCAAACTCCTCACGAACCGGGGCCGCCGGCCTCACGCCGCAAGCCCCGCCCCATCGCCTGACTCTACGCCCCGCCGCACAGGGAGGCAAGCTTCCCGGACGGCTCGTCGCCGGTGCGGCTCTGCCTTGGGGTTATCGACAGGAAACGGCGTCAAGGGCGGGTTAGCCCGGCGCAAATCGGCCTCGCCGCGGCACCGCGCAACGGCCGGAGCAAGCCGTACCGGCGGCCCGGCCGTCGTTATCGGACGAAAGCGACGGCCCCGCCCGCAAGTCGACCACCGTCTCTCGGTGCACAGGCGGCTGACTCCCTCAGGAACGGCGCGGCCGAGCGTGGGGGAATGATCTCTGCGGGGAGTTTGAGGCTGCTGCCGAGCCCGGCGGGTGGCCCATCCTCGCCGTACTCGGGGAGGGTGGGCTCGCGATGATGGCCAGCAGGGTCGGTGGCTATCTGAGGCTCCGGCTCACGGCGAGGCTGCGCGGTTCGGGGTTCTCGTAGCTTCCGGCCGTCCGGAGCGGAGTCGTGGCGGCGGCAGACGAGACGCCCTGCGGGTACAATGGCAGGAGCGAGGGCGATCCGCGGCTGACGTTCGGTTCCACTGGGGCGCTCGCGGTCGCATCAGCGCCTGACGCGATCCGCGTCGATCATCGTGCCCCCACCCCTCGCTGAGTACAGCGAGGGATGGGCCACCCGGCGGATGTCCATGAACGTCGATCCATCATCGAACAAGTCGTACTACAACGGGGACGCCTTGAGCGTTGAGGGCAGTTGGTATGCCGGATTGTGGGCTGAGCCTTTGCCGGATGGACGGGCGGGGGCAATGGCTCATGTCTGGCGTATTGACACTCTGGAAAAGGTAAGCGAGTTTGTGGTTCTGACGGATTCTCTTCGACCGGTAGCCAGCTCGTCGGCACTCGACCTGCTACTCAGTGCTGATTTTCGCCAAGGCGTCGCGATGTACAGAGTGTCGACGGGTGAGGAGCTGGTGCGCATTGATGACTCCTATGTGGGTCGTGTTACGATCCTGAACGAGGAGTTGTTTGCCATCGTGCGCCAAAGTTCCGCACTGGATGTTCATAGCCTCGCAAACGGAGAGTTCGTCGATACTATCAAGGGAGTGGATAAACCGCTTGTGCCAGCCCAAGTGGATGGTCGCTCGCCTGCCCGCATGCTCGCGTCCGGGATTCGCGGCGGGGATTATCGCATCTTGACCTGCGATCTGGCGCTGGGCAGTGCGCGGTTGGCAAAGCACCTTCACGTGCCAACTGCCTGGGCGTACCACCTGAGCGAACCGATTGCGATAGTGAGCGAGTACCCGAACTGCGTGCGATGCATCAGCCTTGATCCGCTCGAGGTAATCTGGCAGAAGCTTGAGGTGGGGTTTGTTTTGGCCTTTGCATTTGGGGCACAGGATCATGCGTTCTACATGCTGACCATGACCGAGGATCAGGAGTATGGGACAATCGTCCGTGTCGATGCGGCGACAGGAACCACCGAGCCGGTGTCCCACGCAATCCACAAGCCGGCTTATAGCTTGCTCGTGCCGGATCCGCTCATGCTAATCGGTCATGACGGCCGCGTGCATCGGTACGTCGGCGGCTGGTTTCAGGAGTATGCTAGGCTCAGGATTGGGCCGGCGCCGCTGATTTGAGAGCCAAAGGGCGGGTGGCCCATCCTCGCCGTACTCGGCGAGGGTGGGCTCGCGATGATGACCTTCACGGTCGATGGCGGCGTGGTGCTCGGTCTCCCGGCGGGGCCGCACGGTTCGGGGTCTCTCGCAGGGTGCGGCCGTCCGGGGCGGAGTCGCGGTGGTGACGGACGAGAGGCCCTGCGGGTAGAATTGCAGGGGCGAGAGCGATCCGCGGCTCAGGTCCGGGCCCATCGGGGCGCTCGTGAGCGCATCAGCGCCTGACGCGATCCGCGTCGATCATCGTGCCCCCATCCCTCGCTGAATACAGCGAGGGACGGGCCACCCGGCCTCTCAGGCATCAGGCGCAAGCCGAATGATCGTAGGCTACCCCACCGCCTTCAGCTGTTCCTGCTTCGCCGCGATGTTGTCCATCAGCTCCTCAAACGCCTGGGCGAAGAGCTTCACGCCTTCGGTCGTCAGGCGCTCGGCCACGGACTTGAGGTTGATGCCCAGGCTTTCGAGCTGCTCGACGATGGCGAAGGCCTCATCAAGCCCCTCGCGGAGGCCGGGGCCGTCGTACTTGCCGTGCTCGAGGAAGGCCGTAATGGTCGCAGGCGGCAGCGTGTTGACCGTGTCCGGGCCGATCAGGTTGTCGACGTAGATCGTGTCGGGATAGGACGGGTTCTTGGTGCTCGTGCTGGCCCACAGCGGACGCTGCACGCGGGCGCCGAATTCCATGCTGAGCTTCTCAAACTCGGCCGAGCCGAGAAACACGTCTTCAAAGCGGTTGTAGGCAATTTTGGCGTTGGCGATCGCCGCCTGGCCGAGCAGGCGCTGCACCGAGGCGCCACCCGAGGCTGCACGCTCCTCGAGCATCCGGTCGACAAGCGTATCCACCCGGCTGACGAAGAACGACGCCACCGACGCGACCCGGGCCACATCGCCCCCGGACGCCCGGAGGCGCTCCAGGCCGGTGATGTAGGCATCGATGACCTGCTCGTAGACCTCGATCCCGAAGATCAGGGTGACGTTGACGTTGATGCCCTCGCCGATCAGCGTGCTGATTGCGGGGAGGCCCTCCTGCGTGGCGGGCACCTTGATAAACACGTTCGGGCGGTTGACGGCCTGCCACAGACGGCGGGCTTCCTCGACCGTGCCCTCGGTGTCATAGGCGAGGCGGGGAGAGACCTCGAGGCTGACGTAGCCGTCCTCGCCGCCTGTCTTGTCGTAAACCGGCCGGAGCAGGTCCGCCGCGTCGATGATGTCCGGCAGGACCAGCCCTTCGTAAATCGCGTTGACGTCATCAGTAGCGGCGAGCAGGTCGGCCATTCGCCGGTCGTAGTCGGTGCTGCTGGTGATCGACTTCATGAAGATGGAGGGATTGGAGGTCACCCCGGCCACCCCGGCGTCCATCAGCCGGTTGAGCTCGCCCGAGTCGAGCATCCGCCGGCTGAGATTGTCACACCAGACGGACTGCCCCAGGTCGTACAGCTCGTGAATCCGGGTCCTGCTCATGCTCAACTCCTTCAGCTTCTCGTACTGACAGCCGACTGCTCCTCATCGGCCTAAACGGCGGTTCCCGCCAGCGGCGAAAGCGCGATTATGCACGATCCCCCCCCGGCCAGCAATGAAAAGGCCGACAGGATGCGCAAAAGTCGCGGAAAATGTCCGTCCGCGGGCGCCGACGGCGGCCCGGCACACAGACCGCTCCCTCGTCGCGGCGTAGAATCGGGGCGTGAGCCGACGCGCACGACAGGCCGGCCGGGGCATCGATTGGGCCATGGTGATGCCGTGGATGGTCGTCGCCCTGCTGATCCACGCGGGCTTGCTCGTGGTGCTGTTCGCCTGGGCGCCACCGATCGCGCCGAAAGCCGACCGGATCATCGTGGTCAGCCTCGACGCGGGGCCCGGCCCGCTGCCGGAGGCGCCAGCGGCGGAGGCCGCCACGGCGACCCCCGATCCCGCCACGCCCGCCACGCCCGCCACGCCCGACCCCGCAGCGCAGGCGGTGACGCCGACCGAGCCACCCCTCCCGCGTCCAGCGGACCTTGCCCCCGTTGAGCCGACCGTCGCCGCCACAGCCGCGCCCGCAGCGAACACGACCGACGGCGGCGGCCCGGCGGGTCGCTTCGCCAACCGATCGGGAGCCGGCAAGGGTCGGGCGCTGGCCGGATACGGCGGGGGCGAGGAGACCGAATCGGCGCTGCGGCTGGCGCTCGACTGGCTCGCCCGCCACCAGCGCGAGGACGGCGCGTGGGACCGCGTGCAGTTCAACCGCCACTGCCGGCCCGACGACGCCTGCCGCGAGGTCGCCGTCGAACTGACCAAGTTCGCCGCGGAGCCTGCCATCACCGGGCTGGCTGTGCTCGCGTTCCTGGGGGCGGGGCACACGGACCGCGAAGGCGACTACCCGCGCACCGTTGAGAGCGGCATCGCGTTCCTGCTCCGCCAGCAGCGGCGCGACGGCAGCTTCGCCGTGCCCAACACGCTCGAAATGTACAACCACGCCATCGCCACGCTGGCCCTCGCCGAGGCCTACGCGATGACGGGCGAGCCTGCGCTGCGCGCCCCGCTCGAGCAGGCCGTGGCCCACATCGTCCGCGCCCAGCAGCCCGCCGGGGGATGGGGCTACACCTCGCAGTTCACGCTGACGCGCGACGACATGTCCGTCACCGGATGGGTGATGATGGCGGTGACCGCGGCGAGCGCTTCGGGCGTCACCGTCCCCGAGGAGACGATCCTCGGCGTGGCCGAGTTCGTGGCCGCCTCGACGCGCCCCGACGGCCAGGTGAACTATGCGTTCGAAGGGCGCGACCGGATCATTCACAACGCCACTGGGTCAACCGATCCGCTCTACAGCCCGGCGATGACCGGCGTGGGGGTGCTCGTGCGCCAGCTTCTGGGCGTTCGCCCCGACGCGCCCGTGCTGCAGCAGCAGGCCAGCCTGCTGCTCGCCGATCCGCCAGACCTCGCCCGGCGACGCGGGGGCGATCGCAGCGAGTTCCATAGCGACTACTACTGGTACTACGGCTCGCTCGCGCTCTTCAACCAGGGCGGCGTGGCTTGGCAGCAGTGGAACGCGAGCCTCGTCCCCGCCCTGCTCGCCTCGCAGGACCGCAGCGTCGACTTCGAGGGCCGACCGCGCTGCGCACACGGCAGCTTCACGGCCTTCGGCTACGGCTGGGGCAAGTGGGGCCGCGCGGGGGGCAAGGTGTACGCCACCGCGCTCGGGGCGCTGATGCTCGAGTCGTACTACCGCCACGTACCGACGTGGCTCTCGGCTTCGGGGCTGGTCACCGAATCGACCCTTCGCCACGCACTGGAACGACCCAACGTGAGCCGCGCCCAGATTGTGGATCTGGCGACCTATGTGGCCCCCGAGGTCTCCGAGCGCGTGCTGCTCGACCTGCTGCAGGACGCCGACGCGGCCATACGGCTGCGCGCCGCCATCGGGCTGGTGCACCAGGGCTCGCCCATGGGCATCGAGCAGCTGCGCGCCGGGCTGGTCACCGTCACCGGCGCTGAACGCGAGGCCGTTGCCCGGGCGATTGCGTCGGCGGAGGCGATTCGTACGCCGGAGAGCTACGGCGCGATCGTCCGGGTGGATGCGAGCCGGGGCGTGGCCGTGTTCGACACGCGCGGCGCGGCGGTCTACGCGGGATGCCGGGTGGTTGCGCGCCGCGACGGCGCGGACGTGGCGATCGGAGAAGTGACACACCGCGTCACCGGGAGGTCGCTCGCGGCGGCGCAATTCACGCAGCCATCCGCGGACGCAACGCTCGCGGTCGGCGACGTCGTTCACCCCATACCCTGACAGGCGGGCGTGGCCGCAACCCCGCTATTTCGACGGGGGCGGTGGATTCTGTTCGCGGTAGTTTTCGATCTGCTCGGGCGTGAGCGGTTCGCTGATGTTGTAGGTGCCGTCGAGCCAGCGACCGAGGTCCACAAGCTTGCAGCGCTCGCTGCAGAACGGCCGCCACGGCGCATCGTCCTTGTGAGCGACGCTTGTCTCGCGGCGGCATGTTGGACACTCGTAAGTCGGCACGCTGTCCCCGAAGTTTACTTGCGACGCTTGGCCTTGGCAGGCTTCGCCGCCGCCTTGGTCGGCTTGGGCCCCGCCACGCGGGTCAGCCGCTTGCCCGAGTCAGTCTTGCCCTCGCCGCCGGAACCCTGTCCCTCGGCGGGCTTGGACGCCGGCTTGTCGGCACCCTTGTCGGCGGCGGGCTTGTCGGCCTTCTCGGCGGTCTTGCCCGAGGCGGCTTCCTGCTCGGCCTTGGCGGCTTTCTTGTAGCTCTCGCTGCGGTAGTCGGTCTCGTAGAAGCCCGAGCCCTTGAAGAGAATACCCGCGCCGGTGCCGATGCAGCGGGACACGGGCGCGTTGCAGCCGCAGGACTTCAGTTCGCGGCTGACGCGCTTCTTCGGCGCCTCGGTGATCGGCTGGAACAGCTCGAACCGCTCGCCGCAACGGGTGCATTCGTATTCATACGTCGGCATGAACTGACTCCGCGTACCGCAGGCCGCGATCTCACTTCGCCACGATCACCTTGGCGGGCCGGATCACCCGATCGCCGAGGCGGTAGCCCTTCGCCGGCGATTCGAGCACCGTGCCCGACGGCTTGCCGCCGCCATCCTGCTGAAGCAGCGCCTCGTGCAGACTCGGATCGAACGGGCGACCCGTCGCCTCAATCTCCTCCAGGCCGTGCTCGCGCAGGGCCTTCAACAGGTTCTGCTGGATCATGCGCGCCCCGTCGAGCAGCGCCGCCGCGTCGGCCTTCCCCTGGCCCGCGCCCAGGGCACGCTCGAAGTCATCCAGCACGGGCACGAGCGACCGCATCAGTTCGGCGTTGGCGTAGCGCACCGCTTCGATCCGCTCGTTCGCCGCACGCTTCTGGACGTTCTGCACCTCGGCCCGGGCGCGGATGACCTTGTCCTCCAGCGCGGCGATCTGTTCGCGGAGCTGTTCCGTCGATTCGGCGGCCGACGTCGACGCCTCGGCGGCCTGGGGCCCTTCGGCGGGCTCGCCGGCGGCGCTCGTCTCGACAGCCTCGTCATGTTCCGGATGTGTCTGCTTGCTGCTCACGTCGCTGCTACCCCCGATCGTCGTTCTGTCCTTGCTCGGCCGGCGTCAGGCCTTGTCCTCGCCGCCGGCGAAATACTCGACCAGCTTGTCGAAAAAGCCCTTCGATTCGGGCATGACGGTGCGGTCCTCGGTCTCGGCAAACTCGCGGAGAAGCTTCTCCTGCTGCTTGTCGAGCTTTTTGGGAATCTCGACGACGACCTGCACCAGCTGGTCGCCGCGTCGCCCGCTCCGCAGATCGGGCATGCCCATCCCCGACAGGCGGAAGAACTGACCATGCTGGGTGCCGCGCGGCACCTGCACATCGGCCTTGCCCGACAGCGTCGGCACTTCGATGGACGCTCCGAGCGCCGCCTGCGTAAAGCTGATGGGCACGCGGACCACGAGGTCGTTGTTGTGCCGCGTGAAGAACGGGTGCTCCTTCACGCGGATGTACGCGTGCAGGTCGCCCCGCTGTCCGCCGCCCTGCGCGGCCTCGCCCTCGCCGGCGACGCGCACCGCCTGGCCCTCGCTGATGCCCGCGGGGATGCGCACGCTTACGACGCGGCGCTTGGGCGAACGGCCGCCGCCGCGACAGGCTGTGCACGGATTCACGTTGATCTGGCCGCGCCCGCGGCAGGTCGGACACGTGGTGACCACGCGGCCGAACAGCGCGCCGAATCCGGTGGCCTGCTCGACCTGCCCGTATCCGCCGCAGGTGCCGCAGTTCTGCCGCCGGCTGCCCGGCGCGGCGCCGTTGCCGCCGCATGCGTCGCAGATGTCGAGGCGCTCAAACTCCAGCGTTTTCTCGACGCCGGTGGCCGCCTCGCTCAGCGTCAGCTCGACCTCGATCTGCAGGTCGGCCCCCTGGTTGCGCCGCCGCCCGCCGAATCCGCCGCCGAAGATGTCGACGAACTGGCTGAAGATGTCGTCGGGGCGCATACTCGAGAAGTCATGCAGCCCGGCTCCGTTGAGCCCGGCGTGGCCGTACTCGTCGTAGAGCCGCTTTTTTTCCGGCGACGACAGCACCTCGTACGCCTCGGCCCCGAGCTTGAAGATCCGCTCGGAGTCGGCGTTGTCCGGATTGCGGTCCGGGTGGTGCTTGTGGGCGTGGCGGCGGTAGGCCTTCTTGATCTCTTCGACCGAGGCCGACCGCGAGACGCCGAGCACGTCGTAGTAATCCGGCTTGCTGCTTGCCATCGCTACTCGTCCCCGATCATCGGATTGGGACGCAGAGGGCGCAGACTGCACGGAGACGCGCCTGCGTCTGCCAATCCCTCAACAGCCGACCGCCCGCCGGAATCAACCGGGCGGCAGCAGCGTCTCCGCGATCTCTGCGTCCCCGCTCCGCGCTCTCTGCGTCCCATCCCCCCGCTGTTGCCGGGGGAAGGTAAGAAAAGAGGCGGGTAGTCAGTCCCCGCCTCTCTCCCTGCTCTCGATCGCGGAGCCGCGGGTCCCTTACCGGACCGCGCGGTCGATCTTCTTCTCTTCGTCCTTGAGATCGGTCAGCAGGACCTCGGTCGTCAGCATCAGACCGGCCACGCTGGCCGCGCTCTGCAGCGCCACGCGCACCACCTTGGTCGGGTCGATGATGCCGGCCTTGACCAGGTCGACCAGCTCGCCCGTGCGGGCGTTGAAGCCCCACGAGCCCTTCTTCTCAAGGATGCGCTCGACGATCACGTCACCCTCGTGGCCGCCGTTTTCTGCGAGCTGGCGGGCCGGGGCGCGGAGCGCCTTGATGACGATGTCGTAGCCGAGCTTTTCGTCGCCCTTGGCCTTGCTGCGGGCGTTGTCGACCGCCTCGATGGCCCGGAGCAGCGCCACACCGCCGCCGGGGACGATGCCCTCCTCGCTGGCGGCCTTGGTCGCGTGGAACGCGTCGTCGACGAGGTCCTTGCGCTCCTTGACGTCGATCTCGGTCGCACCGCCGACGCGGATGACCGCCACACCGCCCGTGAGTCGGGCCAG
>CAYRSS010000077.1:0-14930 GCA_964426945.1 uncultured Phycisphaeraceae bacterium
ATCGGCCACTTCGACAACGAGATCGACATGGCCGGCCTCAAGAAGCTGCCGGGCATCAAGAAGGAAAACATCAAGCCGCAGGTCGACAAGTGGATCTTCGCCGACGGCCACTGCGTGCTCGTGCTCGCCGAAGGCCGCCTCGTGAACCTGGGCTGCGCCACCGGACATCCGAGCTTCGTGATGAGCAACAGCTTCACCAACCAGGTGATCGCCCAGGTGGAGCTTTTTGCCAACAACGACGCGTACGAGAAGAACGTCTACGTGCTGCCCAAGCACCTCGACGAGAAAGTCGCCCGCCTCCACCTCGCCCAGCTCGGCGCGAAGCTGACCAGGCTGACACCGGAACAGGCGAAGTACATCGACGTCAGCGCCGACGGGCCGTTCAAGCCGGATACGTACCGCTACTAAAAACGCGGAAACGCCGAAACGCGGAAACGCCAAAAAGTCAAAACGTCAACACGCCAAGACGGCGGAGGGGGACTTCCGCCGTGCGGCACTCGCGGGCCGCGGCGGGCGGGCGCAGGGGGAATCCCCGGCGCTCCGCCTGTAGCGGCCTGCTTCGCGTTTCGGCCGCAGCCACCATGCCGTAGGGCCTGCGTCTCGCAGGCCGCGATGTGGCGATACAACGCATCTGCGCGAGCCGCGTCTTCCCGAGCCGCGACTGTCAAGGAGCGGTCGTGTGCGTTCGGGTTCTTTG
Organism: uncultured Phycisphaeraceae bacterium; assembly: GCA_964426945.1. GTDB lineage: Bacteria > Planctomycetota > Phycisphaerae > UBA1845 > UBA1845 > CAYRSS01. The sequence continues at coordinate 698 of CAYRSS010000077.1, forward strand.
CGGCGGGAATGCTCCGGTATCGCCGTGGCCCGCTCCCTCACGGTCGCGGCTCGGAAAAACCGGGTGTCTGTGGCCTTGGCGAGGCCGCGGGGTGGCTGAGGGTGCGTGAAAATGCGCGTAAGAACGCGGCCGGATCGCGCACATTCCTGGTGGGGAAGCAGGGCGGCCGCAGTTTCCACGCGGCTGTCCGGCCGTTTGAGCGCTCTGGCGACAGAAATGCATGCCGCTTGATAGCGCGGCAAGGTCGCTGCCAGCCCGACCGACGCCCCGCGGAGCCTCCGCTATGCCCCCGAATTTCTGGACTGCGACACATCGAATACCGGCCGCACGCCGCGCGTGGTTCACGACGGCCCGTCTGGCGATCCTCGCCTGTTGGGTCGCATGCCCAATCACCGCAACTGCAGCCGAGCCCGCCTTCATCCCTCTGGGTGTTCTGCCCGGAGGGATTCCGAGGAGTGGAGCCGAAGGAATTTCCCTGGATGGCAGCGTAGTCGTGGGTTTCAGCTACTCAGCGGCAGGAAGACAGGCATTCCGGTGGACTGCGGAAACCGGCATTATCGGGCTCGGCGATTTGCCTGGCAGCACGTTCGATAGCGTTGCGTTCGCGGTGAATTCTGACGGATCACTGATTTCGGGTAACAGCCGGTCTTTCGCCTCTGGTCCTTCGAGCGGCCAGGTGTTTCGCTGGCAGGCCTCCACCGGCATGGTGGGCTTGGCGGACCTCCCGGGTGGGGGAGTCGCTGGGCATCCCACGGGAATGTCGGCCGACGGGGCCGTGATCGTGGGGGCGAGCAGCCACTACGAGACGACGCACGCGACCATGTGGGACGCGGCCGGCAACGCGATTTTCCTGACACCCGGTCAGTCCGGGTATCACTCTAGCACGGCGACGGATGTATCCGCAGATGGTCGAGTCGTGGTCGGCTACAGGCGCCGGCCCGAGCCGTTCGGATACGACGCCTTCCGCTGGACGCCGGAGACCGGGCACGTCTTCCTGCCTCTGATCCCCGGCCCGGTTTACGATATTGCTATTGCCCAGGCCATTTCTGATGACGGCAGGTACATTTACGGCCATACGGGCAGTCGAGGCCTGGTGCGGTGGTCCGACGAGGAGGGTCTGGTCGAACTCGACTTCTTCTTCGACGTCAATGGGTGCAACGCGGACGGGACGGTTATGGTCGGCGAGAACGGTTCAGAGCACAGAATCTGGTCCGCCTGCCGTGGGGTGCGGAATCTGGCCAAGGTGATTGAGGATTATGGCGTCGACATGATGGGCTATCGGATCACCGAAACCCGGGACGTTTCCGCCGACGGCACACAGATCGTGGGCTGGTCGGTGGCCCCGCCGCCTGATGGGGACTTCGAAGCATTCTTGCTCATCCTGCCCCCCGAGGTGCCCGGCGAAATGCCCGGCGACCTCGACGCCGATGGAGTCATCGGCCCCCGCGACGCCGACGGCATGGGCTCCGCCATTCAGGGACCGCATATTGAGTGCCTCCTCTGCCCGGCCGCAGACATCGCGGGCAATGGCATTCTGACAACCGGTGGCTCTTACCCCGCGTACGCACCGGAGGGGCGCGTGGACCTGCGCGATTACGCCCAGCTTCAGCGACTGTTCGTGCCGCCCTGCGCAGTCCCCAGCGCCGCCGACCTTGACGGTGATTGCGCCGTCGACGGCCACGACGCCGCGCTGTTCGGCGAGTGCATGTTCGGCCCGCAGGAACCGTCCGACTGCGCCTACGCCGACTTCGACGCCGATGGCGACGTCGACCTCGCGGACTTCGCAGCTTACCAGCGCGAAATGCCGACTCAGGGATAGGCGGGCGCTGCGCGACTGAAGCAACGCGACCGACACGGTATCCAAGGCCGAAGGGCCGCCGCGGGTCCGGTCAAAGTCATCCACCCATCGTGCGCCCACAGTAGCCTGCGCTGGTGCCCCGAAGCCAGGGAAAACCCTGAGGCCTCCCGCGGGCTGCGTCGAGCCCACACGACTTCGTCCCGCGCCCGGCCGCCGCCGCGGCGTCAGGGCATTCACCAAGCCGACCAACCGGAGGCCACCCCGCTGTGTGCCTACCGGCCCGGAAGGCCGGTAGATAGAATGACGGTCGGCTGCTGACTCACGTCGTTCCCGGACTCAGGGGCCCTTCGCGGCAGAACTTCCATGATCCCGCCGTTTGACGACGAGATCGAACAGCTCCGCCTGCGGGCGGCGCGGCTGGAGCAGGAGCTCCGGTCGCTTCACGGCGACATCGACCGGCTTCGCCTCGCCCGGGCCATCGCGCCCGCCGACGAGCCGGGCACCACGCCGACCGAGCAGCCCCCCGTCCGGCTGGCCGCGGAACCGCCGATCCCTGAGCACAGCTCCGCCGAGCGCGCCCCAGCGCCACCCGCGACACCCCCACTGGCGCCCTCGCTGGGTCCGGCCCACACCCCGCCAACGGCCTATCCGGTCTCGCGCGAAGCGAAGCGCGGCGCGCTGCATCGCCTGTTCGACGAGCGCGAGGACGAGCTCGCCATCGGCCCCGGCGAGCCTTCCGCGCCGCCTCCGCCCGGGATGTCGCCCGAGCCCGCGGCGCCCCCTGCCCCGGGTCTGCTGCACGCCGCCCGATCGTCGCTGGAGGCGGCGCTCGTGGCGCTGTCGCTCAAGCGGCCCGCGGACGAGGAGAGGGCCGAAGACCCCGGCCTCGAAATGCGCATCGGCGGCGTATGGTTCAACCGCATCGGCGCGCTCATCCTGCTGATCGGGGCAGCGTTTCTCTTCAAACTGTCCGTCGACCGCGGCTGGCTGTCGCCGGCGATGCGCGTCGGGGCGATCGCCCTGCTGGGCCTCGGGCTGATCGCCGCGGGCGAACTGGCCCTGCGCAAGGCCATGCGCGTCTTCGCGGTCGGGATGCTCGGCGGCGGCATCGCCCTGCTCTATCTATCCGCCTTCGGGGCGCACAAGTTCTACGGCCTGATCGACCAGACGCCAGCGTCCATCGGCTACATGGCGATCACCGCAGCCAGCGCCATCATCGCCGTCCACGCGCGGATGCTGCCCGTCGCGGTGCTGGGCCTGCTGGGCGGCCTCGCCACGCCGATCCTGCTCAGCCGCGGCGACAACAAGCAGGTCGAACTGCTCACCTACCTCCTCGCCCTCGACGCGGCGTTCCTGATCGTCGGATCGATCCGCCGGTGGGACGTGATGCGCCTGCTCGCTTGGCTCGGTACGGTCGCCCTCTTCGGCGGCTGGGCCGTGACGTACTACCCGACCCACGTCGCGGCCGACGCGGCGGCCACGCTGCTGCACCCGGTCGCGTGGCGGACGGCGCTCTTCGCGACCGCGTTCTACCTGCTCTTCCACGCCGAGGCGGTCGTCAGCCTGCGCCTGGGTCGAGCGCTCCACGGTCGGCTGGTGGCGGGAGTGACGGGGCTGAACTACGCCGCCTTCTTCGCCACCGTGTACTTCACCCTGCGCACCGTCGTGCCCGACTGGATGGGCCTGTTCGCGGTCGCGGCGGCGGCGCTCCAGTGGGTGACGGCGTGGCGGCTGCTCGGCGGATCGACTCTGGCGAGGTACACGCGGCGCAGCCTGTGGCTCGGCGGCGCAGGCATGCTCGCCCTGGCCGCCCCGATGCAGTTCGACCGCTACCTCGTGAGCGTAAGCTGGTCGGTGCAGGGGGTGGTCACGCTCGCCTTCGCCCGCCGGTTTGCGGGGGAGCTGTGGATTCGCATCAAGGGGGCGGCCCTGCCGATCGCGGCGCTCGCCCACCTGGTCATCTTCGAATACCGCGACCCGGCGATGCGCGAGCGCTTCGCCGAGTTCGGCCAGTGGTACGCCAACGGGCTGCTGCTCTGCTTCGTCGGCTCGGCGCTGTGCTGCTACGCCGGCGGGATCCTGCTGGTCGCCCGGCGGACGGCCTCGCAGGCCGATCAGAAGGCATCGACGCTGCTGGTCGCCCTCGGCACGGTCAGCCTGCTCGCCATCTTCGCCAACCAGTGGGAACGGTTCATCGCCTCGTGGTGGTGGATCGCGCTCGCGGCGATCTGGTGCGCCGCGGGGCTGCGCTGGCGGCCCGCCGCGATGATGGGGGCGCTGTTGGCGGTCGCGGTGGCGGCGAAGTTCGTCCTCTACGACACGACGGTCTTCGCCCTCGAAGGGCAGTGGGACGCGATATCCGGCCTCGTCGCCAACCGTGCGGTCGTGACGGGCGTGGCGGCGACGGCACTGATCCTCCTCGCCCTGCCCGGTGCGAAGCGGGCCGCCGCGGATGAGCCGGCGGACCCGATGGCCCGCTGGTTGCCGGCGCTGACGCCGCTGGCCGCGGTCCTCGTCACCTGGACGGGGACTTTCGAGATTCTCAGAGCGTTCGCGTTCGAGCCCACCGTGCTGGCGCGCTTCGCCGAGCCGCACGCGGCCCGCGGAATCTTCATCACCGGGCTGTGGGCGATCATCGCCCTGGCGCTGTGGGGGCTGCCCGCGCGGTTCCGGTCCCGGGCGCTGCCCGGGGTGGCCCTGACACTGGCCACGCTGGCGCTCGCGCGATACCTCCTCCTCGACACCGTCGCCTTCGCCAGCCAGAACCACTGGCGACATCTCGCGGGCGTGCTCGTCAACCGCCAGTTCCTCGTCGGCCTGATCGTGGTCGGCGCGGTCGCGGTCAGTTGGCGCCGGCTGAGCTGCTCGCCCGACCCCCGTGCGCAGCGCGCCGCCGCGGTCGCCCTCATCGCGGCGATGACCGCGTTCGTCTGGGCGGCGAGCTTCGAGGTGCTGCGCAGCGTGCACTTCGAATCGTGGGTGCGATCGATGTTCGATGCGCCGCGATCCGCGGGAGGCATCTGTCTGACCGGGCTGTGGGCGCTGCTCGCGGCGGCGCTCTGGCTGCTGCCGCACGCCCGCCGGCTGCCTCTCGTCGAGCCCTTCGCCCTGATCCTCGGCGGGCTGGCCGTCCTGCGGCTGCTGCTGATCGACACGATGGCCTTCGCCGCGCAGGGGTACTGGTCCGCCCTGCGGGGGGTGGCGGTGAACCGTCAGTTCCTCGGGGGCCTGCTGGTCATCGCACTCGGCTTCCTGATGCACCGGCGGCTGTGGACGGCTGCCGCATCCGGTCAGCCGGCGCCCTGTCGCGCCCGGCGGATCGTTGTCGCGGTCCTCCTCGCGACGCTGCTGACGATCACGTGGGTGCCGACGTTTGAGATCGCCCGCATCTTCCGCTTTGAGCGCGTCGGGATCGGCTTCGGGAATCCGCGGCTCGCCATGCACATGACCCTCTCGGTCTTCTGGGGACTCAACGCGGCGGCGCTTCTGGTGGCGGGCTTCGCCCGGCGGTCGGCGGTGGTGCGCTACGCCGGGTTGACGCTGTTCGCCGTCACGGTGGTGAAGGTGTTCCTGGTGGACATGTCGTCGCTGGACATGGCGTACCGGATCGTCTCGTTCATGGTCGTCGGCGTGCTGCTGCTGGCAGCGTCGCTTCTCTACCAGCGGCTGGCCGCCCGGATCGTAGGCCGGACGGCGCCTTGAGTGTGCGTGCGGCCGGGCTTGCCTTTTCCTGGCGGCCTTGGCGGCTTGGCGTGAGATAGCTCACGCCAAGGCGCAAAGCTCGCAAAGAGGCGAAGGATGAGGGGCGACCAGGAGTTGCCGTGAAACGTGCAGACCGGTCGGTAGGCGGGAACATATGCGCATGGGCTGGACGCCCATGCCACGGGCAGCCGCCGTCCGGGCTGCGGGGCCCCGCCACACGCTTCCGCAGGCTGGCGTCCGGCCGTGATGGCTATTCGACGTGTTAGCGTTCCCGTCTTTCCGCGTTTCGGCGTTTCCGCGCTTTGACGTGCTGATGTTTTCACGTTTCAGCGTTTTCAGCCGCTTACCACGCCGCCGAAGCGGCGCTGCCGGCCGAGGTAGTCGCGGATGGCGGCGTCGAGGTCGGCCTCGGCGAAGTCGGGCCAGAAGCGCTCGGTGACGTGGATCTCGGCGTAGCTGATCTGCCAGAGCAGGAAGTTGCTCACGCGTCGTTCGTTGGCCGTGCGGATGAGCAGGTCCGGATCGGGGAGCCCCGCGGTGTACAGGTGACGCGTGAACAGCGCCTCGTCGATATCGGCTGCGCGGACGCGGCCCTCGGCGGCGGCGGCGGCGATTGCGCGAACGGCGTCGAGAATCTCTTCGCGGGCGCCGTAGTTGAGCGCCAGGCAGAGCCGCAGCCCGTCGTTGCCCGCACTCATCGCGACCGTCCGGTCCATCTCGTCGAGCACCGAGGCGGGAAGCCCCTCGCGCCGGCCGACGTGCAGAAACCGCACATCGTTGCTCATGATCGTCTCGCGCTCGGCCACGAGATACTGGGCGTAGAGCCCCATGAGAAACTCGACCTCCTCGCGCGGCCGCTTCCAGTTTTCGGTGCTGAAGCTGTAGAGCGTGAGCGCTTCGATGCCGAGGCGGGCGCAGTGGGTGACGATGCGGCGGACGGTCTTGGCACCCTCCTCGTGTCCGGCCACGCGCGGCAGGCCGCGCTGGTTCGCCCAGCGGCCGTTGCCATCCATGATGACGGCAATATGCCGCGGCAGGCGTTCGCGGGCGGCGCCGAAGCAGACGAGCGGATCGATGGGCGGGGAAGAGGGCAAGGGGTGATTACGAATTACGAGTTACGAATTGGCGGTTGCCAATGACCAATTGTCAGTGAAGACCGCCGTGCTCAGCGTGGGCGAGCCGAGATGCCCGGCGTCCGCATCCGGGCCTATCCACCTGTCGGCGCCCTCGTGTTTCCTTGTTTCCACGTTTCCGCGTTTCAGCGTTTCCGCGTTTCCACGTTCCGCACGATCGTCTGCGTTCGCTCGGGGCCGACGCTGAGGATGCCCACGGGGGCGCCGGTCAGTTGTTCGATCCGGTGCACGTACGCCCGGGCCTCCGCGGGGAGATCTTCGAAGCGGCGGGCGGATCGCAGGTCGCCGCTCCAGCCGGGCACGTAGTCGATCACCGGACGGGCCCGCTCGAGCACCCGCGCGTCGGCGGGCATCTCCTCGCACCGCTTCCCGTCTACTTCATACGCCACACAGACGCCGACGCGCTCGAAACCGCTGAGCGTGTCGAGGTGCATCAGCGCGATCTCCGTGCACCCCGACAGCGCCACGCCGTAGCGGCCGGACACGGCGTCGAACCAGCCGCACCGCCGCGGCCGGCCGGTGGTGGTGCCGAACTCGTTGCCCTGCACGCGGATGCGGTCGCCGGTGGCATCGGTCAGTTCGCTGACGAACGGACCGGAGCCGACGCGCGTGGCATACGCCTTGATAGCCCCGATGAACCGCCGCACGCTCGTCGCGGGCACGCCCCCTCCGGCGGCCAGCCCATGCGGGCCGGTGCTGCTGGACGTGACGAAGGGGTAGGTTCCGTGATCGACATCGAGCAGCAGCCCGTTGGCTCCCTCGAACAGCACCTTGCGTCCCTCCGCCATCGCCCGGCCGAGCAGGGCCGACGTATCGACGATCAAGGGCGCAAGACGCTCGCGGGCGGTGCGCAGGTCGGCCAGGACGTCGTCGACGCGGATCGAGCCATCGCCGCCGTAGAGCACCTGGAACATGGCCGCGCGCGTCGCGACGATCTTTCCTACGCGATCCTCCAGCCCCGGTTCGCCGACGAGGTCCGCAAACCGCACGGCGGAGCTGCGGCGCATCTTGTCGGCGTAGCAGGGGCCGATGCCGCGGGCGGTGGTGCCGATCTTTCCGCCGCCGGCGGCCTGCTCGCTGAGCTGATCCTCGAGCTTGTGGTACGCCAGCACGAGATGGGCCCGGCTGGAGATCCGCAGCCGCGAGGCGGCATCCACCCCGCGAGCGGCGAGGCCGTCGAGTTCGGCGAGGAGTGAAATCGGGTCCACCACGACGCCGGGGCCGATGACCGCGGTCATCCTCTCGTGGAGCACGCCGGCGGGCAGGAGGTGGAGGGCGAACTTGTCCCCCCCGACCCAGACGGTGTGGCCCGCGTTGGCCCCGCCGTTGAAGCGGACGACGACGTCGAAGTCGGGACAGAGCAGATCAACGATCTTGCCCTTGCCCTCGTCCCCCCAGCCAAGTCCGAAAACGCAGGCGTGCTGCCCGGTAGGGGCTGACCCCATCGCGGTTCTCCCGAGGTGGACCTGGTTCAGCGCGGGGCCATCCGATCTTGCGGGAAACCCGGGCCCGCCGGCCCGGGGGGCGTTCCGCCGAAGCCGAGAACCGTACCTTGGGGGGCTGGGGGTGTCAACCGCGGCCCAAAAGGCTAGTTGGATGCCGAGCTAGACTTACGGTAAACGCAATTATGCTTGCCGACTTGCAATTTATCGAAATGGAACTTATGCTTAGGCTAAAGCCGCCGCCCGGATCGGCCGATAGCCCGTCGGATGCGGACCGTCGAACTGATCCACCCAGAGGATACACCGAACATGGAAGCCCCGACCCTGCGGAACTTTCTCGAAATCCCCTATGACCAGCTCGAAGAGATGAACCTCGAGTCCAAGCACATGCGGGCCGAGCGCGTGGATCCGGGGCGGGTCGAGGAGCAGCGGCGCAAGTACCTCACCGACGAGAAGCGCATCAAGGCCGTTACGGTCTGCTTCTCAGACCTCGAAGGCCGCTTCCACATGCTGGACTACGACAAGAAGTACCTGCTCAAGCACGCCGACGCCCTGACCTTCGACGGCTCGTCGATCCGCGGCTTTTCGGAGATCAGCGAGTCGGACCTGAAGCTCGGCATCGACTGGCCGGCGTTCTACTGGCTGCCCAGCGACGTCTTCGGACCGGGCAAGATCCTGGTCTTCGGCGAAGTCATGGGGCAGAAGGGCGATCCATACGCGGCGGACTTCCGCTCGCGCCTGCGCCTGCACACCGAGCAGCTGCACAAGAAGGAAGGGCTGACCTTCAACACGGCCACCGAGATCGAAGGCTTCCTCTTCAAGGGCACCGACGCCGAGCGGGCCTACCACGAGAGCGGGCGCTTCGAGTTCATCTCCACCGGCGGCTACTACCACTCGCTGCCGCAGGATCCGCTGCGCCAGTTCATCGACCGCTCGGCCGAGGCCCAGCGGGCCCTGGGCCTCTCCAACGAGAAGGACCACCCCGAGGTCGCGCCGTCCCAGTTCGAGATGAACTTCGAATACTCCGAGGCGCTGATCACCGCCGACCAGATCCAGCTCTACAAGCTGATCTGCCGCCAGATCGCGCGCAGCATGGGCATGACCGCCAGCTTCCTGCCCAAGCCGGTCGCGGGCATCAACGGCAGCGGCATGCACTCGAACCTGTCGCTCTCGAAGAACGGCAAGAACCTGTTCTATGACAAGAACGGCGAGGAGGGTCTGTCGAAGTACGGCTGGGAGTTTGTCGACCGCGTGCTGAACAACGCCACCGACATCTGCCTCGTGCTGAACGCCAGCGTCAACGCCTATCGCCGCCTTGACCCCAACTTCGAGGCGCCGAACCAGATCAAGGCGTCGGCCACGAACCGCGCGGCGATGGTCCGGATTCCGCTGGGCAACGAGCGCTCGGCCCGCATCGAAGTCCGCTCGATCGGACCCGACGCCAATCCGTACCTGCTGTTCTACACGCTGTTGCGCACCGGCCTGGAGGGCCCCGCGACCGATCCGTCCGACGCCGAGGGCAAGCGCCCGCGCACACGGTTCCTGCCGGGCAACATCTACGACGCGATGCGCGGCTTCAAGGCCAGCGGCTTCACCACCGCCGTCCTCGGCGAGGACTGCGTCAACAAGTACGTCGACCTCAAGCAGCGCAGCGCCGACCGCTGCCCGAAGGAAGTGGGCACGCTGGTCAAGCGCGAGGAAGTCATGTTCCACCACGAGGTGACCAACCAGCTCCTGTGGAGCAAGTTCTAGGCCCAAGGCGACGGGGCGACGGGTGGAGCGCCGACTCAACTTGCCGGCGAGCCCGGCTGGCTGAAACTTGAACGACACCGCGGCCCGCCGGACGAGCCTTCGTCCGGCGGGCCGTGTTCTTTCCCTGGTTCGCTGTTGGCAGCGGCCGCGGGCGGCGGTACACCCCTCGGCATGGAGCCAGCCCCGGCGGCATCAGTGCCTCCTCAACCGGACACGGCGCGATCGGGCGCGGCAGCCGCCGTGCTGGGCGCCGTGGGGCTCCCGCTGGCGGCTCTGGCGATCGCCGCGCTGCGCGGACTCCAGTTCGACATCGTCAACTACCGCGTCATCCGCGCGGAAGCGGCCGGCTACCTGCCGCCGACGCTGTTCGCCGGGCTGATCCTCGTCGCCATCACCACGCGTGCCCTGCTGGCCGGCCGCGCCACGGGCGACACGGCGTCGCTCCGACGCGCCCTCGCCGCCCTTGCGCCGCTGACACTGGCCGCGCCGCTCGCCCTCTACCTGCCGGCCTCCAGCGGCACGCCGCCCTTCGTGCTGATCCACCTGCTGATTCTCGGCACGGCCTGGGCGGCGTATCGATCCGCCGCGCTTGGCGACGGCGTCCCGGTCAGCGGCGACATCCTCACCCCGGCACGCGTGACAGCGATACTCGCGGTGCTGATCGTCGGGCTCACCTGGATCCACACGCGGACGCAACTCAACTTCTTCGAGCACTTGTCGCTCGGCCACGCCGACTTCGGTCACCACGCCGAGGAGTTGAAAAACGCCATGCTCGGACGCGGGCTGCGCAGCGACAGCGCCGACCATCACCGATTCGGCTGGCACTTCGGCCCCCTGCTCTACGCGTTGGTGCCGCTGTACGCGCTCTGGCCCTCGCCGGTGCTGCTCATGGTGCTCGGCGGGCTCTTCGTCCACCTGCCCGCGCTCCCCGCAGCGGGCCTCGCCCGCTGGCGAACCGGCTCCGCGGCGGTGGGCCTCATGGTCGGGCTGACCTGGCTGCTGCTCCCGAGCGTGGGGCGGATGATCTACTCCGGCACCTACGGCTTTCAGTGGGTGTACGCCGCATTGCCGCTGATCGCCGGCGCGATCGCCCTGCACGAGGCGGGCCGCCGGCGGTGGAGCCTCGCGCTGGCCGCGCTGGCGATGCTCGTGCAGGAAACCATCGCGGCCTTCGTGTTCGGCTGGGGGGTCTATCTCTTCACTTTCACGCGGCAGCGGCGCGCAGGCGGGGTCGTGGCGCTGGCGGCGCTCGGCTATGCGGCGATATGCGCGACCTGGATCATCCCGGCGTTTGCCGAGGGAACGTACCAGCGGCTTGATCAGTTCGGCGTGCTCGGGGGAACGCTGGGCGAGCTGATCACCTCGCCCTTGCGCGAACCCGCCGCGTTCTTCTCCCGCCTGGCGCGGCGCGAGGCGTGGCAGTTTCTGGTGGTGCTGCTCGTGCCGATGGCGCTGCTGCCGCTGCGCGGATGGCGGATGTCGCTGGCCGCGCTGCCGACGTTGCTGCCGGTGCTGCTGCTGGAGAACGCGCAGTTCCTGAGCATCAAGTTCTGGCAGCAGGCGGGCGCGTTGCCGATCCTCTTTCTCGCGGGTGTGGCGGCGCTGCCGCGAGGCGGAGATGGGGTCGCCCCCGGTCAGCGCGCGGGCGGCACGCGCCTCGCTGCCGCCCTGCTGGCGGCCGCGGCGATCGCTCACTTCCTGCTCGGCTTCTCACCGATCGGCAAAGGCTTCGAGATGTACGCCACGGACCGCGCGATGCAGTCGCCTGATCCGCGATACGCGTTCGTGCAGCGCCTGCAGCGTGAGCTTGACCACGGAGGGACGGTGCTGGCAACGGAGCGGCTCGCGGTGCACTTTCTCGCCTTCGACCGCGTATACACCGGCAGCCGGCCGGTCGAGGCGGACTACGTCGTCATCGATCGCGCCGACGCGTGGGACGGCTCCGGTCTGGCCGCGCGGGCTGTTGCGTTCGCCGCCCACCCCGAGTACCGCCTGCGCGAGACTTTCGGCTCGATCCTCCTGTTCGAGCGCGCCGCACCGCGCGGTGACTGAGCCCGCCACCTTCGGAAGCGTGCCGCGCCGACAGTTATCGGCCCGCGCGCTAACTCAAGACGCCTGCGCGCGAGGTCGATGCTCGTGGCGGTGGCTGCGCAGCGCATGCCGGGCCGGATGCCCGGTCGCACGGCGCGGACCGGCGGAGCACGACTATGGCAGCGGCCGACACGGCGACGATCTCACAGTCCATTCACACGCTCTCCCGCGCGGCCGAGGACGCCATCGCCCAGAGCTCACCCGTTGCGCTGGAGTCGTTCGAGCGGCAGCTCGGCGAGATCGACGCGCTGACGCGCGAGCTGCAGCAGCAGATGTGGGCCGACGCCGCCCGACGCGCCATCCAGCACCTCGAAGGCAACCAGCCGCTGACCGACGAGGACTTCGAGGTTATTCGGGTATTCATGGTCTCGGACGCCGAGAACTACCTCTCGCGCGAGAACAACTACGACGACTGGCTCGACGAGCTTCGCCGCCTGATGCACGACCTGGCCACGGAAGCCAAGACGCTGACGCGCGAGACGATCGGCGACTACCGCGGCCTGCTCCGCGACGCGATGCGGCTCGTGCCGAGCATCCGCAACTACTACGAAGAGAAGCAGCGCCTCAGCCGCTTCGACGCCACCGTCCACACGCTCGACGCCCGGTCGCGCCGGCTCCTGGTCGACCTGCTCCGCGAGCAGATCGACAGCCCGCGGCGCTGAGCGGCCTATCGCGCACCAGCCACAGACAAACGGCCGCACGCTCCCGGCGGGAACGTGCGGCCTTTCGGTTTGGGCGGGCGCGCCTTGTGCGCGGCCACGGCTGCGTCAGTGCTCCACCAGCGTCTCGCCCTTGACCTTGTCTTCCGGGCCGGGCTTCTCGACGTTCAGCCCCAGCGTCTTGACCGCCGCGGCCAGCTTGCCCTTGTCGAACTGGCCGATTGCCGCCAGCTCGGTGAGCGCGGCCAGCGCGACGTAGCGGTGGTCGATCTCGAACCAGTCGCGCAGCTCGGCGCGGGCCTCGCTGCGGCCGAAGCCGTTCGTGCCCAGGGCCCGCAGCCCCGCGGGAACCCACGGCGCGATCATGTCGGGCAGCATCTTGATGTAGTCGCTGGTCGCCACGATCGGCCAGGGCTCGTCCTTGAGCAGCTGCGTCACGTAGGGCACCTTCGGCGTCTCGCCGGGGTGCAGCAGGTTCCACCGGTCGCAGCGCTGAGCCTCGCGGCGGAGCAGCGAGTAGCTCGTCGCGCTCCACACGTCGGCGGCCACGCCGAACTGCTCGTCGAGGATCGTCTGCGCCTTGAGCGCCTCGCGCAGGATCGCCCCGCTGCCGAACAGGTGGATCCGCGGACGCCCCTTGGTCTTGGTCGCCTTGCGGAACTTGTAGAGCCCGCGAACGATGCCTTCCTCGCAGCCCTCGGGCATCGGGGGCTGCTCGTACACCTCGTTGGTGACGGTGATGTAGTAGAAGACCGGCTCGCGGTCGCGGTACATCTTCTGGATGCCGTCCTTGACGATCACCGCGATTTCGTAGGCAAACGCAGGGTCAAACGCCCGCAGGTTGGGGATCGTGCTGCACAGCACGTGGCTGTGGCCGTCCTGGTGCTGAAGCCCCTCGCCCGCCAGCGTGGTGCGCCCCGAGGTGCACCCGATCAGGAACCCGCGGCAGCGCGCGTCGGCACACTGCCACGCCAGGTCGCCGATCCGCTGGAAACCGAACATCGAGTAGAAGAAGAAGAACGGAATCGTGTTGACGCCGAAGGTAACGTTCGCGGTGCCCGCAGCCTGGAACGAGGCCATCGACCCCGCCTCGGTGATCCCCTCTTCGAGGATCTGGCCGTCCTTGCTCTCGCGGTAGTACAGCAGCAGGTGCGAGTCGACCGGCTCGTACTTCTGCCCGCCATGAGCGTAGATGCCATACTTGCGGAAGAGCGCGTCCATGCCGAAGGTCCGCGCCTCGTCCGGGACGATCGGCACGATCAGCTTGCCGATCTCCTTGTCGTCCATCAGCCGTGACAGGAGCCGCACCGCGGCCATCGTCGTGGCCATGTCGTTCTCGCCCGAGCCCTTGTGGAACTCGGCGAAGGGCTTGTCGGAGAGCGACTCGATCGGCGTGGCCCGAACCCGCCGCCGCGGCACGAAGCCGCCCAGCGCCTGACGCCGCGCCATGAGGTACTCAAACTCGGTGCTGCCCTTGTCCGGGCGGTAGAAGGGCGCGTCCTCCAGGTCCTTGTCGGCGATGGGGATCTCGAAGCGGTCGCGGAAATCGCGCATCTCCTCGAGGGTCAGCTTCTTCTGCTGGTGGGTGATGTTGCGGCCCTCGCCCGCCTCGCCCAGGCCGTAGCCCTTGATGGTCCGGGCCAGGATGACCGTCGG
>CAYRSS010000078.1:0-14275 GCA_964426945.1 uncultured Phycisphaeraceae bacterium
GTCGTGGGCGCCGGACATCTACAACCTCGAGAAGGTGCGCGGCAATCGGCTGCTCGTGACGACCGCGACAGCCAACAAGCTCATCGCCGACGTGTGGTTTGCGCGGGCCGACTTCGCCAAGGACCACCCCGGCATCATCGAAGGGCTGACCCGCGGAATCTTCGACGCGATGGAGTCGCTCAAGAGCGAGGAGGCCAAGCGGCGCTGTGCCGACCTGATGTCGCAGGGCTACAACATCCCCGCCACCGACACCTACTCGATGTTCGGCGACGCCCACAGCACGAACTGGGCCGAGAATTACCAGTTTTTCATGAACAAGAACAACCCGACCAACTTCGAGCGCGTCTGGTCCCAGGCGTACTACCTGTACCGCCGGATCGGAGCCATCACACATCAGCCTGTGCCCTTCGACCAGGTCATGGACTTCAGCCTGATCGAGAAGCTGGGCCGAGAGGACCGCTACGCCTCCCAGGTCGACGAGTACCGCATCCAGTTCGCTCCGCGCAGCGTCAGCGAGATCAAGGCCGAAGACGAGATCCTCACCAACACGATCGTCATTCACTTCTTCCCCAACAGCTGGGACCTCTACAAGAAGGTGACGAAGAAGGAGGGCGACAAGGACGTCGAGGAGCTCTACGACCCGACGGTTGATCTCGTGCTTGAAGAAGTGGCGAAGATCGTCGGTCAGTTCGGCGCGGCGCGGATCGTCATCGAAGGTCACACGGACGCCTCGATGAAGGGTCAGATTCCGGTCAGCCTTGTCAAGGAATTGTCGCTCAATCGGGCCAACTCCGTGAAGGAGGCGCTGGTCAACAAGTACAAGCTCGACGCGAACCAGTTCGGAGTGGAAGGCGTCGGGTGGGACCGGCCGGCGGATTCCGGCGATACCACCAACCACGCCAAGAACCGCCGCGTCGAGATCAAGGTGTATCCGGCCGAGCGTGGGTAGGGCTGCTGTAGCCGTCCAGTGAGGGCCGGCCGCTTCGTCGCTGCGAGGGAGTATGGCGAAGGAGTCTCCGCAACCCGCGCCGCCGTCCGCTGGCGGGGCCGCGCGACCGGATCGGATCGTGTCGCCAACCGTGGACGCGTGGCCGCCTGCGATGAAGCAGCGCCGCATTTCCCCGCTGCGCCAGCCGATTCCGCCGCTGCAGACCGTGGCCCTGGGGCTGGCGTGCCTGGCGGCCTGCGCTGCGCTTTGGTGGTTCGTGACCCGCGGCGAGGGGGAGCAGCGCATCCTCAGTCCCACCGTGCTGCCGAGTCCGTACGAGACGTTTGCGTCCTTCCAGACGCTGTGGTTCGACAAGGCCCTGACGCGGAACACGCTCGTCACCTTGCGCCGCGTTGTGCTGGGTTTCGCGCTGGCCGCGGCGATCGGCGTGCCGCTCGGCGTGCTGTGCGGCTGTTTCACGCGGCTGGGCGCGTTCCTGTCGCCGCTTACGCTCATCGGACGGAACATCCCCATCGCGGCCCTGATCCCGTTGACTTTCTCGCTCTTCGGGATCGGGGAGCAACAGAAGATCCTGTTCATCTTCATCGCCTGCGTCGCGTTCGTGATCTCCGACACCGCGAGCTCCATCGGCGACGTCGGGGGGCAGTATGTCGACACGGCGTACACGCTCGGCGCTTCGCGATGGCAGGTGATGATGAAGGTGCTGGTGCCACTCGCGCTGCCGAAGGTGTTTAACTCCCTGCGGCTGCTGTTCGGACTGGCCTTCGGCTACATCATGCTGGCCGAGCTGGTGAAATTCGGCGGCGAGGCGGGGGGGCTGGGCGACATCATCATCACGTCGCAGCGTCGCGGAAACCGCGAGCACATCCTGCTGGTGCTGATGCTGATCCCGCTGGTCGCGCTGGCGATGGACCGGGCGCTCTTCGCCGCACAGCGGAGCCTGTTCCCTCACCGGTACGGCGGCTCGGGCCTGCTGCTCGCGGGCGCGCGGCGGGTGATCCACCTGTGGGATGATCTGAAGCGATCCCTGCTTCCCGATCCCCGGAGTTCTTCCATCGTGCTGCGGGCCGGTTCGGAGCCGCGCTCATGACCCCCGGTCACCAGCCTCAACCCGCGCCGGCGGAATCTGTCGGCGTGGCCACGGTCCTCGACCACCCGCGTACACCGGAGGAACTCCCCCGGCCGGCCGTCGTCCGGTTTTCCGGCGTCAGCAAGCAGTACGTCGGCTCGGGCGGGCGACTGGTCACGGCGGTCCGCGATGTGAACTTCGTGGTCGAGGATCTGCCCGAGAAGGGCGAGTTCGTGTGCGTGCTCGGCCCGAGCGGGTGCGGAAAGAGCACCATCCTGCGGCTGATCGCCGGCCTCTCGCCGCAGCATCCGCCGACCACAGGCGAAGTGCTGGTGATGGGCCGACCGGTGGTGGGCCCGGGCCCCGACCGGGGCATGGTGTTTCAGGATTACGCCAGCTTCGACCACCGGACGGTGCTTGAGAATGTCGGCTTCGGGCTCGAGTGTGCGGCGGTCTCGCGCAGGCAACGTGACGAGGAGGCTCGCTGGTGGATCTCCCGCGTCGGGCTCAGCCCGGCGGACGAGGGCAAGTACCCGCACCAGCTTTCCGGCGGCATGCGCCAGCGCGTGGCCATCGCTCGCACGCTCATTCTCCGCCCGCGGATCATCCTGATGGACGAGCCGTTCGGCGCGCTCGATCCCCAGACCCGCATGCACATGCAGGACCAGCTTGTCGCCCTCTGGCGCGAGGTGCAGGCCACGGTCTTCTTCGTCACCCACTCGATTGAGGAGGCCGTTTTTCTCAGCGACCGGGTGTATGTGATGAGCAACGCTCCGGGTACGATTCTGCGGGAGATTGTGGTCGAACCTCCCGACCGGCCGGCCCGGCTGATGCAGCGAGAAACGCGGTTCCAGGAGACCGTCGCGTACATTCGTGACCTGATCAGCGAACTGGAGGAGGGCCGGACCTAGTCCGCCGTGCCGCAGGAGAGCGAGTTGCAGGGTCGCGGGCCGCACCATCTCGGAACCTACCTGAAGGCCGCGTTCGCCAACCGGTGGAACCTGCTCGCCCTGCTCGGTGCGGCGGGGTTCGCCCTGCTCAGCGGCAAACCCGACGTTTTCCTGCCGCTGGTCATGGCGGGGGAGTTGCTGTACCTCGGTTCGATGGCCGGGCATCCGCGGTTCCGAGCGGCGGTAGAAGCCCAGGCCGCCGCCGCGGCGCGCGAGCCAGCGTCGACCACCGCCGAGCAAACGCTGCAGCGGATTCTCAAGACACTGCCGCCGCAGACGCTTCAGCGCTTCGAAGCTCTGCGCAACCGCTGCATGGAGCTGCGACAGCTCGCGGCGGAGATCCGCGATCCCTCCCGCGCCGGCTCGCCGCTCTCGCTCGAGCAGCTTCAACTCGCGGGGCTCGACCGGCTGCTCTGGATCTACCTGCGCCTCCTGTTCACCGAGCATTCGCTCAGCCGCTTTCAGCACAAGACGGGCCGCGACAGCATCCGCCGGGATATTGAAGGCATGGAGTCGCGCCTGGCCGCGGCGGAGAAGATCGCGGATGAATCGCGCCGTGAGAAGGTCGTGCGCGCCCTGGAGGACTCGCTCGAAACCAGCCGCCAACGGCTGGCCAACCTCGACAAGGCCGCCGAAAACCACCAGCTCATCCAGCTCGAAATCGAGCGGCTCGAAACGAAGATCCAGGCGCTGAGCGAAATCGCGGTGAATCGCCACGAACCGGACTTCATCACGTCCCAGGTTGATCAGGTCGCCGGCAGCATGATGCAGACGGAACGCACCATGAACGAACTTCAATTCGCCACGGGCCTGGAGACAGCCGACGACGCGGTGCCGGAGCTGGTGCGGCGCGGGACCGTCGCGCAAGGCGGGTAACCGCCTGCGCCCCCTCCGGCGGGCGAGGTGATGATTTCCAAGTCCGCAGTCGGGCAACCTCGCAGGGTGCCCTAATGGGCCCAGAGGGATTCGAACCCCCGACCAAGCGATTATGAGTCGCATGGCATCGGGGGATCAATCGTCCGTAAGTGGCTGTAGTGACAACGATTTACGTCAACCCGTCAGCTCCGGCCAGCCCGAGGGCGCGGCAGAAAGCGCGGCACTCGACCCCGACTTGGCCGCGGTCGTGGCCGCATGGCCGACCCTGCCCGAGCCGATCCGCCGGGCGATCCTGACGCTGGTCGCGTTCGAACCCGCGAGCGCCGCCACACCTACCGACCCCGGCGAGCGCCCGAGAGTCGGAGAGCTTCCGTAGTCCGCGAGGCTCGAAAGCCGGAGCCTCCGCAGACCGGCCGCCCGGGGACTGGCCGGCGAGGCGAATGACGCAGCGCGGGGGTTGCCGGGGCCCGCGCAGCATGCGACCCGTCGGCCGGAGCGGCGTCGCGACCGACCGCGCAGCCGGGTTGCGATGTAGCCCCAGGGCCCGAGGGGATCGCAGCGCATAGTCGCGAGTTGCCGGCCGGCCGGGCATCGCCTTTGGGAGAGGGGCGGTAGTATTGCCATGGTCTAACCCGGCCGGGGGCCCAAGGTGGACTGCGACTACGAAACCTCGGAAACCATTCCGAAGCAAGGGGGTATCTTCGACCCCGCAACGCACCCGGCCGCCGCGTTTCCCCCGCCCGACAGTGCCGGCGAGGCGAGCGGCGCGAGGCGCCTGCGGACCGCTTCGGCGCGGATTCGAACCATCGGTGCCGGCCTCGCGTGGATGGGACTTCTAACGTACCCCCCGAGTTGACAATTCACAACGCAGTCCGCCGAGTGCCGATCGGGCTCAGATCGTCCGGGCCGGACGGCCGCTACGGTGGGCAACGGGCAAGGCGCAACGCAACGCCGGCACCGTCCGGTGGCCGCGGGCATGCCGACGCATAATGCCGCCGAACACCTACCCCCGTTCCCCCCAACGAGGGGGCCGTCGTGTGGGGGAATGCTCCTCTCGCGCGCGGAAAATTTTTGGGGCCGTTCGAACTGCCGGGGGCGAGCCTGACTACCCGCCCGGTCCGCCGGGCGATCCTAAACTTGGCCGACTTGGATTCGCGAGTAGTTGGAACTGCTGCGCCAGCGCAGGCGGTAGAAACGAAAGGCTCCTAGCTGCTCAAGTCGCCCGCCGCGCTAGCGTCGGAGGTGCCAAGGCCGGGGCGCTCAGGGTCCGTGATAACCGCCGTGTACTGATATTCGTATCGCAACGTACTGGGCGGGATGAACGAGTAGATTTCCCTGTAGGAACCGGACATCAAGCTGTCGCCGATCCGCACCTCCCTGTCCGCGTCAATGACAACTTGGGAAGGCAGCACGTGGACAGCGGTAATCGTCTCCCGCGTCCGGACATCTGCCATGTTCTGCTCGATGACCATGTTCACCCGCGGCCGTCGGCCATCGACGAGCGGCAGTCCGCTCGAATCCACGATGCGGCTGTGAGGCAGCGTGCTGGTCTCTTCGTCGACCACAACGCCATTGTGCTCCGAGCGGGAGTTGAAGGTAATTTCCCCTGAATACACGCCCGCCGGAATATCCCCCGTCAACTCCGGTCCGAGCACGGGGGGCGCAGCGCCGCAGCCGACGGAGCACCAGACCAACGCCGCGCACGTCAACGAAACCAATCGCCGCATGGGTCTACTCCTGCAAGAGAAGCTGGACGCGAACCGACTCCGGTTCGACGAAAGGTCGCGTTGTCGAACCCGATCCGGTTGCATCTTGGCGAGCACGGCCTTGGGAATCAACGCCCGGGCAGCGTGAGACGATACGATATCAAGCGCAAACGGAAATCCGTGGGTCGGCCGGTGCGGGGGCATTGCAGCTTGAGCGCCGACGCGCTGAGGTTGGCCGGTCGCTCGCGCGCGTGCGCGCGCGCAGCGCCGAGGTGTGATTTCTTCGCCGCATAAATCGGCCCACCGGGGCAACCCCATTTCCACCAAGGAGGTGGTGGCCACGTATGGGAATGCCGCGCTTTCCTGTGGACCTTGGCCGCGCTACGATTGGTCGTCACCGGGTAGGCGGCCGACGGGTCGTCGAGCGCCCCCAGCCGTCGCGAGATTGCACCTTTCACGCGACGGTTGGGCGGCGGCCCAAGTCCTGAAAGGTGCACATGTCCGACTACCTCCCGATCGTAGCCGCTATCGCGCGGATTTTCAGAACGGCGAGACTAACCGCCGACATACAACCGGCCCCTCCGCCGGGAACAGACGCGACCGGGCGCGGAATGTCGATGAAGCTGGCACAAGATGGCTGGGTTCCGCAACTGCTTGTCGACCTGGAACTTGGCGGATTGGACCCCGACGATCCGCGACCCATCGAAGCCATCGACCGCGGGTTGCTGCTGGGAGCGGCGCGGCTATTCCGGATTCCGCAAGCTGACTGGCGGTACAGCGTGGATGACCGCGCATGGACTCTTTCATTCGATCCGCGGCCCGACCATGAAATAGGCGGGTGGATACTCGCGCGTCCAGTTTCCGGGGGGCATGGTCCTGCCCGGGCACGTCACGCTGCCGCAATGATGCCGCACTACAGATTGACCAAGAAGGGTTGGAAACAAGTCGACGCGGTGGTCAAGCCGAAAGGCAAGAACGCCTCACCGCTGCCTCGTAAACGCACGCCGAAGCTGGAGTTAACGCAAGCCGAGAAGGATGCGACAGACGCTTACCACGTATGTCGGTCGTTTGCGGCTGCCGGCAGAAAACTCGGAAAGACGCGTCAAGCTGTGGCTGCCGCCTACAAGCGAGCCGCGGCGAAGATGAAGACCGAGGGAGTGCACATCCGATCCGTCTCCGCCCGGCGAGGGCTGCCCAACGATCGGCGAGGCAACGCAACCGCAACCGGACGGCGACGCGATAGCGATTAGGCTGCGTGGAATTGCCTCCAATCCTACTGTGGCGCATCCGGAACTTGGCCGCGGGGATGAACGCGAGCGATTGCGGTCGAGTCGCGATGCGGCCGCAATACCCGAAGGGACCGCAGCGCCGAGGCGCGAATCTCCCGCAGGCCGGCCGGGCGCCGCCGGGCGGACTTGACGAATTGCAGTTCCGATGGTATGGGATAAGCCACGTTTCTTCGCTCTATGCGAGCTTGTTGAAACCACAAAGCGCAGAGATAAAAACACAGAGTGCTTCGCCAGCCGGAGGCGCGCACCGCCCGACCTACCTGAAGCTACCCCGGCTATCGCGATCGGCCGATACCCCGCAGTCGGACTCCGACCCGATCCCCTGCACGCCGGCGGCCCTGGCGAAGCGAGCGTGAGCAGCGGTCCCGCTACGTCGACGCGGAACGGCCATCTCAGGTGCCGTTTTGCCCCGTCGAAGCCGCCGCGGCGCGCCCGGGACTCTCTACGTATCCGCCACGATCTGTCCCTGCCGATCTGTCCGAATTGTCCCGAGGTGGTCTCACGGCCCCACGTAACCGGTAGCGCGGCCTGCATCCCCATGAGCCTCACGCTCACCGCGACATTGTTCGGCTGCCGCGATCATGGAAAGCGGGGTGACTCCTGTCCGAGGGATCCATCCCTGATTCGCGGCTCACGTCAATCGACCAAGGGTCGCTCCTCGCCAAAGCACCTGGAGACCCTCCGCCTTCGCACCCGCAAGACTGGCGCCGGAGCAACTTTCCGTCGTGGGGGTGACAGATTCGTGCGCCTGCTTGCGGCTGCTTGCGAGGCGTTACCTGTCAGGATAGCTTCGGCCGTACAGGGTGCGACCTCAGTCAAGTCGCGGGACACCCCCTTGGCCCCGGGACGCGGAGGACTCCATGGCAGATCAGCTCATAGAATCCGAGAACCGGCCGCAGTGGAACGTCCTCACCGATGCGTGGCTGGACGTTCTCACCCTCCGTGCCGAGCCCCTGACGCTGGCGCCTCTGGATGCCCTTGGTCGCGCGGCGGATATACGTGGAATCGCCACAGCGAATCCGCTGGATCTATTCGCGGCCCACAGGTTCCTGCTCACTTTGCTCTACTGGAAGGCCGAGGCCGCCGGTGGAACGCCGGCCGTGCGCCAATCGCTGCTCAGCGGAACGGTTCCGCAAGCCGTACTAAACGCCCTAGCCGCAGAGCGGGCGCGATTCTGCCTGTTCGATGACAAGGTGCCGTTTCTGCAGGATCCAGCGGCAAGACTCAGCAAGGGCTCAAAATCAGTCGCCTCGCTGTTCGCCGAGTTTTCAAATGGCACCAACGTCGCCCACTTCCACCATGGTGACGATGACGGCATGCGACTCTGCCTTCCCTGCGCTACGATGGGCTTGATGCGTTTGATTCCGTGGACTCAAGCCGGCGGGCAAGGGCTGACTCCCTCGGTCCACGGTGCACCTCCGATCGCGGCGCTGGCAACCGGTGAGAACCTGGCCATCAGCCTCGGCCTGAACCTCGCCAGCCTTGCCGCCGAGGCGGGCGAACCCCGGTGGACCGGCGCCTTCGTTCCTTCCAACCCGAAGGACGCCATCCCATATCTCGAAGCGCTGACTTGGAATCCACGAATTGTCCATCTTCGCTCGCCTCAGCCTTCGGCTGTTTGCTGGCGCTGCGGCAGGCAATCAGTCGATGCTGTCGGGCCGATCGTGTATCTGAAGAACGCTGCGACAAAGAAGCCGGTCAAGGACCATGTATTCGACTGGCAGGACCCCGCGGCCTTCTACGATCCGGACAAGCCGGGGGCGACGCGAAAGAGCAACCGCGAGGCAGCCGCGTTCAGTGGCGATGATCTTCGGTGGCTTCGCGACGATCCTCGCACCGCTCGCTCGCTGCTGGAGGAGTCGAGCCCGGATCCGGACGCCTGGCAACTTGTGATTCCCTGCACGAATCCGGCGAATAACAAGACATTCGATCATCGAATGCTCACGCTGCCGCATTTGCGATTGGAAGAGCCGCGCACACCCGCCCAAGGTTCCCCTGGCACTCGCGCCATTCGAACGACCAACGACGGCTGGCCGTGGCCGTGCAGCGATTCGGCGATCCGGGATGCGACGCTCTATGTGCGCACCGCTCACCGGGTTCTCTCCGCGGCCGACTGGGCAACGGTCGCATCGGCCGCGTACCGCGGAATGCACGACGTCCCGGCTGCCTTCGATATCTGGGCGGGCGTGTACTGGTCGATGCGCGGCCGCGTGCACGCCCTGCCGTCGCGTCCAGCGACCTGGCTGGTGCTGAAACTCATGGCCGCCGTTCCCGCTCGCCTTCGCGAACCGATCCGCGGGGCCCGCGAAACGCTGCTGGGAAGCTTGCCGCGCCGTCAGCTCGAAGTGCGCATCGCGGGACGCCGAGGGAAGTTCGCCTACCCCGTCGCCCCTCCCCGGGGGAATCGCTTGGAGGCCGAGCTGCGCCAAGCGATTCAAGCCAATCTGCAGCGGCGGATTCCCTGGCGTATCGACTGGGGCGGGCTATGTCACCTGTTGGACCAGTTGCTCGATTGATTCTCGTCAGAGAAGGGAGATTCCATGTTCGTTCAGATCCACATGATTCAGAGTATGCCGCCGGGAAACCTCAACCGCGACGAAACGGGTCAACCCAAGAAGTGCCTCTTCGGCGGGGTCACGCGCGGGCGCATCAGCAGCCAGTGCCTCAAGCGCAACATTCGACACTCGGTCCAGTTCAAAGAGGCCTTCGGTGATAACCTGGCCGATCGGACGCTGTCGCTGCCGGGGATGGTCGCTGATGCAATTCGGCAGAACCACAAGGAGATTCCCGAGGACGAACAGCGGGATCTGATGGCTGCGATTGCGTCCAAGTTCAAGAAGGAGAAGAAGAAGGCGGAGAGCGAAGAAGACGAAGACGCCGAGGACGATGAGCAGACCGAAGGGGCGGCGGGCGCTTTGGACGAAAGCCCCGACGCCGACAAAACGGGACAGCTCGTGTTCTTTCCGCCGCCGTTCGCCGAACGCATCGCTGAGCTGCTCGCGACAATGCGGCAAGCGGACCAGCCAGCCTATCAGTTCCTGCTCGGCCGCAAGTCCAAGGGCAAGCGATCGAAGGACGAGGAGAAGGCGCTGAAGGCGAAGTGCGAGAAGCTCTTCAAAGACGTGGCCGAGGCGAGCCAGAATCTCACCGTGGACATCGGCCTCTTCGGCCGCATGACGACCAGCGATCTCGTGGTGAACGTCGAGGCCGCCTGCCAAGTCGCTCACGCCCTCAGCACGCACGAGACGATTATCGAAAGTGACTACTTCACGGCGATGGACGATCGCAAGGCCGGGGTCGGGGCCGCCTTCATGGGCAGCGGCGAAACCGAGACGTTCTTCAATGCCGCGGTCTACTACAAGTATCTCAACGTCGATCTCGACGCTTTGCGAAAGCACCTCCCCTCGCTGGCCGGTGCCGACGCTGCCCGCGTGGCCTCTGTGCTGGTGTGCGCGGCCGCGCTGGCGAATCCCACCGGCAAGCAGAACAGCTTCGCCGCACACGGCGTACCCGAGTTGATCCTCGTGGAGCTGTCCAAAGCGAAGCGCCCGCTCAGCTACGCCAACGCATTCCTACAGCCCGTGGAAGGCGGCATGGGGCGGAACCTGCTGACCGAGTCGGCCCATGCGTTCTGCGCCTATGTCGACGCGATCGGTCCGGCGTTCGCCCCGTCCGACGTGCGCAGACTGCTGTTCACGACCGGCGCGGCGGCGCCGGCGAGTCTCACGGCCGCGGCCGCCGAGCGCGTCGCATCGCTGGACAAACTGGCAGCCCTTGTCGCCTCGGGAGCCGCCGCATGAGTTCTGACCACAACACGCTTTATCTTCGCCTCGCGGGGCCCATGCAGTCATGGGGCACGTCATCGCGGTTTCAGTTGCGGCGCACCGACGCCTACCCAAGCAAGTCCGGCGTGCTGGGGCTGCTGCTCTGCGCCATGGGCGTATCCCGCAACGAATCGGCCGGCGCCCTCGCCCCCCTCGCCCGCTTGAGCATGGGCGTTCGCGTGGACCGCTGCGGGAGCTTCGACTGGGATTACCACACGGCCGGCGCGGGCATCGGCATCCGCAGCGCGGACGGAAAGATCAAGAAGACTGCGTCGACGGGGAAATACGAGACGCTGCTGTCGCGGCGGCAGTACATCTACGACGCGTCGTTTCTGGTCGCGTTGTTCGGCGACGCCGAAACGATCGCCGCGTGTTCCGCCGCGCTCCAGGATCCGGTCTGGCCGGTGTTTCTGGGTCGCAAGTGCTGCATCCCGGCCGAGCCAGTCTTCGCGGGGTCAGGCGGTTTCGATTCCGTCGCGGCGGCGCTTGCGGCCGTTCCATGGCAACCCCGACTCCATGCGGTCGACTGCGCCGATCATCGACGATCGCTGACACTGGACACGTTCATCGAGCACGCACCCGGGTCGCCGGCACCCGACAACGCCGTGCTTGCCTATGACGTCCCGCGGGTGTTCGGCTTCCACAGCCACGCGGCGCGCTGGGTGATTCCCGGACAGGTCACGGTCGCGGTGGGAGAATCGACGATTCCGGCCCCCGATCGCGAAGCGCGACGCCGGCTCGACTACGCCTCGGCGCAGTGGAAGGCCGCACGTCGCAGCCGGCTTGCACGCGACAATCACCTGTGCGTCTTCTGCAAGTCGCCCGCGATCGAAGTCCACCACGTCAATTACTCGACCGTCGGCCGTGAGACGGATGACGATCTGCGATCGCTCTGCAAGCTATGCCACGACGCCTGCACGATGCTGGAGTACGGCCACGGCCAGACCGTCCACCGGGTTGACCCCGCCGATCCCGCACAGCGTACTGCCATGCTGGAGCAGATCGAGCGAATTACCGCCGCTCGGCGTCACGGTCGCCGCCGCGAGTTACTGCAGGCGACCCGGGCCTTCAGCTTCGGGATTCTCGATGACACTTCGGCCGACCTTGCGCAGGAGAATCGTTGAATGTTCCTCTCGCTGCTGCATGTGAACCACCGTGACGAAACCGCGAGGCGCTGGCTAAGCGACACCTACCGCGTGCATCAGAGGCTCTGGATGGCTTTCCCGGATGATGCCAGCCGGCAGCGCGATCCGTTCTTTCTCGGAACGTGGAGCGGACCACCCATCCCCGACCCAAAGCCGAAGCGCGCCGCGGCCGGCTTTCTCTTCCGGATCGACACGGATGCCAGCCCCCGCATTCTCGTGCAGTCGGCGCAAGCCCCCGATTGGAATTACGCCTTCCAGAACGCGCCCCACCTGCTGACGGCCGCGCCGCAGGTACGTGAATTCGACCCGACGCCCACAGACGACGAACAGTACCGATTCCGGCTGGTGGCGAACGTCGTGACGCGCAAGTGCGTCCCGTATGCCGACGGAAGAAAGCGACCGAACCGCCCCGAGCTGGTCCAGAAACGACGTGCCGAGCAGTTCGTCGATCCGAAGCCCATCCCTGAAGCCTTGCCCCAGGAACCTGCCGCGCGCGAGCGACTGCTCGCCGAACGGTGGGATCCGTGGCGCGAGTGGCTGGCTGGCCTTGGATCAACGCGCGGGTTCCGCGTTCTCAACGAGCCGGCCTCACCGCTGCAGCTTGAGCCGGTTTACACGACGGTTCGCTATCCCGGCGCGGCTTCGGACGGCCCGAATTCGGGCAGACCATCCGAGCGCCGTTACAACGCCGGCCGATTCGAGGGTGTGCTGGTGTGCACGAACGCGGTCCGGCTGCGCGAGGCGGTCGTTAACGGGATCGGATCGGCCAAGGCGTTCGGCTTCGGCCTGCTTTCTCTGGCTCCCCTTCGGGCCTGAAGAGTCGCCCCGTGGAAGACCTCCGCGAGCTTGCCCGCTTCGACGATCGCGTCAGCTACCTCTACATTGAGAACGCGAGAATTGAGCAGCAGGATATGGCCGTGGCGGTTCACGACAAGTCCGGCATGACTGCCGTACCTGTCGCTTCGCTGGCCGTGCTCATGCTCGGGCCCGGAACGTCCATTACCCATGCGGCCATCCACCGTCTAGCGGAGAACAACTGTCTCGTGGCGTGGGTAGGTCAGGAGGGCGTGCGGCTCTACGCGCACAGCACCGGCGGGACGCGCAGCTCGGCCAACCTGATCCGTCAGGCCCGGCTGTGGAGCAGGACGGCCACGCGTCTCGACGTCGTCAACCGCATGTACCGTCGCCGCTTCGAGCAAGCGTTACCGACCGACCTTACGCTCCAGCAGCTCCGGGGTCACGAAGGCATCCGCGTCCGCGAGGCCTACGCTCACGCGAGCGCAAAGTGGAAGGTTCCCTGGAGCGGCCGCAACTACGTCCGGGGTGACTGGTCGGCCGCCGACCCCGTGAACCGGGCGATCTCCACGGCCAACGCCTGCCTCTACGGCGTGGTCCACGCCGCCATCCTTTCCGCGGGCTACTCCGCCGCGCTCGGCTTCATCCACACGGGTAAGCAGCTTTCCTTCGTCTACGACATTGCTGATCTGTACAAGGCGGACGTCGTGATCCCCATCGCCTTCGAAGTCGCGGGAACGGTTCTCACGGCGCTGGAGAAGTCTGTCCGGCTGGCCTGTCGGGATCGTTTCCGCGAGCTGGCCCTGGTCGAGCGCATCATCCCGGACATTCATTGGGTGCTCGACGTCCGTCCGCGGGATGACGACGAGGAGCCGCCCGATGCCTACGAGTCCGATCCGGCGAAGCCTTCGCCCCTTTGGGATCCGAAAGACAGCGCCGGCCGGGGTGATACCGAAGGAGGGGTCAATTATGGTGGTTCTGATCGTTGAGCGGGTTCCAGCCTCACTCCGCGGCTTGCTGAGCCGCTGGATGATCGAGCCGGGACGTGGCGTGTTCGTCGGCAAACCCTCTGCGCTCGTTCGCGACAAGCTGTGGGAGCGGACGCAGAAGGCCTTGCGCGGGGGCGGGGCCGTGATGCTGCATTCGAGTCCTACCGCGCAGGGGTTCAGCATCCGAACCGCCGGCCGCACGGCAAGATCGATCGAAGACTTCGAGGGTCTTTTTCTGGCAAAGACGCCCTTGGCGGGGTAGAAAGCCAGTGTGCTCCCCACGCACGTGGGGGTGAACCGCCGATCGTCGATACGGTCTGGTTCATCAAGGAGTGCTCCCCACGCACGTGGGGGTGAACCGATCGCCGAGTGGAGCCACCTGCGGGAAATGAAGTGCTCCCCACGCACGTGGGGGTGAACCGGACTTCTGCCAGGCCGTCTGCCGTGCCGTCGCCGTGCTCCCCACGCACGTGGGGGTGAACCCGAGCCGTCCAGAGGGGAAGTGCGACAGGCGACGTGCTCCCCACGCACGTGGGGGTGAACCGTTCTCGTTCGCGACGGCATCGACGACCGCTTCAGTGCTCCCCACGCACGTGGGGGTGAACCGACATAGTAACGCCTCAGAGCACTCTGCCGCCCGTGCTCCCCACCCACGTGGGGGTGAACCGCTCGCCCGCCAGACG
>CAYRSS010000079.1:0-14037 GCA_964426945.1 uncultured Phycisphaeraceae bacterium
AGGCGCTCCTGGAGCTTCTCGCGGTCGTAGTCGCTGGTGGTCTTCTCGATCTGCGTGCGGATCTTCGCGATGCGGGCGGTGATGTCGCTCTTCTTGCCGGCGCCCTGGATGATCGTCGTCGTCTCCTTGCCGATGACGACCTTCTTGGCCGAGCCCATTTCCTTGAGCGTGACGCTCTCGAGCTTGACGCCGAGATCCTCGGTCAGCAGCGTCGCGCCGGTCAGCGCGGCGATGTCACCCAGCATCGCCTTGCGGCGATCGCCGAAGCCCGGGGCCTTGACCGCGCAGCAGTTGAGCACGCCGCGGATCCGGTTGACCACCAGCGCCGCCAGCGCCTCGCCCTCGACATCTTCGGCGATCACCAGGAGCGGCTTGCCGCCGCTGGCGATCTGCTCAAGCACGGGGACGAACTCGCGCAGGTTGGAAATCTTCTTCTCGAAGATCAGGATCGACGGGTTCTCGAGCACGCACTCGAGCGTCGTCGTGTTGTTCATGAAGTACGGCGAGAGGTAGCCCTTGTCGAACTGCATACCCTCGACGATTTCCTTCTCGGTTTCGAGGCTCTTGCCTTCCTCGATCTCGACGACGCCGTCCGGGCCGACCGCTTCGAGCACGGAGGCGAGAAGCTGGCCGACCTCCTCGTCGCCGTTGGCCGAAATCGTCGCGATCTTGGCCAGGTCGTCATTCGAGCGGACCTTGACCGACAGACCCTTGACGGCCTCGACCGCCTTCTCGACGGCGGCGTCGATGCCGCGCTTCAGCGCCATCGGGTTGACGCCGGCGGTTACGAACTTGAACCCTTCCCGGAAGATCGCCTCGGCCAGCACGGTGGCCGTGGTGGTGCCGTCGCCGACTTCGTCGCTGGTCTTGCTGGCGACCTGGTTGACGAGCTTGGCCCCCATGTTGTGGAACGGCTGGGCGAGCTCGATCTCCTTGCTCACCGTCACGCCGTCCTTGGTCACGCGGGGCGCGCCGTAGGACTTGTGCAGCAGCACGTTGCGGCCGGTCGGGCCCATCGTGACCTTCACCGCGTTCGCGAGCGTGGTGAGGCCGTCCAGCACCTGCTGGCGGGCCTCCTGCGAGAACATCATCTGCTTGGGCATTTGCGAATTCCTTTAGTCGGGCGAAGCATTGATTCGCCGGTTTCCAATTATCAACGGCCTGTTACCAAAGCCGATCGAAGGATCCGCCCATTGGCAATTGACCATTGCTCATTGGCAATTTGTCTAGTCCACCACCGCCAGGATGTCGCTCTCGCGGATCACGATGTACTTGTCTTCGGCCACGTCGACTTCGGTGCCGGCGTACTTGCCGTAGAACACCTCGTCGCCGACCTTGACGCCCATCTGGCCACGGGCGCCGCTGTCGAGCAGCTTGCCCGGGCCGGTGGCGACCACGATGCCGCGCTGCGGCTTCTCGCGGGCGTTGTCAGGGAGAATGATGCCGCCGCTCGTGCGCTCCTGCGCCTCGCAGGGCTCAACGAGAATGCGATCGTCCATCGGCCGGAACTTCAGCTTCTTGCTGCTCTTGCTCGCGGTTGCGGTAGCCATGATTCCTTCGTCTCCGTGTATCCGGTCACTGCCGGGGTGCTGGTCTCAAGATCACGTCGATTGCCAATGCCCAATTGCCAATTCGCCATGACCGATCGCCGCACTGGCAATTGGTCATTGGTGATTGGCAGTTTCCTACATCATGTCCATGTCGTCGCCGCCCATGCCGTGGTCGTGCCCATCGTCGCCGCCCTTGCTCTCGGGCTTGCTGGCGATGCACACGTCCGTGGACAGCAGGATGCGGGCGACGCTGCTGGCGTTCTCCAGGGCGCACCGGACGACCTTCGCCGGGTCGAGCACGCCCATCTTGATCATGTCGCCGTACTCGCCGGTCTCGGCGTTGAGGCCGAAGGCGTCCTTGCCGCCGGCGACCTTGTCGATCACCACGCCCGGATTGAGGCCGGCGTTGACCGCAATCTGACGCAGCGGCGCGCCGAGCGCGTCGCGGACGATACGCACGCCGGTGTGCTCATCGCCCGAGAGCTTCAGGCCGTCGAGCGCCTCGGCGCAGCGGACCAGCGCGACGCCGCCGCCGGGGACGATGCCCTCGGCGATGGCCGCGCGCGTCGCGTGCAGCGCGTCCTCGATGCGGGCCTTCTTCTCCTTCAGCTCGGTCTCGGTGGCCGCGCCGACGTTGACCTGGGCCACGCCGCCAACCAGCTTCGCGCGACGCTCTTCGAGCTTCTCGCGGTCATAGTCGGAGGTGGTCATGTCGATCTCGGCCGAAATCTGCTTGATGCGGGCCTTGATCTCGTCGGTCGAGCCGGCGCCTTCGATGATCGTCGTGTTGTTCGCGTCGACGTGCACCTTCTTCGCCTGGCCGAGGTCGGTCAGCGAGACGTTCTCCAGCTCGACGCCCGTGTCCTTCATCACCGGCTTCGCACCGGTCAGGGCGGCGATGTCCTGCAGCATCGCCTTGCGGCGGTCGCCGTAGCCCGGCGCCTTCACAGCACAGACGTTCAGGATGCCGCGAAGCTTGTTCACCACGAGGGTGGCGAGCGCCTCGCCCTCGATGTCCTCGGCGATGATCAGCAGCGGCTTCTTCGCCTTCGAGACCTTCTCGAGCAGCGGGACGAGCTTCTGCACGGCCGAAATCTTGTCCTCGTGGATCAGAATGAGGCACTTGTCGAGAACGCACTCGATGGCGTCCTGATCGGTGACAAAGTGCGGCGAGAGGAAGCCGCGGTCGAACTGCATACCCTCGACGATCTCGACCGTCGTCTCGTTGGTCTTGCCTTCCTCGACGGTGATCACGCCGTCCTTGCCGACGCGGTCGAAGCACTCGGCGAGCAGCTCGCCGATCTTGCGATCGTTGTTCGCCGAGATCGCACCGACGTGGATGATGTCATCGCGCTTGCTGGTCTTCACCGGCCGCGAAAGTGTCGCCAGGTGGGCGACGACCTTGCGCACGGCCTTGTCGATGCCGCGGTTGAGGGCGTTGCTGTCCGCACCGGCCGCGACGTTCTTCAGCCCGCCGAGGAAGATGGCCTCGGCGAGGACCGTCGCGGTCGTCGTGCCGTCGCCCGCGGTCGAGCTCGTCTTGCTGGCCGCCTCCTTCACGAGCTGGGCGCCCATGTTCTCATACTTGTTGACCAGCTCGACTTCCTCGGCGACGGTCACACCGTCCTTGGTCACCGTCGGACCGCCCCAGCCCTTGTCGATGACCGCGTTGCGTCCGCGGGGGCCGAGGGTCGACTTGACCGCGCTCGCCAGCTTCTCGACGCCGACCCGAAGGGCCTGCCGGGCGTCCTGCTCGAAAGCCAATTGCTTTACCGCCATGAGTGTCTGTCTCCTGAGTGCGACTGCCGATGGCTCAGCAGAGGTCGATACTTCCGTGGGGACCGGTCCTCCTATCGCCCGGCGGGCATCGCCCGTCGGAGCGGGGCGCAGCGAGCGCGCCCCCGGCCGGCCATACCTCAGGCACGCAGCGGGCCAGCGCACCGAACGCAGCGAGCCGCCCATAAACGACTAAGCAGCAATAACTTACAACGTCCCGGTCGAGGAAGGCCTCCGCACACCCCCCTGCCAGCTTGGCAGGTCGCTACCACGGCTTCCCCCCGTCGTGCCAATTTGACAGCGGTCGCCCCCCCCCCGCCGCTGGCGTCGCCATCCCCCCGCACCTACCATCCGCCCGTCTCGCGGAGAGCCCCATGCCCGACGCCGACCCCGCCGCCGTCTCGATCCGCATCCGCCCCGCCACCCCGGCCGACCTCGACGTGGTGGTCGACTTCAACAAGCGACTGGCCAGCGAGACGGAAAACAAGACCCTCCGCGACGCCGAGATCGTCCCCGGCGTCCGCCGGGCCCTGACCGAGCCGGGCATCTGCCACTACTTCGTCGCCGAAGTCGACGGCCGCATCGCCGGGCAGGCGATGGTCACGTTCGAGTGGTCCGACTGGCGCAACGGCTGGCTTTGGTGGTTTCAGAGCGTCTACGTCGCCCAGCCCTACCGACGTCACGGCATCTTCCGGGCCCTCTACGCCCACATCCGCGCCACCGCCCAGGCCGACCCCGACGTCGCCGGCCTGCGGCTCTATGTCGAACAGGACAACCGTCGGGCCCAGCAGACCTACGCCTCGCTCGGCATGCACCCCTCCGGACACGTCGTGTTCGAGGAGGACCTGCGCTAGCCGTCCGTTGAAGAAGGGGGTCTGGCTCCGGCGTCATCCCGCCCCTCTTGGCTGTGAGGGGCGACTCAGGCGATGCCTGGCCCCACTCTCAACGGACTCCCAGCGCCGGCCGCCCCCGAAAAAAAAACCGCCGCTCCCTGGCAGCCCCCGGCCCGCGATCACGCCTCTACCGGTGAAGGGCGAGGTGATCCTCCCGAGCCCGGCGGCCGGCGTCGGCCGCGGCGGGAGGAGGCACGCCCGATCAACGGGAGACGGTCATGCCCAGGTTTGTCATCGAGCGGGAGATTCCGAACGCGGGCCGGATGTCGGCGGACGAGCGTCAGGCCGTGTCGGCGAAGTCATGTGCGGTGCTGTGGAACCTCGGGCCGGACATCCAGTGGCTGCAGAGCTACGTGGCCGACGACCGGCTGTACTGCCTCTACATCGCCCCGAGCGAGAAGCTGATCCGCGAGCACGCGGCCATCGGCGGCTTCCCGGTGACACGCGTCTCGGAGGTGCGCTCCGTCATCGACCCGACCACGGCGGAACTCGCGGCGTGACCGCGGGGCACGGCGCGATCAGTCGTGCTCGCGATGATCGTCGTGCCGAGGCGCGGCGGCCTGGGGCGAGTCCGCCACGATTGCATGAACCCCGAACTCATGAACGAGGCGGCCGCCCGCATGAGCCGTGTTTGCCAGGAGTGCGGCGCCACCGAGATACACAGCCAGGAATACGACGTGTCCGCCGACCAGGACAGGCGGAGGCACCGGGCGACTGAGGAAACGCGGTCCGAGCACGATGACCGCGAAGGCCGCGGTAAGACCGGCAAACACCCACTGGCTGTCCTCGGCCAGTTCCTCGTGCTCCTCGAGGGCCTCGTTTACCGCGACATTTCGCTCGGCAAGTTCACCCGCGGCCTCACCGGTGGCGACGGAGAGGAACGCCGCCGCGGTCCCGAGCAGCATCAGCACCAGCGCCGCCATCGTCGCGCCGGCGCGGAACTTCTTGATCACCAGCCCGCCGACCAGGAACACCGGTACGACCAGCAGCAGCGCGATGGGGAAATGGACGACCAGCGGATGCAGGCCATCCCAGGACGGAATCGGTGGCAACATGGCGGTCCTTTCGATTGGCGGCAGGTAGTCTTCCTTCGTCCGGCAGCATACAGGCCGGCCGCGGCGGCAACGTAGCCACGGCCGGCGGCCTCATCCCCTCGATGCCCGTCAGCTCACTTGCTCGTATTCTTCCTTCGGCGAGAAGCACGAGAAGCACTTGCTGAAGTCCAGCGTTGTCACGGTGTACCCGCACACCTTGCAGACGAAGAACGTCTTCTTCTGCGTACCCTTCCACGCATCCATCTTGTCCTTGGCCTCGGTGAACAGCCGGGCGTGCTCGCCCTCGGCCGTCAGCGCGAAGTTGAGGGTACGGACCGCTTCGGTGTTCTTGTCCGCCTTCGCCTTCTTCACGAACTTCGGATACATGGTGTCGCGCTCATAGGACTCGCCCTTGATCGCGGCCTCCAGGTTCTCCTTCGTGGACTTGATCTCAACCTTCTCGAGCTTCGGCTCGGCCTTGCCGCCCAGGGCCACGATCACTTTGGCGTGGGCTGCTGCGTGGATCTGCTCAGCCCGTCCCGCCGCCCTGAAGAGGCTGGCGATCGGCATGTAGCCCTCCTCCTCGGCCTTCTTCGCGAAAGCCAGGTACCGCGCATGGGCATTTGACTCACCCTGGAAGGCATCCATCAGGTTCTCGAGCGTGGTGTTTTCCACACCCGGCGTCTCTTCCTGCGCGACGCCCGGCTCCGCGATCGGGGGTGGAGCGGTCTGAGCAGACGTCATTGTGCCCGCCAACAGCAGCGCGGCGAGCGCGATCAGCACACGAGAAGCGCATGTTTTCATACGAGAATCCTCCAAACGTGCGGGTGGTCAACCACGACCAGCCCATTGAAGGACGGACATGCACGCGACGTGCCAGCCGGGCGATTTCTTCACGGCTCCGCGCAGAAACGCGGATTCCCGTCCTGTGGGCGCTCAGGCCGGCGCCTCGCCGCCCGGGCGGCTCGAAGCCGAACCCGCCCGGCCCACCGCGCGCCCCCACGGCCCTCCGCGACGTCGCTCCGCGCCCTCTGCGGTTCCTCTTCAATTCACGGGGCGGACGAAGTATCATCGCCGCTTCACCCCAGGAGACGCACCATGCCGCACCGCATACGCATTACCACCGCCGCGATGATCCTGGCCGGGCTTCTGACCGCGGCCGGCCATGCCCAGGACAAGCCGAAGGCCGACGCCCCCGCCAAGGCCGAGCCGAAGATCGTCACCGAGACCATCACCTACGAGCACGACGGCGTGAAGCTTGAGGGCTTCCTCGCCTATGACGCCAACGCCCAGGGCAAGCGGCCGGGGGTGCTCGTCTGTCACGAATGGTGGGGCAACACCGAATACAGCCGCGGCCGGGCGAAGCAACTGGCCGAGCTGGGCTACGTCGCCTTCGCCCTCGACATGTACGGCCAGGGTAAGACGTCGATGGAGGTCCCCAAGGCGCAGGAATGGTCGCGGGCCCTCTACACCGCCCCCGGCCTGATGGGCAGTCGTGCGGCCGCGGGGCTGAAGATCCTGACCGACCGGCCGGAGGTCGACCCCGCCCGCGTCGCGGCCATCGGCTACTGCATGGGCGGCACGGTCGCCCTCGAACTCGCCCGGACCGGGGCGGACGTGAAGGCAATCGTCTGCTTCCACACGAGCGGCCTGGCCGCCGCGAAGCCCGAGGACAACCGCAAGATCAAGGCCCGGATCCTCGTCGCGCACGGCAAGGCCGACACGCTGGTCGAGCCGGGTGTTCTCACCGAGTTCAAGATCCAGATGGAAGACGCGGCGGTGAAGTACGAGATCATCGAGTACCCCGACGCGAAGCACTCCTTCACCAACCCGCAGGCGGACTCGGTGGGCATCGAAGCCGTCGGCTACAACAAGGCGGCGGATGAGAAGTCGTGGGAGGATATGAAGAAGCTGTTCGCGGCGACGATCAAGTAGGGTGGGCACCGCCCACCGCTTGCCTGATACGGTGGGCCCGGCCTCTCAAATCTGAAATCTCAAATCTGCCATCGCACCGTCCGCCGATGGGTGGCCCACTCCATGCCGTACTCGGCATGGGGTGAGCTCGCGAAGATTGACTGCCAGCCCCTCCCGGCAGAAACTCTGCCCCTGACGGCCACTTTGCCCAAGGAGCGGAAACTTGTTCGAGCAGGCATTCAACGCGATCGATACGGCCCTCCGCACCGAGGCGGGCTGCACGACCGAACTCGACTACACCGAGCAAACCTCGTGGCTGCTGTTTCTGCGCTACCTCGACGGGCTTGAGCAGGACCGGGCCGACGAGGCGAAGCTCGAAGGCAAGCGGTATGCGTACATCTTCGAGAAGCCCTACCGCTGGGAGACCTGGGCCGCCCCGAAGACCAAGAGCGGCGAGCTAGACCACAACGCCGCCATGACCGGCGACGATCTGGTCGACTTCGTCAACGACACGCTTTTCCCCTACCTCCGCAAGTTCACGCAGAAGGCCGCCGGCCCCGACACGATCGAGTACAAGATCGGCGAGGTCTTCAGCGAGATCAAGAACAAGATCACCAGCGGCTACACCCTCCGCGAGGTCATCGACCAGGTCGACGGCCTCCGCTTCCGCTCGCAGGCGGAGAAGCACGAACTCAGCCAGCTCTACGAAGCCAAGATCAAGCGGATGGGCAACGCCGGGCGCAACGGCGGCGAATACTACACGCCGCGGCCGCTGATTCGGGCGATCATCAAGGTGGTGAACCCGAAGATCGGCGAGACGATCTACGACCCGGCCTGCGGCTCGGCCGGCTTCCTCTGCGAGGCGTTCGATTACCTGAACGTCAAGGGCATCACGACCAAGGAGGCTCGGACGCTCCAGCAGAAGACGTTCACCGGCAAGGAGAAGAAGTCCCTCGCCTACGTGATCGCGATCATGAACATGATCCTGCACGGCATCGAGGCCCCGCGCATCCTGCACGTCAACACGCTGACGGAGAACCTCGCGGACGTGCAGGAGAAGGACCGCTTCGACGTCATCCTGGCCAATCCGCCCTTCGGCGGCAGCGAGCGCAAGGAAGTGCAGCAGAACTTCCCGATCCGCACCGGGGAGACGGCGTACCTGTTTCTCCAGCACTTCATCAAGCTGCTCAAGGCGGGCGGCCGGGCAGGCGTGGTCATCAAGAACACGTTCCTGAGCAACACCGACAACGCCTCGGTATCGCTGCGGAAGAAGCTGCTCGAAGACTGCAACCTGCACACGGTGCTGGACTGCCCGGGCGGGACGTTCCTGGGGGCGGGCGTCAAGACGGTGGTGCTTTTCTTCGAGAAGGGCGCGCCGACGCGGAAGGTCTGGTACTACCAGCTTGATCCGGGTCGGACGATGGGGAAGACCACGCCGCTCAACGACGAGGACTTGGCGGATTTCTTGAAACTCCAGAAGAAGAGGGCCGATTCGCCGAAGTCGTGGACCGTGGATGTCAAGGAGATTGATGACGAGACGCACGATCTTACGGTTAAGAACCCCAACGCCCCCGAGGCCGATCCGCACCGCTCACCGCTGGAGCTTCTCGATGAGATCAAGCGTCTGGATGACGAGAGCGCCGGCGTGCTGGATACGATTCGGGGGTTGCTGTGAAGAACGGATGGCAGCGCAAAGCTCTCGGCGAGATTGCCGAGCACTCTTTGGGCAAGATGCTGGATAAGGTCAAGAATCAGGGTACGCCGCGCCCGTATCTGCGCAACCTCAATGTGCGATGGTTCGACTTCGATCTGTCCGACCTGGCCGAGATGCGGTTTCGTGACGAAGAGGCGAACAAGTTCACAGCCAAGCGTGGCGATGTGCTCATCTGCGAAGGTGGCTACCCGGGACGCGCGGCCGTTTGGGACCGCGACGAACCGATTCACTTCCAGAAAGCCATCCACCGCGTTCGGTTTCACGAAGCGGACCGGAATAGGTGGTTCGTCTACTACCTCCACTACTTGGACCTCACGGGCGAGTTGCGCGATTACTTCACTGGCACCGGAATCCAGCATTTCACCGGCGAGACCCTGGACCGGCTCCCTGTTCCGCTACCGCCCCTCGCCGAGCAGCGGCGGATCGTCGCCATCCTCGACGAGGCCTTCGCCGCCATCGCCACCGCCAAGGCCAACGCCGAGAAGAAACTCGCCAATGCCCGCGCGGTGTTTGAGAGCCAATTGTATACGGTATTTGCCCAGCGAGGCGATGGGTGGATAACGAGGGCGCTGGCGGATTGCCTCGAACAGATTACTTACGGCTTTACGAACCCGATGCCGACGACAACGGAAGGTCCATACATGGTCACAGCTAGAAACGTTGTCGGTGGTCGCATTGCCTACGAATCCACTCGCCGTACTTCGCAGGATGCCTTTGACACGTTGCTTACCGACAAGAGCCGACCGCAAGTCGGTGACGTGCTCTTGACCAAGGACGGCACGCTCGGTCGCGTTGCGGTTGTCGATCGTTCAGATATCTGCATCAACCAGTCGGTCGCCTTGCTTCGCCCCAATAAACGAATGACCTCTCATTTCATGCGACACCTTTTAAGCAGTCCCGAGTATCAAAAGCGCATGATCGACAACGCCGGTGGAACAACGATAAAGCACATCTACATCACGCGTGTGGACAAGATGCCAGTGGCGTTCCCCGAGTGCGTTGAGGCTCAGAAACACGTGGTAACAAACCTCGATACACTCGCCGCCGCAATCCATCGCCTTGAGTCACTCGCCCAGCAAAAGCTCGTGTGGCTCAATGAGTTGAAGAAGTCCCTCCTGCATCAAGCCTTCGCCGGCAAGTTGGGGTCGCGGGATGCGGTCAAGATGATGTCCATGTAGGCGTGCCAGCTATGAACGAAGCCGAAACCAGAGCCGAGCACATTGACCCCGCCCTCTCGGCCGCGGGCTGGGGCGTCGTCGATGGCTCGCGCGTGCTTCGCGAACACCCGATCACGCTCGGCGCGCTCAAGGGCACGGCCGGCGCGGGTCGGCGAAAGGGTCTGGCCGCCGACTACGTGCTCGTCTACCGCAACCACAAGCTGGCCGTCGTCGAGGCCAAGGCGTGGGACATCCCCGCCGCCGAGGGCGTCGCCCAGGCCAAAAACTACGCGGACAAGCTGGCCGTGCGCTTCGCCTACGCCTGCAACGGGCAGGGTCTCTACGGCATCGACATGCAGACCGGCCGCGAGGGCGACGAGCCGGCGGTCGCGTTCCCCTCGCCCGACGAGCTTTGGAACCGGACGTTCGCCGCGGCCAGCGCCTGGCGCGACCGCTTCGCCGCGGTGCCCTTCCCGGACAAGAGCGGCTCATGGACAATCCGGTTCTATCAGGAGATCGCGGTCAACCGCGTGCTGGAGGCCATCGCCGGGGGCAGGGATCGGGCGCTTCTCACGCTCGCCACCGGGACGGGCAAGACCTCGATCGCTTTCCAGATCGCCTGGAAGCTGTTCGCCGCGCGCTGGAACCTGACGGACTGGAAGAAGGCGGACGGGGAGCCGACGCGGCGGCCGCGCATCCTGTTTCTGGCCGACCGCAACACGCTGGCCGATCAGGCGTACAACGACTTCGACTCGTTCCAGGCGTTCAAGTCTGATGCGCTGGTGCGCATCGATCCCGGCTCGATTCGCAAGAAGGGCCGCCCGCCGACCAACGGGAGCATCTTCTTCACGATCTTCCAGACGTTCATGTGCGGACCCGACAAGCTCGGGCCGGACGGGCAGATGCACCCGAGCCCGTACTTCGGCGCGTACCCGCCCGACTTTTTCGACTTCATCGTCATCGACGAGTGTCACCGCGGCGGAGCGAACGACGAGAGCACATGGCGGGACATCCTTGAGTACTTCAAGCCGGCCGTGCAGCTCGGCCTGACCGCCACGCCGAAGCGCAAGGACAACGCCGACACCTACGCCTACTTCGGCGAGCCGGTGTACGTGTACTCGCTCAAGGAAGGCATCAACGACGGATTCCTGACGCCGTTCAAGGTGCGGCAGGTCTCGACCACGCTCGATGAGTACGTGTACACCAGCGACGACATGGTCATCGAAGGAGAGATCGAACAGGGACGCCGGTACACGGAGCGGGACTTCAACACGACGATCACCATCGACGCCCGCGAGGAATTCCGCGTCCGCAAGTTCATGTCCGAAATCGACCAGCGCGAGAAGACCCTGGTGTTCTGCGCGACGCAGCAACACGCCCGTGTCATTCGAGACCTGATCAACCAGATCAAGACCAGCACAGACCCGAACTACTGCCACCGCGTCACCGCCGATGATGGCGCCCTCGGCGACCAGTGGCTCCGGGCCTTTCAGGACAACGAGAAGACCATTCCGACGATCCTGACCACGTCGCAGAAGCTATCGACCGGCGTGGACGCTCGGAACATCCGCAATATCGTCCTGCTGCGCCCCATCAACTCGATCATCGAGTTCAAGCAGATCATCGGCCGCGGCACGCGGCTCTACGACGGGAAGGACTACTTCACGATCCACGACTTCGTGAAGGCCTATCAGAACTTCCTCGACCCGGAGTGGGATGGACCGCCCGTCGATCAGGCCACGTGCAAGAAGTGCGGGGCCAGTCCGTGCGTGTGCGTCCGGCCGGAGCCGGAGCCGTGCCCCGAGTGTGGGCAGGCGCCCTGCCGGTGCCCGAAGGGGCCGTGCGAGAAATGCGGCCAGCGCCCCTGCGTCTGCCGTCGCCGCCGGAAAGTCAAAGTCAAGCTGGCCGACGGCAAGGTGCGGGCGATTCAATCCATGGCCGTGA
Source organism: uncultured Phycisphaeraceae bacterium (assembly GCA_964426945.1). Taxonomy (GTDB): domain Bacteria; phylum Planctomycetota; class Phycisphaerae; order UBA1845; family UBA1845; genus CAYRSS01. The sequence continues at coordinate 11,983 of CAYRSS010000079.1, forward strand.
CCACCTACTGGCACCCGGACGGAACGCCGATCTCCGCGCAGCAGTTCATGGAGCTGCTCTTCGGCAAGCTGCCCGAATTCTTCAAGAACGAGGACGAACTGCGCACCCTCTGGAGCGTGCCCGACACGCGCGCCCGGCTCCTCGCGAACCTCGCCGAGCGGGGGTTCGGTGCTGAGCAACTCGCCGAGATGCAGCGGATCATCAACGCGGACAAGAGCGACATCTTCGATGTGCTGGCCTACGTGGCGTACGCACTGCCGGTCCTGAGCCGTGATGAGCGGGCACAGTTCGCCCGGGCGGAAATCCCGGCCCGTTTTGAGGCCCGCCAACAGGAGTTCCTGGATTTCGTACTCGGTCAGTACGTGCGCGTCGGGGTGGAGGAACTCGACACGGAGAAGCTCGGCCCGCTGCTCAGGCTCCGCTATCAGAACGCCCTTGCGGACGCGTTTGCGGAGCTGGGACCGCCGGAGACCGTCCGGCAGGTCTTCGCGGATTTCCAGCAGTATCTCTATCAGCGGTCGGCTTAGACCCGGAAGTTGTGCAGGTCGCGAGCCCGCCCGAATCGACGCGCGGACGCCCTCCACGCCCGACGGCTAAGGTGGACGGTGTCCACCCTGCGCGCTGCGGGCCCGGGGGCTTCCTACAGGCTCGGAATCTTCACGCCGCGCTCGCGGGCGACCTGCCAGGCGCGGTCGTAACCGGCATCCGCGTGGCGGAGGACGCCCATCCCCGGGTCGGCGGTGAGGACGCGCTCCAGCCGCTTCGCCGCGGCGTCGGTGCCGTCGGCCACGATCACCTGGCCGGCGTGGATCGAGTAGCCGATGCCCACCCCCCCGCCGTGGTGCAGGCTGACCCAGCTCGCCCCGCAGGCCGTGTTGAGCATCGCGTTGAGGATCGGCCAGTCGGCGATGGCGTCGGAGCCGTCCTTCATCGATTCGGTCTCGCGGTTGGGGGAGGCGACGCTGCCGCAGTCGAGGTGGTCGCGGCCGATGACGATCGGGGCCGAGACTTCGCCGCGCTTCACCAGGTCGTTGAACACCAGCCCCATCTTCGCCCGCTCGCCGTAGCCCAGCCAGCAGATCCGCGCGGGCAGCCCCTGAAACGCGACGCGCTCGCCCGCGAGGCGGATCCAGCGGGCGAGGTGCTCATGATTCGGGAAGGTCTCCAGCACGGCGCGGTCGGTGCGGGCGAGGTCCTTCGGATCGCCCGACAGCGCCGCCCAGCGGAAGGGCCCCTGCCCCTCGCAGAACAGCGGCCGGATGTTGTTGCCGTAGTCGAACGTCATGGCCCCGCGACGCTGAAGGGCGAGCATCGCCTCGACATGGGCGCCCATCGTGCGCATCGACTCGGCGATGTAGCGGTCCGGATCGCTGGTGCGCAGGGCCACGGCCTCGTCATAGGCGAAGCCGCTGGGGACGTAGCCGTTGAGCGCGTCGTGGGCGGAGGTCTGGTCGGTGAGGATGTCGGGGATGATGTCGCGCTGGTCGAGCTCGGCCAGGACGTCGGCCGCGTTGGCCAGCAGGCCGATCGAGACCGCCTCCTTCGCCTCGAGCGCGCGGCTGACCCAGCCGAGGGCCTCATCGAGGTCGGCGGTGGAGCGGTCGAGGTAGCGCGTTTCGAGGCGGCGCTCGATGCGACGCGGATCGACCTCCATGACAAGGCAGACGCCGCCGTTCATCGTGCAGGCCAGCGGCTGGGCCCCGCCCATGCCGCCGAGTCCGCCGGTGACGACGAGCCGCCCCGCCAGCGTGCCGCCGAAGTGCTGCTTTGCGCAGGCGGCGAAGGTCTCGTAGGTGCCCTGGAGGATGCCCTGCGTGCCGATGTAAATCCAGCTTCCCGCGGTCATCTGGCCGTACATGGTCAGGCCCAGCCCCTCCAGCCGGCGGAACTCGTCCCAGGTGGCCCACTGCGGCACCAGCATCGAGTTGGAGATCAGGACGCGCGGGGCGTCCGGGTGCGTCTTGACGACGCCGACGGCCCGGCCGGACTGCACCAGCAGCGTCTCGTCGTTTTCCAGCGCCCGCAGCGCGGCGACGATGCGATCAAAATCCGCCC
>CAYRSS010000080.1:0-13966 GCA_964426945.1 uncultured Phycisphaeraceae bacterium
CGAAGTCGTTGGCCAGCGGCCGGTCCTTCGCACGCATCTGGTTGGTCGTCTTCTTGGCCTTGCTCTTGTCGCGCGCGACATCGAACGATTGGTGGTGGCCACGCTTCTGCGGCGCGGCGAACGACGAGTTGCCGGCCGCGATCGCGTTGTTCGAGCGCGGCTCGACCTTCACGTTATACGGCGGATCCGAGTTCACGAGGTGAATCACCGCGCCGTCGAGCAGCCGATCGACATCGTCAGCCTTCGACGAGTCGCCGCACAGCAGCCGGTGGTCGCCGAGTAGCCAGATGTCTCCGGGCTGGGTGATGGCCTCGTCTGGCGGCAGCGGCACGTCGTCGGGATCGGTGAGACCCTCCTGCACCTCGCGGCCGAGTAGTTTGGCGAGATCGTCCCGGTCGAACGCAAGCAGCCCCAGATCGAAGCCCGCGAGTTCCAACTCCTTGAGTTCGAGTGGAAGCAGGTCGTAGTCCCACTTCGACAAGGTCGCGAGCTGGTTGTCCGCAACGCGAAGGGCACGGACCTGCTCCGGCGAAAGGTCGTCGGCCTTGAGAACCGGTACCGACGCCAGCCCGAGCTTCCGAGCAGCCCGAAGCCTTGTGTGGCCGGCGATGATCGTATTGCTGCCGTCCACGAGGATTGGGATTTTGAAACCGAACTCCTCGATGGACCGCGCCACCGCGGCGATAGCGTCGTCCGAGATCTCCCGCGGGTTCTGTTCGTACTCGCGAATCGAGTCGACAGGCATCATTTCAACCTGCATAGCCAACCTCCTAAGTGAGTCTCCACATCACCGGCCGCGACCATCGGGCCGGCGCCGCGGAGACGGACTGAACCAAGCCACCCTCATCCGGCTCGGCGCCGGCTCGGCCGTACGGGTCACCCCCCGCGAGTGCCCCGAGGCGATCGGCCACGCTGCCCCAAAAACCCACCGGAGCCGCGACCGAACCGGCCACCCGGGCCCGTTGGCCGCGTGGCCGCCCCGGGGCCGCGTGGCGTAGCGATCGGACCGGAAATCGGACAGCCCCCACGCCCCCGAAATCGCCCCCCACGGTAGCGCCAGGGGCGTTCTTGGGAGAAAAGTCGGCCAGCGAAACAAAGTCACTTCCGGACCGCGACTGCTCCGCGTGGTAGGACTTCATTTTTTTCGCGCAGGGGGGAACCATTGGCCTGGAGCCGTCCGCCGACTCTCTCGTCGGCCGCGGTGCAGGGGCGAGGTGACCGGAGGCGCTGTACCGCGTGTGCCGCGATGTACCGCGGTACCTCCTATTGGACGCCAGCTTTTTCTGCGCGCGCCCGTGCGCGCGCGTGCATAGGGGGGGATCGCGGTACATCGCGGCACAAGCCACACAAACTCTTGCGGATACTGCACTTGCGTGTGCCGCGATGCGCTTTTCATCGCGGTACAAGCGCGGTACAGAACACGCCTCTTCGCGGCACAAAAGTCGCGGGGAGCGCGGCTCACGTCGACGGGAGCAACCACGGGCTTCATGTCGTTCCCTCCGCACGCAGGCAGATTCCATCGTAGAAGCGGCCCTGGGCGCTGTGCCTCCGGCAGATCACACCCGGTACGGCAGCGGCGAGGTCACGGCCGAAGAGTTGTTTACTGCTTACCGTGTGTCGGCCGTCGCTTTCGCACCAGCGCTTCCACGCGTCATACATGTCGTCGACCCATGCTCGGTAGCCGACGCCGACTTCGCAGCAGTCGCGGACGAAGGCCATGACAGGCGACGCAAGATCCTCCATCTGCTGCACTGCATCTGAGACCGCCGAGGGCTGCACAAAATGGCCGCGAGCACGGAGACGCTTGAGCCCTTCGATGGCCCATACCAGGATGCCAGGCAGTTCCTCCACCAACTCCTCTGTCAGCCGCGTATTCTCCTGACCGTAGAAGCTGTTGGTCAGCCGCAGGATGACGAAGCGTCCGGCGAGCGCACCGCTGGCGTCGTTCATGCGCGGCAATTCGTTGGTCAGGAGCACGAACCGCGTCGGCAGCTTCATCGTCAAGCTGCCGAGGAACTTGCGGTCCACGGTCAGGGTGTCCTCGCCGCTGATGCACAGGAGGCGCTCGACGACCACGCCGACGTTCTCCCCGCTGAATCGGGCGTCCGAGACGATGGCCAGCGACTTGCCGATCAGCGGCTGTAGGCCGAACGGGCCGGCGAGGCTGGAGGTGGTCGGCCCGACGACGTTGCCAGCGCCTACGAGGCGGGCCATGACGCGGCCGATGGTCCCCTTGCCAGAGCGCTTGGGACCGACCATCAGGAGCATCTTGTGCTGGCTGGTGTCGGCTACGAGGCAGTACCCAATGAATTCCTGGAGCAGCTCGACCGACTCAATGTCGTCGCCCCACAGCTGCTCGAGGAACTTGATCCATCGCTCCGGGACCGCGGGGTTCGGGACATAGTCGAAGTCGATCGCGTTGATGTTGAACAGCGCCGGCGTGGGCAGGAGCGTCTTGCCCGTCGCGAGGTCAAGCGTGCCCGACGGAAACGGCAGCAGATTCCTGGGATCCGGCGGGTCGGCACGGTTGTCCAGCCAAGCCGGGGGAGTCACCGATACCGGCAGGTGCGCATAGACGCGGATCGACTCCACCGCCGCCTTGATGGTGCCGGGATTGGACTCAAAGTTGACGAGCTCCAACTCACCCAGCTTCTTGTTGTATTGATAGCGCAGGGCTTCGTGCAGCCAAGGCTGAAGCTGCTGCCGCAGCGACTCTTCTTCGATTTCGACAAAGCGGTTCCCACGCCAGACCATGACGGTGCCGGCGTAACTGAGCAGCATCCGGCCTTCGGGATGAGCATGGAGTTGCCAGACGAACGCTTCCGCTGTCGGTAATGTGCTCCTCGGCGAGAGGACCAGCCGACCGGTCTCTGGATCGCGTTGACCAAGAGGGATGCACTGCTCCTCCTCGTCATCGTGATCGCTCGCGCCGTCCGAGGGGGCTGCCTTGTCCGTCTCCGCGATCCCGGAGGGGCAACCCTTGCTACGTCGACGACGGTCGCGGCGCTTCGGATCGATCGCCGCTCGCAGATCCTTCCACTTCAGGTGCTGGCCCCGCGAGTGCAGGTTGCAGTAGGCTAACCTGCCGCTGTCAGAAACCAGGACGGCGATGTCAGAGCTGCCCGTGGATTCGATCTCCGGGATGACTGGACAGCGTTCGAGAAGGAGCATCGTACAGCCTTCGAGCCGGCGCTCGCCTTTGACGGCGACACCATGATCAACCAGCCATCTACGGACCTCCTCCGGCGTGCGACCGACTTGCCCGGTTGCCCGATGCCACTGCGTGGTGGCTGGGGCGATGGGCAGCGCGACGCGTTCCAGCAGCTCCGGCGAGACGGCGATGATCTCGTCCGGGATTCGCAGGAGCTCCGCTCGTCGATGAACGCGATCCTCCACCCCGGCAACGCCGCGAACTTCGTCGCCCTTGCGACTCATCGTCCCCATCACCTTCGTGAGGCGCGAGGCGTTGTGCACGGCACGATCCACCTTGACCGCATCGTCGTCGAATCGCTGGGCGAGTCCGGCGAGCACCCTCCTCAGAAGTCCGTTGTCGTCCGCCGGCAAGTCGATGCGGAACAGAAGATGTGCGCCATTGCCCGACAGCCCGAGCAACGGCGCGGGCCAACCTTCGGCGATCAGGATGTCCATGACCGCCAACGCCTTGTCGTGCGCGGCGCGGAACTCCGCCTCGGTAGCGCTCACCCCAGGTGGGCGCACCGGGTCGAGATCGACGAGCATCCACCTTCGTCGGAGCACGTCGCGGTCGCCTGTTGTCGCCTTAGGTGTCGCCTTCAGGCGATTCGCCGCGCGAGCTAACAGGGCGGTGTCGACGGGGTTCAACGTGACGTAGATCGCGACGGGCGAACAGCGGGTTTCGAGGTCGGCGACGGCGCTTGCCGCAAGCTCAGCGTCGGCGTAGTAGCCGCTCACCACGTACTCGAACCTGGAACCGGCGTGGTCGCGACATTCCGGGGCGCGAATCTCGAAGACGTCGCCGGGTGCGAACAGCAGCTCCAGGAATCGAGCGATTTCGGCCTCGATCTGGTGTCGCGGCCTCGCCAGGGAAGCGTCGTGCGTGAGGGGCTTCAGGCTCATGTTCGACTGCCCTCGATGTCGCGCTGCGCAATGATCGTTTGCGGCGAGGTCGAGCCATGGGCTGCCCCGGCCGCCGACGACACCGATGACCAGCCCAGCGGTATGCACCGCCAGGCTGGAACTGGGGCACGCCGTCCATCCGCCAGAATCCGAGCCCCGACCGTCGTGGCATCGAGCAGCCCGTCCGGGACGAGCGGCCGCTTCTCCCGCAGGCAGAGTGGGAGCGCGGGATGGCCGAGCCCCGCACAGCAGGGTGTAGCCTGCAGCGGGGTCGTTGGCGGTGTGCGGTCGAACAGGGTCACGATGGCTTTCTCTGGGGCGGCTCGCCTGCCGATCAAGCAGCGACGGCCCCCTTGGATAAATACCAGCCCTCCCCCCGTAGTCACCTCGAATCCGAGTTTCGTGCGCAAAGTGATATTGCGCTGAAATTTCACTCGGATCTCTGAACATTTCAGTGAAATATGATTTGAGCATGTCCCCCCCCTTTGCCCGCAACACGGCCGATTCCGCAAGCCAAGATTCAGGAGGTGACTTGTGGCCGTCTTTCCTCATCGACGGCCTCCGTGAGCATCAGGACAGACCCGGCGGCATATGGCTGGATCGACTCGCATTCTCGAGGACATTGGCCACGCAGGAATCCCGCGGATTCCGGCTGGACATCTCCGCGCCTTCGAGGAAGGTGGTGGCGGGAACGTCGGCCGGCCGCGGCCGGCGCTTCCGGCCTGGATCACCGATGAGTTGATCGCGGAGACGCGACGAGTGTGGTCCCGGCATCTGCAGCGGGTCGTGAGCGACGAGGAGGCCGTAGAGATGCTGCAGGGCGTCGGCAGCGCCGGCCTCGCGATCCTCGCCGCGAAGCTCCCGGGAGGTCAGCCATGAACGTCGTGATCTGGGCTCGGGTATCGTCACGCGAGCAACGGGAAGGTTACTCGCTCGATGCCCAACTCCGGGCTTGTCGAGCCCGGGCCGAGCGGGAACGGTGGACGGTCGTCCGTGAGTTCGTCGTGGCCGAGTCGGCCAAGCGCGGGGCCGAACGGCTGGTCTTCAACGAGATGTACGACTGGGTGAAGCGGCACGCCAAGCGTCAGGCGATCACGGCCGTGCTCAGCCACAAGCTGGACCGCGTCTGCCGGAATATGCGGGATGCCGTGCGAATGCAGGAGCTGGAAGACGGCGTCGGCGTGCGGATGGTCTTCGTGGACAACGAGTTCGGCCACGGAGCGGCCGGCGCCTTGTCCTTCAACGTCATGGCCGCCGTCTCCCAGTACTACTCGGACAACCTCCGCAGCGAAGTGCTGAAGGGCAAGGACGAGAAGATCCGCCAAGGATGGTTCCCGGCGAGCGCACCGTTTGGTTACGCGAACGTGGCTGATCGCGATGAGCCCATTAAGCCCCATCCGGAGCAATCGAAGGCGGTCGTACGTATCTTCGAGCTCTACGCTCGGGGGGACACGACCTTCGAGCTACTATCCGAACGCCTGCGCGACGAAGGGCTAATCTACCGGCCGTCCCAGCCGCGGTTCCCGCGCACTGGTCTGTCCTACATCCTGAACAACCGCTTTTATCTCGGCGAGATCAACTGGCACGGCCAGACCTTCCCCGGCCGGCATCAACCGCTCGTCGACCGGGCGACGTTCGAACTGTGCCAGGATCTCCTCCACGGCAAGAATCGGCGGACCGGAAAACCCGAACTGCCGCTATCCGGCGGCCTGCTCTCGTGCTCCTACTGCGGCAGCGCGATCACCGGGGAGCGCATCCGCCGTCGGCTCAAGGACGGCGGCGTCAACGAGCACGTCTACTACAGGTGCGCGAGTAACAGCCCGAATGCCGATCACCCGCGAGTCCGCTGGCGGGCGGCCGATCTGGACCAGGCGATCCGTGACGACCTTGCCTCGCTTCGAATGCCCTCGCCGGAGATCGCGGCCTGGTTCAGGACCGCCCTTCAGGCGGCGTTCGCAGACATTACGACGACCCAGCAACGCCAGCGCCAGACGCTCGTCAAACGGCAGGCCGAACTGGCCAACATGAAAGACCGCCTCCTGAACGCCTACTTGGCCGGGACCGTGGACGAAGCCACGTTGAAGCAGAAGACCGCCAGCCTCAACGGCGATCTCGCCGACGTCGAGCGCGGGCTGGACGGGATGGGCGGCGTGGGCCCAGGCTTGGCCCAAGAGGCGTTGGCGGCCTTCGACTGGAGCCAGGAAGCCCCGGAAGCGTGGGAGCGTTCAAAGACCGCCGAGAAGCGCGCGATCCTCACCTCGCTATCTTTGAACCGCACCCTGAGCGACGTAAGTCTTTGCCTGGAAAAGAGAAAGCCGTTCTGCTACCTAGCAGAACGGCCTCCAGTCCAGTTGATTCGGGGTGACAGTACGCCAATAGAACTTTTTGTCCAGGGAATCCGCTCCTGGGGGCCGGAAACGCGGACTCTCCTGCCGTGAAACCGTGAAAGGCGCCGCCGTTCGCGACGCTCACCGATGCCGGGTGCTCAGACGCAGCACGCTGAAAGATCGTCACCTGCCGGACGTGTGCGTTGCCGTGTAGCCGTGCCGTTTGGCGGCGGTCAGAACCTCGTTCTGGATTTCCGGCTCAGTGGTTTCGACCCGGGCCGACCTCGTCGCATAATCTACCGTCGCGCGGACGACACCCTCGATCTTCAACAGGTCGGCTTGGAGCGTCACCGCGCACGCCTCGCAAGTCATGCCCTCGACGGTGTACCGCTGAACGACGAGCGATTCATTGGATGGGGCGGTAGCGACGGGGCTTTCGCCGTACACCGCCCGCGCGACGACCCCGGCGTATCGGGGAAAGAGCACGAACGCCGCGACAAGCACCGCTGCGAACCAGAGCATCACTTGTGTCAACACTCTTCCCCTGCCGGAGCGTGGGGCGCAGGCGGCGGTCCCGCAGGCATCATCTGCGCACTTGGCGCGGCGGAAGTACACGAGGTAGAAGCCGATGCCCAGCGTGACGATCGCCACGCCTGCCAGCACGGGTCGCCATCGCTCGAAGAAGGCGCCAACGCCCGCGGCCGACGCGCCGAACGCCAAGAGCAGCAGCGGAAGCCAGCAGCAGGCGGACGAGAGCACCGCGGCGGCGACGGCGCCCCCGATCGATGCCCGCTCGGCCCGATCGCCCGTGCCCGCAACGCGCGCGGCGCCATTCTCGTCGCCATCGCAACAGTCGTGTGCCTGGTTGTCGATCGGGTCGATGGACATGCCGTACCTCCGTTTCAAGTCGCACAGCAACTCAGCGCCGCGACGTCCTTGCCGAACGTGATCGCCGCGAGTTTGACGCCCTCGCCGAGCGTCAGGTAGGGATGGAAGCTGGATCGAATCTGCTCGACGGTGATGCCGAAGCGGATCGCCAGCGCGATTTCCATCAGCAGCTCCGAGCCCTCGGGCGCCAGGATGCGCCCGCCGACGAGCCGGTCCGTCGCCGGATCGCGGATCAGTTTGATGAACCCCCGCGTATCCCGCGCTGCCAAGGAGCGCGGCACGTGGCTCAGGGGCAGCGTGGCGACCTCAGCGTCGATGCCCTTCTTCTTTGCCTGTTCCTCGTCGAGCCCCACGCCCGCCACCTGTGGATCGGTGAAGACCACCCACGGCAGCGCGGTGTAGTTACGGGAACGATCGCCGTTCGTGATGGCGTTCTCAGCAGCCAACGATCCCTCGTAGGCTGCCGTGTAGACGAACTCAGGGTCGCCGATCACATCGCCCGCGGCGTATACGCCCGGCGCCGATGTGCGAAGAGAATCATCCACAAAGACGAAGCCGTGGTCATCGAGTTCAACGCCGGCGTCCTCGAGGCCGATGCCGGCCGTGTTGGGGCGTCGGCCCGTCGCGGCGAGAATGTGCGAGGCCGTGAACTTCCTGGTCTGCCCGTCCAGCACCGCCTCAACGACCGCTCGGCCGCTCTCACGGCGCACACTCCGCGTCTCCACGCCGGTCACGACCTCGATCCCCTCATCGCGGAAGTATCCGGTCAGCGCGTCGGTGATGTCGGGCGACTCCGTGGGCAGGATCCGCTCGGACCGCTGGAGGATGGTGACGCGGGTCCCGAAGCGTGCCATCATCTGGGCGCATTCAAGCGCCACATAGCGGCCTCCGAGGACGATGAGCGATTCCGGCAGCTCCTCCAGCTCGAACAGCGACTCGTTGGTCAGGTACCCCGCCTCCGCCAGACCGGGAATCGAGGGCACGAACGGCGCGACACCGGTCGCGATCAGAACGCGGTCGCCGGTGATCCGCTCCCCATTGACCTCGACGGCGTCGGGCGCGACGAGGCGCGCCCGCCCTTCGACGAGACGCACACCCGGTAGTGGTCCGACGACGTCGACGTACTTGGCCTGTCGGAGCTGCTCGACGAGCTCCCGCTTCTGCCTGATCACCTCTCCGAAATCAGCGATCCGGCTGCTCGACCGAATCCCCGCAAAGGCGTGGTGGCCCGCGCGGTGATGCGCCTCCGCCGCCCGGATCAGCGTCTTGGACGGGACGCAGCCGACGTTGACGCACGTGCCGCCGATTGGGAGGCGATCGTTAATAATGGTGGCCCGTGCCCCCAGCTCGGCGGCGCGGGTGGCCGCGGCAAAGGCCGCCGACCCGCCGCCGATGATCACGAGATGGTCGGCGCCGCTCCCCTGTAAGACGTTCGAGCCACAGCAGTCAGCCATACGAACTCCCTTCGCCATCGCGCGATCGCCTCAGTTTGCTCGCGCGCCAACACAACAGCCTCGCCGAGTGGCCTGTCCGGTGCTCGCCTCAGGCGCATCCGCGGCGTCGAGTGGGCACCGGTCGCGGCAGACCAACTCGCCCGACAGCGGGCAGACGACCTTGCCGGGGCAGTCCGCGCGCGCCGCGCGGGCTTGGTCGAGCGTTGTAGCGCCGGCTGCAACAGCTGCGCCGAGTGCGAGCGTTGTCCAGATCACGATGTTCCGTCGCTTCGTCATGGCTGTCCTCCTGAAATGGCCTCCACCTTGAGTATCGGCCTTGCACCTAGATGCAAGGTCAAGTCGATTTTTCGGGTTTTCTGGCTTTCTTGCCGCGCTCTTCAGTGAACCCGCACTCTCCCGGATGGCTGAGCCCTTCCAGAACTCCGCACCGACCCGTCCGCTCAGCCTTGCGGCAGACCTTCAGCCATCGCCCGAGCACGTCTCGAACGTGGTGTATGTGGTCGATCTCCTGATCCACTCTCGCCAGGCGGGTCTCGATCACGTTCTGCACCTCCCGGCACGGCGATGCGTCGCCATCCCGGAAGTCCAGCAGTAGCGCGATGTCCTTGAGGGTGAAGCCAGCGGCCTGCGCGGCTCGGATGAACCGCAACCGCTCCAAGGTGGCTGCACCGTACAGACGGTAGTTGCCACCGCTGCGGTGGTCCGGCGTCAGGAGTCCTCGGCGCTCGTAAAAGCGGACCGATGAGGTCCGAACTCCGGCTGCCTTGGCGAGTTGACCGATGGTGAGTGCTTCGTCGTTCATTGACTCAATGTGTAGACGACATTGAACCAATGTGCAAGGTTCGCCAGTTCAACTCGGTCGCTGTTGCCTGGGGATGGCAGGATATGCTTGAACTTGGCCGTAACTCCTGTGGGTCAAGGCACTTACCGAGAACATTCAGTTTCCAGAATCGGGGTGACAGTACGCCAATAGAACTTTTCGTTCAAGGAATCCGGGCCTGGGGGCCGGAAACGCGGGTTCTGCTAGCCGTGAAACCGTGAAACGCGCCTGACCGGGGGGCAAGGGCCGACAGGTCACGGGCGCTCTGTCCGCGCCACGGCGAGGCCGTCTATCGACCTTGCCCGGTTTCTGGAACCGTCTCGTGGGGGGTAGAGGGTGAGGCTTGGAGCGGGAGAGGGGCCGCGTCTCCCGCTCCATCAACGTGGTTGCTCCTGATCGAGCCAGCGGGCGTAGGCCATCACGTCAAGGCATGGAACAGTGGCCATGCACTGGAGGCGTGCGATGAGACGGAGCAGAAAGTCGGCAAGCGGTCCGGTGCTGGCATGAACGGAAACGCAGGGTGGTTCATTTGCCGGATAGGTGATCTCGAATACACCGTGCTGAGCGGCGCAGCCGATTTCGAGGCGGCCTTCAGGCGGAGCGGCCTCGATTGCCTTCTGAAAGGCATCACCGAAGGGCGGTGACCAGCTACTCTGGAGGCAGAGCAAGCCGCCAGTGATGTACTGGGGAGGCTTGGCTGGGTAAGTGCCTCCCGCGTGCGGAATCGGAATGCTCGTGCGGTGAAGACGCCGGACGCTGGCAATTTTGGTCGCTGCATACGCAACCTCGTCGGCGGACATCTCCTGTTTGACCTCGAATACGGCGTAGACACTCTCCGCCGGGACGTACAGGGCGGAGTCGAACTTGAGCACGAACGGCGAGTATTGACGGTCGTGGATCACGACATCAATCTGGTCGCTGCATGTGTTTGTCGAGTCGATGATGAACGCCTTGCTCACCTGGTAGCGGGCAGGCAGGTGATGCCGCAGCATTTCGATCCAGCGGCCCTCGCTCACCTCGCCTTTGGTGCCGGAGTGGGCAACAACTGAACGAGCGACGCCAAGTTCATTGGCTAGCAAGTCGTGGAGGCCCTTGAGCAGTACGGGAAGCTGTGCTCTTGTCGATTCAGTCATGGGTTGCTCACGAAAGAGGGAACAGATCGCCGAACAGGTCGCGGTACTTCCGCAGCGCATCACCGTTCCGCCCGGCCCGCGACAGCTCAATTGCCTCACGAACGGCATGATGGGCCTGCGTCAGCATTCGCTTCGCATTCGCACGATCGGGCGCGGTCATCGAGTCGCTGACGGGAGGACCCAGTCCGGCTGGTTCCGGCCATGTCTCGTCTATCCGGTCGGCAGCGGTGGCGAAGAATGCCATGAACTCGTAGGGATAGTCCCCTCCGAACGGCGGGCGGAGAATCTGGAGCGCCATGACTTCAAGCAGGAAGGACGGTTTGACCGGTTTGTCTTTCTCCTGGTTCCATCGCTTTGCCATGCGAACCATGCCCTTCCACTCGCCGCCGAACGCTTCGTTGGCAGCAGTGGCTTTCTCGGCATGGATCTTCGGATTAGTTTCCGTCCATCCCTTCGTGGTTGCCGTGTCGGGTATCTCGTAGTGGTCCGACTTTGTGAACGCGGGTACAACGTCGAAGCTCATCACGCGCTCTTCGTCGCTCCCGACAGGGAACTTCACAGTGACCGAGCGCCGCTGCCGGCTGACGTTCTCGTGTCCGTACTCGTCGGCGAGCACCTTCTCTGTGTCGGCCAAGACCACGGAGGGGTGTTTGTCCGTGCGGTACTTGGGGCGCTCGTCATCGTGAAAGACGCAGAAGATATCCACGTCCTTCAACGGCTTGGTCTTTGTCCAGCGTTTGTAGGAGCCGGTGAGGAAGTCATCCGCGATCCTGAACGAACGGTTCATGACCTCGCGGATTTCCTTCTGGCGGCGCGATGCGTCGTCCTGCTCTTTCTGGGTGAGCTCCAGGCGGCTGCGGAACTTTCGGAATGCTTCGGTCTCGGTGAGCATCATCGGCTCCAATACGCGGTTTGGGCGGACAGGCCGTTTCCGCCAACGGTGGCACCGACGGAGAACCGTTTGAATCCGTCTGTCGAACGGAAATCGCACGATCCCCAGCCGACGACATCGGGTCGGCCGGGCGCGGCAGTGAGAATGATGTCGTAGCGGCAGTGTCCCGGAACGAGACCGGCCTTGGCGATGGAGTAGCGGACGGCGGCGGTATCAACCCACAACGAGCCATCGCCGACGCTGGAGTACAGCACATCCATGTCCCAGCGAGTGACGAGCCCATTGTTACGCGGGTCGTGCACCTCCAGTGTGACCCGCTGAAGGTGGCGGCTGGACAGCCATGTCGAAATGGCCCGTTCGTAGGTGTCCCAGCTGTCGGTGAACCGGGCGGGATCAAGGCCGATCTCACGGATGATCTCCTTCAGCGTGAGCAGCATCTTGGTGGTGACGTAGGTCACCGTATGTGTGTAAGTAATCGAAACGGTGAAGGTGCTCATGGCTTGAGGAACTCCTCCGCGTTGATGGTCAGGGAACGGGCAGCCAGCGCGGAGTCCGTCTCGTCCGCGATGTCATCCTCCAGGGAGCGGGCGGAGATGCGATTGGTCACCGCGGAGAGCCTGCCGTTGCTCCACTGCACATCCTCGGGCAGACACGGGATCGACATTCTCCAATCTCCCTCAGTAGGTGACTTCGAGAGGGCATCCTCGTTGACCCCATCACCGGTAATGGCGTCTTCGTCGAAGACGCTGTAGACGCGGACACGGGGACCGCCACCCCAGACAACGATCGGCGCATCCTTGATCGCCTCCGACGAGATGGAGGAGCAGGCGACGCCGGCTGCCCTGGCGAGTTCCTCGCGAGCGGGGCTGCGCGGGTCAGGAGCGAGAATCTGGACGATCTTGTCCCACGTCTGCGCGGCGGTGCGGGTAGGCGTGGACGCGACTCGTCGGGCGACAACAGTCATCGCTTGTCCTCCACGCTGGCGCGTTCTGTCTGGGCGAACTCGATTGCCGCGAGCACGGCGTCCGCTGTGAGAAGGTCGGGTTTGGCCGCGATCTGTTTCGAGTGAGCAAGCGACGACAGCACTGCCTTGCGAATGCGTCGCCCATCCAGTCCGACGCAGCGTTTCGCCGCGCGTTCGATCGCGGGATCGGTCTTGATGCCTCCGATTTTTGGGTATACGCGAGCAAGTCGGTCGAGGCTGTCGAGCAAGATGTCCCGGCACGCCTCGGGGGACGGCAGGTCGATGGTGACGACGAGGTCGGCGCGGGAGAAGAAGGCGTCGTCGATCGCGCCCGCGAAATTGCTCGTCGCCACGAAGAGTAGTTGCGGGTGATTGGCCGCGAGTTGGTCCATCTGGGCGAGAACTGCGTCGGTGGCGCGATGCACGTCCACGGGATTGGCATCCAGGCTCATCTTGCGACGGTCGGCTGCGAGGGTCTCGACCTCGTCCAGAAGCACGATGCACGGGCCGCTCGATGCTTCCTCGGCGATCACCGTGCCGAGAAGGTGGCTGACGGCCTGCTGGCTCTTGCCGAGTGCCGCGCTCGCGAGCGCGTGCGGTTCCACCTCGATGTACGTGATACTGCCATTGAGCGAAGCGGCGGTGCGTGACGCGAGGCCGCGGGCAACGGATGTCTTACCGGTGCCCGGCGGACCGACCAGGAGGATGATGCCGTGGAGCGGCATCGACACTTCCTGGAGCCGGGCGCGAGCGGAGAAGTTGAGAACGGCCTGCGAGAGCAGTCGCTCTTTCGTGTGGGCTGGGAGAATGACGGCATCCCACAGCCCGTCAAACTCGGTGTCGGGCAGGTTCCGAATGTCTTGAATGCCCCGTTGATCGGGAACGCGACGCTTGGCCTTGTGCCCGTTGCCGGCGGCAAGCGAAGCGGGGGTGACGCGATTCATCGGCAGATCCTCGTTCTCAGGCTCTCGGACATTTACCGGCCACTCCCCACAGATTGTGGGCTCATTCGCCGGGACCACCAGTCCTGGCCTGCTCGGACCGGTTGTTCGGGAACATGCTAGCCATGCTTGACGTTTGTGTCAAGCAGTGCTAAACTGTCAAGGTGAAGAGGACGATGCCATGCCCGTGATCCCGCCCTTTACCCCTGACGGCCTGCTGCCAGCCGGCGACTACGAGGTCACGTTCGCGGAGCTCCGGCAGTCCGTGCTGGTGCTCGGTCCCGGCGACCCAAGGGAGTATCCGTCCTGGGATGCCGTATGGCGGGCGAAGCTCGTGGACAACCTGGAGACGCTCACGCGGCAGCTCTGGCAGATTGGAATCAGGGAGGTCTACGCAGACGGGTCATTCGCCGAGGACAAGGACCACCCGAACGACATCGACGGGTATTTCG
>CAYRSS010000081.1:0-13960 GCA_964426945.1 uncultured Phycisphaeraceae bacterium
CTCCCCCGAGCGTTCATAGCGGCGGGGAGGTTTGGCACCTCGATGTCGGCCCATCACATCCTGGGGCTGTAGGCGGTCCCAAGGGTTCGGCTGTTCGCCGATTAAAGTGGTACGCGAGCTGGGTTCAGACCGGCGTGAGCCAGGTCGGTCCCTATCTGCCGTGGGCGTACGAGACTTGAGAGGATGTCTCTTTAGTACGAGAGGATTAAGAGGCACGTGCCGCTGGTGTGCCAGCTGTCCCGCTCGGGGCACCGCTGGGTAGCTAAGCACGGAAAGGATAACCGCTGAATGCATCTAAGCGGGAAGCCCCCCTCAAGATCAGGTCTCGATGGACTTCGGTCCAGAAGGCCCCTGATAGACCATCAGGTCGATAGGCGGGAGGTGTAAGTCCAGAGATGGATTGAGCTGACCCGTACTAATGGCCAATCGCTTGATCACTTATATGAGTAGCTGAACAAGCTGCTTCGCTTGAATGGATTCGTAGGTATCCCGCGTCCGCATCTTCACCTGCCACAGAGCCTTCACAGGCCCGGTGCCCTCGAGGCCCCGGGCCTGTTTTCTTTGGCAGGTTGACCACGCCGCGCTGGCCCTTGCGGCCGCGCGATCGGTCGAGTACAAGACGTCCCGGCTCGCGGCCGGCCTTCAGGCCCGCCGCCGCCGTTGCGCCGCTAGCTCAATTGGATAGAGCATCGGTCTACGGAACCGAAGGTTTCTGGTTCGAATCCAGAGCGGCGTAGTCCCCCATCCGCCACCCCGTCAGGCAGGAAAGTCCAGCGAAATGCCGACCTTGAACGCCCCCACGGACGTGGTGCAATGCATCACCGCGCCGTGGATGAATACGAGTTCATCGCCCACGCAGGCTTCGAGGTCCACCCTGGTCCGCGGCGGGATCTCTTCCCGGCTGCGCAGCATCAGGCCCGTATTCGAAACCTCGAGCACGTTGCAGGTCCGCTCGATCAGCCGGCCGTTGGTCGGATGTCTGAACCGGACGAGCGCGGAACCGTACACCAGGTCGTAGCGCGGGGCGCGCCGGCGAACGGGGGGGTCCGTCTCGACCTCGGAAACCGTCCCGACGACGTAGATCCAACGTTCGCGAGTAGTGGGCCGCTGGGCCGGGCGGCTTTCACCCACCGGAGGTCTCAGTTCGGTGCTGTCCATGCCCTGCATCTCGTCCTCGCCTCCTCGGGATAATTCCCTCTCGGACGTCCGCGGCGGCGGCGTTAGGTAGTTTCCCGTGCGCCCCAATGCGGCACGTCCGCGGGGGTCGGCCTCCCGCCGCTGTTGGCTCCCCGCGGGTTATCGGGCATACTGTGCTGCGGTCCCGACGCCGGGACGACGGATGGACCCTCCGCATGGTCGCGCCGGTTCAGAGATTCCTGCTGCTCCTGGCTTACGCGGCCCACGTCGTGCTGCCGCTCGCGCACGCCCTGCACCACAGCGGGAGCGCCTCCTGCGGCGGCTGCTCGCGGGCTCCGGCGTTCCGGGCGGCCTGCCCCGAGAGCTGCCAGGACCCGGAGCACGACCACGGCCACGGCGATCATTCCGAGTCGTTCTGCCTTCTGGTCAAGACCACGGCGCAGGCTCCTGTCGCGGTTCTGCCCGCCCCGGCGGGTGCCGACGCCGCCGACGCCGTTCCGCTGGGCGGATTCCCGTCCGATTGCCCTCCCCGTCGAGCTGCAAGCCCTGCCTTCACGATCCGCGGCCCGCCGCGTGCCAGTGTGGACTGCTGACCGGTGCGCCCCCGGCCGAAGGGCCGGCGGGGCTGGTTCACTTGGCTCTCACGGTCGCGTGCTGCGCGCGCGGCGATGCGGGAGGTTTCAACCATGTATGTGAAGGTCCCCTGGGCCCTCCTCGCCCTGCTGGGCGGGGCGGCCTGCTGCGCGGCTGCGCAGCCCCAGCCTGCGGATCAGCCGGATGTGCAGGCCGACCTCCGGCGCCTGGCCGAGCGGCTGGAGGCGCTGGAGTCCCGTCACCAGGCCGATCAGGAGCGCATTCGCGAATTGGAAGCGCGCCTCGCGGCCCTGGAGTCCTCCTCCGCGCCAACGGACGAGGCGAGCTCGGCTGCGCTCTCGCCGTCTGCCGCACCGGCCGCGAGCACGCCGGCCGGGGCGCTCGCCTTCGGCTCGTCAGGCGGTGGCAACCTGCTCAACCCCGAGATCACCGTCTTCCTCGATACGGGCGGCAGCCTGTCCAGCGACGGCGGCAACCACGCGCTCAACCGTTTCAACCTCCGCGAGGTGGAGATCGACTTCCGGGCCGCGATATCGCCCACGGTGGACGGCGTGGTGATCGTCGCCCTGCACGAGGAGATCGAGAGCGACTTCCGCGGCGACGTCGAGATCGATTACGCCGTGGAGATCGAGGAGGGCTACCTCGATTTCCATACGCTGCCGGGCGATCTGGCCGCCCGCGCGGGCAAGTTCCGCTCGCGGTTCGGGCGTAACAACCTGCTGCACACTCACGACCTGCCGCAAGTCACGCGGCCGCTTGCACTGGCCGCCTTGTTCGGGCCCGAGGGCATGTCCTCGACCGGCGTGGGGGCGAGCTGGCTCGTGCCCAATCCGTTCGACAAGTATCTCGAGTTTTCGCTGGAGGCGGCCAACGCCGACGGCGGGCACCACTCGCCTATCCTCGGTGGGCCGAATGCAGACAATCCGGCCGTCATCGCGCACCTCAAGTTTTTCACCGATGTCGGTCGCGACAGCTCGCTGGAGCTGGGCGGCAGCTACATGTACGCCAAGACCGCGAGCGACAGCGACTTCGACGCGAACGTCTTCGGGATCGACGCCACCTGGCAGTGGATCCATCCCGATCCGTCGAAGTTCCGGAGCGTTTTGGTGCAGGGCGAGGCATTCTGGGCGGACAACGACGTGGACCGCGGGCTGTTCGGAGCGACGCGCAACAGCAGCTTCGGCGCGTACCTATTCGGCCAGTACCAGTTGGACCGAGACTGGTACGTCGGCCTGCGCGGTGACTACACCGAGTATCCCAACTCCCCGAGTCGGGGGCTGTCCGACTCGGACTACGCGATTTCGCCCTACCTGACCTGGTATCCCGTCGAGTTTCTGCGCGTTCGTCTCGAGTACCAGCACCGCTGGTCGGACTACGCGCACGGCAGCGGCCAGGAGGACGCGGTTTTCCTTCAGTTCACCGGCGTCATCGGCGCCCATCCGCCGCATCCGTACTGGGTGCATCGCTGATCGGGCCGCGCGACGCTTTGACACTTTCACGGAGCGAATGCCATGAAGTTCAATCATCGATCAACGCGATCCCTGGCGGTCGCGGGTCTGGTTGTCTGGCTCTCCGCCGGCTGCGACGGCGTGGTGCAGCACAACCTGCTCAACGGGCTGTTCACGGCCGTGTCCGGCACCGCGTCTGACCTGCTGGAGGGCTTCTTTGCTGACCAGTTCGGGTTCGAGCCAGGCGGTGAGGCGGAAGCCGAGGAAGCGCACGATCACGAGGACGAACATGGGGAGGAAGGCAATGACCTGCACATTCACGTCTGACGCATTTCGAGGCGGCCCGCGGCGCGTCATTGCGCTGTCTCGCGTCGCGGCGCTGACGGCGGTGCTGGGACTCACGGCTTCCACACTCGCCGAGACGCGCGTCGTTACCACGACCGCCGCGCTGGCCGACATCACGCGGCAGATCGGCGGCGAGCACGTGACGGTCGACAGCATCATGCGCGGCCCCGAAGACGTGCACAGCGTCTCGCCGAAGCCGAGCTACGTCATGAGCGTCCGCAAGGCGAAGCTCTTCGTTCACTCAGGGCTCGACGCAGAGGCGTGGGCTCCGCTGCTGGTGAAGAGTGCCCGCAACCCCGATCTGCTCCCGGGATCGCCGGGCAACGTGGATGCATCCCGGGGCATCGCCCTCAGGGAGGTGCCCGAGCGCGGGCAAATGACCCGCGCCCTTGGCGACATCCACGTCTTCGGCAACACGCACTTCGCGCTCGATCCGCTCAACGGCGTGATCATCGGCCGGACCATCAAGGAGGCGCTCCAGCGCATCGATCCCCCGCACGCCGCGGAGTTTGAGTCGAACTACGAGGCGTTCGCCGGAAAGCTGCGACAGGTGGCCGCCCGCCTGGTGGAGCAACTTGAACCCTGGAAGGGTACGCAAGTCGTGACCTACCACCGCTCGTGGCCCTATTTCCTCGACCGGTTCGGGCTGGAGACCATCGGCGAGATCGAGCCCAAGCCGGGCATCTCGCCGGGCCCGCGTCACCTTACCGAGATGGCCGAGCGAATGAGGTCCACAGGGGCCCGGCTGATCCTCGTCGAGACGTACAACAGCCGGGCCGACGCGCAGGCGGTGGCCGAGAAGGTCGGCGGGGAAGCGGTCGTCCTTGCGCAGGACGTAGGCGCCCTGCCGGAAGTAACCAGCTACCAGGCGATCTTCGAGTACAACGTGCGGGTGATCGTCGAAGCGCTGGAGCGGATCGCGCCGCGGCCTGAGCGGGCGGCGGCGGATCCCGGAGAAGGCACGAAGCCCGGCGCCTAGCGCGTCGCGCCACCTGCTCAGGAGCCCCAACCCGTGCTCGACATTCTGGCCGCCCCGTTCGCGGCCTGCCTCGTGCTGGCAGGCATTCACTGTTACCTCGGCATTCACGTCGTGATGCGCGGCGTGATCTTCGTCGATCTGGCTTTGGCCCAGATCGCGGCCATGGGGGTGGCCGTGGCGGCGGCGGCCGGATTCGAGCCGCATTCGGGGATGGGCTACGTCTTTGCGCTGGGGTTCACGTTCATCGGTGCCGGCGTATTCGCCATCGGCCGGTTCCACGACGCCCGCGTGCCGCAGGAAGCGGTCATCGGCATCGTCTATGCCGTGAGCAGCGCCCTGGCGATTCTGCTCTTCTCGAAGCTCCCTATCGGCAAGGAAGAGATCGACCACATGCTGGTGGGGCGGCTGCTGTTCGTTGACTGGGCGGAGGTCGGCGTCACGGCGGCGGTCTACGCGGCGATCGGGGCGCTGCATGTCGCGCTCCGCCGGCGCTTCTTCGCGATTTCGGAAGACTCCGACGGCGCCGTGGCCCAGGGGATCCGCGTGCGGTTGTGGGACTTCGTGTTCTACCTCTCCTTCGGTGCGGTCGTCACCAGTTCGGTGCAGATCGCGGGCGTGCTGCTGGTGTTCAGCTTCCTGATCGTGCCGGCGGTGTGCGCGATGATGTTCTTCCGCGGAGTGGCGCCGCGGCTGGTGGCCGGCTGGGGATTCGGCTTCGCGGTCAGCGTGATCGGGCTGGCCGCCAGTGCCGTGTGGGATCTGCCCACCGGGGCGTCGGTGGTCGCGACATTCGGGGGCCTGTTTCTGGCGTGCGCCGTGGTGTATGGGCTCACCGTCCGCCGCCGTCGGCTGCGAGCCCTGGCCGATTCCGCGCAGGGCGTTTCCCCCACGCCGCGCCCGATGCTATGATCCGCCCGCCTTGGTCGCGGCCTCGACCGCGATCGGCACCGGGTGCTCGCGAGGGAGTCGACAGTGCCGCCCCGTGCGGCAGACAGAGGATCACTCACCGATGGCGATCAAGCAGCTCACGGATGCGCAGGTCCAGACGTGGACGGTTGAGCAGAAGGACCGCTGGTGGCTGGAGAACGTCTTCCGCGGCGACATGCCGCAGCTTACCGCCCGGTCGGCCATCTCGGGCATGATGATCGGCGGCCTCCTGTCGCTGACGAATCTCTACGTCGGCATGAAGACAGGCTGGACGCTCGGCGTGGGCATCACCTCGGTGATCGTCGCGTTCGCAATGTTCAAGGTGATGTCCCGCATCGGCGCAGCCGACGAGTTCACTATTCTCGAGAACAACTGCATGCAGTCGATCGCCACGGCGGCCGGCTACATGACCTCGCCGCTGATATCTTCTCTCGCGGCCTACATGATGATCACGGGGACGCCCATCCCCATGGCGACCACGATCGTCTGGATGATCGCGATCTGCACGCTGGGCGTCCTCTTTGCTTTTCCGCTCAAACGACGGTTCATCAACGAGGAGCAATACCCCTTCCCCGAGGGCAAGGCCGCGGGCATCGTGATGGACGCGCTGCACACCAGCGACGCCGGTTCGGGGCTGTTCAAGGCCAAGATCCTCGCCGGTTTCGGCGTGGGGTCGGCGGTGTTCGAGTTCTTCAAGCAGACGGACATCCTCGCACGCATCAGTGAGAAGATTCCGCACGTGCCCCACGCCCTGGAAGCGTGGGTGTATAACCTTTTCCGCGGGGGCAAGCCGCCGCGCCTGGCGGGCACGCCGCTGCCGGAACTCACGCTCAGCGTGGAGCCGGACCACGTCATGTTCGCCGCCGGCGGGCTGATGGGCGTCCGCACGGGGGTGTCTCTGCTGATCGGCGCGGTGCTGAACTACGCGATTCTCGCCCCGATGATCATCCGCCAGGGGGACATCTTCGGCGTCATCGGCGCCGACGGGGACATGGACTACGGCTTCCGGCGCATCACGACCTGGGCGCTGTGGGGCGGCGTGGCGATGATGACCACCGCGAGCATCTTCGCCTTCCTCAGCAAGCCGAAGCAGATCATCCGGGCGTTCGCGGGCATGCTCGGCGGGCGGCGCAGCGGCGGGGGGGATGACTGCCTGCGGCACATCGAGCTGCCCATGCGCGTCTTTGTGATCGGTATTCCGCTGGTCGGCGCGGTCGTCGTATACCTCGCCAACAAGTATTTCGGCGTCAGCGTCATCCACGGCATCATCGCGATCCCGCTGGTGTTCGTGTTCACGATTATCGCGGCCCACTCGACGGCCCTGACTTCGATCACGCCGACCGGCGCGCTGGGCAAGCTGACGCAGCTCACCTTCGCCGGATTGGCGCCGAAGGACATCAACACCAACATCATCTCGGCGAGCATCACGGGCGAGGTGGCGGGCAACGCGTCAAACCTGCTCATGGACATCAAGCCGGGCTACATGCTCGGCGGCAAGCCGCGACACCAGGCGATCGGCCACGTGCTGGGCATCCTCGCCGGCTCCATCGTCTGCGTCCCGGTGTTCTACTTCGCGTTTCTCAAGAACAACCCGGACGGGCTGATCAGCGAGAAGTTTCCGATGCCCGCCGCGCTGATCTGGAAGGCCGTGGCCGAACTGCTGACCCGCGGCATCAGCGAATTGCCCTACACGGCGGTTCTGGCGGCGGCGATCGGCGCCGTCGCCGGCATCCTGCTTGAGCTCCTCAAGATCGTCACCAAGAATCGCTTCCCGATTTCCGCGGTGGGCGTCGGCCTGGCGTTTGTCATCACGTTCCAGACCTGCCTGGCGATGGCCGCGGGTTCGATCTTCTTCTGGCTGGCAGAAAAGATGTGGAAGCGCGAGTCTTCACTCGGCAAGCGCATCTTCGTCGACAATCTCGAGCCCGTCTGTGCCGGCGTGATCGCCGGCGGCGCGCTGATGGGCATCGCGGTGGCCATCCTGACCGCGTTCGTGCTGTAACGACGGGCGAGGCTGAGCGCCCGGCCCTGTGGAAAGCGAATGAGGGAGACTGCCTCGATGATCATCGCCACCACGACGCGACGACTGTGCGGTCTGTTCGTCACCGGCTGGCTGGTCGCCCAATCGACCGGCTGCGCGCCGCCCCCCGCGACGGATCAGCAGGACCTCCTCGACACCATCCGTAACGGCACGGTCGGGGCCGAGGTCCGTCGCCTCGACGACGCCGCGAACGCCTACGTTCGTGACCTCTTCAAGGCGGATCACCGCTGGAGCGCAGCCTCGGCCAAGGCTGAAGCGCTGCTCAATCTGGATTCATTCTGGGCGCGCGACGCCGCCGAATGGCGCAATATCGAGAAGGCCAAGGAGCGGCACCAGACCCTCGGCCGATGGCTCACCGACGAGCCGGTCGAACTCGACGAAGGAAAGCCGAAAGTCACCCGGCGCGAGGTCCTGGCCGAGTTCGACCAGGCGCTGACGGCCGATCCCGGCGTGCCGGGCACCTCGGCCGCCGATTTGGCGCCGCAGGTGAAGGAGCTTCTCAATCCGCACGCGAGCGAGGCCGCGATGGCCCCAACTATCAAGCAGTATCACGAGCTGCTCACGCTGGTGATGGAGAATGCCGGCGGCTTTGAGCCGGGCAAGTCCGGGCTGGCCTTCACGGATCCTGCGGTCGCCGCCAAGGCCGAGGCGCTGTGGACAGGGTTGCACGCCCAGTTTACGGCGGACCGCGAGGCGCTGGTCGCGAGCGTGGCCGATCGCCTCTCCGCCGGTAAGGCGAAGCAGGAGGCGCTCGTGAAGGAGAAGCAGGACCTGCTGGCCACACGTCCCACGGCCGAGGCCGACCAGCGCAAGCTCCGTCGCCTCGAGCTTGAGATCAAGTACTACGACGCCGTCATCAAGTCTGCCGAGGCCGCCAAGAAGCGGCTCGCCCAGAAGGCCGAGTAACCGGCTCCAGCCGGGTCGCCCGGCGATGCGGTTCCCGGCCACGCCGCCCGTGCGCCACGGCCGTCGTCTCCAGCGCTGCGCTGCCAATCAAGTCCCCTGTCACGCCGGAAGCGCGGCCTGTTGTGCGAACGCACTACGGGTTTCAGGCCCCGTCGCTTTGTGCGTGGTTTCGCAGCCGCGGGCCGGTATACTGGATTTCACTCGTTCCCCCGATCGCGCGAGACATGGAACAGGTCCGCCCCCGAGGCCGGCCTGGCAGGATCTTTGCTTATGAAGCGGAAGCCGTCTTTCCGGGCGTTCGTAGCACTCGTCAGCGTGCTCGGTCTGCTTGAGGCTGTGCCCGCCCTCGCCGGCAGCGGCGGGTGGGTCACCTTCACCGACGAAACCGCCAACCGGCTGATCGCCGACGCGGTGGTCGGTACGGGTGACACGGCCGAGAAGGACTTTGCGGTCGGCGACGTCGATCACGACGGCGACCTCGATCTCGTCTGTGTTCGCAAGGAGCCGTGGACCACGCCCGGCCGACGGCGCAACGTCCTCTACATGAACGAGGGCGTCGCGCAGGGTCACCCGATCAACGGTGTGCTCGTCGATCGTACGGCGGCGCTGGCCTCGGCGGCGGATGACGGCGGGCAGGGCTTCCTCGACGACACCAACGACCGCGACGTCATCCTGCACGACATCAACAACGACGGCTGGCTCGACATGATCACCGCGGTGACCTTGAGCGAGGGGCTGCCCAAGACGATCTCCCACCCGCGCATCTACATCAACCGTCAGTCTGTCGGCGGGGTGTGGCAGGGCTTCCGCTATGAACAGAACCGCACGCCGCAGATTCTGTCCTCCGCCGGTGGCCAGATGACCTCGGGGCGCTTCTGCTCCGTGGCCGCGGGCGATGTCACCGGCGACGGCTTCGCCGACCTGTACTTCGGCGATTATGACCAGGGCGGCAGCCGGCCGTTCGACGTGAACGACCGCCTGTGGATCAACGACGGCACCGGCCACTTCACCGAGACGTTCAACACGCGGATGACGACGCAGATGCTGCATTCCGCGTTCGGCATGGCCGTGGCCATCGCCGACATGAACAACGACGGCGCCAGGGACATCGTCAAGGACACCGCCCTGAGCGACCCGCGCCACGTTTCCATCAGCTACAACGATCCGAACAACCTCGGTTTCTTTGACGATTTCGAGGCCGTCTACAACGTGTCACCGTATCACGTGACCGTCGGCGACCTGAACAACGACAACCTCCCCGACCTGGTCATCACCGATGACGGCAGCGACCGTTACATGATCAACCAGGGTCCCGGGGCCGACGGCCGGGCAGATTTCGTACAGTCGACCTTCTCGTTCCAGGTGGGCGGCGATAACGGCTTCGGCGGCAATTCCGCCATCGCGGACCTCAACAACGACGGCCTGCGCGACGTGATCATCGTCGGCGTCGACGTGGACGCGCCGGGCTGTGGCCGGGCGATGAACATCTACCGCAACCTCGGCAACCTGCCGAACGTCACGCTGCAGAAGCAGGGGGGCGACGTCCCGTGGTCGCCGCCCGGCGTGCATGACGTGGCCGTGTTCGACCTCAACGGCGACGGGTGGAAGGACCTCGTGCTGGGCACCTGCACGGGGGTCTCGGTGTGGATCAATGATCCGCCCGTGGGGCTGGTGTTCAGCTACCCGCTGGGCCTGCCGGCGTTCGTCACACCGGATCAGGATCACACCTTCGAGGTCCAGCTCACCGCGTTCGGCGGTGGCGCGCCGGTCCCGGGCAGCGCGGAACTGCACCTGTCGATCGACAACGGGCCGTTTTCGACGATTCCGCTGACAGACCTCGGCGCCCATCGCTACGGCGCGACCCTGCCCGCCCGCGAGTGCACGCACAAGTACGCGTTCTATGTCACCGCGATGATCGACAACGGCACGGGCACCTTCGTCGATCCGCCCGGCGGCGAGAGCCTGCCCTACACCGTGGTATCCGCCGACGGGATGCAGATCACGCTCCGCGAGGAATTCGAAGGTCCCACCGGCACGTGGACCGTGGTGAACGCCCCGAGCCTGACCGCCGGAGGCTGGGAGCCCGCCGCCCCGAACGGCACGGTCTTCGGCGGGCAGCTCGCCGCCCCCTCACACGATGCGACGGAAGCGCTGGGTGCGGAGATCGCCTTCGTCACCGGCAACGGCCCGATCGGGGCCGCGCCCACCGCCTTCGACGTCGACGGCGGGCCGACGCACCTGATCTCGCCGTCGATCAACCTCGTCGGCACCGATGCCATCATCTCCTACGCCCGCTGGTTCTATTGCAACCAGGCCGGCGAGAGCGGGGCTGACCTGCTGACCACCGCCGTGTCGAACGACGACGGCGAAACGTGGGTCACCGTCCACACCACACCGGGCACGCAGCACGACTGGCAGAACGCGCAGTTCCAGGTCGGCGACTATGTTGAGCCGACAGCGACGGTGCGCGTGCGGTTCAGCACGTCGGACCAGCCCAACACGTCAATTACCGAGGCCGGCATCGACAACTTCCAGGTGATGCGCTTCGTGTGCGACATCGACTGCGGCTCCGGCGGCGACTGCCTCGACGCGCTGTTCTGCAACGGCGCCGAGCAGTGTGTCGACAACCTCTGCCAGGCCGGCGAGCCGCCGTGCCCCGGCCAGATCTGTGACGAGGCTAATGACCGCTGTGCAGAGTGCACCAGCGTCGCCAACTGCGACGACGGGCTGTTCTGCAACGGCGCCGAGAGCTGTGAGGACGGCGTGTGTGTGGCCGGCGAGGCGCCGTGCGGCAACCCCGGCCTCGCGTGCGACGAGGGCCGCGATGTCTGCACGGGCTGCGCCGCGGGCGCTTCGTGCGACGACGGCTCCTACTGCAACGGCGTGGAGCAGTGCATTCAGGACGCCTGCCTGCCGGCCTTCGCGGGCGTCAGCAACGGCACGTTCGATGGCGCCGCGGGCTGGACGAACAACGTGCCCACCGACGGCATGATCACCTACAACGGCGTCCTCCGCGTGGAGGGGCCGAATCCCAACGCCGGCGGCACCGGCGGGGCCAGCGCCGCCTGGTCCACGCAGACCTCAGTGGACCTGAAGGGCGCCCTGCTCGAATTCACGCTGGTGAGCTACACCAGCGTGGACGAGCTCACGTTCGACTACCCCGTGTTCGTCCTCGACGGCACGTTCTACGGCCTGGATGCCGACGGCACGCTCGGCGCGCCGATCGGCGCCGGCGGCACCGACGGTGCCGGCACGATCAACAACGGTAGCCCGGCCAGCAACGTCCACTTCGCCGTGGACATCGACGCGCTGGCCGGCCCCGGCCGCCACACGATCGGCTTCGGCGTGCACAGCGTCGACGGCGGCTTCGGCGCGGGTATCGCGGTGTTTGACAACGTCCTGCCCGCCCAGGGCAACGCCGCGCCCTGCCGCGGCGACCTCTGCAGCGACATCGTGGCCGACTGCGTCGAGTGCCTGGTCAACAGCCACTGCGGCGGCGGCATGTTCTGCGACGGCGCGACCGGCTCGTGCGTGGCCTGCATCTCGAACAGCCACTGCGACGACGGCAACGCCTGCAACGGCGTTGAGACGTGCAGCGGCGGCGGCTGCGTCGCCGGCACGCCCCCGGTGTGCGACGACGGCCTGTTCTGCAACGGCATCGAAGTGTGTGACGCCGGCGCGGGCTGTGTCTCGTCGGGCAGCCCCTGCGGCGGCAGCACGCTCTGTGACGAAGAGGCCGACTCGTGCGACCGCGCACTCCAGCCGCGGCCGGGCGAGCCGCTGGCCGGGCTGACGGCCGCGCAGCTCGAGCGCTTCTACATCGGCCGCAGCGCGTTTGATCAGCACTTCCAGGCGGGCGAGGGCCTCGGCCCGACCTTCAACCAGGACAGCTGCGGCGCCTGCCACAACGATCCGCTCGGCGGCTCCGGCTCGATCCTCGTCACGCGCTTTGGCCGCGTCGAAAAGGGTTCGTTCGATCCGCTCGAAGGGCTCGGCGGCTCGCTGCTTCAGGCCCAGGGCATCAGCCTGTCCTGCGCCGAAGTGGTCCCGGCCGAAGCAAACGTGGTCGCCCAGCGCGTCACCCCCTCGACGATGGGCTTCGGCCTGGTCGAGGCGATCCTCGACGACGACATCCTCGCGGGCGAGCTGAGCCCGCCCGCCGGCGTCGACGGCCGCGTCCACTGGGTCGAAGTGTTCGAGACGCCGCTCGTGCCGCGCGTGGGCCGCTTCGGCTGGAAGTCGCAGATGGCCTCCGTGCTGAGCTTCTCGGCCGATGCCGCCCTCAACGAGATGGGGCTGACCAACCGCTTCCTCGTGGAGGAAAACGCCCCCAACGGCGACCTCGACCTGCTCGCCATCTGCGACACGGTGGCCGATCCGGAAGATGGTCCCGACGGCGAGGGCTACCACTTCATCGATCGCGTGACCGACTTCCAGCGGTTCCTCGCTCCGCCTCCGCAGACGCCGCGCAGCGGCATGAGCGGCGAGGCGCTGTTTGTCGCGGTGGGTTGCGCCGCGTGCCACACCCCGTCGTTCACGACCGGCGTCGTGGCCGAGGACGTGCTGTCGGCCAAGGTGCTCAAGCCCTACAGCGACTTCCTGCTGCACGACATGGGTCTGCTCGGCGATGGCATCGCCCAGGGCGACGCCGGCGAGACCGAGATGCGGACGCCGCCGCTGTGGGGTGTCCGCCTGCGCGATCCGCTGCTGCACGACGGCCGCGTCGCCGCGGGCACCTTCACCACGCGCATGCTCGCCGTCATCGGCTGGCACGGCACGACGGGCAGCGAGGCCGCGGGCTCGGTTGCCGCGTTCGACGCCCTCAACCCGGCGGATCAGGACCGGCTGATTGCCTTCCTCGATTCGCTCGGCCGCGTGGAGTTCGACCACGAGGGCGACAGCGACGTCGACCTGACCGACTGGCAGACCTCGCTGGCCTGCCTGGTCGATCCGGGCAGCGCCGCGTACAGCCCGGACGATCCCTGCGCGATCAGCGATTTCGACCAGGACGGCGATGTCGATCTGTTCGACGTCGCCTGGCTGCAGCGGGCGTTCACGGGTGACACGCCCTAGCGGCAAAGGCCGCGTGGTGTCGCCGTGCGCCGCCCGGCGCGGGAAAGTGCCTCGTCTTCCGCGGAGAGGGCGAGGCTCCGTCCGAGCCGCCTCGCAGTTCGCAGCGAGCGCTGAGGCGCGAGAAGGAGCGCGGAGGGAAGAGCGATCCCTTCGCCCCGGAGGGGCGACAGCCTGCGGCCCCGGGCGAAACCCGTGGGAGTGTCAGCGCTGACGCTCCCTCGACGGACGCGCGGAGGAGCCGCGGCGCGGTCAATCATCCGGCTCCCGGGGCAGATCGTGTGTCCATGCGTGAGCCGCCGGACCCTCCACGCTGGCGGGAGCGTTCATCCCTCGTTGTCGGCCGCGCCACCCTCCTGCCTGTGCGTTGAAAAAGGGGGTCCGGCTCACCCGTCAACCAGATTCCCTTGTCCGTGGAGGGCGAGCCAGGCGGTGCCTGACCCTTCCTCAAAGGACTCCTACGGCACGGTCACCACGGTGTCAGCCGACAGCGTCGTCACCGAACCGCCGAAG
>CAYRSS010000082.1:0-13859 GCA_964426945.1 uncultured Phycisphaeraceae bacterium
CTTCGGCGGTTCGGTGACGACGCTGTCGGCTGACACCGTGGTGACCGTGCCGTAGTTCGTGAAGCTTCCCGCGCTACACCATCAGCCTCGCCGCAGCGGGGCTGAACGTCGTGGCTCTGTCCCCGCCGCCGAAAGCCCGGCGGCGCGGACGGAGCACATTTCTAAGCTCGCCCCCAGCCGCTTCTTCGCCTTGACCGCCTCCCCAGGCCGGACCATCATTCGCTCATGCTTGCCTCCGTCACCACCGAACCGTCACTGGTTTCCCGCCTTCTCCATGAAGGGCACATCAATCTCGGGCGGCTGGCGTCGCTGCGTCTTGAGAGCGAGCTGCTGGGGCTGCCGCTGGTTGAGGTGCTGCTCGTCAATGATCTGATCAGCGAGGCCGACGCGGCGACGGCGTATGCCGAGGCGTCCGGGCTGCGGTTCCTGGATCTGACGCGGCGGACGCCCAACACCGCGTGGGTACTCACGCTGCCCGAGAACATCGCCCGGCGAAAGCACGCCATCGTCTTCGGCGAGGTCGGCGGGCAGCTCGTCGTCGCCGTGGCCGATCCGGTGGACCCCAGCGTCCGCTCCGCAGTCGAGGCCTGCTATGACCGGCCGATTCAGTATGTCGTCAGCCCTCGCTACCAGATCATCGAGTCGTGCGACCAGTTCTACGGACAGGCCCGCCAGCGCGGGGCGCGGCTGACCGACAAGGCGCCGGTGTCCTCGGCGATCACCACGGTCTCGGCCACCGGGCTGAACGTCGTCGAACAATTCGACAGCATGATTGACGAAGCGGTCGACCGCCGGGCGAGCGATATTCACATTGAGCCCGAGGTCGATCGTCTGCGCATCCGCTACCGCATCGACGGCCGCATGGTCGAGGCGCGGGCCTATCCGCTGGAAGTCGCGGCCCAGGTCGTCTCCCGGGTGAAGGTGCTGGCCACGCTCGACATCACCGAGCGCCGCCGTCCACAGGACGGGCGCTTCAGCCATCGCAGCTTCGAGCAGGACATCGACGTCCGCGTGGCGGTCATCCCCACGGTCCGCGGCGAGCGGGTGACGCTGCGCCTCCTGGCCCAGGACCGCTCGCGCATGACGCTCGAAACGCTGGGCATGAGCCTCGAAATGCGTCAGACGTTCGAGCGCCTCATCAAGCGCCCGCACGGCATCATCCTCATCACCGGCCCGACCGGCAGCGGCAAGAGCACGACGCTCTACGCCGGGCTGCAGCTCATCAACTCGATCGACCAGCACATCATCACCATCGAGGACCCGGTCGAGTACGAGATCGGCGGGATCAACCAGGTCGCCGTCGAGTCGGAGCACGGCGTGTCCTTTGCGGCGGCCCTGCGCAGCATCCTACGTCACGACCCGGACGTGATCATGGTGGGCGAGATCCGCGACGAGGAAACCGCCCACCTGGCAATGGAGGCGTCGCTCACCGGCCACCTCGTCTTCGCCACGCTGCACACCAACAGCGCCGCCGGCGCGGTCACGCGCCTGCTGGACATGGGCTGCGAGCCTTACCTGATGGCCAGCTCGCTGCTGGCGGTCATGGCGCAGCGGCTGGTGCGGAAGATCTGTCCCAACTGCCGCCGCAAGTACGAACCCAACCCGGCTGAGCGCAAGCTGATGGGCATCCCGCTCGATCGCGTCGGGGCGACGATCCAGCGCGGGGCGGGTTGCGCGCGCTGCCTGCGCAGCGGCTACTACGGGCGCGTGGGTGTGTACGAGCTGATTACCTTCGACGACGGGCTGGCCGAACTGGTGATGAACCGCGCCCCGACCGACCATCTCCACAGGCACGCCGTCGAGCACGGCGCCATTACCCTGCGCGAGGACGCAATCACCAAGGTCCGCGACGGGCTGACCACGCTGGAAGAGGCGATGCGCGTCACGGTGGAGGACGTGTAGCGGGGGCCTGCCGCGCGCGCAGAGCAGGATATCTCCGATTGTCGACCACGGCGCAGGCGCTCACGGGCTGGAAGCCCGTGCCACGGGGCCGGCCACGGCGATCTACATCAGCTTCTGCACGCTGGCCACTTTGCTTTCGATCGTCTGACGACGGTCGGTCCGCGTGCCGAGCTTGATGGTGGTGCTGATGCGCGGCGCGCCCATCCCGTGGACGGCCTCGTGGCATCGGCGCACGGCGGCCATGACCGTGTCCCACTCCCCTTCGATCGTCGTCCCATAGGCGTGCAAGTGCGGGGGGAACCCGGCGGCACGAAGCACTTCCTGGCACTTGGCGATGTAGGGCGACACCGACACCCCCACCCCCAGCGGCACCACGCACAGGTCGAGAATCACGTTCATAGCAAGCCTCCCTGAAGCGAGCTTCGGGGATGTATTGTAGCGCGCGGCGGGGATCGCACCAGCGAGGAGATTCCGGCGGAACGGCCGTGCGCCTGTCTACTTCGCCGTGGCCGGTATGGCTTTGCGGCGAACCCGGCCGTCGGCACAGGCGCGGACGACCCGGATCAGCCGGATCCGGTCGATGGGTTTGGCGACATGTTCGTCGCAACCGGCCGCGATGCACTGGTCCCGCTCGTGCGCCATTGCGTTGGCGGTCAGGGCGATGACCGGGCCTTCGTAACCTTCGTGCCGCAACTGGCTCGCGGCCGCGTAGCCATCCAGCACCGGCATCTGCATGTCCAGGAGAACGGCGTCAAACGGCTGGGCGTCAGCGGTCGCCTTCCGGACGGCTTCGACGGCCAGCAGTCCGTTCTCGACCACCGTGACTTCCGCCGCGTGACGTTCCAGGATGTGCCGGATCAGGCGCTGATTGTCCGCGCCGTCCTCCGCCACGAGCACGCGTACACCGTCAAGGCTGCAGTCAGCGGCCGCCGGTCGTTCCATCGGCTTGTCGGTCGTCACAAGCGTTTCGCTTGCGGGGTCGGAGAGCATTCGCACGCCGGGGGGCGTCGCCGCGGCGATGGTGATGCGGAAGCACGTGCCTTCGCCCGGTGCAGACCGGATGATTCGCACCGTGCCGCCCAGCAGTTCCGCCAGCCGCGAGCTGATCGCCAGACCCAGGCCGGTGCCGCCGAAGTTCCTCGTCGTGGAGGCATCGGCCTGCTCGAACGGCCGGAACGCCTGGTTGACCGCTTCGGGGCGCATTCCGATGCCGGTGTCCTCGATGTCGAACTCCACCTGCGCCCCATGACCGGTAGCGCAGTAGCGGGTAGTCAGCGTGACCGAGCCGGCCGCCGTGAACTTGATGGCATTGCCCAGCACGTTGATCAGGATCTGGCGGATGCGCATCGCGTCGCTGATGATGACCTCGGGGATCTCGCCCTGGTAGCGTGCATCGAGCTTCAGACCCTTGGTCCGCGCCCGTGCTCCGATCAGGGACAGGACGTCGGCGATGAGGGCGCAGATCCGGATCGGTGCCTGTTCGACGGCCAGCTTGCCTGCTTCGATCTTGGATAGATCGAGGATATCATTGATGATCGCCAGCAGGTGTTCTCCGTTGCGGCGGATGGTCGCGGCCGCGTCGGTCAGCTCGGGCGCAACCCTGGAGCCATCGGCCGCTTCGAGGATGAGGTCCGTGAATCCCAGGATGGCGGTCATGGGTGTGCGGATCTCGTGGCTCATGTTCGCAAGGAACTCGCTCTTGGCGCGGGTGGCGGCCTCGGCCGCCTCGCGAGCGTTGCGCAACTCGGCTTCCATCTGTTTGCGGGCGGTGATATCCGTGTAGATGCCGAGGATTCCCCAGACATCGCCCGCGGCGTCGCGCAGCGGCACCTTGCTGGTCAGCAGCCAGGCCTGCCCGCCGTCGCCGCGGAGCTGCGGTTCCTCGATGTTGAGCAGCGCCTCGCCTTTCTCCATCACACGCTGGTCGCACTGGCGGAAGAACTCCGCCTCCTCGCGTTTCCACGGCATGTCGAAATCATTCTTCCCGATGATCTCCACTTGCGTTAGTCCGGCATCCGCCGCGAAGGATTCGTTGCATCCGAGATAGGTCGATTGCCGGTCCTTCCAGAAAATGCTGTAGGGGATGTGCGAGATGATCTGTCGGAGGATCTCGCCCTGCACTCGCAGCTTGTCGGCGGCTTTGTCGAGGCGGTCCAGCAGCGACCCGGAGAATCGGACTGTCATCGTCATCCCAACCAGCACGACCGCCGCGCTAAGTCCGGCGATGGCCCAGGCCAGTCGCATCAGGGGTTCGCGGACAAGTGCCAGATCCATCCGAACGACGAGGCCGATCTGTGCTGACGGTACCGGCTCGTACGCTGCGAGCGTCATCCGGCCGTCCTGATCCGGCAGAACCATCGTGCCCGACTCACCGGCCAGGGCCCGGCGCATCGCCTCCGACCACCCCGGCGCCCGATCCTCCCGCGGTGGGGCGCCAGCCGCGGCAGCGTGCGTGGTCAGATACGCCACAGCGCCCCCCCGCAACTCGGCGATTTCGAACTGCCCCTGTGCCGCGTGGCGGTTACGTTGATACGCCGACCGAACCTGTTCAATGGTGAACTCCCGAAGCTTGTGGGGATCACGCTCCTGGGCGTGCGTGCTATCGAACTCCCGGATGGAATCGATGAATGCGACATGGGACTGCGCGATCGCCCGGAGCTGCCGCGCGAAAGAGTCGCGCACGGCACCGGACCCCAGCATGATCGCTCCGGCTGCGGCACCAAACGTTGCGACTGCCAGTGACAGCGCAGTCATCGCCAGGATCTTCCGGCGAACGCCGCGTGATTCTGAATTCTGCTGGTGCGGCCGAGGTAGCAACGCTTTGTCCGCCATGCGTACGCGCGACTGCCGATCGAGTGGGCGCCCCCGCGCTCGATACCGCGGTACCTGAGAATGTGTCGAAGCGGCGTCAGGGCTCCGCGGCCGTCGGATGCTCTCGGCTTGTCGCCTCGCACCCGCGCCGTCCAGACGCAATGAGTACATCGACGCTTCCGCCGCTCCGCCCGACGCAGCACGGGCCGCAAGTGCAGGGCTTTCACCCCTGGTTGATGTGAACCGTGGCCAGGCGTCCGATAAGTTCCGTCGGAGTGCCCAATCGGCTGTTTCCTGCGGCGGCAGATCCCGAGCCGGAGCGACGCGCGAGCGGGTCCCCGCGTCGGCTTGTTCGCTCCTGGCCGATGTCATATAAGCGATGGCTGAGATCGCTTGGCGGAGATGGGCATGCGTCTGATGATCGACTCTGTGTCGCGGGGGGACTGGGGCCGCGGGGCTTCGCGCCGAGGCTCTACGGCTGCGTTCATCGCCAGGCTCGCACTGCTCGGCGGCCTGACGCTCGGCACAACCGGCGGATGCCGCCGCGACGGCGATCCGGCCGCTGCGCATAACGCAACCTCTCGCCCCGCCCCGGCGATGGTCTCCGATCCCGCCGCACCCCGCACTACGAGCGGCGGCGAGCTCGATCGACTTCGTTCGATGGGCTACCTCGGCTTCGGCGACGAGCCCGAGGGCGAGGGCGACATGGGCGTCGTCCATATCGACCGTGACCGCTCCTACGCCGGTTACAGCATCTACACAACCCGGAACCTGTGCCGGGCGGACCTGATCGACTGGGAAGGCCGGATCATCAACACCTGGCAGATGCCCGAAGGCGGCTACGTCGAGCGCAGCGTCCTGCTGCCCAACGGCGACCTGCTGGCCATCGGGGCCAACCGCGCGCTCACCGAGCGCTACCTCATGCGGCAGACGTGGGACGGCAAGATCGTCTGGAAGCGCGACCTGCTGCTGCACCACGACATCACCCCCGCTCCCGGCGGCGGGTTCGCAGCCCTGGCGCTGACCTTCCGGCGGCTGGGGGCCGTGTCACCGATCGCTGAAACGCGTGACGACCTCATCCTCCACCTCACTGACGACGGCCAGGCGGGCGAGGAGTTCTCGCTCTACGACATGTGCGCCGCCCGGCCGGAGCTGTTCCCGCTGCGGTTCGTGGCGCCCGACCAGAAGTACGACCGGTTCGTCGTCGACGTGTTTCACTCCAACTCGCTCTTCTTCATGAGCGGCACCGGCCTCGCCGAGCGCGATCCGATCTACGGTCCGGACAACGTCCTCGTCTCGATCCGTCACCAGGACCGGGTGGCCGTGTTCGATCTGAAGAAACGCGAAGTGGTATGGGCGTGGGGTGACGGCGAGATCATCGGCCCGCACGACGCGAGCGTGCTGCCCAGCGGCCGCATCATGCTCTTTGACAACGGTCTGGGTCGCGGCTGGTCGCGCGTGATCGAGGTGGACCCGCTCACGCGCAAGATCGAGTGGGAGTACAAGGCCGACCCGCCGGAGGCGTTCTACACGGCGAGCCGCGGCTCGTGTCAGCGGCTGCCCAACGGCAACACGCTCATCAGCGAGTCCGACCGCGGCCGTTCGTTTGAAGTCACCCCTGAAGGCGAGATCGTGTGGGAGTTCCGCAACCCCCACCTGGACGCCCGCGGCCGGAGGGCGACGATGGTCCGCCTCTACCGCGTCGATCCGGCGATCGTCGAGAAGTTCATCACCCCCGCCGCAGCCCCCGTCCCCTGATCGCATCGCCCCCGTACCGAACGTTGCGATCCCGCGCGCCGGCTAGTCATCCACGCCGAGGGCCGACGCCGCGGCCTGCGTTCGTGTGTGCGTGATCGAGAGCAGCACGCGCCGGATGCCGAGCTTGTCAGCCAGCCGGGCTGTCTCGCCGCGGAGCGTGACCACCGGCTTGCCCATCGCGTCCGGCAGCACTTCCATATCACCCCAGGCGATTTCGCCGCGCCAGCCTGTTCCGATGACCTTGAGGATCGCTTCCTTGGCGGCGAACCGGCCGGCGACAAAGGGGACGGGATCGGCGAAGCGCGCCGCCGAGGCCCGCTCGTCCGGCGTGAGGACGCGCTCGAGGAAGCGCTCCTCGTGCCGCTCAAGCACATGGCGGATGCGATCGAGTTCCACCAGGTCGATGCCGTGTCCGATGATGGGCATCGCCCGAGGATACCGCTGCGGCCCGCGGCCTCCAAGCGGTCGCCCGCGCGGTGTCGCGGCGCGCCACGGTCTTGTATCGGTGACGATGCGGATACGCCGGCGACTGGCGGGGCGGGGGTGGCATGGTCGATGATCGGCGCGGCGGCCACACGCCGGAGCCCGGCCGCCTCGTGAACCACCCTCTCCTCCGGCCGGAGACGTCGTCATGTTGAACGCTCGAACCCCGCTCTTACTCTGTCTCATCGGACTGGTTCCCGCCGCGGCGGCCCTCGCCCAGGATGCTTCGGCGAATCGCCGGACGATGGTCGTCACCGGTCAGGCCGAGGTGCTCACGCTGCCCGACGAGGTGATCGTCACGCTGGGGGTCGAGTCGCGCGATGCCGAGCTCGCCGCCGCGAAGAGGAACAACGACGAGCGCGTCGCGAAGCTGATTGCCCTCGCCGCCGAGTTCGAGGTCGGCCCGCGTGACGTGAAGAGCGACTACATCGGCGTCGAGCCGAAGTACCGGGAAGAGGAAGACGCTCTGAAGGTCACGCTCTACCTCGTGCGGCGGACGATCGTCATCCGCCTCAAGAGCGTGGCCCGCTTCGAAGAGCTGCTCGGGCGGGCGCTGGAAAGCGGCGCAAACCACGTGCACGCGGTCGAGTTTGCCACCTCGGAGCTGCGCCGCCACAAGGATCGGGCCCGCTCGCTGGCGCTGACCGCGGCGCGCGAGAAGGCCGAAGCCATGGCAAGCGACCTTGGGGTGACGGTCGGCCGGCCGGTCGCGGTCCAGGAAGGCTGGGAGGGGTGCAGCTCTTCCTACAACTCGGGTTGGAGCGGTCGCGGCCTGTTCACCTACGCCAATTCGGTGGAGGCGGTGGCGGGCGACGAGTCGAACGTCGGCGAGACGTTCAAGCCCGGCCAGCTCCGCATCACGGCCAATGTGACCGTGACCTACGAACTCGAGTAGCGCCTGCGCCGCGCGGCCGTCTGGCGGTGACTGCGCTGTTTACCCGCCCGCCGCCGGAGGCTATACACCTCGGGCGATGAGCGGCAGCTTTCTGGACGATCTGAATCCTCCCCAGCGCGAGGCGGTGGCCCACACCGACGGGCCGCTGCTCGTGCTCGCCGGACCCGGCAGCGGCAAGACCCGCGTCATCACGCGGCGCGCCGCGCGCATCGCCACCGAGGTGACGCGGCCCGAGCATGTGCTGGCCATCACCTTCACCAACAAAGCGGCCGAGGAGATGCGCGCCCGCATCGCCGCCCTGGGCGTCGACGGAGGGATGACCGTCTGCACGTTTCACGCCCTGTGCGCCCGGCTCCTGCGGACCTACGGCGACCGGGCGGGCATCGCCCGCGGCTTCACCATCTTCGACGTCGACGACCGCCGTCGCGCCCTGAAGGACGTGATCGAATCCTGCGGCCTTTCAACCACGAACTACCCCCCGGCGGCGATCGAACAGCGCATCAGCCGCGCGAAGAACGACCTGATCGACGCGGCCGGCTACGCCGAGCGGTATGACGACTGGCAGTCACGCGCCGTCGCCCGGATCTACGCGGCCTACGAGCGCCGCATGACCGAGATGGGCGGGCTCGATTTCGACGACCTGCTCATGTGTACCGCCCGGCTGATGCTGAAGGACGCCGATCTGGTGGACCTGCTCGGACGGCGCTTCGCGTACGTGCTGATCGACGAGTACCAGGATACCAACGACGCGCAGTACCAGATCGCGCGCCTGCTCGCCAGCCGCCACCGCAACGTCTGCGCGACGGGCGATCCGGACCAGTCGATCTACGGCTGGCGCGGGGCGAATGTCGGCAACATCCTGTCCTTCGAGAAGGACTACCCCGACGCGGCGGTCGTGCGCCTCGAACAGAACTACCGCTCGACCAAGCGCATCCTCGCCGTGGCCGATCACCTCATTGCCCAGAACCGCTCGCGCCGCCACAAGTCGCTCTGGACGCAGGGCGCGGAGGGCGAGCCGGTTCGGATCATGGAGTGCGCCAGCGGCCACGACGAAGCCCGCTTCATCGCCGACGACATCCGCAGCCACCTCGACAGCGGCGGCCGCGGCGACGAAGTGGCCGTGTTCTACCGCGTCAACGCCCTCAGCCGCGGCATCGAAGAGGCGCTGCTGGCCACCGCCGTGCCCTATCAGATCGCCCGCGGCGTCGAGTTCTACGCTCGCAAGGAGATCAAAGACGTCCTCGCCTATCTGCGCGTGCTGGTTAATCCGGCCGACGAGGTGGCGCTGAGGCGGATCATCAACACGCCGGCACGCGGCATCGGCGACCGGAGCATCCACCGCCTCGGCGAGATGGCCGCGGCGCAGGGGGCGAGTCTGCACGCGGTGGTGATGAGTGGCGAGGTTCCGTCAAGGCTCGGCCGGTCCGCCGCGGCCGTGCTTCGCTTCGCCGAGACTCTGCGCGAACTCGCCCCGTCGCTGGCCATGGGGCCGCCGGCGGCCTTGGAGCACGTGCTGAGCCACTCGGGGCTTCGCGCGATGCACCGCCAGGCCGCGGAGGCAGGCGACGAAGACGCCCTCGCCAACGTCGACGAACTGGTCAGCGCCGCCGCCGAGTTCGAACGCGAACACCCTGCGGCGACGATCGTCGACTGGCTCGAACACGCCGCGCTGGTCAGCGACGTCGACGCCGTGCGCGAGGGCGGCGGCGCGGTGACGCTGATGACGTTGCACGCCGCCAAGGGGCTTGAGTTTGACATCGTGTACCTCATCGGCCTCGAAGAGGACCTGCTACCTTACCGGCGGCACAACGACGACCGCCTCAGCGACGCCGATCTGGAGGAGGAGCGCCGCCTGTGCTTCGTGGGCATGACGCGTGCCCGCCGCCGGCTGACACTGACCCACGCCCAGTACCGCATGCTCCGGGGGATCACGCAGCGCACCTGCCGCAGCCCATTCCTGGTCGGTCTCGAGCGCATCGGGGCGGAGCAGCTGGGCCGGGCGCCGGGCGGGACGAAACCCGCTGCGTCCGCCGGCGGGCGATTGCCTAAGGACGTGGAAGAGTGGACAATCGGCACGCTCGTGCGGCATCCGCAGTACGGGCTCGGCCAGCTCATCGGCATGTTCCGCGGCGCCGCCCGAACCCATGTCCGCGTCCAGTTTGAAAGCGGGCGGCAGGAAGCCATCGTGCTGGAGTACGGCCAGTTGGAGCGCGTCCCCTTCGACGAGGTAGACTGAAGAGGCCGGGGCCGCTCGACGACCGCCCGCGGCGAGGAAGGAGCCGGTAGCATGCGACACGCCGTCATCATGGCCGGGGGCGCCGGCGTGCGGCTCTGGCCGCTGAGCACCCACGACCGCCCCAAGCAGGTCCTGCGCCTCTTCGGAGGCACCAGCCTGCTGCGGCAGTCCTATGAGCGTGCCCGCACCCTCGTCCCCAGCGACCGCATCTACGTCATCACCAACCGCAACCACCTTCCGCTGGTGCGCGAGGACATTCCCGAACTGCTGGAGCACAACCTGCTCGGCGAGCCCGTCGGCCGCGACACGGCCGCCGCCGTGGGGCTGGCCGCGGCCGTCATCCGCCAGCGCGACCCCGACGCGGTCATCGGCATGTTCACTGCTGACCACATGATCACGCCGATCGAGCGCTTCACCCGGGCCATCGAGCAGGCCTTCGAAGTCGCCGAGGGCGACCCTGACGCCCTCGTGACGCTGGGCATCCGCCCCAACCGCCCCGACACGCAGTACGGCTACATCCACCGCGGTGAGCAGCTCCCCTCCGGCGCGTACGCGGCGCGGAAGTTCACCGAAAAGCCCAGCCTTGCCTCGGCCATCAAGTACATCGCCTCGGGCGAGTACTACTGGAACAGCGGCATGTTCGTCTGGCGGGCGAAGGCCATCACCGACCAGCTCGCCGCCCACCTGCCCCAGACCGAGGAAGCCGTCCGACGGCTCGCCGCCGAGTGGGACGCGCCCGGGCGCGACGAACTGCTCGCCAAGGTCTACCCCGGCCTGCTGAAAATCAGCATCGACTTCGCCGTCATGGAGCGGGCCCAGCGCGTGCTGGTGGTCGAGATGGACTGCAACTGGGTGGACGTGGGCTCTTGGCCGTCGATGGAGGCGGTGATCGAGGCCGACGGCGAGGGCAACGTCTCCGCCTGTTCCAACGTCGTACACCTGGGTTCGCGCGGCAACGTCGTCGTGTCGATCGACGATCACCTCATCGCCACCATCGGCGTCGACGACCTGGTCATCGTTCACGCCCCGCAGGCCACGCTCATCTGCACCAAGCGCGACGCCAACAGCATCAAGGAGCTGGTCGACAAGGTGCGCACCCGCTACGGCGAGAAATACACCTGACCGCGCTGCCGCGCCCCGCCATGAAGCGCTACCTCGCCATCGACTGCGGCTCGCGTCGGATCGGCCTGGCCGTGGGCGACTCGCTCACGCGCATCGCCACACCGCTCACGACGGTCGAGGCCCGGGGTTCGCTCGAAGATCACGCGCGCAGCGTACTCTCCGCCGCCGGCGCGTTCGACTTTGACGAGTTCGTCATCGGCCTGCCGCTCAACATGGACGGGTCGGAGGGCGACCAGGCAAAGGCCGCCCGGAGCTTCGCCCGTCGGCTCGCGGCGATCGACCCTCGCCCGATCGTGTTTCACGATGAGCGCCTCTCCAGCCGCGCCGCCGACGAGGTCATCCGCCAGGCGGGCGTCGGCCGGCAAGGAGGACGCAGCCACCGCGACGCCCTCGCCGCCCGGGAAATCCTGCAGGAGTTTCTCGACGGCCTGCCCGCCGCCTGATCCGGCGCTCCCCCCGCGGGATTTAGCGCAACCCTGATCCGCGACACATACCCCGCTAGCAAGGTCGGCCTATTCTGCCCCGCGACGAGGGTAGAGAAGCAGGCAGGGGATAAGAAGCAGCATTCGTCGGCCGACCGCGGGACGCCGCAAGGCGTCTCCGGCGAGCCGACACGGGACACAGGCCGACCCGGGGCGATTGCGGAGGAGGGGAACCCCGGGTCGGCCGACCCGACCGGCCCGCGGGGCTTTGCCCGACCGGGTCACTCCATCAACCACCCGTCCGGCCGGCGCGATGACTCCCAGCGCCGACCGGCCACGACGCCCCGGCTTCCGGCCATCCCCCGGAGGACGGGGCGTTCCACCATCGGGACACTATCGCCGTGTCGTCCGGCTACGGCACGGTCACCACGGTGTCAGCCGACAGCGTAGTCACCGAACCGCCGAAGCCTTCCTTCCAGACGTACACCTGCAGCCGCAGCGTGCCCAAGGCGGCCGGCTTGATGCGGCAGAGCAGGCCGCAGTCGGCCTCCGCGGCAGAGGCCGTTACCATGTGGCGGCGGTGGTAACCCGCGGCGTAACCGGGCGCTTTGACGGTCATTCCCAGCGTCTGCACGAGGTCCACCCACTGCATTACCCCGCTGCCGGAAAACGGCCCGGAGCCCGGAGCCACGGCATCCGCCAGCGCCCCTCCGCTCCCGGTCGCCACCGTGTAGACGGCGTAACCGTCGATGCCGTCAAGCGACGTCGTGCAGGAGACGTCGTAGTGGTCCTCGTAGCCCTCGGCCTCACTGGGGACGGCGCTGATCGAGAATGATGCCGCTTCCGACGATCCGCCCAGTTCCACCATGAAGGACGACGAGCCTTCGCCCATGAGCAGGGAGGATTCGCTGGCGGCGCAGTGATCGGACACGAGGGCGCAGGTCGTCGTCGTGCAGGAAGTGCCGTCGCCAAGGTAGGTGCCCCATCGATCGTCTGGGCAGACGCTAACGTTGCAATTGCTCCCATCTTGATAGTCGGGAAGCGAATTGCAGTGACCAACGTTCGACGAAACGAAGCCGCGGTCGGCCGCGTTGATCGTGCCGTTCCCATCAAGGTCGTACAGGCAGACGTCCTCGACGTTCAGGCTTCCGATCGCTGCGGAGATGAAGCCTCGGTCAGCTTCAGTCACCACGCCATTGCCGTCCACGTCGCCGTAGCAGCCCGTGAACGTCCCGGGAAGGAGGTTCCACACGTTGCAGCCGCCGCTGTACTCGCACTCGTCGGCGCTCTCTCGATCCTCGCACCCGGCCGGAAGGCAGCAAGCGCCCGGCTCGTCCTCAACTGAAACCTACAACGCTCCGAGGTCCACCTTCGCAAGGACAATCCGCCCCTTGCGCTCAAAGTCGAGCGTCGAGGCCAGCGCGTTATTGCCAGCTTCAATCGCGGGCGAACTGGAGTCGAGGTGGTAATCGCCGCCGAGAAAAGCGCCTCCGTCGACGAAATCCGGATCGACGCCGGCGATCCCTCCGCCACTGACAGCACCGTGGATGATGGAATCGGAGACCATCACGTCTCCCACGCCGGAACCTGCCAGTTGATCGTCGTAGAACGGCCAGCCGGTATCCCCCGAGCCCACGCCCGAATTGCCCCAGAGGATCATGTTGCCGATGACGGCGATAGCACCGTCAACATTGCACACGCCTGCGCCGCCTTCATGCTCCGTCACCAGATTGTAAGCGATGGTCACGTTCTGCATCGCGACGGCCCCGCCGTTCAGATTGACCACGCCGCCGCCACAGAGATCACTGACGTTATAGTCGAGCAGCGAGTCGGCAACGAGGAGCGTGCCACCGTTTGCTACGGCACCGCCTGACGTCGATTCAGGATACGGCGCTTCGGTCGGCGTTCCCCAGCCGTTGCCGGTGAATCGCGTACGCCGGACCTCCGCAAAGCCCGCGTTGGCAAGTCCGGCCCCGTAGGTATCGTGTGGCTCGCATTCCTCGGATTCTTCGAGATCGCACGCAAACCGGTTGCCGACGAAGATGCAATCTTCGAACAGGACGCTGGCATCTGGATCGCCGCTGCTGCCGGCGGCGTTGAGGATAATCAACTCGAGTGCGCCGGCGATGTCCTCCTCAGGATCCTGCGACAGGAACACCGTTCCATCCGTTTCATCGGCTAGCAGTCCGTTGAAAAAGTCCTTGACGCGCCTGGTACAATGCTCGCGTTC
>CAYRSS010000083.1:0-13317 GCA_964426945.1 uncultured Phycisphaeraceae bacterium
CGACTGCTCGCGGCAGGTGTTCCAGATCCGACTTGTTGCCGGCCCCGAGTGCGCCATCGGCGACGTCCACGCGGTGGAGGACTGTAACGCCGACGGGCGTCCAGACTCCTGTCAGGACTGCAATTTCAATGGCTTTGCCGACGAGTGCGACGTCGTGTACGGCCTGGCCCGCGACTGCAACGAGAACGGCGTGCCCGATACATGCGACTTCTCGCCCGGCCGCGGGATCACCCCGCCGCCGGACATCTGCTACTGCGGCGATGGCATCGTCGATGACGTGCTGGGCGAGGACTGCGACGACGGCGACGGCGAGCCGCGCGACTCGCCGACCTGCGACAGCGACTGCACGCCGGTTGAGTGCGGCGACGGTCACCAGAACCTGGCGGCGGGGGAAACCTGCGACGACGGCAACCTCATCAACGGCGACGGGTGCGACGAGTTCTGCCAGACCGAGATCCAGTGCGGCAATGGCATTACGGAGGCCGGGGAGGACTGCGACGACGGCAACAGCGTCGAAGAGGACGCCTGCCGTAACGACTGCACCTTCAACGTGTGCGGCGACGGCGTGCTGAATCCTGCCGCGGAGCAGTGCGACGACGGCAACCTGAATCCGGCAGACAGCTGCGACCAGCTCTGCCGCATCGTGGTCTGCGGGAACGGGATCCAGCAGCACGGCGAGCAGTGTGACGACGGCGACGGCCAGCCGCGCGACAGCTCGACGTGCGACAGCGATTGCACCGTCGCCGC
The DNA here is from genome assembly GCA_964426945.1 of uncultured Phycisphaeraceae bacterium. Taxonomy (GTDB): domain Bacteria; phylum Planctomycetota; class Phycisphaerae; order UBA1845; family UBA1845; genus CAYRSS01. The sequence continues at coordinate 748 of CAYRSS010000083.1, forward strand.
CTGCCGCGACGGATACCACAACCCGTTGGCGAATGAGGAATGCGATGACGGCAACAGCAGCAACACCGATGCCTGCCTGAACACCTGCGCGCTGGCGACCTGCGGCGACGGGTTCACCTGGCTCGGCATGGAGCAGTGCGACAACGGCGCTGCCAACGACAACAACGCCGCCTGCAAAGAGGATTGCACCAACAACGTTTGCGGCGACGGCTTCTCGTGGCCCGGCGGCGGTCAGCCCTGCGATGACGGCAACGTGATCAACGAGGACGCCTGCCTCAACACCTGCCAGCCGAACGAATGCGGCGATGGCTTCCCCTGGCCGGGCGGCGGGCAGACCTGCGACGACGGCAACCAGAGCAACGAGGACGGCTGCCTCAACACGTGCGTGCCCAACACGTGCGGCGACGGCTTCGTCAACATGGGCGTCGAGGCATGCGACGACGGCAACACGAACAACGAAGACGGCTGCAAGAACGACTGCAGCCTCAACGTCTGCGGCGACGGAGTACCTTGGCCCGCAGGCGGCCAGCCCTGCGACGACGGCAACAGCAGCAACAACGACGCGTGCCTCAACTCGTGCCAGCCGAACGTGTGCGGCGACGGCTTCCCGTGGCCGGGGGGCGGTCAGCCCTGCGACGACGGCAACATGGTTAACCAGGACGGCTGCCTCAACACCTGCCAGGCGAACGTGTGCGGCGACAGCTTCCCGTGGCCGGCGGGGGGGCAGGCGTGCGACGACGGGAACGCCGAGGACTGCGACGCGTGCAGCAATGCCTGCACGATCTACACCTGCGGCGATGGTCTGACCCGGTGCGACGAGGAGTGCGACGACGCCAACAGCAACAACCAGGACTCCTGCAAGAACGACTGCACCCTGAACGTCTGCGGCGACGGCGTGCCCTGGCCGGCGGGCGGACAGGTCTGCGACGACGGCAACAGCAACAACAACGACGCCTGCCGGAACGACTGCCTGCCGAACGTCTGCGGCGACGGGTTCCCGTGGCCGGCCGGGGGGCAGCCCTGCGACGACGCGAACAGCGATAATGAGGACGCCTGCCTCAACAGCTGTCAGCCCAACGTCTGCGGCGATTCGTTCCCCTGGCCAGGCGGCGGCCAGCCCTGCGATGACGGCAACGCCGTCAACGAGGACGAGTGCCTCAACACCTGCGAGTTGAACGTCTGCGGCGACGGCTTCGCCTGGCCGGCCGACGGGCAGCTCTGCGACGACGGCAATGCGAGCAACGAAGACGGGTGTCTCAACACCTGCGTGCCCAACACCTGCGGCGACGGGTTCACCAACGCCGGCGTCGAGGAGTGCGACGACGCCAACAGCGAAAACCAGGATGCCTGCAAGAACGATTGCACAGTGAACGTCTGCGGCGACGGGGTCTCCTGGCCGGGCGGCGGCCAACCGTGCGACGACGGCAACGCGGTCAACGAAGACGCGTGCCTGAACACCTGCCAGGACAACATCTGCGGCGACGGCTTCGCGTGGCCGGGTGGGGGACAGCTCTGCGACGACGGCAACGCGTCGAACAACGACGCGTGTGTTAACACCTGCGTGCCCAACGAGTGCGGCGACGGCTTCGTGCACACCGGCGTCGAAGCCTGTGACGACGCCGGGGCCAGCGCGACCTGCGACGCGGACTGCACCGCGGCGGAGTGCGGCGACGGCACGCTGAATCCGCTGGCCGGTGAGGAGTGCGACGATGGCGGCACGACCCCCGACGACGGCTGCGACGCCGCCTGTCAGACTGAGGATTGCAACAACAACGGTATCCCGGATCTCGACGAGATCGCCGGCGGCCTGGTGACTGACTGCAACGGCAACGGCGTGCCCGACGTGTGCGAGGGCGATTGCGACAACAACGGCGTGCCTGATCCGTGCGACGTCGTGCCCGGAGCCATGCCGAACGCGACGGCGGCCAATGCTTGCGCAGCGGCCCAGGCGATCTGCCCGGGTCGCGCGTACACGGGCACCACGGCAGGCTCGACCGCGGACGGGCAGACGTCCTGCGTGTCGGTGACCAGCCCGCGGGATGTGTGGTACCGGTATCGCCCCAACGCTAACGGGATCCTGACGGCTTCGCTTTGCGGATCGGCATTCAACACGGTGCTGTCAGTGCACTCCGGCTGTCCGGGCACGGCGGCGAACTCGCTGGCCTGCAACGACGACTTCGCGGGATGCGCGCCCGGGTCTCAGGTCACGCTGCCGGTGACCGGCGGAGCGACCTACCTCATCCGCGTGTCGGGCGGGGCGAACTTCCTGACCGGCGCGTTTACGCTGACGCTGGACGGTCCGGTGTGTGCGCCGCTGGCGCAGGACTGCAATGGCAACGACCAGCCGGATCACTGCGAGCCGCAGGAGGACTGCAACCAGAACGGCATCCAGGACATTTGCGACATCGCCTCGGGCTTCAGTGACGACTGCCAGTCCGACCTCATTCCCGACGAGTGCCAGATCGCGGCCGGCTCTGTCACCGTGCCCCCGGGCACGTACTACTGCCTTGATGATTGCTCCAGCGACTGCAACGCCAACGGCGTTCCGGACGAATGCGAACCGGACTGCAACAACAACGGCTTCCCCGACGAGTGCGACACGTTCGACCATGACGGCTGCACCACGACCCACGGCCCGGGTACGAGCAACGCCGCCATCGAGGCGTGCGTCTGTGCGCTGGACCCGTTCTGTTGCAACGAGTCGTGGGACCAGACCTGCGTGAACCTGATGCTCGCGAGCGGCTGCGGCTGGTGCCCCAGCCGGGATTGCGACGGCGACCTCGTGCCGGACGAGTGCGAGTCGATGCCGGACTGCAATGCCAACGGCATCGGCGATCCGTGCGAGATCGCCGTGGGCAGCACGACCACGCCACCGGGTGAGTACTACTGCACCAGCGGATGCGCTGATGATTGCAACGCGAACGGCATCCCCGACGATTGCGAGAACGACTGCGACTGCAACGGGATTGACGACGTCATCGACTTGCAGAACAACCCCGCACTCGACTGCAATGCGAACGGCCGTATGGACAAGTGCGAGGCCTTCGCCTGCGAAGTGGCCGACTGCGACCAGAACGGCATTCCGGACGAGTGCGAGCTGCGCGACTGTGCGCCGGGCGACGTGAGCTGCGGCGACTGCAACGCCAATGGACTGATGGACCGATGCGACCTCAACGGGCTAGGCCCGATCTTCCTGGCGGGTGACGACGCCGACGACCAGAACCATTGCAACACGGCCACCCGGTGCGGCGGCCTGTGGCCGACGGTACTGTCGCTGGCCGTCTCTCACTCGCGGCTCAGCGGTGGCATCCTGGCGATCGGCGTCAACGGCGGCTTCTCGCAGAGTTCGCTGGAAGCGTGGAACGCCCCGCCGGCCGGGCCGAACGTGCCGATCACCTACGAGACCGACCCGGCGCGGATCGCCAACCCGGCGCTCGTGAACTTCAACGACTACGCCGTGCTTTACATCCCGACTTCGGCGGCGGAAACCGCGGGCGGCATTACCGACGAGCAGTTGATCGCGCTGAACACGCGCAAACAGCACGTTGACATCTTCGTGAACCAGCTCGGCGGGGGCCTGATCGCCCTGGCCGAGAACCGCACGGATTACGCGTACGGCTGGCTGCCGCTGTGCATCGCGATTGACGAGCACGAGCCGCGCGAGCTGTCGCAGGTCTGCCCGACCGGCAACTTGCTTGAGCATGTGCCGCTCGCCAGCTGTCAGAACCTCAGCCACGAGCTGTACCACGTCTTCTTCACGGGGCCGCCCGGGTTCCTGGGTTTCGAGCCGTGGATCGTTTCGACCCAGGCGCCGTATACCGGGCAGGTGCACATGATCGTGCGGCTGTCGGGCAGCGGCGACTGCAACGCCAACGGCCTGCCCGACGAGTGCGAGCGTGTCGACTACGAGGCGTGCTGCCAGCTGCCGGACGCGGTCGGCTGTCCGGACACGATCCTCCGCGAGTGCGACGACTGCAGCATCTGTGACGACGACTGCAACGACAACGGAATCCTCGATTCGTGCGACATCGCCGATGGCCGCAGCGACGACTGCAACGGCGACGGCATCCCCGACGAGTGCGACCTGTTCACGGGCAACTGCTGCGAGACGGGCCACGGCACGTCGTGCAGCAGCCCGCGAATCGCCGATTGCGTCTGCGATGTCGATCCGTACTGCTGCCTGGTCGAGTGGGATGCGCACTGCACGCGGCAGGTCGTGAGCCTTGGTTGCGCGGTTTGTGACGTCGACTGCGACGGCAATGGAACACTCGACGAGTGTCAGATCGCCATCGATGCCGATCTCGACTGCGACGGCAACGGTGTGATCGACGAGTGCGAACTTCCCGAGAGCGATTGCTGCGTGGTCGGCGACGGCCCCGGCTGCAGCGATCCCGTCGTGGAGGCGTGCGTCTGTGCCGACGATCCATTCTGCTGCCAGGAGCTGTGGGACGAGCGGTGCGTTCTGAACGTTGAGGCGCTGCGCTGCGGCTCATGCGGGCCGGACTGCAACCTGAACGGAATCCACGACGCCTGCGAGGCGACCGGTGGCGAGCCAGACTGCAACAGCGACAATGTGCCCGACGTCTGCCAGCCGAATGAGGACTGCGACGGCAGCGGCGTGCGCGATCTGTGCGAGATCGGTGCCGGGCTGCTGGAGGATTGCGATAACAACCTGTTCGCCGACATCTGCGAACCGCAGTTCGACTGCAACCAGAACAACATCGGCGATGCATGCGACATCTATGCGGAGGACAGCGCGGACTGCAACCGCAACGGCATCCCCGACGAGTGCGAGATCCGGACCGGCAGCGTGACCACGCCGCCGGGCGTCTACTTCTGCCCGCAGTTCTGCAACCCGGACTGCAACGCAGACGGGATTCCGGACTCGTGCCAGTTGCTGGGCAACGACTGCAACGGCAACGACGTTCCCGACGAGTGCGAGTCGACCGCGGATTGCAACATGAACGGCCTGCGCGACATCTGCGAGATCTTCGCGGGAGCAGCGACCGACTGTAACGCCAACAGCGTACCGGACGTCTGCGAGATCGCCGTGGGCAGCGTAACCACGCCGCCGCGGGAGTACTTCTGCACGGCGAACTGCCAGAACGACTGCAATCGCAACGGCGTGCCGGACAACTGCGCCGGCGAGCAGGGGGCGTGCTTCGACGGCAACCCATGCACGGCGGACGTCTGCACGGGGACGACCTGCACATTCACGCCGCTGAACTGTGATGACGGTGACGGCTGCACGGTCGACAGCTGCAGCGCCGGAAGCTGCGTGAACCTCCCGCGTGTCTGCACCGACGGCGATCCCTGTACGCTCGACAGCTGCGCGGCGGGCGAATGCGTGTTCGAGCCCGTCGACTGCGACGACGGGGATCCGTGCACAACCGGTTTGTGCACAGGCGGCCAGTGCGTCCAGACACAGGTTTCCTGTGACGACGGCGACGCCTGCACCGTTGACACCTGCGGCGCGGAAGGCTGCACGAATGAGCCGATGCCCTGCTCAGACGGTGACGACTGCACGACGGATTCCTGCGTGGCGGGCGCTTGCGTGTTTGAGCCGGTCGTCTGCGACGACATGGATCCCTGCACGACCAACGGCTGCATGGGCGGAGCGTGCCATTATGTGCCGGTGATGTGCGACGACGAGGATTCGTGCACGCAGGACAGCTGCGTCGACGGCGCCTGCCAGTTCGAGATGATCATGTGCGACGACGGCAACCCGTGTACGCAGGACTTCTGTGCTGACGGGCTCTGCACAAGCCAGGCGATCGACTGCAGCGACGATGACCCGTGCACGATCGATACCTGCGTCGAGGGCACGTGTACACACACTCCCGATTCGACCTGCGGGACCGGCGCGTGCTGCGTGGCCGGGGGCTGTGTCGACGCGATGACGGAGTCGCAGTGCGACACGATGCGGTACGTGTGCAACGTGACGCTGCTCTTGCCGGCGACGTTCACGGGCTGCTACGGCGACATGGACGGCAACGGCTTCGTCAACGCCGCAGACCGCGGTTTCGTCTCGGCAGCCATCGGCGAGACGGATGCCGACCTGGTCTGCCTGCTCGACGTGGACGGCAACGGGTTCATCAATGCCGGCGACCGCGGGTTCATCGCGGCCGAGATCGGCCTGTGTTCACCGCTGCCCGACTGGCAGAACGGCAGCGGCTGTCGCCTCGGCGTGTGCCCCGATCCGCGCTTCACCGCGAGCGGCTCGTACCAGGGCGACGGCTCGAGCTGCTCGCAGATCGAATGCCCGTAGGACGCTGAGGACGCTCGGCGCCTGCGGGATCTCTTCCGGGTCGGCGGCGGCTTGCCCCGAGTGGGCACCGCTTGGCGGTCACTGCGCCCGCCGCGATAATGCCGCGCATGAGCCAGTCCGCCGCCAAGCAGATCGAGAAGCTCCGCGAGGAGATCCGCCGTCACGATCACGCCTACTACGCGCTCGCGCAGCCGGTCGTTTCTGATCGGGAATACGATCGGCTGTTCGACGAGCTCAAGGCGCTCGAGGCCCGGCATCCCGAGCTTGTCACCCCCGATTCGCCTACACAGCGCGTCGCCGGCGGCCCCATTGCGGGGTTTCGCCAGGTGCGTCACGCCGTGCCGATGCTGTCGATCGACAACACCTACAGCCCGCAGGAGCTGCGCGAGTTTGACGGCCGTATCGCCCGGTTGCTGGAGTCGGAGGCATGGCGCTACGTCGTGGACCCGAAGGTTGATGGTGTCGCTGTGTCGCTGACGTACGAGAGCGGCGGGCTCTCGCTCGCCGCCACGCGAGGGGACGGTGCAACCGGCGACGACATCACGCATAACGCCCGAACGCTTCGCTCCGTACCGCTCCGGCTCACGGGGCAGGATGTGCCGATCGTCGTCGAGGTGCGGGGCGAGATATACTGGCCGACCGAGGACTTCCGCAGGTTCAACCGCCAGCGCGAGGAGGCCGGCGAGGCGACCTTCGCCAATCCGCGCAACGCGACGGCGGGCACGCTCAAACAGCTTGATCCGCGGAACCTCGCTGGGCGCGGGCTGATGTTTGTGGCCCACGGCGTCGGACGGCTGGAGCCGATGAGCATACGATCGGCGAGTGAGCTGTTCGACAGGTTCGACGGCTGGGGCATTCCCACCAATCCGCACCGCTTCACCGCCGGGTCAATCGACGAGGTGATCGACCGGCTCGATTCCTGGGATCGAGAGCGGCGGGGCCTGCCGTACGAGACGGACGGGTTGGTGATCAAGGTCGATTCGTTCTCACAGCGCGATCGGCTGGGTACGACCAGCCGGTATCCGCGTTGGTGCATAGCCTACAAGTTCGCCGCGGAACAGGCCGAAACGGTTCTGGAGGCGGTGGATTTTCAGGTCGGTAAGCTGGGCACGATCACGCCCCGGGCGATCATGCGGCCGGTGCTGCTGTCGGGAACCACGGTCCGCCACGCGTCGCTGCACAACTTCGACCAGGTGGAGCGGCTGGGGGTCATGATCGGCGACACGGTCGTCGTGGAGAAGGCCGGCGAGATCATCCCGCAGGTCGTTTCCGTGGTAGCGGATAAGCGACCGCGCGGGGCAAAGCCGATCGAGCGGCCTACGCGATGCCCGGTCTGCAGCGGCGACGTTGAGCAGGACGAGGGCGGCGTCTACCTGCGCTGCATCAACCCGGCCTGCGATGCCCAGCTCAAGGAGCGCCTGCGGCACTTCTGCGGGCGGGATCAGATGGACATCGAGAGCCTGGGCGAGGTGATGATCGAGAAGCTCGTCGACGGGGGATTCGTCCACGGCTTTGCGGACATCTACGGCCTGCCCGCCCGGCGCGAAGAGGTCGCGGCCATCACGATCGAACATGAGCGCAAGAGCAAGGACGGTGCCATCAAGAAGGTCACGGCGGCCTTCGGCGAGACGCGCACCGAGAAGCTCGTTGCGGGCATCGAGAAGAGCAAATCCCAGCCGCTGTCCCGTGTCCTGGCCGCGCTCAACATTCGCCACGTGGGCGCGTCCACGGCGCAGCTCCTGGCCGAGGAGTTCGGTTCGATCGACGAACTGATGGCCGCGGACGAGGCACGGCTGGAGGAGATCGACGGGGTCGGCCCTGAACTGGCCCACAGCGTGCATCATTTCTTTGCCAGTGCGGCGGGGCGCGAGACGATCGATGCCCTCAGGGCGGCCGGGGTGAACATGGAGCAGCCGCGTCGCAAGGTCGTGGCGGACTCACCAATCGCCGGGAAAACGGTGGTCGTTACCGGAACCCTTGAGCGGTTCGGACGCAAGGCGATCGAGGATCTGATCAAGGAGTTCGGGGGCAAACCGTCGGGCAGCGTCAGCAAGAAGACCGACTACCTCGTAGCCGGCGAGTCGGCCGGGTCCAAGCTGGCCAAGGCCCGGGAACTGGGGGTCGAGGTGCTCGACGAAGAGGGGTTCCTGAAGCTTCTCGGGCGAGGGTAGGCCCGCGGAATACCGCGTTGACGCTCCTGCGCGGTCGCGCTAGTATCCGCTTGGCAACCGAGAAGCACCCGCATGAGCCTTGCAGGCAAGCCCAAAACCGTTGGCGCGCTGCGTGAAACCGGCTACCGCAGCCGGTCGGTCAAGCAGGAGATGCGCGACAACCTGCTGGCGTGCCTGCGCGACCGCAAGCCCGTTTTCCCGGGCATTGTCGGCTATGAAGACACGGTGCTGCCCCAGGTCTTCAACGCGATCCTGAGCCTCCACGACATGCTTCTGCTGGGTCTGCGTGGCCAGGCCAAGACGCGGATCCTTCGCGCCCTGCCGGCGCTGCTGGACGAATACACGCCAACGCCCGCGGGCTCCGACCTGCCCGACGATCCGCTCGATCCGAAGCTTGGCCCCAACCGTCGGCTCGCCGCTCAGCACGGCGACGCGATGGAGCTCCGCTGGCTCCATCGCGACGAGCGGTATCACGAGAAGCTGGCCACGCCAGACGTTACCATCGCCGACCTGATCGGCGAGATCGACCTGGTCAAGCACGCCGAGGGGCGGCACCTGACCGACGAAGGGGTCATTCACTACGGTCTCATCCCACGCACGAACCGCGGCATCTTCGCCATCAACGAGTTGCCCGACCTCGCGCCGCGCATCCAGGTGGGGCTGTTCAACGTGCTGGAGGAGCGTGACGTCCAGATCCGCGGCTTCCCCGTCCGGCTGCCGCTGGACATCTGCGCCGCATTCACGGCCAATCCGGAGGACTACACGAATCGCGGACGGATCGTCACGCCGCTGAAGGACCGCATCGGTTCCGTCGTGCGCACGCACTATCCGCTGAACGTCTCGGATGCCATCCGGATCACACGCGACAACGCCTGGCTTGCCCGTAATGGTGACGCCCGGACGATCGACGTGCCGTCCTACATCCTGGAGGTCATCGAGAACTTCGCCCGGGTGGCGCGCAGCAGCCCGCACGTCAATCAGCAGTCGGGTGTCTCGGTCCGGGCGTCGATCACCAGTGCAGAGACGCTGGTGTCCAACGCCGAGCGGCGCGCCGTGCTGCACGATGAGCAGCGCATCGTACCCCGCGTGACCGACCTGCAGCACATGGTGGCAAGCTGCCGCGGCAAGATCGAGATCATGCTCGCCGAGGACGATCAGACGGAAACCAAACTGATCTCCGCCATGCTGGGGGAGGCAGTCAAAATCGTGTTCGAGCAGTACGCCGGCGTGGCCGATCTGGAGCCCGTCATCGAACTGTTCAGCCACAACCGCACGACGGTGGAATTCGGGGACGATCTTTCGACGGTTGACCTGGCCGCGGCGATCGACCGCCTGCCGGCGCTGAAGAAGGCCGCGGCGAAGTTCTGCGTCCAGGTGGACCGCCCCTTCGAGGAAGCTGCCGACTTGGTCGCCGCGGCGGAGTTTCTGCTGGAGGGGCTGCACGTGAGCAACCGGCTCAGCAAGTACACCTACCGCGGCAAGACCGTGTTCAAACGATAGTTCACCTCGCGCGGGGAGGGTGCCGCCAGCCGGCAACGCACGTCATGGCCCGTCACGTCTACCAGGAATTCGACGGCTCGCAGTTCCCGACGCAGGACGCGCTGCGCCAGTTCGAGTCGTTCATGGAATATGTGATGACCTACGGCGAGCGGGCGATGGAAGCGCTGCGCGCGGCCGAGGAAGATCCCGAGCAGCGGCGGATTATTGAGCAGTGGATCGAAGAGGGGCTGCTGGAGCGCGTCGGCGTGAAGTTCCGACTGACCGCACGGTCCGTGCAGAGCCTGCAGCGCAAGGCGATGATGGAGGTTTTCCGCGGCCTGCAGGCGGACTCGCCCGAGGGCCACGAGTCGCAGGAATTCGGCGCCGGCGGCGAGCGCACCGAAGGGCTTCGGCCTTACCAGTTCGGTGATCCGGCCAGTTTCGTCGACCTGGCCGCCACGCTGCGCAACGCCGTGGCCCGCGGCGGCGCCGGCGTCCCGATCCGCCTCCAGGAACAGGACTTCGAGGTTTGCCTGACCGAGTCGAAGGCCACCTGCAGCACGGTCATTCTGCTGGACATGTCGGGGTCGATGGGCCGGTGGGATCGGTTTCCCTCCGCCAAGCGCTGCGCGATGGCGATGCACGCGCTGATCCGGCAGCGCTACCCGCTCGACACGGTGGATGTGGTCGGTTTCCACTCGGGGGCGGAGGTCATTCCTGAGCATCGCCTGCCGTTGGCCCTGCCGAAGCGCGTGTCGATGTTTGATCCGCAGATCCGCATCCGCCTGCCGATCGCCCGCCTCGACGAGGGACCCCAGCACTTCACGAACCTGCACATGGGGCTGCTGATGGCGGGTCGCATCCTGTCGCGACGGGGAGGCCGAAACAAGCAACTCTTCATCATCACCGATGGCGAGCCGACGGCCCACGTTGAAGGGGGCGAGGTGCACCTTCTCTATCCGCCGGAAGAGGCCACGGCGATGGCCACACTGACCGAGGCGCTGCACATGTCGCGGCGCGGCGTGCGTTTCTCGACCTTCGCCCTCATCGACGACTACGGCTACATGGACTGGCTGTCCTTCGTGGATCACCTCACGAAGCTGACGCGTGGCGTGGCGTTCTACACGACCAGCGGCGAGCTGAGCCACTGTGTGATGGAGTCGTACCTCAGCGGACGCCGCAGCAAGACCTTCCTCTCCTGAATCTGTTATCGGAACCACCGGGCCGGTGCCAAACCGCCCCGCATCGGCGGTCGATGAACACCGGGGGATCCCGCCTGCGCATTGCGGCGGCCCCGGGGAGTGTCACCGATGGTCGACGATAATCTGCCGCCGGACGATCCGATTCCTTCCGAACTCGTGCGGGAGGATCCCGGGTTCGCCGACATCGTGCTCGAGTTCCTCGACGGGCTCGGGGCGCGGCTCGGCGAGATGGAAGATGCCCTGCGGCAGAGCGACTTCGAGCGCCTCCGCGTGGCCGCTCACCAGCTCAAGGGCAGCGGCGGGGGTTATGGCTATCCGGTGCTGACGGAGCGCGCCGCGGAGCTGGAGACGCTGGCCAAGAAGCAGGCGCTGGACGACTGCATCGACGCGATCGAGCAGCTCAAGTCGATCGCTTCGCGCGTGATTGTGGGAGATTGAGCGGATACGCCAAACAAACGCCGGGCGAGCAGCGCCGCGAGCCGGAGGGGTCATCCCTCCGGCTCGCGTTTTTTTTGCCGGCGGGCAGGTCGGCGACTCAGCGGATGACCGGGCCCGCGGCGCGGACGGCGGCCGGAGCGGTTTCGAACTTCTTGAAGTTGCTGATGAACAGACCGGCCAGATCCCTCGCCTTGGCATCAAATGCGGCCGGGTCGTCCCATGTGCTGCGGGGCGTGAGCACCTCGGGCGGCACGTCGGGGCAGTGCTGCGGCACGGCGACGCCGAACGTCGGGTCCACCGCGGTGGCCACGTCGTCGAGCTTGCCGCCCAGCGCGGCCTTCACCATGGCGCGCGTGTAGCGAAGGTTGATGCGCTTGCCCACGCCATAAGGCCCCCCGCTCCAGCCGGTGTTTACCAGCCAGCAGCGGACGCGATGCTTGGCCAGCAACGTGCCCAGCATGTCGGCATAGACCGTGGGCGGGAGCGGCAGAAACGGCGCGCCGAAGCAGGTACTGAACGTGGCCTGGGGCTCAGTGACCCCCGCCTCCGTGCCGGCGACTTTGGCGGTGTAGCCGGATAGGAAGTGGTACATCGCCTGGTCCGGGGTCAGCCGCGAAATCGGCGGCAGCACGCCGGATGCGTCGCACGTCAGGAAAACGATGTTGCGCGGATGCGGCCCAACGCTCGGCATGACGGCGTTGGCGATGTAGTCGAGCGGGTAGGCGGCGCGGGTGTTCTCCGTCAGCCTGCTCGACGAAAAGTCGATCGTCCGGCAGCCGTCGGCCATCGCGACGTTTTCGAGCACGGCCCCGAAACGGATCGCCCGGTAGATCTGGGGCTCGTACTCTTCCGACAGGTTGATGCACTTGGCGTAGCAGCCGCCTTCGATGTTGAAGATACCGTGATCGCTCCAGCCGTGCTCGTCGTCGCCGATGAGATGGCGCTCCGGGTCGGCGGAGAGCGTGGTCTTGCCGGTGCCCGAGAGGCCGAAGAAGAGGGCCGAGTCGCCGTC
>CAYRSS010000084.1:0-13201 GCA_964426945.1 uncultured Phycisphaeraceae bacterium
GCGAGGCCCCCGCTGGCCGCCCGGCCGCAAAGGGCGGTGCGGAGATCGCCGACGACGCCCCCGGCGCGGCCGTCGACGGCGAGCGGCGCGGTCGACGTCGCGGTCGACGCGGTCGGGGTCGAGGTCGCGGCGGTGACGGCGCAGCTCGCCCCGCTGAGCAGCCCGCGAAGGCCGCGGCCCCCGCACCGGCACCCGCGGCGGGCAAGACCTCTAACAATGGCGCCAAGACCGCCGAGCCCCGCGATGCCGAGGATCGCGGTTCGCGCCGCCGTCGTCGTCGCGGTCGCGGTCGCGGCCGTGGGGAGGCCCCCGTCGGCGGCAAGCCCGCCGGCCGGCTGGCCGAACTGGACGACTCGGAGGTCTACGAGGACGAGTACGACACCGAAGTGCCGATGGAGCCGACCTGGTCCGCGGCGGATGACTCCTACGACGAGGACGACGTCGACGTTCTTGACGAGGTGACCGACCTCGCCCCCGAGGAGGACTGGGAGGAGCCCGACGAAGGCGAAGACGAGGCGCCGCGCGCCGCGACCGGCACGCGTGAGATGCTCATCAACGTCTCGGCGGGCGATGAGGTCCGCATCGCCGTCCTCGAGAACCGCAAGCTGGAAGAGCTGTTCATCGAGCGCGCCGGCACGCAGTCGCAGGTGGGCAACATCTACAAGGGCAAGGTGACCAACGTCGAATCGAGCATCCAGGCGGTGTTCATCGACTTTGGCGGCCCCAAGAACGGCTTCCTGCACATTTCCGATGTCCAGCCGCAGTACTTCGGCAAGCGCGGCATGCCCGCCGAGGACGTTGGCCGCAAGATTCCGCGACACAGCCGCCCGCCCATTCAGGATTGTTTCAAGCGCGGCCAGGAGGTCATCGTCCAGATCACCAAGGACGGCCTGGGCACCAAGGGGCCGACGCTTTCGACCTACCTGTCGATCCCCGGCCGCTTCATCGTGATGATGCCGGGCATGAACAAGCTGGGCGTCTCGCGAAAGATCGACGACGACGACGCCCGGCGCAAGATGCGCGACATCCTCAACCAGCTTGACCTGCCTTCGGGGTTCGGGTTCATCCTGCGCACCGCAGGGATCGGGCGCACGCGTCGCGAGCTGCAGCGCGACCTGAACTACCTCGTACGGCTGTGGCGCACGGTGGCCGAGCGTGTGAAGCGCGAGCCGGCCCCGGCTGAACTCTACCGCGAGTCGGACCTGGTCTCGCGCACGATCCGCGACATCTACACGCACGAGTTCCGTCGGCTGATTACCGACGATGCCCTCACCGCGGAGAAGGCGCGGCTGTTCCTGCAGATTGTCATGCCCAAGGTTGCGAGCCCGGTCGAGCTGTATACCGATCGGGAGCCGCTGTTCCATCGTTACGGCATCGAGGCGGAGATCGAGAAGATCAACATGCGGCATGTGCCGCTGCCGTCGGGCGGGTCGATCGTGATCGACCAGACCGAGGCGATGGTGGCGATCGACGTCAACAGCGGCAAGTTCCGCACGCCGGACGACCCCGAGACCACGGCGCTCAAGATCAACCTGGAGGCGGCTGACGAGATCGCCCGCCAGCTACGTCTGCGCGACCTCGGCGGGCTGATCGTGTGCGATTTCATCGACATGCGCTACGACCGCAACCGCCGCGCTGTCGAGAACGCGCTGCGCGACGCGCTGATGCTGCACAAGGAGCGCGTGCGGGTGCTGCGGATGAGCGCCTTCGGCCTCATCGAGATCACGCGGCAGCGGCGCGGGCCGTCAATCAAGCGCAACAGCTACCTGGACTGTCAGCACTGCAAGGGCACGGGGCTGATCAAGATGCCCGAGTCGGTCGTGCTCGACGTCATGCGCATCATCCAGCTCGCCACCCATCGCAGCGACGTACAGCGTGTCGCGGTGTCGGTCGCCAACGACGTGGCGTTCCAGATCCTCAACTCGAAGCGGGCGGTGCTGGCCGAGGTCGAGAAAGAGACGGGCAAGCAGGTGCTCGTGCGCGGCGAGCCGGGGTTCACCCCCGACGAGGTCAGCTTCCGCTGCGAGGATGCACAGGGACGACTGGTGAAGTTCACCGCGGGTGTCGCCGCCGGCCCGGAGCCGCGTCGGCGCTGACCGCGCTGGGCTGACAGGACGGGCGGAAGCGATCCCGCCCGGCTCGACGCGTCACCCCGGCGGAGCAACGCCGGAACTCGCGGCGGGGTGGCGAACAACCGTCCGGTTGCGGACTTTGAGCGGCTTGGCTACGCGCTCGTTCTCGAGGAATGTGATCTCGCTGTAGTAGTCTTCGAGGTCGGTGAAAGTCCCCTCGCTGGCGGCCCACTCGCGCAGCTCGACGTTGCACGTTCGCCGCCAGGCGAGCAATTCCACGCTCCAGCCTCTCCGGCGCATGCGCTGGAAATCCGCCAGGAATCCGACGCCCTCCGTGCTGCCTTTGCCGTCTCCGGTCAGGAGCACGGCGATTCCCGGAGGACTGTCCAGGGCCGCGCGCAGCATGTGCACCTGAAGACACTGATCGACGCCCTGTTCCCGGCCCGTCTCAGTGCCCACTTCATAGGTTTCCACCGCGATGCCGACGCGATCGAAATGGGGGCGGATGCGTTCGAGCCGGCTGCCGACGGCGACGGCTCGTACGATGGGGCGCCCCACGCGCACCAGGTCGACCAGGTGATCCATGTGAAGTCGAAGCGCACGCGGATCCGCGAACCGCTCGTGATGGGGAGCGACGGCATTCAGCGCCGAGTAGTAGAGGTTCGAGTTGTCCCAGAAGATGTGTATGCCTGTTTGCACGTCGCAATCCTGCTTCGCGTCCGGCCTCACCGCCCCTTGACCCGCCCGACCAGGCTCTGTGCCGCGGTCTTGATGCCCTTGACTGCGGAGGTCAGCGCTTCGCGGCTCGGGGCGTATTCCAGCGCGGTGTCGAAGTGGATCTTCTCCGACTCGACGAGTTCAGTGAGCGAGAGGGTGAAGGACCGCATGCCCTCGCCGACGCACTGGTCAATGATCGCGGGCATGTCTTCGTCCTCCTCGCCGAGGATCTTGTCCGACACGATCGAGTTGTTGAGCAGCACTTCCGTCGCCGGGTAACGCGAGCCGGGCTCGATGCCGGGCACGAGACGCTGACACATGATCGCGTTGAGCGAGTTGGCCAGCGAGGACCGGATGAAGGCGTGCTCGTCACGGGGGAAGAACTCGAGAATGCGCTTGAAGGTCTGCTGGGCGTCGAGCACGTGCAGCGAGCCGAATACCAGGTGGCCCGTCTCGGCCGACTGAATGGCGGCCATCATCGTTTCGCGGTCGCGCATCTCGCCGATGAAGATGCAGTCAGGGTCCTGGCGCACGACGTACCGCAGCGCCTCGTGATAGTCGGGAATGTCGATGCCGATTTCGCGCTGCGAGATAATCGACTTCTTCGAGTTGAAGGTGTACTCGATCGGGTCTTCAATCGTGATGATGTGCATGCCGCGCAGCTCGTTCACATAGTCGAGCATCGCCGCGAGCGTGCTGCTCTTGCCGCTGCCGGTCACGCCGGACACCAGCACGAGCCCGTCCATGTTCTTCAGCACGACGTCGCCGTAGACCTTCGGCAGGTGCAGTTCCTGAAACGAGGGGATCTTGCTCTGCACGCGCCGAATCGCCGAGTGCATGTCGCCGGTGGAGCGGAAGATGTTGATGCGGTAGCGGTCGCCCGTGTTGCCGGCGAAGGAGAAGTCCAGGTCTCCGCGCTCGTCGTACTCATGGCGGCGCTTGGCCGGCACGATCGTCCGGAGCATCTCCTCGACGTACTCCGTGTCGGGAATGGCGGGCATGTCTACCTTGCGCAGGTGGCCGCCGACGCGGTAGTAGGGGGGATAGTGCACCTTCAGGTGCAGGTCCGACGCATTCAGCGGCGTCATCGCGTCGAGAAGCTTGTGGATAGCCTCCTGCGGCGGCAGCAGTTCGTGCATCGATAAGCTCCTGCGGAGCGCGCAGGCGGCGGGCGGCCGGAAGACAGGTGAGCCCGGACCCGGGCGGATCCGCGCTGGTACACCGGCGGCCGCGCGGCGCAGGCTACCGCTCCCCGCCCATTCTATCGCAGCAGGGCCACCGCGCTAATAGCGGCCGAAACGACCGCGATGGTGATCGCCATCGAGGCGATCCAGGTGAAGCGGCGGGTCTGGTCCTGAAGCACGAGCGCCATGCGCTCCTCCCGGGCCGAGGAGTCGGCGTGCATCTGGCGGAAGGCCGCCGAGGAGGCGTTGGTCGCGTCGCCGAGGTGGGTGACGGCCCGTTGGAAGCTGTCGAGCGTGCCCGATATCCGCTCCTGCGTCTGCGAAGTGGCCTCCAGGTGCAGGCCGATGGTCGTGATGACCTCGTTCTGGGCCTGGGCGAGGCGAGGCAGTTCGCTGATCCGGGCGTTCATGTCGTTCAGCACGCGGAGTTGCTCGCGGGCCGACTCGTTGACCGGAGCCATCCGGTCGGCGAGGGCCTGCATCGCCCGGGTCATCGACTCGCCGCGTTGCTCCTGCTTGTCGAGGTGGGTCTGGATCGACTCAACGAGGCCGATGACCTTCTGATAGCCCTCGTGAAGTCGCTCCAGGGTCAGTTCCTTCTTGCTCAGAACCGCCGGCGTGGGCAGGATCACCGCATCCGCAGCGCCGCGCCCGCCGCTCATCGTCGAGGGTCGCCGACCGTCGTCGCCCGCGCGTCGGCCGTTGTCGTCGGAGCCATCCTTCCGGGTGGACACGGCGACCCGGTCCTCCACGACGGGGGAGTTCACCAGGGCGGGCGTCGCGAGATCGGGACGGGATCGAGCGGGCGAGCGAAACCACGTTCCCATGCGGGTCCAGAGCGACTGCGTCTGCATACCGGCCTCCACCGTCCGTGCGTGGGCTGACATTTCCCGGGTCCCCTTCTCGGGGGCGGCTGCCGACCCTGGTGCAAACCCGAAAGGTCCGGCTGCCGGGGGCGGCATCCTGCCGCCGGCGATCCGCGGGTTCCGCCCGCCGCACAGCCGGGCGGCGCCGCGAAACGCCGATGGTCGATATCGGCCCGAGCCTGTGATATCAATCAGCCCATCGCGGTGTTCGGGCGGTTTTTGCGGGGTGGAGCATGAATCCGCCGGGGAGTGAAACCTCCCGCCGCGGCGAGCGTCTAACGGGCTGTCCGGGGAACCGTGGCCGTCCACTGCCCTGCCCGTCGACCGAGGAGCATGTCATGGCTATCGCCTGCCGTTCGCTCTACCTGCCGTTGGTTGCGATCGCGCTCGCCGCGGGGATCGGTCCCGCCAGCGCCGACACCCCCGTCGCGCCGGACGCGGAGCCGGTGAAGCGCCCCGCGGTGCTGACGGGCACTATCCGCGATGAGTCCGGGCGGCCGCTGGCCGGGGCGAAGGTAATCCTCTATGGGGGTCTCGCCACGCGCTGGCGTCAGCAGGAGGCCACGACCGACCGGCACGGCGTCTACCTGTTCGACCCGCTCGAGAGCGGCTCGTATACCACCGGCGACGACGGCAAGCTGAGCGCGCGGTACATCGGCATGCAGGTTGAGCACACCACCCACGTCTCGGCCGACGGCAATTCGTGGTGGGACATCCAGGTGCCCATGAGAGACGGGCACGTCGAGACCCGTGACTTCGTGCTGACGCTCGGCGGCAAGGTGCGCGGCTCGATCATGGATCCTGTAACCGGCCGCGGCGCGAAGGTCGATCTGCGAATCTACCACGAGTCGCCCGGCCGCCATTTCAGGGATTACGCCACCACCGGCGAGTCCGGCGAGTTCGTCACCGCGCCGTTGGCCCCTGGGCTGTACACCATCGACGTGAACGAGCCGAAGCTCCGTTTCCCCAAACTGGGCGAAGCGGTCGTCGTGGCGGGGAAGGAAGCGGAGTTTGGCACGTTCTTCATCGCCGCCCCCGACGGCCCCGCGATCACCGGCCGAATCGTCGACGAAGCGGGCCGCCCCATGGCCGGCGTGCGGTTGATCCTGAGCCGTGAGCCGGAGAGCCGCGACCCTGCCCAGACGGCGGAGACTGATGCGCATGGCGAGTACCGCTTCGCGCCGGTTCAGACGGGTGCGCTGGTGCGCGATCGCGAAGGTAACTCTGTCGGATTCGCAACCACGTTGGCCGTGGATCACGAGACGCACGTGAGCGGCGACGGGGCGTCGTCGTGGTCGGTGATGCTCCCTCTGAAGACCGGGCACGTGGAGTCGCGCGACCTGGTGATGGTCCCCGGTGGGACGGTCAAGGGGCTCATCCGCGCGGCGAAGGACGACTCGCCGGTGGCCCACGCGCGGGTGAGGCTCGCTCGCGTCGGCGAGGGCCGTCCGCCGTTCACCCTCCGCACCGTAACCGGCAGCGGCGGTCGATTCACCGCGGCTGCACTCGCACCGGGGCGATACCAGGTCGAGGTGGAAGAGCGCGAGGGCGATCGCTACATGGTCGGCGAGGTCGAGGTACGTGCCGGTGAGGTCACGGAAGTGACGTTCGACCGCCGCTGACCGCGCGCCCTTCCCCGCGGGGCCATCGCCCCCCATAATCGCCGGGCGCATGGCCACCACCCCCGCCCGACACTGCGACGTTGCCCGGATAGGCCCGATTCGCATCGGCCCGCGCCAGCCGCTGGCGGTGATGGCGGGGCCGTGCGTGATCGAGTCGCGCGACCATACCCTGCGCCTGGCAGACGCGCTCCGCGACATCTGCGCCCGCGTTGGCGTGCCCTTCATCTTCAAGGCGAGCTTCGACAAGGCAAACCGCAGCAGCATCCACAGCTTTCGCGGCCCGGGCCTCGAGGAGGGGCTTCGTGTGCTGGCGGAGGTGAAGCGATCGTGCGCGGTGCCGGTGGTGTCAGACATCCACGAGGCCGGACAGGCGGCCGCCGCGGGCGAAGTGCTCGACGTGCTCCAGATCCCGGCGTTTCTCTGCCGCCAGACCGACCTGCTCGCCGCCGCGGGGGCGACCGGCCGGTGTGTCAACGTGAAGAAGGGCCAGTTCCTCTCGCCAGAGGAGATGAGCAACGTGGCCGCCAAGCTGCATGAGAGCGGCTGCGACAACTTCGTGTTCACCGAGCGGGGCACGTTCTTCGGTTACAACCGGCTGGTCAACGACATGACGGCCATCCCGAAGATGCAGGCGTACGCGCCGGTGGTCTTCGACGCGACCCACAGTTGCCAACTCCCCGGCGGCGCCGGCACGCAGACCGCCGGACAGCGCGAATACATGCCGACCCTGGCCGCGGCTGCGGTGTCCGCGGGGGCCGATGCGCTGTTCATGGAAGTGCACGACAACCCCGCCCAGGCCAAGAGCGACCCGGCGACGGTCTGGCCGCTGGCGGGGTTTGAGAAGCTGCTGGCCTCGCTCCAGCGGCTGCACGCCTTCACCCGCGGCGCGTGAGCGTCCGGGGCGCGTTGATCGCCCCGCCGACTTCCCGGAGCCTCGCACATGCGCGCCCTCGTCCTTCGAGACAAGCCCGTCCTCGACACGCAGTACCCCGAGCCGCGCCCGGCGGAAGATGAGTGCCTCGTCCGGGTGTGCCTGGCGGGGATCTGCTCCACCGATCTGCAGCTCGTGCGCGGCTATATGAACTTCCGCGGCGTGCCTGGGCACGAGTTCGTCGGCACCGTCGAGCAGGGTCCGCCCGCGTGGGTCGGCAAGCGCGTCGTGGCCGAGATCAACTGCGTCTGCCGCAAGTGCGACATGTGCGTGTCGGGGTTGTCGAATCACTGCCGCAAGCGGACGGTCGTCGGCATCGTCGGGCGCGACGGCGCCTTTGCGGATCTGCTGGCCGTGCCGGTGCGGAATCTGCACGAAATCCCCGATTCCGTGAGCGATCAGCAGGCCGTCTTCGTCGAGCCGCTCGCTGCGGCGTACCAGGTGCTGGCGCAGGTGCGCATCGAGCCGCGAATGAGCGTGACGGTCGTCGGGCCGGGGCGGCTGGGGCTGCTGATGCTCCAGGTGCTCAAGCCGATCGGCTGTCGGCTGACCGCCGTGGGGCGCAGCGCGGCGAAGCTGCTGATGTGCGAGAAGCTCGGCGTGCAGGGCATCCCGGCGGAGGAAGTCGCGCCGAAGCATGATCGGGACGTCGTGATCGACTGCTCGGGCTCGCCCGCGGGGCTCGAACTCGCCATGAACCTCGTCCGGCCGCGGGGTACGCTCGTGCTCAAGAGCACCTACGCCGACGCGGGGGCCATCAACCTCGCCCCGGTGGTCATCAAAGAAGTGAGTCTCATCGGCAGCCGCTGCGGCCCGTTTGCCGAGGCGATCGGAGCGCTCGCCCGGCGGGCGGTGGAGGTGGATGCGATGGTGTCGAAGACCTTCCCCCTCGAACGGGCGGCCGAAGCGCTGGAGGCTGCGGCCGATCCGAAGCAGGTGAAGGTGCTGCTGGCGGTTAACCTGAAGTAGTCACGGTCACAGTCACTGTCGCGGTGACGGGCTACGCAAATCGCTCGCGGACGAGCTGGTTCAAATCCGCTGCCAGCTTTCGCTCGTCCGCCTGCACCAGCCGCCCGTCGCGCACCACTGTTCGTCCGCCGACCAGCACGCGATCCGCCCGGGGCACGTGGCAGAGCATCAGCGCACCCAGCGGGTCATGCTCAATCGCACCCGCGAGCGCCACGTCATCCGCCCGGAACATCGCAATGTCCGCCGCGTAGCCCGGCTCGATCCGCCCCAGCCGGTCGCCGCGACCCAGGCACGCCGCCCCGCCCACGGTCGCCAGCCGAAAGGCCGTCTCCGCGGTCATCGCGTCCGCACGCCCGCCCACGCGCTGCAGCAGCAGCGCCTGCCGCACCTCGGCGATCATTTGGCCGCCGTCGTTGCTGCTGCTGCCGTCGACGCCGATGCCGACGTTCACGCCGCGTTCGAGCATCCGCGCCACCGGCGGCACGCCGCTGCCCAGGCGCATATTCGATCCGGGGCAGTGGGCCACGCTCGTGCCGGTCTCCGCCAGCATGGTGATGTCGCCCTCGTCGAGCCGCACGCAGTGGGCCAGGTACACATCGCGCCCCAGCCAGCCCAGATCGGCCAGGTACTCGATCGGCCGGCGGCCGAAACGGGCGATGCAGTAGTCGTGCTCGGCCACCGTTTCGGCCGCGTGGGTGTGCAGGCGCAGGCCGCGATCGCGGGCGAACGTGACCGTGTCGCGCAGCAGCCCCTCGCTGACGTTGAACGGCGAACACGGCGCGAGGTCGATCCGCCGCATCGCCAGCGGCGACGCGTCGTGATACGCATCGACCACCCGCTCGCAGTCGCGCAGCACGCGGCCCTCATCCTCGCACAGCGAATCCGGCGGCAGCCCACCCTGCGACCGCCCCATGCTCATGCAGCCGCGGCAGACGTGAATGCGGATGCCCAACTCGTCCGCGGCCTCGATGACCGATTCGATGCGCACGTCGCTCTGCGGCGGGAAGAGGTAGAAGTGGTCGCTGGTCGTCGTGCAGCCGCCGAGCAGCAGTTCGGCAATGCTCACGGCCGCGGCTGCCCGCACGGCCCGATGGTCGACGCGATCCCACTGGGTGTAGAGGTACGTCAGCCACTCGAACAGCGGCAGATTCTGACAGCCGGGCATGCACCGCGTCAGCGACTGATACAGATGGTGATGCGTGTTGATCAGCCCGGGAATGACGACGTGCTGCGCCGCGTCGATCACCTCGTCGCCGGCCGCGGGCTTTGGCGGCGCGGGCGCAACCGCGGTGATGACGCCGGACTCGATGCTGATCGTGTGCCGCGGCAGCACGGCCACGCCGTCGCCGTGGACGGTGATGACCAGAGCGTTCGTCATGTGCGTTCGGCCGGTGCTCACGGCGGAGAGTGTAGCGGGAATCGGGCTGGCCGAAACCGGGGGTCCGCGGGGCTAGGCCCCGCGCCTGCTCCCTGAGACGCGGGCCGCCAGGGCGTACTCATCACGGCTCAGGGTAACTTCCCGATCTCGTGTGGATGGGAGGCGTCCGCGGGCTCGATGGTGCACTGTTCGTCCCACGCTGTCAGCGGCCGGAGGATGACCAAGCGCGCCGTGCCCGGCGGAACCCGTATACCCCACATGTTGACGGGCGACACGAAGTTCTCGCTTGCGGACTCGTTCACGGCGATGAGCAGCGTCTCCGCCCCGACCTTGACGGCTCCGAGGGTCAAGCCAGCGCACGGGCCGAACGAAGGAGACCGGGCCCACGTCGGGTCAGTCACGATCTCGCCCGGCTCAATGCCAGCCTCCGTCAGCGCATACCGGTAAAACTCCGTCGTTACCTCCGGCTCGGCCGCCCACTCTACCGGCAGGGCGTGATGGATGATGCGCCCGGTGCCGAGGGAGAGCGCGCGGATGCCCGCCTCACCCTCGGCGGCGAAATGGGATTCGGTGATGGCGCGGCTGAACGTCGCGTGCGTCGGGATGCGGTGGTCGGGTGCGGCCGACCCCAGGGTGGATTCGCCGCCGGGAGCCACCTGCGCCGCCCGTGGCATCGGCTCGACCTGCATCAGCGCCCGCGGCCGCGTGCCCAGCCGTCGGGCGGGCAGCCCGGCGTCGTCCGCCTCGAAGTAGCCGCCGCACACCAGCGTCGCGCCGCCATCCTCGACCGCCCGCATCAGCACGCGCCACGAATCCTCGGTGAGGCCCGCGCACGCAGGCAGGATGATCGCCTTCGGCCGGCCGAGGTCCTCGGCGATGCGCTCATCGGCCACGACGCGAAGCGGCGTGCGCAGGTCGACGAAGAGCGACTGAATCGCCCGCTGCGTGGCGGATGTCGCTCCGTCGCGCGGCGTGAACGCGTCGGCCAGCGGCGCGATCACCACCACGTGGCTCTCTGCCGGCGCGGCGTTGGCCAGCCGCTCGCGGTTGCGGGCGAAGAACGCGGCAAACTCGCGCATCACGCGATGCTCCGGCTTGTAGCTGCCGTCCACGCGGCGCAGACCGATGGCCACTTCGTTGTCTGACGCCATGTAGGGATTCACGTCGTAGCACCACTGGATGACGCCGCCCGCCCCGCCCGCGAAGGCGTAGCCGATCTTCCGCGAGAGCAGGTCGGCCGCGTCCTGCGCCGTGCGCATCGCCTCGCCGCCTAGCCGCTCGCGGTTCATCACGCCGGTTTCGCTGATCAGCAGCGCCCGCCCCGGGGCCTTGGCCATCAGCGTGTCCCACAGCAGGTGATCGTTGAACCACCAGGTGTGCATGGAGGTGAAATCGACGCGGTCATGGTGAAGCAGCGGCGACGGCCGCTGGGTCAGGCCGCCTTCGTCCTGCCCGACCGTGATGGCCGCGGCCGACCCGGCCGACCGGATCGCGCCGCTCATCGTCGACGCCCACTCGCCGAAGGCGTGCTGGGCGAAGCGGATGTAGTCGGCGGCGCGGTAGGGGCGGGCGTCGCCGAAGACGTGGCGATCCTCGAAGTCGGCGTCGGTGGGCAGGCCAATGGGCTCCTCGGGGGCCAGACGCCACCGCGCCCGCACGACGTCGTCGGTGCGATAGCGCGCCGTCAGCCATTCGCGAAACGCGCGGGCCTCGTGGACATCGCCGTGCGGGCGACACTTCCAGAGCTTCTTCGGCGAGGAAAACGAGGGCTCGTTGATCAGATCCCAGATGATCTGTTTCGCCGGGGCGAAGCGCTTCGCGACGGCCGCGAGCCAGGCCTTCTGGCCGTCGAGCGCCCGCGGGTCGAAGTAGGGGTTGTCCCCGCCGAAGGCATGCGGCGTGAACGCGAAGAAGGTGAACATCACGGGGATGTCGTGTCGGCGGGCGGTGAGGTAGTACGCCTCCAGCGCACGCATCCAGCCCTCATCCACGACGCCCGGCGCGGGCGAAATCTCGCGCCAGCCGCTCCACACGCCGGTGCGGACCATGTTGAAGTCGATCGCCGCGAGTTCGCCGAACGTGTCGTCCCAGGCGGCGACGTTCGGCTCGTGCAGAAAGCGGCGATGGGTGTCGCGCGACATGACGGTCGTGCCCAGGACGAACTCGGCAGCGTCACCGCGGCGCATCCGCAGGGCATCGAAGGTGACCGCCGGCCCCGACGCGAAGAGATTCGCGTCAAAGACCCAGAACCCGTTGGCGGCGGGGGGCAGCCCGTCGCCCTCGGCTTCGAGTCGGTAGAGCCCCGGCGCGAGTTCACCGGCGAGTTCCACCGTTGCTTCGCCGCGCTGCCCGGCGCGCAGCCGCACGCGATGTGTGGCGACGGCTCCCCCGGCGCTGTCGGTCAGCCGCACGGTGGTGTCGTAGTCGCGCTGGTCCGCTGCACGCGGGCGGTGCAGCCCCAGCGTCGCGACGGGGCGCTCCCCGGCGTGAAAGGTGGCGTATCGGGGGTCGATGCGCAGCTCGACTGCAGGTTGCCCCGCGGCGGCGAGCAAGTGGTCAAGTTCCGCCGCGGTCGGCGGCTCGGAGGCGAGCCAGAACACCCAGCGTCCGCCCGCCCACTTGCCCCCAAGGTGATCGATCGCCAGCGCCGCGCAGGCGGACGGAAAGCCGTCGTCCCCCGGCTGGGTGAGATGCGCCAGCGGCCGCACGATGGCGTCGCGCGGCCCCGGCGAGCCTTCCTCGTCGGGGTAGTCCTGCGAGTCCGTGAGGCGCGGCTCCAGGATGGCCGCCCATGCGCCGTCGGGCAGCGTCCGCGCGGGCGGGGCCGTCCGGCCATTCGCGGCGCGCCAGTCAAGCGTTGCGCTGTCCAGCGGAATCCGGTGGCATTGGTTGAGCTGCAGTGCCTTCAGCAGCGCGGTGGTGCGCGGCTGGGTGACGCGGCCGTGTGGCGTCGGCACGCTCGGCCGCGTGAACGGTTCTCCACCCAGATAGACCATCGCCCCGCCCGCCTCGAGGAAGGCGTTCAGCGCCGGCCACGACTCGGTGGGGAAGGTTGAGCCGTGTCGCCAGACAAGAACGCCTCCTTCACGCAGTGCGTCGGCCAGCGCGTCGGCGGTGCGGACCTCGTGCGCGCCTTCGATGGCGGGGATGTCGCGGACGTCCATCGCGGGGAAGCCCGACTCGGCGAACACGATCGCGCGATCACGATGAGGCGGCGGCGCGGTCGACAAGAGCAGCGCCGCGAGGGGAACGATCATTGCGAGCATGGTGAACTCCCGGGTCTCGATCCCCGTTCGGGACAGCTGGCGTCAGGCCGCGTCCTTCGTGCGCCAGGCGGCGCTGAGCAGCCGCCACAGGCCGAGTGCGCTGCCGACGAACAACAGCGCGAACACCGCCGCGGCCGTGCCCCGGCCGTAGAGCAGGCTCCCGGCTCCGAATAGGGCCGACCAGACCATCGTGCAG
>CAYRSS010000085.1:0-12521 GCA_964426945.1 uncultured Phycisphaeraceae bacterium
GATGTCGCGGTGGATGATCCCCTTCTGGTGAGCGTGCTGCACGGCGCGACAGATGTCGCGGAAGAGTTCGAGGCGCTCACCCACCGAGAGCTGTTCACGGTCGCAATAGCGCGTGACCGGGTCGCCGCTGACCAGTTCCATGACGAAGAACGGACGTCCGGCGTCGGTGGCCCCTGCATCGAGCACGCGGGCAATGTTCGGATGGTCCATCATGGCCAGCGCCTGCCGCTCGGCCTCGAACCGGGCAATCACCTGCCGCGTATCCATCCCCGACTTGATGATCTTGAGCGCCACCCGGCGAAGCACCGGCTCGGTCTGCTCCGCCATCCACACTTCGCCAAAGCCGCCCTCGCCGATGCACTCGAGCAGCTTGTAGCGACCGATGCGCGTGCTGGGGGCCGGTACGCCGGGCACACTGGCGGCCGGTCGGGCTGTGCCATCGCCCCCGAGAAACCGTCCGGCGGAGTCGTGCGCGGCGAGCAGCCCTTCGACCATCGCGCGCAGGTCGGCGTCGCCGCGGCAGGCGTCCGTCAGAAACTGCGGGCGGTCGTCCTGTGGCCGGACGATGGCGTCGAGAAACAACTGCTTCGCGAGCGCGTGATCGGACATGGTCAGGATCCGGATGGGGAGTTCCTTCGGTCAGCCCTCGTTGCACAGCATGCGCAGCAGACGAGCTCTGGCATAGACCCATTCACGGTCCACACTGCGCGGGGACGTACCAAGCGCGTCGGCGGTCTCGTCGATGCTCAAGCCGGCGAAGAAGCGCAGGCGGACAACCTGCGCAGCCCGGGCGTCCTCCTCTTCCAAGCGTACGAGCGCGTCGTCGAGCGCCAGGATTTCCTCGCTGCGCTCTTCCGCCACCAGATCGGCCACGCCGGCCACGTCCGCCCACTCGAACGGCACCTTGCGTCCGCCCCCCCGCTTCACTGCGTTGCGCTGCCGGGCATGGTCGACCAGGATCCGCCGCATGCCCTCGGCCGCGGCGGCGAGAAAGTGACCCCGGCCATGGAAACTCGCCATCGGCGAGCCGACCAGGCGCAGGAAGGCCTCGTGAACCAGGGCGGTCGGCTGAAGGGTGTGGTCCGGGCGTTCCCGGGCGAGGCGCGAGGCGGCGAGCCGACGAAGCTCGTCGTAGACCAGCGGCAGCAGGTCGGCGGCGGCGGCGGAATCGCCACGCTCGATAGCCTGCAGAATGCGCGTCACGTCTGCCATGGGGGCCCCGGGAGCCGGCCGGGGGCGGCTCGGAGGGCCATCATACCCCCGCCCCGCGGCGGATCGCCACCGAGAATATTGGCGTCGCAACAGGGCCCCTTGCGCTTCCTGATTCGAGCCTGCGAAATCAAGGAGCCAAGCGATGCAGCCCGTCCGCGACATTGTTCGCCCGTTGGTCATTCTCAGCCTGACACTTCTTGTGTTCCTCCGGACGGGGGCTGCCCAGGCCCAGACCTGGGACGGCGGAGCGAACAACAGCGACCAGTGGAGCACGCCCGCCAACTGGAACCCCAACGGCACGCCGGCAAGCGACGGGACTGCGAACATCGTGTTCGGAGGAACAGCCCGGCTGCATCCCGAGGTGGACGGCACCCAGGACGTGCGGTCCATCACGTTCAACAACACCGCCGGGGCCTTCGTGATCATCCCCGCCTTCAGCTTCGAGGCCCTCATCGTCGGCGAGGGCGGCATCACCAACGACGACGCGAACACGCAGTCCATCGTCTGCACCGTCGATCTCTCCGCCGACCAGACCTGGACCGCCGCAGCCGGCGACCTCTCCATAGGGAACTGGGTGTACGGGAACGGCCATGCGCTGACCATCGACGGCGCATTCGACGTGACTATCGCCAGGTTCGAAGATGCAACGCCGACCGCGATCACGAAGCGCGGCACGGGGACGCTCGTGCTCGGCTCCGGCAGCAACCACACGGGACCTACGCTCGTGCAGGAGGGCGGGCTCCGTGTCGCGAATGCCACCGGATCCGCAACCGGAGCCGGAACGGTCACGATCTCCGACGCCGCGACGCTGACGGGCGCCGGAGCCATCCTCGGCGCCGTCGCCAACAGCGGCGACGTCGAACCGGGACACCCGATCGGCGTCCTGACGCTGGGCGAAAGCTACACGCAACATTCGTCCGGAGCGCTGGTGATCGAGCTCGGCGGCCCCACGCCCGGCGCGCAGTACGATCAGCTCGTCATCGATGGCGATGCGCAGCTGGCCGGGACGCTGTACGTCGTCCTTTCGAATGGCTTCCAGCCTTCGCCGACGGACACCTTCGACATCCTCACGGCCGGAGCGATTGCCGGTTCGTTCGCGTCGATCAGCCTGCCCCCGCTGCAGGGCCCCGGCGTCTGGCAGGTCCAGTACCTGCCCACGTCCGTGCGACTGAGCCTCGTCGGAGCCTGCGGCACGGAAGACCCCGACGGCGACGGAGTTGGACTCCTCTGCGACAACTGCCCGACCGTCGCCAACCCGGACCAGCACGATGTGAACGGGGATGGCGTGGGCGACCTCTGTAGTTGCGCGGCGGGTGTGGATGAAGTCGCGCGGCTGGCCGCATCCGACGCCGCGGCGGGCGATGTGTTCGGCCGCAGCGTCGCCATGGACGGTGACACGATCGTCGTCGGCTCAGCCTTTGATGACCACACGGCCGTCGACGCCGGCAGCGCCTATGTCTTCGTGCGCTCCGGGGGCCTCTGGGTCGAGCAGGCGAAGCTCACCGCACCGGACGCCGGCGCATCCGACTACTTCGGCCTCGCCGTGGGCATCTCCGGCGACACGATCGTCGTCGGTGCGCAGAGTGACGACGACGTCGCCGTGGATGCGGGATCGGCCTACATCTTCGTTCGGTCCGGCTCGAACTGGACCGCGCAGGGAAAGATTCTGGCCGCAGACGCAGCGGCCCAGGACTTCTTCGGCTCGGCGGTCGCAATTTCGGGCGACACGGTGCTGGTCGGCGCCGCATTCAACGATGACGTGGGGGCGAGCTCCGGCTCGGCGTACGTATTCACCCGATCCGCGGGTGTCTGGACCCAGCAGGCGAAGCTGACGGCGTCCGATGCCGCCTCGGGCGATCAGTTCGGGCTGTCGGTATCCATCTCCGGCAATACCGCGTTCATCGGCGCTCCGGGCGACGACGCCATGGGGGCGCTGGACATCGGCAGTGTCTATGCGTTCGTCAGGTCGGGAACCACTTGGAGCCAGCAGCAGAAACTCCATGCGCAGGACTTCGGCGGGGGCGATCAGTTCGGCGGCGCCGTCGGCATTTCAGGCGACTCGGCGGTCGTCGGTGCGTTTGGCAACGACGACGGCGGGAGCGAATCGGGCTCCGCCTATGTATTCGTCCGCTCGGGCACAACCTGGACGCAGCAGCAGAAGGTAGTCGCCTCCGACGCGGCCGTCGACGACCGCTTCGGCATCGCCGTGGCCATTGCCGACAACACGGTTGTCGTGGGCGCCGATGGCGATGACGACGACGGCAGCTTCTCCGGATCAACCTACGTGTTCGGGTGGGACGGCGCGGCCTGGAGCCAGCGGCAGAAGCTCACCGCCTCGGACGCCGCCGCGGGCGATCAGTTCGGCGCCGGCGGAGGCATTGCCACGTCGGGTGACACGATCGCCGTCACCGCTCGAGGCGACGACGACGCAGGCGGGAACTCCGGCGCGGCGTACGTCTTCGAAGTGGCCTACGACGATCTCGACGCCGATCTCGACGGGTGGGCGGACAGTTGCGACAACTGCCCCGACGACCCCAACCCCACACAAAGTGATGTCGACGGCGACGGCTTCGGCGACGTGTGCGACGACTGCACCGACAGCGACGACGACGGTCTTGGAAACCCGGAATTCGCCGCCAACACCTGCGCGACTGACAACTGCCCGACGGTATCGAACGCGACTCAGGATGATGTCGACGGGGATGGCGTGGGCGATGCGTGCGACAACTGCCCGTTCATCCCGAATCCTGACCAGGCGGACGCCGACGGCGACGGCGCGGGCGACCTGTGCCCTTGCGAACGGGATTTCTGGCTGCCCGGACCACTCATCGATCAGCAGCCCGGCTCGGACGGTGCCGTGCTCGCCTCGGCCATCTGGACACAACCCGGCGGGACAACGTTGCTCGTGGTCGGCGGCTTCTTTGAGTCCATCGGCGGCGTCGCCGCGAACCACATCGCGGCCTGGGACGGCGCATCGTGGCGTGCCCTCGGCTCGGGCTTCGACGGAGCGGTCTACGGGCTGGCGGTGTACCAGGGCGACCTGATCGCTACCGGCGATTTCAGCACGGCCGACGGCGTGTACGCCAACAACATCGCCCGCTACGACGGCACGACCTGGCGCCCGCTCGGCACCGGCTTGACCGGCCCGGGCGGCAACTACGCCGAGGGACGCGCCTTGGCGGTGTTCGGCAGCGACCTCATCGCCGGCGGCGCGTTCAGCCACGCCGGTGGAGTGCCCTCGACCAATGTCGCGCGATGGAACGGCTCCTTCTGGAGCACGCTCGGCGCTCCGGGCACGGGCGTGGGCACGCCCGCGGCCAGCTTCGTCCGCGCCCTGAGAGTGCATGACGGCGCACTCTACATCGGCGGCCTCTTCCAGACCGCCGGCACACTCGATGTCAGCCACATCGTCAAGTTCTCCGGCGGCACCTACAGCGCGCTGGGCACGAGCACCACCAACTCGGTGCTCGCGCTGCATTCCTTCAATGGCGATCTGGTTGTCGCGGGCACGTTCATTTCCGCCGGCGGGACCACCCAGTACCGGGTGGCGCGCTGGACCCCGTCGAACACCTGGGCCTCCTTCGGCAACGGAATAGACGGCGTTGTCGGCGAGGGCGTGTTCGCACTCCAGCCATTCAACGGCCTGCTCGTGGCGGCGGGAAACTTTGATGGGATGCTCCGCGCCTGGAACGGCACGAGCTGGATCACCGTCGGGGGAGGGCTCGACGGATCCTCGCTCTTCACCCTGAACGTGTTCAACGGGCAGCTCATCGTGGGCGGCAGCTTCACGGCCGCCGGGGGAGCGCCCTTTCAGAACATCGTCCAGTGGAACACCAGCACGTGGAGCGACCTGGAAGTGCCCGGCCCGCAGGTCGCGGCCTTTGCCAATCTCGGCGCAAGGGTGGTGGCCGGCGGAACCTTCATCCACTCGACGACGAACTCCACCCCCACGACCAACCTGATCGCGTGGAACGGGGCGACGCTCTCGCCGCTGGGCGGCGGGGTCAACGGTCCGGTGCGGGCCCTCAAGGGGTTCACATCAGTCGGCACCAACTGGCTGGTCGTTGGCGGAGATTTCACGGCCGCCGGCGTTATGGCGGCCAGCCGCATCGCGATCTGGGGCGAGCCCGCCGTGTTTGCGCCATCCTGGTCCGCCCTCGGCGCGGGGTTTAACAACTCGGTCCAGGCGATTGAAAGATTCAACAACGCCATTTACGCCGGCGGCCTGTTCACCGCCTCGGGGGCGACGGGCCTCAGTCACGTCGCCCGCTACGACGGCAGCGCGTGGGTCAGCCTGACCACCGGCGTGAATGGCCCGGTCTACGCCCTGAAGGAATTCGACGGGTTCCTTTACGCCGGCGGAGACTTCACCATCGCCGGGGGCATCAACACGGGCGGTCTCGCCCGATGGAACGGCACGTCTTGGTCGAGCACCGGTGGCGTGTTCAGCGGGACGGTCTATGCACTGGAGGTCCACAACGGACAACTGGTCGTCGGCGGGAGCTTCACCGGCAACATCACGCGGTACAACGGACTGCTCTACAGCGCCATGGGTCCGTCCGGCGTTGACGGAACCGTCACTTCGCTCAAGTCGGATGGCGAATACCTCTACGCCGGCGGAGGGTTCACGACCGCGGGCGGCGTACCCGCGAGCCGCGTGGCGCGATGGCACGACACCGAAGGCTGGAGCGACATGGAAGGCGGAACGGATCAGGTCGTCCAGGCGCTGGGCGCCTATCGCGGCGAGGTGCAGGTCGGTCTCGGCTTCAGCATTGGCCGTGAAGCGCCTTCGCCGGGGTTCGGCTGGGTTCGCTTCTCCCCCACCGGCATGCCATGGATCGCCACCAACCCGACTCCGCAGACGGTCAGTTGCAACTCGACCGTCACGCTCCGGGTTCAGCCCGGCCCGGACTACGACTACCTGAGCTTCGCGTGGTTCAAGGATGACGAACTGCTCAGCGACGGCCCGACCGGCTTCGGTTCAACGATCTCCGGCTCGGATACGGCAACGCTGACGATCGCCTACCCCCGCACCGAGGACGCGGGGGCATATGACTGCGTCGTGTACAACGGCTGCGGCACCGTCGTGAGCAGCACCGCAACCGTCAACGTCACCGGCTGCCCCGGAGACTGCAACGACGACGGCCAGGTCACCATCGCAGACTTCGGGACCATCAACGGCTGCATGAGCGGTCCGGGCGTTCAAACAGCGAACGGGTGTGAGTGTTTCGACTACGAAGGAAACGGCGATGTATCGCTGAGCGACTTCGCCCGGTTCCAGCGCGCCGTCACGGGACCGTGAACCGAGGCCGATCCACGCGACCGACCATCTCGGACGGAATCCCGAATTTGATGTCCCGTTCCGGCCGGTTCCGCTTTCCGTTGCAGAACTTCCGAACAAGGGAGATTGCCATGGTGTTTCTTCATGCTGCCAAAGGCCCGGGCCCGCTCTGCCGCTCCCGAATCGTGGCCATCGGATGCCTCGTCGCGGTGTCGATGACCCTCCCCGCCATGGGCAATGACTGGGACAACAGCTCCGGCGACGCCCAATGGTCCAACGCCGTGAATTGGTCGGGCAACCTCGAACCGCACTCCGGCACCTCGGCCCTCTTTCCGGCCGGGTTCCCCAACGGCGACACGATCATCCGGCTCAGCACCGGCGAGAACGCTGTCCTTGTGAGCTTCGGCGACAACTACCGACTCGCCAATCCGTTCACCTTTCCGGCGGTCGACACGGCCACGCTGACGCTCGGCTCGGGGGTCGTGCACGCGTCCGCGGGCGTGGCGGCCAGCATCCAGGTGCGGCTGTTCAGCAACGCCGGCCTCAACAAGATCGGCACCGGCTCCGTGAGCCTCTCGCGCACGACCACCATCAGCGGCAAGGTCGACGCGGATGCGGGCACTCTGATTTTCAACTCCGGTGGCATCGTCTCCAGCAACGAGGGATTGATCGCCGAGGCCGTGGGCAGCGTAGCAGTCGTCACGCTGGACGGCGCCAGTGCCCGCTGGACGATCACCGGCACGTTCTTTCAGGGTGGCCTCTTCTGGGGCAGCGGAAACGGGACGCTCAGCATCATGAACGGCGGGCGCCTTGAGAATCTCTTCGCCCAGTTCGGCACGGCACCGGGCTGCGTCTCCACCCTCAACATCAGCGGCGCCGGCTCCATCTGGAACAACGCACTCGGCGTAGACACCACGCCGGGCGCCACCGCCGCCATCAACATCACCGGCGGCACCGTCACGATCGGCGAGAACATCGGCCCCGGCATGACCGTGACCCTCGACGGCGGCACGCTGGACATGACCGGCGGCAGCATCGGCGAGGGCTCGGTGATCAACCTCAACCTCCGCAGCGGAACGCTTCGAAACGTCAGCGAGGTCAACGGCACCGCCGGCCTCGTCAAGACATCGACTGGCACGCTCATCCTGGAGAGCACCAACACCTACACGGGTCCGACCACCGTCCTCGAGGGCACGCTGACGCTTTCCGGCGACGCCTCGTTCGCCTCCAGCCCGATCATCTCGCTGGGGGCGGGCACGACGCTCGACGTCACCGGCGTGACCGGCGGGCTCAACTTCGACGGCGTAGGATTCGCACTGGCCCCGGGACAGACCCTCGTCGGCAGCGGCACCATCAATGGACCGATGGGCATCCCGCCGGGCTCCACCGTTACGCTCGGACCCTCCGAGACGCTAAACCTGTCGCACGACGCCTACATCGACGGCGGAGAGCTGCTCGTCGAAGGCGGCCAAATATCCGCCCCCAACTTCCGCAACAACGGCATGCTCGCCGTTGCCTCCGGCATGATCAGCACCCCGGGCGTGCTGGCCGCAGGCAACGACGGCACGCTGAACGGCGGCTCCGGCAGCGGCACCATCGACGTCGACGGCGGCAGCGTCACGTCGGGCGCGGTGCTCCTCGGTTCGGCGGCGGGCGGATCAGGCAACCTGAGCGTGAGGGGCTCGGGCACGCTCAGCACCGGCAAGCTCGCCGCCAACGACGTCGTCGTGGACGGCGGGACGATCACGATTCTCGATCAAACCGGCAATCCGCCGGATGCAGTGCTCGATGCGTCGATGGTCGGAGGATTCGCACGCGACGGCGCGTTCCACCTCTACAGCGGGACCGTGACGACACCGAAACTCAAGCTCGGCGTCACCGCGGGCATGACCGGGTTCTACGAACAAACCGGCGGAACGCTCTCGGCGGGCGACGTGTTCATCGGCAGCCCCGAAGGGGGGATCGGCGAGCTGCGCTGGAGCGGTGGATCGCTCACGGCTCAGACGCTCACCATGGCAGGCCCGGCGACGCTGGGCGTTTCCATCGCCAACGCCACGCTCGGCAGCGGGTACGCGCAGCTCGCCGTGTCGGGCCACGCCGCGCTCGCGGGAACGCTGGAGATCGCCTTCACGGACGGATACCAGCCGCAACCCGGCACGTTATTCGCCGTCCTCAGCTTCGGCTCGCGCTCCGGCGAGTTCGAACAGGTGACCAGCACACCACTTGGGGACGGCCGCGTGCTGAGCGTGCACTACGGCGAGAACGCCGTCACGCTTATCGTCGAGTCCGACGCCCTCGGCGATTGTAACGGCAACGGCAACACCGACATCCTGGACTACCCCGACTTCCATGACTGTCTCGCCGGCCCCGGCAACACCCTGCCCACGGGCTGCGGCTGCGCCGACATTGACGCCGACGGGGACAGTGATCTACTCGACGTTGCGGCGCTTCAGCGGCTGATCGCGGACTGATAGCGGGACAGCCATCCTCGCGACCCAAGACAGCCTTGAGGCGGCCGTTGGAATCGTTCCGCGCAGTCAGTTTGACCTGCGCGCAGGAACGTCATCAACGACCCCACACCTCGGCGACTAGAGCCGCGCCACAGTTGCTGCAGTTCACCTGACAAAACAAGGCGTCCTCCCCCGATGCCGAACAAACGTCCACGCAAGTATCTACGAATTCGTAGATCGCCTCCTGGGCGGTAAACCCGGCGTCGCGGTCGAGCACGGCGAGATCAAGGGCGTTACGAAGGGCGATGTCGTTAGCCCAATAGCAACTTGCGCGGAGCTGCTCCGTGATCATCGGACGCTGCGCGCTCGAGCCGGAATCCTGCGGAGCTCCGACGACTCCGCAGGATGTCGATAGCAACAGTACGCCCAGCGCTGCGACATGGCGTATCATCAGGTCTCTCCCGACAGGCGTCGCAGGGTCGCGTTTGTACCGTGCGCAACCATCCCGCGAATCGCCCGGCGATCAATCAGTGTACGCAGCAAAAGGACGTTGTAACACCCCCCGTCGCCCGCGCGGTGACAGCTTCTGTCACCCAGGGTTTTCCCGGTTGAGTCAGTCGGGCCGGCGCCCGACGATGGTGGCAGCCGCAGTCGCGCAAGGGCGGCAGCGTGGGCCCGTTGTCGGCGGCGTCGCGCTGACCTGCCCCAGGAACCACCCGCGACGACCACGCGCCAGGAGACCTGTCATGCCACGGATCCGGAACTTGAAAGGGCTGATGTTCCCCGTCGCCGAGGCCCCGCTCTTCGCGGAAGCCCGCACGGGCCTGGAACGCACGAAGATCGCCGTATCCGGCAAGCGGGCGCTGATTGACACGGCAAGCCACCGCGTCGTGGGGATCGTCGGGGCGGGCTATCGCGTGGTGACCAATGAGCAGGCGCTGCAGCTCGCCACGCGGTGCTGCAACGAGGTGTTCCCGGAAACCAAGGAGGCAGAATGGGCCGTCGAGGCCGCCGACGCCCCGTCGACCGCCGGCCATTGCTTCATCGACCTGGTCCACAACTCGACCGCGCTCGATTTCACCCTCGTCGCGTCTGCGGACCGCCCCGAGGCGTTCGGCCCGTTCATCCGCGTGACCAACAGCTACAACGGCCTGCGCGCGCTGGCCTTCGACATCGGCCTGTTCCGCAAAGTGTGCAAGAACGGGCTGATCCTCCCAGGTTCGCTCATCCGCTTCCGCTTCAGCCATTCGCGCGACGCGATGAACGGCAACATCGACTTCTCCATCGGCCGCGACCGCATCGCCACCGCCATGAGCGGCTTCCAGTCGTGTTTCGGCATGATGCGAGACTGCAAGGCGGAGCGCGGGCAGTTCGAGCCGCTCATGCTCGCCGTGCTGGGCATCCGCCGACCCGCCGCCGCCAAGGCCGGCACGCGCGAGGGCGAGGCGTGGGAGGAACTGATGGCTCACGTGACCGAGCAGTGCGAGAGGTACCAGGAGGAACTCGGGGCGACCGTTTACGCGATCTTCAACGCCATCACCGAGTTCGCATCCGACCCGCCGGTCAACCGCTGCATCGGCCGCGAGCGCCACGGCTACCAGCGCCGCGCCGGCGCGTGGGTAGCCAGGTTCCACCAGGCCCACCGCAAACCGAACTTCAACCTCAACACGCACATCGCCGAAACCCAGCACGTCCAGCCCGCCCGCCCACCGGGCAGCGAAGCAACCACCGTCGCCGCCCCGCACCGAACAGCCCGCTGGATGCGGCAGCCGATGAGGTCACTCGCCACGGTGTGAAGGAGCGATCCCGCCCAGCTCCCGCGCGCAGGCCCGGGCCGACAAGCTGCGCGTATCGCGAGCCAGGGGATGCTGCCGAACCGCTGCATCAGACGCAGCGCCGTTCAGTTGTCGTCGGGGTCCAGGATGGACATGAAGGCTTCCTGGGGGATCTCGACGGATCCGACGACCTTCATGCGCTTCTTGCCTTCCTTCTGCTTCTCGAGCAGCTTGCGCTTCCGGGAGATGTCGCCGCCGTAGCACTTGGCGGTCACGTCCTTGCGGAAGGCCTTGATGGTTTCGCGTGCGATGATTTTGCCGCCGATGGCCGCCTGCAGCGGGATCTCGAACATGTGGCGGTTGATGGCGTTCTTGAGCCGCGCGATCAGCTTGCGGCCGCGCCACGCCGCCTTGTCGCGGTGAACGATGACCGACAGCGCGTCGACGGGCACGCCGTTGACGAGGATGTCCATCTTCACCATGTCGTCGGCCTGGAAGCGCGCCACCGTGTAGTCGGCGGTGCCGTAGCCGCGCGTCACGCTCTTGAGCTTGTCATAGAAGTCATAAATGATCTCGCACAGCGGCAGCTCGTAGGTCAGCATCACGCGCGTAGCGGAGAGGTACTCTGACTTCTGCTGTACGCCGCGGCGCTCCAGGCAGAGCTGCATCACGGTGCCCACGCAGTCGGCGGGAATGATCATCTGGGCCGAGACGATCGGCTCACGGATCTCCTCAACCTTCGTCGGCTCGGGCAGGGCGCTGGGCGAGGAAATCTGCTTGATCGTGCCGTCCTTGAACACGACCTCGTAGGTCACCGTCGGGGCGGTCTGCACGACGGCGACGTCACCCTCGCGCTCCAGGCGCTCCTGGATGATCCGCATGTGCAACAGCCCGAGGAAGCCGCAGCGGAAGCCGATGCCCAGCGCATCCGAGGACGCCGTTTCATAGGTGAACGAGCTGTCGTTGAGCCACAGCGTTTCCATCGCCTCGCGCAGCTCGTCCGTGCTGGTGCCCATGCCGGGGTAAAAGTCGCAGAACACCATCTGGTGCGGCGCCTCGTAGCCCGGAAGCGGCTTGTCGGTCGGAGCGGCGCTGTGGGTGATGGTGTCGCCGATATTGACGTCGGCCAGCGTCTTGATGCTGCCCACGAGGTACCCCACCTCGCCCGCGCTGAGCGACGGGACCGGCGCGGGCTTCGGGAAGAATTTGCCCACCTCGCTGATGAGATACTCGCGGTCGACGGCCATGAGTTCGACGCGGTCGCCCTTCTTGAGCGTGCCGTCGAAGATTCGCATGTGGCAGATGACCCCGCGGTGAACATCGCTCTTGGCGTCATAGAGCAAGGCCCGCAGCCGGCCCGCCGGATCGCCCTTCGGCGGCGGGATGCGCTCGACGATGGCCTTCAGCAGGTCGTCCATGCCCGCGCCGGTCTTGGCGCTGACGAAGATCGCTTCCGACGCGGACAGCCCCAGGATCTGTTCCGTCTCCAGGGCAATGTCTTCCGGGCGGGAGGCCGGCAGGTCGATCTTGTTGATGACCAAGATCATCTCGAGCCCGGCTTCGATTGCCAAGTAGGCGTTGGCGACGGTCTGGGCCTGCACGCCCTGCGTCGCGTCGACCAGCACGAGCACGCCTTCGCAGGCGGCGAGCGCCCGCGAGACTTCGTAGTGAAAGTCGACGTGGCCCGGCGTGTCGATCAGGTTGAGCATGTACTCGACGCCGCCGAGCTTGTGCTTCACCGACGCTCGATTCGCCTTGATGGTGATGCCCATCTCGCGCTCGAGGTCCATGTCATCGAGGAAC
>CAYRSS010000086.1:0-12380 GCA_964426945.1 uncultured Phycisphaeraceae bacterium
CGTAGAGCAGGCTCCCGGCTCCGAATAGGGCCGACCAGACCATCGTGCAGCCGAGCACGACGCCGAGCATTCCCAGCGGCAGGCTATCGGGCGACGCGGGCAGGCCGGCCTCGCCGCGGATCTGCCGCCAGCCGGGCCCCGCCGGGCGCACCAGCCGATAGAACGCCTCGAGCGTGGCCCGCGGCGTGGGCCGCGCCACATAGGTGGCGATGAGCCACGCGGGGGTCGTCGCCGCGACGCTGTAGAGAATCACCTGGTACGACGGCACGGCCGCGCCAAAATAGCGGTTGGCTACGAACAGTCCGATCGCGGTCACGAACGACACGACCATGCCCGCGATCTCGCTCCACGGGTTGATGCGCCACCAGAACCATCGCAGCAGGTAGATCAGCCCCGTGCCCGCGCCGATCGACATGAGCAGGTCAAAGCCGTCCTTGGCCGACTCGAGGACTGTGGAAAAGCCGATGGCCACGAGCATCAGCCCGACCGCCAGCAGCCGTGACAGCCAGACGCATCGCGCTTCGGTCGCCCGGCGATCGACGAACCTGCGGTAGAAGTCGTTGACGAGGTAGGACGAGCCCCAGTTGAGGTGTGTGGACATGGTCGAGACGTACGCCGCGAGCAGCGACGCGACGAGCAGGCCGATCAGGCCGTGGGGCAGCAGCGTGAGCATCGCGGGGTAGGCGATGTCGTCCTTCACCAGCGCGGGATCGAGGGCGGGGAACTGTGTCTGGATGTCGGCGACGGTGGGGAACACGAGAATCGAGCAGAGGCCGACGATGATCCACGGCCACGGGCGCAGGGCGTAGTGGGCAAGGTTGAACCACAGGGCCGCGCCCACGGCGTGTCGCTCATCGCGCGCGGCGAGCATGCGCTGCGCCACGTAGCCGCCGCCGCCTGGCTCCGAGCCGGGGTACCACGAGGCCCACCACTGCACGAAGAGCGGGACGAAGAAAATCTCCAGCGCGACGGTGTGGTCGGAGAATTCCGGCAGCAGCCGCAGCCGCTGGGGTTCGATCTTCTCCAGCAGGCCGCTGAGGCCCCCGACCGCCGGATGGCCCAGCGAATACCACGCCGCGCCGACCACGCCGATCATCGCCACGACGAACTGCACCAGGTCGGACGCGAGCACGCCCCACAACCCGGAGAGAGCGGAGAATGCCACGCAGATGACACCGCAGACGAGGATCGTCTGCCAACGATCCCAACCGAGCATGATGTGGGCGATCTTGACCGCGGCGAGCGTGACGATGGCCATGATGATGCAGTTGCAGAGGAGGCCGAGGTAGATCGCCCGGAAGCCGCGGAGGAACGCCGCCGACGCGCCGGTGTAGCGAATCTCGTAGAACTCCAGGTCGGTCAGCACGCCGCTGCGGCGCCAGAGGCGGGCGTAGAGAAAGACCGTGGTCATGCCCGTCAGCAGCAGCGCCCACCACGACCAGTTCTTGGCCACGCCGCTGGTGCGGACGAACTCGGTGATGAGGTTCGGCGTGTCAGTGGCGAAGGTCGTGGCGACCATCGACGTGCCCGCGAGCCACCAGGGCACCGCCCGGCCCGAGGTGAAAAACTCGGCCGTGCCGCGCGCCGCACGACGCGCGAAGAATACCGACGGCACCCACGCGGCGGCCAGGCTCACCGCCACCACGGTCCAGTCGAGCGCGTCGAGATGCATCAGCGGCTCCTCTCTGCGGGGTGCGCCGTCGGCGGCGCTGGCGCGTCGCCGTGGGGGTGGATGATAACGCAGGGGGGGCGGCTCTACAGCGCCGCGATCACGGATCGTGCCGCGGCGGCCGCCTCGCCATGGACGCCCGCGCCGGTTCGTGCGATGATGGCGTTTCCTGGGAGGTCACATCATGCACCGCATCACGCTTGTTTCCGTGCTTCTGATCGCGCTGGTTCCGGGCTGCCGATCGCGAACCGCCGCGCCCGCGCCCGCGCCGAGCCGCAGCGGCGCGCTGGTCCCGAACCCTGCGCCGGCCGCGAAGCCTGCGCTGGCTGCGAAGCCTGCGCCCGTCTCGCGGGCGACGCCCGCCGACGAACCCTCTTGGGAGCTGCAGGCCAGCGGCGTCGAGGTCGGCCTGCGCGGCCTGTCGGCCGTCAGCCGCAACGTGGCCTGGGTTGGCGGCGAGAAGGGGGTCATCCTGCGGACCACTGACGGTGGCAGGACCTGGTCGCGCACGAACCCGCCGCCCGGCGCCGAAGAAATGGACTTCCGAGACATTCACGCCTTTGACGCCGAGTCGGCGGTCGCGCTCCACGCGGGCACCAGGTCGCGGATCTTCAAGACCACCGACGGCGGCGAGAGCTGGACGCAGACCTGGCCGACTGATCGGCGAGAGACCTTTCTCAACGGCGTGGCCTTCTGGAACCGCGACCACGGTGTGGCGTTCGGCGACCCGGTCGATCAGGGCGTGGTGATTCTCCTCACCGACGACGGCGGCAACACCTGGCGGCCAGCGCCCGCGGAGGGCATCCCGCCGCTCGTTCCCGGTGAGATCGCCTTCGCCGCCAGCGGCACAAGCATCCTTACCCTGGGCGACAAGCACGCCTGGATCGGTCTCGGCGGCGCCGGGGCGCGGGTGATGTCGACCATCGACGGCGGACAATCGTGGAAGATCTCCCCCACGCCGTTGGTGTCCGGGTGTCGGTCGTGCGGCGTGTTTTCGATGGCTTTCCGCGATGAGCAGTACGGCGTGGCGGTCGGCGGAGACTACGTCAACCACGCCGCGGCGGAGAAGAACGCCGCGGTCACCCCCGATGGCGGGCGCAACTGGTCACTGCTGGTCAACGCGCCGCCGGGCGGCTATCGCTCGTGCGTGGCGTACCGTCCGGGCACCAGCCCGGGCGAGTTCGTGACCGTCGGCGTCGGTGGGTGCGACTGGTCCTCCGATGGTGGCATGAGCTGGGCCGCGTTCGGCGATCAGGGCTTTCACGCCGTGGCCTTCACGCCCGACGGCGCCAGCGGCTGGGCTGCGGGTACGGCGGGTCGCATCGCCGCACTGCGCATGCCGGCGTCGAAACGGTAGTTGCGGTCTTTCCGCGGCGCTACGGCGCCGACACAAACTCAAGCGATTCGATCACCACGCGCTCGCCGCGGCGGGCTCCTTCGGGGAATCCGAAAAGCACCGTGTAGACGGTGCCCTCCCAGTCGCCTTCCGTCTTCGCGGCCGCCTGCGGCAGGTTGAAGGTGTATTCGTGCACCTTGCCGTCGGCGACCAGGTCGAACTCCATGGACGGATGCTGGCTGCGCGACGGCTCCTGTTCGGTCGCGAACTGCACGGCCAGCTTCGTGGCGTGATCCACCTTCATCCGCAGCTTCATCACCGGGTGTGCTGACGCGTCGAAGCGCACGCGGGGCATCACCACGTAGGGCCAGCCCTCGTGACGCAGCTCGACGGTGACGCCGCCGCGGCCGTCGTACTCCGGCGGAAGGAAGCTGCGGCGGTAGCCGAGCGGGTGGTTCACCGGATCCAGCGCGATGCGCACCGGCTGGCCGGCGTCTTTCATCGCCCCGCGACGGACGACGATGGTCTGCGCCAGGTCGGCGTCGGGCAGGGCTTCGATGGCCCAAGTCCCGTCGCGCTCGATCCATGCGGCGGAGAGCGGTTGCTTGGAGGGGTCGCCCGTGGTGGCGTTCATCGGCGTGAACCCTGGCGCACGCATTTCCACGGCCACCACGTCTCCCGCCCCCGGCATGACCTCAGCATCGCGTGGGGTCTGCTCCACCCGCACCGATTCTACCCCGTCGCGCAGGCCGTGAAGCCGAAGCTTCACGCCGGGCCGCGCCTGTCGATGGGGTTCGGAAGGCGCCCCGACCATGATAAACAGGTCGTCGCCCTCCAGCGCGCTGGCCAGTTGCGTGGTACGCCGCTCTCCCCGGTTGTTCCAGGGCGGCGTGCCGTCGTCTTCGTAGAGCCGCGACTCGCGCGCGCCGTGCGGCCACACGTGCAGGACCAGCGGGTCGGCGGGCCGCTCGGCGGTGCTCTGCACCGGGCTCTGCATCGGGATGATCGCGCCGGCCCGCACGAAGATCGGCAGGCTGCCGCGGCTGGTGTCGAGCTTCACATGCTCGCCGCCGCCCCAGATCTCGTCGGTGGCCAGGTCATACCACGCGCCCGGGGGCAGCTCGATGTAAATCTCCTTCGGGCTCGGCTCGACGATGGGTACGACGAGCAGATCGCCGCCCAGCATGTAGGCTTGTCCCTCCCACCAGGGGTGCACGCCGGGGAACTCCATCCAGATGGGGCGGACGATTGGCATGCCGGTGCGCGACGCCTCTTCGAACAGCGTGTAGAGGTAGGGCATCAGCTCGTAGCGCCGCGTCAGCGCTCGCCGGGCGATCTCCTCAATCTCGGGGCCGAAAGACCACGGCTCCTGCGGCGGGTTCATGCTGCCGGTGTGCGTGCGGCAGTAGGGCATGAGGCTCGCGGCGGTGATCCACCGGGCGTAAAGCTCCGGGTGCGGGCCGTCGATGAAGCCGCCGATGTCCGGCCCGACGAAAGGCATGCCCGAGATACCCAGCCCGAGCGTCATCGTCACGCTGAGGCGCA
The DNA here is from genome assembly GCA_964426945.1 of uncultured Phycisphaeraceae bacterium. Taxonomy (GTDB): domain Bacteria; phylum Planctomycetota; class Phycisphaerae; order UBA1845; family UBA1845; genus CAYRSS01. Next base: position 4,551 of record CAYRSS010000086.1, read on the forward strand.
GGTGTTCCCACGTGCTGGTGTTGTCGCCGGTCCAGGCGGCGCCGTAGCGCTGTCCTCCGGCGTAGGTTGCGCGGGTCATGACGAAGGGGCGGCGCGTCGGCCAGGCGCGGGACATGCCCTCCATCGTCGCCCGGGCCATGAGCATGCCGTAGACGTTGTGTGCGGCGGGGTGCGGCGCGGGCTCGCCCCCGTTGTCATGCACGAGGTCGAGCGGCACGGTGTGGTTGGGCCCTGCGAAATTCGCCGGCTCGTTCATGTCACACCAAATGCCGTCGAGGCCGCAGTCGTCGATGAATGGCGGAAACTGCGCCGCCCACCACGCGCGGGCGGCCGCCTTGGTGTAGTCAGGGAATACCGTGTCGCCCGGCCACACGCGCCCGACGTAGGGCTCGCCGTCCGGCTTTTTCACCCAGACGTCGGCGGTGGTGCCGGTGTCATAAGCGGGGTAGCCCGGCTCGTTCTTGATGCCCGGGTCGATGATCGCCACCGTGGAAAAGCCCATCGCCCGCAGGTCGGCCATGAGCTTCTTAGGATCGGGGAACAGGGTCTTGTCCCAGGTGAAGCACTTGAACGCGTCCATGTAGTCGATGTCGAAGTACAGGACGTCGCAAGGGATTTTCTTCTCGCGGAAAGTCTGGGCGATCTCGCGGACCTTCGCCTCGGGGTAGTAGCTGAAGCGGCACTGGTGATAGCCCAGGGCCCACTTGGGCGGCAGGGGCGTGCGGCCGGTGAGGCCGGTGTAGCGCTGCATGACCTGCGCCGGGTGCGGCCCGGCGATGACGTAGTAGTTCATCTCGCCGCCGTCGGCGCCGAAGCTCATCAGGTTGGCTGTTTCCTTGCCGAAGTCGAACGAGCTGCGCCACGGGTTGTCGAAGAACACGCCGTGGTAGACGTCATCGCGGCTCAGGAAGAAAAAGGGGATCGACTTGTACAGCGGGTCGCTGGCCATGCCGTAGTGAAAGGCGTCGGTGTTCCACATCGACACGGCCATGCCGCGCTTGTTGAGCGGCCCGCTCTTCTCGCCCAGGCCGTAGATGCGGACATTGTCGGGCAGGTGGAACCAGCTTCGCACGGCCTGCGAGCGTACGAGCGGGGCGGTCGGGTCCTCGCCGCCGAAGCCGACGTCGCACCAGCCGATGCCGCGGTTCGGGTCGCCCGCGAGGATCACGCGGCCCGCCGCATCGAGGAACGTCAGCCGGCAGGGATCGCGCGAGACTTCCACGCTGATCTCGGGCAGGGTCAGCCGCAAGGGCTTGCCAGGCGTGTCGGTCACGTGGAAGCGGCCGCGCGGCGTGCGGTCCTCGACGGCCCACGAGAAGTCGCGTCCCAGCGTGCCGCCAGGCGCAACGCGCACACGGACAACCGAGCCCGAGACGGCCTCGATCCGCACGACCGCCGACTGGCAGGTGAGCGTGACGCTCGAGGCGTCCTTTGTGTAGTCCGTCAGCGCCCCGAGGTGCGTCCACCCCGCGGCCGCCGCCGATGCCGTTGTCAGGTTAGTCGCCACGAGCACCGCCCATCCCATCCAGACCCGAAGTCGCATGACCGACCCTCCGCCCGCGGACGCCTGCCCGCGGCTTGGTTCTTGGCAGGCAGTGTAGCCGGTCGGCGGCAACGGCACGAGGACTTGGGGTCGTCCAAGCTGTCGGATGGGCGGCTGCGCCGCTCACCGGCGCGCAGCGCCAAGAGCGAGGTCCTGAATCGTGGAACTGCCGAAACCGAGAAAGGGCAGCTCAGGAGCCCGCCGCACAACGGAACCCGACGTCGTCATAGAATGACGCCGGTAGGTTGAATCCCCGGTTGGCAGCGCGGACGTTCGTGGGAGTGGCCTCCCAGCCCCCACCACGGAAGACGCGATGCGTTCCGGAGTCCGGTCCACGCGGATTGATGGCCGGTGAACCGCTGTAGTAGCCGTTGAGGTACCAGTCAGAACACCACTCCCACACGTTGCCGCTCATGTCGTAACAGCCGTAGTAGCTCTTCGCGTCCAGCGTCTCGTAGCTCCCGTGCGTCGTGCCGTTGTAGTAGCCCACGGGCGTGGTCCACGGAAACGCCCCGACCTCGAACGGATCGCCGCTTGGCCAGTAGTTCGCCCGGAGCCCCTCGAGCGTGCTCACACCTCCGCCGTCGCTGCCCGTGCCGAAGCGGTAGTGCCGCTGCTGGACAGGATCCCAGGCGGCGGCCTTTTCCCACTCGGCTTCCGTCGGCAGACGGAAGCCATCAGCCGCAAAGTTGCACGCCCAGGTCGAGGTATCGAAACAGGGCGTCCGACCCTCCATCGCGCTGCGCCAGTTGCAGAACGCAGCGGCCCCGTACCAGCTCACCCCGACGACCGGGTGATCCTCCTTGCCGGCGACAACGCCGAAGGTACTGCCGTTCCAGGTAATCCGGCTGCCCGGCAGACCAGCGGTGGTGCCGCAGTAGGGGTGGCTGCTCCCTCCGGCCCGGTAGACTACAGTGCCAGTCACACCGATCAGTCCGCCCTGAGTACGCGCCCAGTTCAGCGCCGCGACATACTGGGCATTGGTCACTTCGTACCGGTCGATGAAGAACGGACCGGTGTACACGGTGTGCACGGGGCGTTCTCTGCTGAGGCCCTCATTCCACGGGTCGCCCATCTCGAATGCCCCGCGAGGCACGAAGACCATCCCCATCGGCGTGCCGCAACCCGAATGTTCGCAGTCGAGTCCGGGCTGGAAGCTCTTGGCGGGAAACCTGAAATCGGCGCTTCCACCGTGGTGTCCGCTGCCGTTCTGATAGTCAGGCAGTGGGAGGCAGAGCCCCGCCGAAGCTGAAACGACGCCACGATCCGCGGCATTGATGACGCCGTTGCCGTCGAGGTCGTACAGGCAGACCGGATCATCTTCTGTCCGGCCGATGCCGGCGGCGATGAATCCTCGGTCACCCGCATTGACCACGCCGTTGCCGTCCACGTCGCCGTAGCAGCCGCTGAATGTCGCTGGCAGCAGCGTGGACACGTCGCAGACGTAGGCCGTGCAGCTCAGTGCTTCAGCCACTTCAACGCAAAGGTCCTCGTAGCAGCAGGCTCCGAGCTGCGCGCGCGCCGCGCCGCTCAACAGGAGCGTGAGGACGATTCCGGCGCAGTACGAAGCGTGTCGCGGGGATGCCATTCGATCTGGTCCTTCGCCGCGCCGGGACGTTGTCTTGGCGCCGCATGTGCCATTGTATCGTGATACGATACTGAAACCCAACGTCGACGCGACACAATTCGCGTGGCACATGGATTGAGCCGACCGGGAGCCTCGGCGGGTCGCGCGGACGCCGGGAGCTTGCCTGACCGGGGCGTCGGTGCCCCCTTTCTGGAACACCTGCGCTACGCGATCGGCTACGCCCGCGAGAAATAAATCTCGCTTCGCGGGAATCACGCCAGCTCCTCGTTGTATTGTCGATCGGCCGGAGTTACCGTGGTGAGGGGCGGGTGAGCCCTACCCGATCCCCACCGGGGTTTCATCAGCCGTTCCGCGCGAACCCACCAGGAGGAACCCAGCCATGTTCAAGTCGGCAGGCATCGCTCTTCGGATCGCAGTGGGTGTGACGCTCATCGGCGGCGCGGATCAGGTCCGCGCCGGCGCTCCGGCGGGATGCGACGGGTTGCATCAAAGCGCAAAACTGACCGCCCCCGGCGCCAACAACGGCCAGTTCCTCGGGTGGTCCGTGTCGATCAGCGACGTGCGCGTCGTCGCCGGTGCGCCGCTGCATGATGTGGTGGGCATGAATTCGGGCTCGGTCCGCGTTTTCGTCCGCTCCACCGCGGCATCCGGGTGGAGCCGCGAGACGATGTTGTCGCCCGATGATGCGCAGGCCGGCGACAGCTTCGGGCGCATGGTCTCACTCGACGGAGATGTCCTCGCGGTCTTGTCGCCGCAGGATCAGAATGCCGGCAGCGGCGCGGTGTATCTGTTCGAGCGCTCGACAGAGGGCTGGGCCCAGACGCAACGAATTGCCAACCCCGGTACGGGCGTCTGGCTCAGTCGCGGCCTCCATGTGCAGGACGGGCTGCTGCTCTTCGGCGGCGTGCGCAGCGCCGGCGGAGGGCTTACCGTCGACCGGACGTTCGTATTCGAGTACTCCGGCGGCACCTGGGTGCCGCAGGCCGACCTGGCGCCGCTCGACGAGGTCGCCGGTGAGGCCACCGACTTCGGCGGGGCGATCGACCGCGACGGGGACACGCTGATCATCGCCGCCGACCACGACGACGACGGCGGAGCCTATGCAGGCGCGGCGTACACCTTCGTGCGCACCGGCTCCACATGGACCCAGCAGGCGAAGTTGACCGCCAGCGATCGAGGCCCCCACGACTTTTTCGGCAGTGACGTCGCCATCAGCGGCGAGACGGCCGTCGTAGGCGCGTACCAGGCCGACGGCGGGTGCATCGGCAATCCCTCCTGTCTCTCCTCCGGCGCGGTGTATGTGTATGTTCGCAGCGGCAGCGTCTGGACTGAACAGGCGGTGCTGCGGGCCGCCGATGCAGAGGCCGAGGACTTCTTCGGCGCCTCCGTCGACATCGACGGTGACACGATCATCGTCGGCGCCAGGCACGACGATGACGCCTGCCCGACCAATCCCGGCTGCAACTCCGGCTCGGCCTACGTCTTCCATCGCGTCGGCACCGCGTGGCACCAATATGCCAAGCTGACCGCCAGCGACGCCACCGTGGACGAGAAGTTCGGATTCGCGGTTGCCCTTCAGGGTAGCACGGCGATCAGCGGCGCCACGTACGACGCCGCTCCGCAGACCTACTCGGGCTCGGTGTTCACCTTCGAGCTGCCGGTGGACTGCAATGCGAATGGCGCGCTCGACAAGTGCGAGTCCAACGACTGCAATCTCAACGGGCTGCCAGACGACTGCGACATCGCCGCCTTCGTGAGCGCCGACTGCGACGCCGACGGCCAGCCGGACGAGTGTCAGAGCGGCGCGTGCTGTTCCGGCGGCGCCTGTGCAGAGTCATCCTCGGCCACCTGTGTGGCGTACACCTGCCATGCGCGAGCGCTGTACCCGGCAGGCTGGCTCGGATGTCTCGGTGACGTGGACGGCAACAACGTGGTGAACCCCGCGGATCGCGGTTCGATCTCCGCGAACATCGGAGAGTCAGACCACGATCTCATCTGCTTGTTCGACCTTGATGGCAACGGCACGATCAACCCGGCCGATCGCGGCGTGATCTCGGCCAACATCGGTCTTTGTACACCGCTGCCCGACTACATGGACGGCTGCGGCATGAACGGCGGCTCGCCCGACACGCGGTTCGGTTCCAGCCTGTTCTTCGGCCTGGGCACTGACTGCGGCTCGACCAGTTGTCCATAGCGCGACCCCGGCCCGCCTGGTCTACGGGGACCCTTCGGGCTTCTCCGCTGCAGCCGGCGCGGCGTACTTGGTGCGCCACTCCGCGGCCCGGGCGTCATGCCCCTCGCCGGGCTTGGCGGCGTGCCAGCTCTCGTACACACCCGCCAAGGCCAGCGCCAACTTCTCGCAGGATGCGCGCCTGCCCTCGTCCAGGTCCGCGCCCGCACAGAGGCGCTCGTGGAAACTCCGCAGAACCTTCGCGGCTTCCTCGTGGCGTCCGGTGTCCGCGAGCAGGTTGGCCAGATCGCGGTGAGCGTTGAGTATGCTCACATCCGTGCTCGCGCCCGGGTTGCCGGCCGCGGACACGACGGCTCGAAAGTAGCTCTCGGCTTCGTCGTAGCGCTTCTGGCCGGCGAGCGCCCGGGCGACGTTCACCTGTGCCCAGTGCGTGTCGTAGTGATGGTTGCCCAGCAACCGGCGCATGCCTTCCAGCGCCTGGAGGGAAAGCGACTCGGCCTTCTCGAACTGCCCTCGCTTCAGTGCGAGCTCGCCGAGGTTGCGCACCGAAGCCAGCGTGTCCTGGTGATTCTCGCCGAAGACCCGCCGGCGTCGCTCGTACGCCTCGGTCAACTCGCGCTCCGCCTCCTCGTAGCGGCCGAGCCTGAGGTTCTGCCAGCCCAGGTTGTTGAGCACGTTCATCGTGGTCGAGTGGTCATCGCCGAGGTGCCGTCGATAGATTTCCAGCGCTCGTCGCTGATGGCGATCCCCCTCTTCGCCCCGGCCCATCGAGGCCAGGCATATTCCCAGCCAGGCCTCCGGCCCGGCTTGCTCCTTGGCATCCGGGGGCAGCGTGCGCTGCATGACCTCGATCACCTCGCGGAACATCGCCTCCGCCTCCGCCTTGTTTCCGGCCAGCATCTTCGCGCCGGCCGCGCCCATCTTCTTGTCGAGCGTGGTCTCGTGCTCCTCCCCGAGCACCTTCCGTGCAATCTCGTAAGCGCGCAGCCTCAGTTCGTCGGATTCGGCCTCCTTGGATTGCTTGGACAGGTCGATCGAGAGCATCGTCAAAGCGTGGATGTGCTCCTCCGACTCCTCGCCGAAGACGCGCCGGGTGCGTTCCAGCGCTTCCCGGTGCAGACGCTCGGATTCCTCGAAGTGCGACAGGCGCATCGCCAGGGACGCGGCGGCCTGGATCGACTCGATCGTGGCGGGGTCGTCGTCGCCGAGCAGCTTTCGCCTGATCTCCAGCGCCTCGCGCTGCGGGGCGATGTTGAACTGAAGCAGGCCGAGGCGGAACGCCGCATCGACCAGCGACTGCAGCAGGCGCGCCTTGACCAGCGGCTGGTCGGCAAACTTCTGCTCGATGACCTCCAGCCCGGGCTTGAAGTACTCCGCCTCGAGCGCCTGGCGGGCCAGGCCGGTGAAGTCCGCCCCGACGATCAGGGCCTCGACCTGCTCCGCGCGGCTGGCCGGGGGCGGGTCCGTGCCATCGTGCTCCGCGGCGTCGCGCACCTTGCTGAGCAGATCCGCACGGAGCCGCACGCCCATCACCGAGGCGTCGATGTTCCGCAGTTGTTCCGCCTGAAACCGGGCAACCTGTTCCAGTTCCTCGGAGCGACGCTGGGCCTGCTGCTCGGCCTCCTGGGCGCGCTGCGCCTCCCCGGTGGCGCGGACCGCGTGATCCGTCGCAATCGCGCGCTCCCGGGCAGCGGCCATCATGCCCCAGGTGGTGCCGATGATGCCCAGCACCAGCGCCGCGGCCACAAGGCCCGCCGCGAAGACCCCTGACCGATGGCGGCGGATGAACTTCCGCACCAGGTACGCCCGGCTCGGCGGCGCGGCCACGACCGCCTGCCCCTCAAGGTAGCGCTGCACGTCCATCGCCAGCCCGTTTGCCGTTTCGTAGCGGCGCTGGCGGTCCTTCTCCATCGCCTTCATCACGATCCAGTCCAGCTCGCCGCGGATGAGCAGGCCGAGTTTCTTCGGCTCGGTGTGGCGGCTGCTGGCGACGCTGGCGAGGGTCGCGGTGTTCTGGCTCAGGCGGGTGCTCGGCGCCGGCGGCTCGACTTCGCGGATGATCCGCTGGATCTCGCCGTAGGCCGCGGCGCGCAGGCTCGATGCCTCGAACGGCGTGGAGCCGGTGAGCAATTCATAGAGCAGCACGCCCAGCGAGTACACGTCGGTCCGCGTGTCGAGATCAAGACTGCCCTCGGCCTGCTCGGGGCTCATGTACACCGGCGTGCCCAGGAGCTGGCGGTGCTCGGTGAAGAGCGTCTTTTCCGTCAGCTGGGCGCTGGTGGCCTTGGCGATGCCGAAGTCGATGACCTTCGCGAAGGGGCGGCCGTCCTGCGTGCTGACAAGCACGTTGCTGGGCTTGATGTCGCGGTGGATGATCCCCTTGGTGTGGGCGTGCTGCACCGCCGAGCACACCTGGGCGAAAAGCTGCAGCCGCTCCTGGATCCCCAGCCGGTTGCGGTCGCAGTATTCGACGATCGGGTCGCCGGTGACCAGTTCCATCACGAAAAA
>CAYRSS010000087.1:0-11858 GCA_964426945.1 uncultured Phycisphaeraceae bacterium
AGCGGCGCGAGTCGCGCCGGGTGTATCGGGCGGAACGCGGGAGGTCTGGTCATGCGTCTGAGGTCGAACGTCTGTGCGTGGGGGATCGTCGTCGCAGTGGCGATCGGCTGGGTGGGGCTCGTCGCAGGGCAGGCCGCGGCGCAGGATTCGCCGCCCGCTCAGCCGGACCCGGCCCCTGCGCCGGGAACCACGCCACCGGCGCAGCCGCCGGCCGATCCCGCATCGGGCGCGCCGGCGGCCGCGCAGCCATCTCCCGAGGCGCTCGCTCTCGACCGCGAGATGAGCCGGGCCTACCGCGCCGGCGAGTACGAGAAGGCTATCACCGCCGGCGAGGCGCTCCTGAAGCTTCGGCCGGACGATCCGGCGGTCTGCTACAACCTCGGCTGTATGCACAGCCTGCTGGGGCGCAAGGAGGAAGCCCTGCGCTGGCTGCGAAAGGCGACCGAGCACGGCTTCGGCAATCTCGAGGCAATCACCTGGGACAAGGACCTCGCCACGCTCAAGGGCGATCCCGCCTTCGTTGAAGTGCTCGGCCTGGCCGAGAAGAACGCCGCCAAGGGGCTTCAGGCCATCCGCGACCGAATCGCCAAGACCAACCCGCTGATGGTCGTGCCGCCCACGCTGGTGACCAGCAACCGCGTGCCGTTGATGGTGGCGCTGCACGGCTACGGCCAGCGCGAGGAAAACGTGGTCGATGCGGTCCGGGAGGCAGCCGCCGCCAGCGGCGTGATCGTGGTCGCCCCGCGAGCTCCGCAGCCGCTGCGAGCCGGTTTCGCGTGGACGGGCAATATCGAAACCCACATGATCGTCGAGGACGCCATCGAGCGCGCCGCGGCGGTGTACAACATCGACCGCGACCGGATCATCCTCTTCGGCTTCTCGCAGGGCGGCCACAACGCCCTGACGATGGCCATGCGCTACCCCGGCCAGTTTCACGGCCTGATCGCCGTGGGGGCCCGCTACGCCCCCGAGGTGCTCGGCAGCATCGACCGCAAGCCGCCTCGGATGCCGCGGTACTACCTCATGGTGGGCGCCAACGACCCGGTGCTCGAGGAAACCCGCAAGGCCGCGGCCGACCTGAAGGCGATGCATGCCCCCGTCCACCTGGAGGTCTACCCCGACATCGGCCACGCCTACCCCACCCGCCGCGACGAGGAACTGATCAAGGCGATCGACTTCGCCCTCGGCCGCTAGGAGTCTGTTGAAAAAGGGGGCAGGCACCGCGTGAGTCGCCCCTCACGGACGAGGGCAGCGGGTTGACGCCGAAGCCAGACCCCTTTTTCAACGGACGGCTCGGTGCGCGCCGTCTGAGGCCCCCGATCCGTGGGGCATCCGGCCGCCGGCCCGTCGGAATTCACAGGCGCCGGGCGAGGGGCCGTCGTTGACGGTCCGGGGGGCGGTCCTATACTGGCGGGGCTGAATGGCCCGGCGACGACGGTTTCGCCGGGCGCGAACCGACCCGCCGCCCGCCCGTGTCGGGGGGCGGCCGCCTGCCGGCGCTGATGGCCTCGCGATTGTCCTGCCCCCCGGCGGGCCGACCTTGCGTTTTCCTTGGGTTGTCTGGAGGACTCGATGCGTACCACGACTCGCTTCCGCGTCGGTATGGGATGGTTTTGCGCGCTGTGCGCGGGCCTCGCGGCGGGCTGGCTGCCCGGCCGGGCCATCGCCCAGGACGCCGAGGCTGATGCTGCGGCGCCCGTCGCCGCCGACGCCACCGTCGAGTCGCTCTACACCGACTTTCTGCACTACGCCCGCATGGGCCAGTTCACCCGGGCGGACGCCTTCGCCAAGGCACTGCTCGAGCATCCGGACGCGACCCCGTCGCGGCTGATGACCGCCGCGTCGAAAGACCGCGACAGCCTCCGCACGCTGCTGACCATCATCGAGAACTCGTCCATCGGCGAGCGGGCGCTGCGCATTCACGCCCTCATTCAGCAGGGCGCGTCGGAGATGCGGCAGAACCCCGACCGCATCGCCGCGGCGATTACGCAGCTCGGCGGCGACCCGCAGCAGGAGTTCTACGCCATCCGCCACCTGGCCGACGCCGGCGAGTACGCCATTCCGCAGATCCTCGCCACGCTGCTCGACGCTGAGCGGCGCGACCTGCACACGCGCCTGGCCAACGCGCTGCCCAAGATCGGCAAGAGCGCACTGAACCCGCTCGTCATGGCGCTGAACCTCGACAACCGCCACGAGGCGACGCGGCTGATCGTCATCAAGGCCCTCGGCGAGATCGGCTATCCGCAGGCGACGCCCTACCTTCGCAAGCTGATGGAAGATCCGGCCACGCTCGACTCGAGCCGGCAGGCCGCCGAAGCCGCTCTCGCCCGGATCGAGCAGATCAGCGGCCGCTCGATGGCCGGTCGCGCCGACGACCACCTGCACCTGCTCGGCGAGAAGTACTACAACGAGGACGAGTCGGTGAAGGCCGATCCGCGGCTGCCGACGGCGAATGTCTGGTACTGGGATGCCGATGCGCAAAACGTCCGCCCGACCGTCGTCGCGACGCCGCTGTTCGGCCCGATCATGGCGATGCGGCTGACCGAGGAATCGCTGAAGCTGACCAACGATCGGGCGGACTCGATCAGCCTGTGGCTGGCGGGCAACATCCGTCGCGAAGGCCGGCTGGGTCTCGACGTTGAGAGCGGTGATCCCTCGCAGGTGGCGGCCGAGCCCGACCCCACCCGTTCCGAGAATTTCCCCCGCGCTCTCTACTTCACGCAGGCCGCCGGCCCGCGCTACGCCCACCTCGTGCTCGATCGCGCGGTGCGGGACGGCGACGCGACGGTCGCGCTGGGGGCGATCGAAGCCCTGCGCCTGACCGCCGGCGAGGTATCGCTGATCGGCACCGAGGACTACAAGCAGCCGCTCGTGCAGGCGCTGCAGTTCCCCAACCTCGTCGTCCGCGTGCGGGCGGCGCTGGCCCTGGGGGCGGCCCTGCCCAAGTCGCAGTTCGCCGGTTCGCAGAACGTGGTGCCCGTGCTCGCCGGGGCGCTGGGCCAGACGGGCCGGGCACAGTTCGTGGTCATTGACGGCGACGAAGCCAACCGCAACCGCGTGATGGGCGAGCTGCGCAGCGGCGACAGCGAGGCCATCGGCGAGCCGGGCTTCTTCAAGGGGCTCAACCGCGCCCGTGTCGAGCTGTCCAATCTTTCGGCCATCTATGTCGCCTCGGACATTGCCGATCCGGACATCACCGCGGCCATGCAGGCGCTGCGCAACGAGTTTGCCTTTGCCCGCACGCCGGTGATCATTCTCAACCGCGGTGGCCGCAGCGCCGCCGTGGACGCCATTCTCGCCCGCGACGAAAACGCCGCGGACGTCGAGGCGCTGGTCGACGGCGCGGCACTCCGCGAGCAGTACGATCGCCTCGCCGCCTCCGGCAACCAGGCGCGGCCTGACGAGACGCTGGCCCTTTCCATGGCCCTGCAGGCGGCGGAGACGCTGCGGCGCATCGCCGTGGATGGCCGGACGGTCTATGACTTCGCCATCGCTGAGCCGGCGCTGATCGCGTCGCTCTCGTCAACCAGTGAAGAGCTCCAGATCAAGGCCGCCTCGGTGCTCGCGCTGGCGCCGACGCGTACGGCGCAGCGGGCGATCGCCCACCTGGCCCTCTCCCCCAACGAGACCAAGACGCTGCGCATCGCCGCCTTCGCCTCGCTGGCCGAGTCCGCCAAGAATCACGAAAACCTGCTCGAGGACGCCCAGGTGGCCGAGCTGGTGAAGATCGCGCGGGACGACGAGGATCTCGTCATCCGCACCAGCGCCAGCGAGGCGCTGGGCGCGATCAATCTCGCGAGCAACCGGGCAAGCGAGATCATTCGCAAGCACCACCGCGGCTGAGCCTCGGTCGCCGGCGACCGCGCCGGCCGCCTGAGAGTCCATGCCTCGCGCTGACTCCATCGAAACGCTGGCCGGCTGGCTGCGGGCTGCCACGTCCGCCGTGGCCTTCACCGGCGCCGGCGTGAGCACCGAAAGCGGCATCCCGGACTTTCGCAGCCCCGGCGGCGTGTGGTCGCGCTTTCGACCCGTTTACTACCAGGACTTCGTCACTTCGCGCGAGGCCCGCGTGCGCTACTGGCGGATGCGCTGCGCCCTCTACCGTGAGTTCGCCGGCGCCCGACCCAACGACGGCCACCGCGCGCTGGCCGAACTGGAACGCCGCGGTGCACTTCAGGCGGTCGTCACCCAGAACATCGACGGGTTGCATCAGGACGCAGGAAGCCGCCGCGTGGTCGAGCTGCACGGCACCGCCCGCGCGATCGCCTGCATCGCCTGCGGCCGTGACTTCCCGGTTTCGGAGGTGATGGCAGTCGTGGAGGCCGACGAGCAGGCCGCACCGGACTGCGACGCCTGCGGCGCGCCGGTCAAGGCCCGGACCGTCGCCTTCGGGCAGCCCATGCCGGAAGCGGAGATGCAGGAGGCCACCAATCTCGCGATGCGGGCGGATCTCTTCCTCGCGATTGGTTCGTCGCTCACGGTCGAGCCCGCGGCCTCGTTGCCCCGGATCGCCGCGGAATGCGGCGCACGGCTGGTGATTATCAATCAGACGCAGACAGCGCTCGATGACGTGGCCCGGCTCCTGATCCGTGAGCCCATCGGCGCCGTGCTGAGCGAGGTCGTGCGCCGTCTCGACGCGGCATCTGCGGGAAAGTGACCGGTCGGGTCAGTAACGTCCGGCGAGCAGCCGGGCGATGGTTTCGCGCAACTCTGTATCGCGGAACGGCTTGCGGATGAGGACGGCCTTCGCCGGCAGCTCGTGCTCCACGCGCGGATCGGATGTGCCCGTCACGACCACCGCAGGCACCTCGACGCCGGTCGTGCGAAGGATCCGCAGGCAGTCGAGCCCGCTGCGTCGCGGCAGGTCGATGTCGACCACCATGAGGCGGATGCGGGCCTGTTCGCGGCGGAAGACTTCGATCATCTCCATCCCGTCCACTGCTTCGACGACTTCATAGCCCGAATCAATCAGTGTGGACGACAGCAGCTTGCGAACCTGCTCGTTGTCCTCGACCAGCAGCACGGTTTCGCCCCGGCCGGACGCGGCGGACTCGGAGCGGGTCTGCGCCGCGGGCTCTGGCGCCTCCTCGATCCGGGGCAGGTCGATCGTGAAAGTTGTGCCCTTGCCGAGTTCGGACGAAACATCGATGCGTCCGCCGTGAGTCCTGACCATGCTGTCAAGCAGCGCGAGGCCGAGGCCGGTGCCCTGCCCGCGCGGCTTGGTGGTGAAGAACGGCTCGAAGATGCGCGGGACGATCGCCGGATCGATGCCCGCGCCAGTGTCGGTGACGGTGATACGGACGAACTGGTTGTCGCGCGGGGCGACAGCCAGGGTCAGCGTGCCGCCGCGGGGCATGGCGTCGCGGGCGTTGATGCCGAGGTTGAGCAGGATCTGCTGAAGCTGCGTCGCATCCGCCTTCACGTAAAGCGGATCTTCCGCGATGCGCGGCACGATCTCGATCGTCGCCGGCAGGGCCCTGCGCAGCAGCGCCAGCGACGTGGTCATCGCTTCACGCAGGTCGATGCGGCGCATCTCGGTCGGCACTTTGCGGCTGAAGGTCAACAGTGACCGGGTCAGGCCGGTGGCCTGCTCCACGGCGCGCTCGATCATCTCGAGCGTTTCGCGGGTTTCCGGCTGGGCGGCGAGACGGCGCTTGAGAATCTCGGTGCTGCCGAGAATGACCGTGATCATGTTGTTGAAGTCGTGCGCCACGCCGCTGGCCAGTGTGCCCACGGCTTCCATCTTCTGCGACTGGCGGAGCTGTTCCTCAAGACGGACACGCTCGCGCTCAGCGAGCTTGCGCTCGGTGATATCCACGGCGACGCCGAGCACGGCCTTCTCCGCCGAGCCGTGCTCGGTAAACGGAATCTTGGTGGTCTGGAGGATCCGCGTCTGCCCCGATGCGTCGACCATCGTCTCTTCAGGGATGAACTTGACCGTGCCGTGTTCGATGACGTCCAGATCGTCGCGCCGGAAGTGTTCAAGTTCTTCCGGTGATTTGTTCACGTTCGACTCGCGCGTGCCGGTGAGTTGCTCGACGGTCATCCCGTACGCGTCGGCCACGGCCTTGTTGACGATCAGGAATCGTCCGTCGCGATCCTTCGCGAAGATGAAATGAGGGACGAGGTCGATAATCTGGCGCAGCTTGCGCTCGCTGGCGATCAGCGCCGCTTCGGCACGATGCCGCTCCGTCACGTCGATGATGAAGCCTTCCAGCGCAATCAGCTTACCCTGCTGATCGGTGATCCCCTGACCTTGCTCCCAAACCCACTTGGTTTCGCCCTTGGCCGTGGTAATCCGATAGCTCAGCGTGTAGGGCCGGTCCTCTGTCACGGCCCGCTGCACGTCGTCCCAGACGACCTGGCGGTCTTCGGAGTGCATCAGTTCGCCAAAGGACACCTTGCGCCCGCAGACGATATCTTCGGGCTCATAGCCGGTCAGCGCCAGGCAGCCCTCGGAGACGAACTGCATCGTCCAGTCCCGGTCGTTCAGGCAGCGATACGCCATACCCGGCAGGTTGCTCATCAGCGTTGCGGTGGCGCGCTGACTTTCGCGCAGGGTCTGCACAACGCGCTTGTGTTCGAGGACGCTGCCGATCATTTCGCCGACGATTTTCAGCAGCGAGATGATGTCGTCAGACCAGCGCTTTTCGCAGCGCACCGACTCAAACCCCACGAAGCCGACGGCGGTCCGCTGGCGCAGGATGGGCACGCACAACACCGCCTGGATCGACTGCGCCTCCCACTCGCGCAGCTCCGCGGCGGCTTCGCGGGGCAGATCGGCCCGGCTCGGCACATGCACCACCGTGCCTGATTGAATGATGCGGTTGAACCAGGTGAAGGCATCCACCTTCTGGTTCTGGATGCGATGGCGCATCGAAGCGATGCCCTCCGCGCACCATTCGTGCGAGTTGGACATGCGCTCGCCGTCTTCGGAGTACAGATAGACGTAGCTGCGGTCGACGCCGACGAAGCGTCCGAGCTCCGCCAGTGCATGCTCGATGCCGCTGTCGATTTCCTCAATGGGAACGTCGATGAACGAACTCGACAGCGAAGCGATCAGTGCCTCGAACCGGGCGCGGTAGCGCAGCGCGTCGTCTGCACGCTGCTGCTCGGTCACATCGCGGCCCACGCCCCAGCTCGACCAGCCCGCGACCGGCGCCCGCGCCGACACGTTCGACCATGCGATCGTGCGGGTGGATCCGTCTTTGCAGGTGATGTCCCAGGGCCAGTCGCGAAAATCGTTGCCGCGACGGCGCCACTCCTCGCCCATGCGCCGGCGATACTCCGCTTCGGGATAGAGCATCTCGAGAGCATCTGGCCGGCCGACGATCTCTTCGGCGGTGTAACCCGTTACCCGCTCGCACTCGGAGTTCCAGAACACGAACAGCCCTTCGTCGTCGAGGGCGCAGAGCATCACCGGCATCTGCTCGATCACGCTGCGAAGGCGCTCTTCGCTTTCACGAACCGCTTCCTCCGCGCGGTGGCGCTCGGCGAGCTGGTCCAGAAGCCGCAAGTCCGTCTCGATCGTCTCGCGACACTCATCCAGCAGCGCCTCCACCGGCGGCTCAAACACCATCGCCTCGCGCCCCATCAGGCAGA
Source organism: uncultured Phycisphaeraceae bacterium (assembly GCA_964426945.1). GTDB lineage: Bacteria > Planctomycetota > Phycisphaerae > UBA1845 > UBA1845 > CAYRSS01. The sequence continues at coordinate 7,603 of CAYRSS010000087.1, forward strand.
TCGCTCCGAACACTTCGCCGTCCGGCCATCGCAGCGGCATGCCGCGGTACGACACCAGCCCATGCGCCAGATCAGGGTTGCTCTGCCAGCGGGCATCTCGCGTCGCGTCCGCGACGTAGAGCGATTTGCCGCGACTGGTCACCTCGTCGCAGTAGCGCCCGTCGCCTCGCGGCGCCGAGCACCCGACCTCAAAGGGATTGTCCTCGCCGCCGACGGCCATCACTTCGTGCGACGAATCCACGCTGCGGACGATCATGGCGACCGGCATGCCCGCCGCCCGCGCGAGCAGATCGAGGCGGCGATGCCACTTGTCACCCAACTCATCCGGGATCGCGGGCCGACCCGGCAGGACGCGCGACTCGCGCGCTGACGGAAGTGTCGAAGCGGATTCGGGGAACAACGCGATGCCACCGTGGGGCGCGGGCGTGTCGCGCCAAGCCATACGCGGCGAAGCCGATGCGACAGCTCGCTGAGATGTGAAGCCGCAGCAATCAGTGATACTTTAGCAGTGGCCGCGGATCACTCAGGGAAAGTGTATTACTTGCGCACCAAAGTGACAAGACTAATCGGCCGATGGATCGCGGCGCGGCTCACGGCAGGGGCGGGCCGTCGGGGTGGAGCAGCAGCAGGGCAAACGTGTAAATCACCGGCAATGCGCCGAGCACCAGCAGCGCCGCCGCGAGGCGACGGCCGTCGCGCTCGCGCAGACGGCCGACGAACTCGCAGAACACGATCGCGAAGAGCACCAGGGCGTACTTGAACAGGATGGCCGCGTTGAAGCCCCGGCTCTCGATGACGTAAGCCGCCACGGGGTTCACCTCATGCCCGTCCCAGACATAGAGCACGATGTAGGTCAGGATGATATCGAGCGTGGCGAGAAACACGATCCACGTGTACGCGCCGGGGTACCGCATCGCCGGAAGGGCGAAGAACACCGGCCGGGCGGAGGCGACCTGACCGGCGCTGCACGCGAGGCACAGCGGGTCATCCGCGCGGCGGGCGCCGCCGCACGACGGACACACGGGCGGACCGGGAAGGATGAAACCCTGGGTCATGACGCGGCACTCACGCCATCGGCCGCCAAGCCGTCTCGTCGTCGGCTCAGCCCTGGAGGAACTTCTCGGCGAGCACGACCAGCTCCTTCACGTGCCCGACGCTCGAGGAAAACAGCGCACGCTCCGACTCGTCGAGCTGGACCTCGATCACCTTCTCGACCCCGCCCGCGCCCAGCACCGCCGGTACGCCGACGAAGTAGCCGCCCACGCCGTATTCCTTCTGGCAGTACGCCGCGCAGGGCAGAATGCGCTTCTTGTCGCGGATGATCGCCTCGGCCATCTGCACCGAGCCGGCGGCCGGGGCGTAGTACGCGCTGGTGCCCATGAGTTTCACCAGCTCGCCGCCGCCCTGCTTGGTCCGCTCGATGATCGCGGTGAGCCGGTCGGGCTTGACGAGCTGCGTGATGGGAATGCCCGAGACCGACGTGTAGCGCGGCAGCGGCACCATATCGTCACCGTGGCCGCCCATCAGCAGCGCCGTGATGTCTTCAACGCTGCAGCCGATCTCCATCGCGAGGAAAGTGCAGTAGCGGGCCACGTCGAGGCAGCCGGCCTGGCCGACGACGCGATGGGTCGGGAAGCCGCTCTTCTTCCACGCGGTGTAGACCATCGCATCCAGCGGGTTTGACACCACGATCAGCACGGCATCGGGCGCATACTCGGCGAGCTTCGCCGCCACGCTGCCGACGATCTTCACGTTGGTTTCGACGAGATCGTCGCGACTCATACCCGGCTTGCGCGGCAGACCTGCGGTGACGATGACCACGTCGCTGCCGCGGGCATCCGCGTAGTCACCCGAACCGACGATCCGGGCATCAAACCGCTCGACGGGGCCGCACTGGGCGAGGTCCAGCGCCTTGCCGGCCGTCTTGTCCGCGAATTCGGGGATGTCGATCAGGACGATGTCGCCCAGTTCCTTGGCCGCGGCCCACACCGCGCAGCTCGCTCCGACGTTGCCCGCCCCGACGATGGTGATCTTCGCACGCTTCATCTCATGATCCCTGGTAAGTGAGTATACCCCCCGCGCGCGCCTCCCGGCCGCGTGGCGACAGCATCGTACAATCGGGGCGGGAAGGGGCCAAGCCGCGCGCGACGGCCTAGCCGTCGGCGGATTCGTCTTCGATCTCCTTCACCTCCGCCCGGATGTGCTCCAGGGCGCTGCGGACGCTCTTGAGGAAGTGATCGATCTGCTTCTGGGCTCCGGGGGGCGGCTCGTCCCACTCGGCCAACTGGTCAGCCAGCTCGACGATCAGGCAGGCCATCCAGTCGTTGTCGTGCGAATTCACCTCCCCGAGGGCTTTGCGGTAGGCGTCCCAGGCCCGGCGGTATGCCTCGGCGTCGTGCGGCACCACCCGCGCGATCTTGTGAAACCGGTGAACCGCCTCGGCCAGGTGCCGGATCTCCGCCGCGACGGCCCGCTCCTTCTCGACCAGGTGACGGGCGGCAAGCCGGTTGTCGTACTCCTCGCTGGCCCCGACGATGCCGTCGCGGATTTTTTCGAAGCGCTCCTTCGACAGGATCTGCGGATGGGCGACGTGAATCGACGACAGCTTGCGCAGGGCCTGCGCCGCCTCGGTTGACGAGCCGTCGCGCGTCGCCTGGCGGGCGCGCTCCGCCAGCATCTCGATCATCTTCTCATACCGTCCGCGACGCAGCAGCATCCGCTGCAGATGATCGTCACATGCGGCGCGCACTGCGGCCGGGATTTTCTCGAGCGCGACGCGCGCCTCGTGCTCGTTGAAGTGGGCAACCTGGTAGAGAAACTCGTGCTCGATCCGGCGGAACGCCTCGGGCGAAAGGCCGGCGCCGACGGGCGCGGGGCTTCGCCGGTCGACCGCCTCGGGCTGCGACTCGACGCGCGCGTCGCCCACCGTCGGATGAGCCAGGGCCTGGCGACACTCCGCGACATACGCCCGGATCATCGCCGCCAGGGCGGGGTCGCCTCGCACTTCATGGTCGTGCATCGCCCGCTGCTCGGCCGCGGTCAGCGCTCCGGCGTTGCCGCTTTCGCGCATGATCTCTGCCCGCCAGCGCTGAAAGAGCGACTCGCGGTGCTTGTTGGCATCGTATTCGCCCGACGGACGCGGCTTCATGCGACGGTGCTCCCGGCCACGCTGGCAGCCGTCGATTATACGGATGCAGCCCCCAGGTGCATCAATCGCGAGACACGTTCTGACGATCGGGCCCGCTTCACGCCGGGACTCGGGTATCGGAACCGCGGCCTGAAGGCTGATTCAACTGGTATTGCCCGGGGGCGTTTCCTAGAATGGGTCGTATCACGCTTCAAACGAGGGGGGAACCATGACGACCAGAACTGTGATCGCGGCCGTCGCCGCGCTGGCTATCGCCGGATCGTCGATCAGTGTCGTCACCGCCGCGCCGGTCGCTGTCATCAATCCGGGGTTCGAGGCCAACCCCGTCAGCGCCGGCTGCTTCGCGGTGTTCACCCCGACGGGCTGGCAGCCTTACGACCCGTTCAACATTCTCGACACCGGTCAGGATGTGATCGGCGCGCTCAACACCAGCGCCGGCCCCTACTTTCCCGAGGCGCCCGAGGGCAGCAACGTCGGGCTGGTCTTTCTGCAGGGCGATGTCGGCGGCGGCGAGGCGGGGATGAGGCAGGTGCTGTCGGCTACGCTCCAGACCAGCACCATCTACCGCCTCAGCGTCGAAGTCGGCGACATTGACTCGGGCGTCGGCCTGCCGCCGTGTGACCAGTTCGGGTTTTTCAACCTCGAGAACTTCCCCGGCTACCGTGTCGAGCTGTTGGCGGGCGGCGAGGTGATCGCCGTGGACGACAACAGTCTCGCCGGCGATCTGTCCGACGGCGTGTTTCTGCCCACGGCGATCCGCGCGACCATCCCCGCCGTGCACGTCGAAGCGAGTCAGCCGCTCGAAATCCGCCTGATCAACCTCAACGTGGCCGAGACGCCGGAGGAGCCGGGCATTGAGGTGGACTTCGACGCCGTGGCCCTGGAGGCGACGCCGGTCAACACCGCGACACTGGCCGCCCTGGGCGAGTGCCTCGGCGGGCCGGACGCGCCGTCGACCTGCTCGGCCGAGTTCCGCGGTGCGTTCGACCTGGACGACGACGGCGACCTCGACCTCGCCGACTTCACCGCCGCGAGCCGCCTGCAGGGCGGCTGATGCCCGCTCGCGCTGAACCGACGGATTGGTGCACCGGCGCGCATCGAAGCCGTC
>CAYRSS010000088.1:0-10210 GCA_964426945.1 uncultured Phycisphaeraceae bacterium
CGCGTCGCCTACCAGGCGATGGCGGCGGTGCTCGGCGGCACGCAGTCGCTGCACACCAACAGCATGGACGAGACGCTGGCCCTGCCGACGGAGCACGCCGCGAAGATCGCCCTGCGTACGCAGCAGGTGCTGGCCCACGAGACGGGCGTGCCACGCGTCGTCGATCCGCTGGGCGGAAGCTACTACGTCGAGAAACTGACCAACGAAATCGAGGCCAAGGTCACGGCGATCTTCGACCAGATCGACGCGATGGGCGGCGTCATCAAGGCCGTCGAACGCGGCTACTTCCGCCGCGCCATCGCCGAGTCGTCCCTTGCTGAGCAGCGGCGCATCGATGCCGGAGAGCACAAGATCGTCGGCGTGACCGACTTCGTCGAAAAGGGCTCGCCCGACATCCCGATCCTCAAGATCGGGCAGGAGATCGAGGACATGTGCGTCGCCCGGGTGCGCAAGCTGAAGGCCACGCGCGACAAGGCCCGCCACAAGGCGGCGCTGGAAAACCTCCGCGACACCGCGAAGCGCGGTGAAAACGTGATGCCGGCCCTGATCGACGCCGCCGAGGCCGACGCGACGGTCGGCGAGATGATGGACACGATGCGCGGCGTGTTCGGCTCGTACGACGGCGGGCCGGAGTGGTGAGGGGGAGAGTGGCAGGTTGCAGGTTGCCAGTGGCAAGTCGCAGAAGCGGTCGCGACGGTTGAGGATCACGGGAGCGCCATCCGGACTCGGCCATTCCGGCCGCTCATGTCGGTGATGGGCGCCGACGCGGCCCTTGCAGAAGGAAACCATGACTCAGCAGACCCAGTATCCCCCTCGGATTCTCCTCGCCAAGATCGGCCTCGACGGGCATGACCGCGGGGTCAAGATGCTCGCCCGTGCGTTTCGCGACGCGGGGATGGAGGTCATCTACACCGGCCTGTGGCAGACGTGCGAGTCGACCATGTACGCCGCCATGCAGGAAGACGTCGACGTCGTCGGCGTGTCGCTCCTGTCGGCCGCGCACATGACCGTCATGCCCGAGCTGGTGCGCATCCGCCGCGAGATCGGCTGCGAGCACATTCCGCTGGTCCTCGGCGGCATTGTGCCCGAGACCGACTACGCGGCGCTGCACGACATGGGCGTGGCCGCGATCTTCAACCCCGGTTCTTCGCTCGATCGCATCACAACCAAGATGGCTGAGCTCGCCGCGCTACACAAACCGGCGACCATGGGCGAGGTCCGCCGCGGCTATGAGAAGCGCGAAGACCGCGCCCTGGCCAAGCTTCTGACGGCCATTCAGCGCGATGAGCCGCTGGACGGATTCGTCGCCCCCAAGGGCAAGGCCCGAATCGTTGGCATCACCGGCTCGCCCGGTGTGGGCAAGAGCTCGTTCATTGCCAAGCTCGGGGCCAAGCTGCGCGAGCGCGGCCAGCGCGTGGCCGTCGTCGCGGTTGACCCGAGCAGCCCGGTGACGGGCGGGGCGCTGCTCGGCGACCGCCTGCGGATGATGACCGGCCAGCCCGAGGGCAATTTCTTCGTCCGCAGTGTCTCCTCCGGCACGGTGCAGGGCGGCCTGGGTCCGCACGTGCGCGAGATCGTCGAGGCCCTCGATGGGTTCGGATTCGACATGGTGCTGGTCGAAACGGTCGGCGCGGGGCAGAGTGACGTCGCTATCCGCGAGCTGACACGGAACATCCTGCTCGTATTGATGCCCCAGTCGGGCGACGCGGTGCAGTTTTCCAAGGCGGGCATCATGGAGATCGCCTCGGCGTTCATCCTCAACAAGTGCGACCTGCCGGGTGCCGACGCGACAGAGGCCCAGCTCCTCAGCGCCGTCGGCGACGCGCTGCCGCTCTTCAAGACGACGACGATCCGTGACGAGGGGATAGACGCCGTGGCAGACTGGCTGGTCAGCAGCTGAGTCGGCGTGACGGCCGCGGCGATCGCATCGCGGCTTAGCTACCCCCCGGCCGGTCTTGCCGTCCTGCCGCATCTGTGTCACCATTCCGCCCGCAGGACTGGCGCCGTTGACGCGCCGATCACGCCCCTTCCAGTCGCTCGGTTTTCAGCGCATGGCGAACCGGCTCGCCGGGACGTGATCGGTTGCCTGCGGTGCTCGCCTGCCTCGCCGGCCGGGCGCGGCTGGTCAGCGATCGCTGCACATCAGTACAAGGAGGAACGGCATGCGGAGACTTCTCGGTCTGTGCTGCTCACTCGCGTTGGCCGCGGGCTGTGCCGTGACGCCGCCTCCCGCCGGCAACTCGAACACGAACGCCAACAGCAACGACAACGTCGCGGACGACCGGTTGCGGTTCACCGCGACGATCGACGCCGCCCAGCAGGTTGACTTCGTCGACTCGCAGGCGATGGGATCGGCGACGCTTGTGCTGAGCCCCGATCGCACTGAGCTGTCCTATGACATCAGCGCCGATGCCCTGACCGGCGCGGTCGTCGGCGTGCACTTCCACGACGGCGCCGCGGGTGAGAACGGCCCCATCATCGCCGACCTGTCCGCCACGGTGATCAGCAATCAGGGCGGTTCGGTCCGCGTCATGGGCACCTGGGAGATGATCGATCCGGACGAGTTGGCGCTGCAGCTGGACGCGTCGTTGTACATCAACATCCACACGGTCAACTTCCGTGGCGGCGAGGCCCGCGGTCAGATCATTCAGCTCGTGCCGATCGAGATGGAGTAGCAGGGCGGCCTGGGCATCGGCCCTGGCTGCGCTCGGTACGCCCCACATTCCGGTTGCAGGCGCGCCCCCGGTCTGGTCGATGAGGATCGAAGATCGAAGCCGCAGCGGGGTGCGACGGAGCTCAGCCATGGAGGGGACACGGATCAAACTGAGGTCAGGATGCTTCGCCGTTTGTTTGATGGTCGGCAGCGCCCAAGCCGGGCCGCAATTGCTTATGTCTATTGATCGTACGGGGAACGGTTCCCGGGCACCGGATATCTCGACTCGGATGCCGGTGATCCTCAGGTACGCCGATATTGAACCCGATCCAATCGTCGTAGGAAGCAGCACGCTGTGGGGCGATGGAGAGACGGGCACCGTCGATTTCGACGCTGATAACGACCCTCACTTTGACGCCGCTGCCCTGCTGCTCACGAATGGGGTCGACGACGAATTGACCTTCTTCGCGGGCGGCGGTGGCTCCGGAAGGCTGGAGTCCATGTGGGGTTTCGGCACGCCTGACCTGGTCGGCTACGAAGTGGAGACCATCCGCCTCATCGTGCATTCCGCCGAGATTCATCCCTGGTTTCACGACGAGTTCGGCGAAGGCCGCGAGTGGTCCTTCGACATCACGTGGCAGTTCTACGGCACGCCCGTCCCCGAGCCGGGCACGGCCGCGCTGCTGCTGATGAGCGGGCCTGTCGCCATGCGGCGGCAGCGGCTCCGCTGAGCGGAATCCCGGATCCATCAGGATCACCTTGAATGCAACGGGGCAGGCGATTGATCGCCTGCCCCGTGTGATTGAGGAGTCGGGTTGTCGAAGCGCTGCGGACCGGCTACTGCGCCGGCGCCGAGGGCTTCGGGGGCGTCGCGGTGGTCTCCATGTTCAGCGTCTCGACCAGGAAGGCCCAACGGTCGGCCGCCTCTTCGATGATCTTGGTCGTCGGCTTGCCCGCGCCGTGGCCGGCCTTGGTTTCGATGCGGATCAGTGTCGGCGCCGGGCCGGACTGCGCCGCCTGCAGCGCCGCCGCAAACTTGAAGCTGTGGGCCGGGACGACGCGGTCGTCATGGTCGGCCGTGGTGATGAGGGTGGCCGGATAGGCCGTGCCGGGACGGATATTATGCAGCGGCGAGTACTTCATCAGCGCGGCGAACTCCTCCGGGTTCTCGGCGGAGCCGAAGTCGGAAGTCCACGCCCAGCCGATGGTGAACTTGTGGAATCGCAGCATGTCCATCACGCCCACGGCTGGCAGGGCCGCCCCGAACAGATCGGGACGCTGGGTGATGCACGCCCCGACGAGCAGGCCGCCGTTGCTGCCGCCCGCGATGGCCAGCTTGGGTGACGAGGTGTACCGGTTGGCGATGAGCCACTCCGCCGCGGCGATGAAGTCGTCGAAGCAGTTCTGCTTCTTGAGCTTCTTGCCCGCGTCGTGCCAGTCCTTGCCGTACTCGCCGCCGCCGCGGATGTTGGCCACGGCATAGACGCCGCCCATTTCGAGCCACGCCAGGTTCGACACGCTGAAGCTCGGCGTGATCGAGATGTTGAACCCGCCGTAGGCGTAGAGCAGCGTCGGGTTCTGGCCGTTGAGTTCCAGGCCCTTCTTGTGGGTGATGAACATCGGGACGCGAGTGCCGTCCTTGCTGTTATAGAAGACCTGCTTCGTTTCGTAGGCGGCGCTGTCGAAGGCGACCTTCGGCTGTTTAAAGATGGTGCTCTCGCCCGTCTTCATGTCATAGCGGAAGATGGTCGTCGGCCAGGTGAAGCTGGTGAACGAGTAGAACGTCTCGGTGTCGCTGCGCTTGCCGCCAAACCCGCCCGCCGAACCGATCCCCGGCAGGGTGACGTCGCGGACCGGCTTGCCGGTCAGGTCGTGGATCTTCACCAGGCTCCGGGCGTCGGCCAGGTACTGGCAGACGAACGAATCGCCCACGACGTTGACCCCTTCCAGTGTGTCCTTCGTCTGCGGGATGAGTTCCTTCCGGTCGCCCTTCGCCGGGCGGGCGGTGTCCACGGCGACCACGCGGTACCGCGGGGCGCCGTCATCGGTCTTGAACCAGAAGACGCCGCCGTCATTGCCGAGGAAGTCATACTGCGCTTCCCAGTCGGTGATCAGCTTGACCACCGGGCTGCCGGCCTGGGCCAGGTCCTTGTAGTAGACCAGGTTCTTGCGCTCGGTGCCCTTCCAGACGGCGATGATGAGGTAGCGTCCGTCCTCGCTGACCTGGCCGCCGAAGCCCCATTCCTTCTCATCCCTGTTCTCGCAGATGAGCACGTCTTCGCTCTGCGGCGTGCCGAGCTTGTGGAAGTAAAGCTTGTGGAAGTAGTTGGCCTCGGTGAGCTTGTCGCCCTTGGGCTCGTCGTAGCGGCTGTAGAAGAAGCCGCTGCCGTCCTTCGTCCACGAGGGGGAGGAGAACTTCACCCACTTGAGGTGGTCCGGGCGGTCCTTGCCCGTTTCGACCTCGCGAACCTTGATCTCGACCCAGTCCGAGCCGGCGCCCTGCAGGTTGTAGGCCATGAGCTTGCCGTCGTCGGTGATGTCGAACCCGCCGAGGCTGATCGTACCGTCGGCCGCGAGCGTGTTGGGGTCGATGAGCGTCTTCAGCTCGCCGCTGGGGCTGTCGCTCCAGTACCAGACGCTCTGGTTCTGCAGGCCGGTGTTGCGGCTCAGGAAGTAGCGGCCGCCCTCCTTGAAGGGCGTGCCGTAGCGCTCGAAGTTCCACAGCTCGGTGAGGCGGTTCTTGATCCGGTCGCGCGCGGGGATGTCGGCGAGGAAGGCGAAGGTCAGCTTGTTCTGCGCGGCGATCCACGCCTGCGACTCGGGGGAATCGGGGTTCTCGAGCCAGCGGTAGGGATCGGCCACCTTGGTGCCGTGGTAGTCGTCGACCACGTCACCCTTGGCCGTCTCGGGATAGACCACCGGGCTCAGCGCCCGCGCCGACCCCGCGGCCAGCATCGCAAACACCGCCACCGCCAGGGCTCCGCGGCGGAACCCGTCACGCAACGACCATCCGGACATGCTGTAGTCTCCTGGGTAGTTCATCGGGGAAGCAGACAGGTCCGCCCCCGGCGGGGGGCGGAAAGGCGGGGCGAGCCGGTCAGGCTCCGCGCTCCCCCGCGTCAACGCGTCACTGTTCTAATCGTGCGCCCCGGGGCTCGGCAAGCTCACGGCGGGAGGAACGGACAACATGTGACACGCTGTGGCCCGCTGGCGGCGGGGTCAGGGGGTTGCCAGGCGCTGCCAGTGGGCGACATCGATCGAGTCGACATCCTGATCCCCGTCGAGGTCGAACCACGCCGTACACGCGGCGGGAACCAGCGGGGACAAGGGCATGGGCGGCCGCGCCGGGCCGAACAGGCAGTCGATCAGGGCGGGCAGATCGTCCGCCCCGATGGCGCCGTCGGCCGTGCTGTCGCCGCGGGGGCAGCCCCGCTCGTCGACCACCGTGCCGGGCGGGGTCGCCGCGCACTCGTCCTCGACGTTGCCGACGCCGTCCGCGTCGTCGTCCTGGTCACAAGGGGGGTAGCTCGGCGCTGTGCCGGCACCGCTCCAGGCGTCGCGAAACGCCGCGTGGTCGGTGCAGTCGATATCACCGTCGCCATCGGAGTCGAAAGTGGCCAGTTGCCGCAGCGACGGTTCGATGTAGTTGGCGCTGATCAGCGGGCCGCCGCGGGCGATGATGAACTCCGTGCGATCGATGCCGTCGACATCGTCGTCGAGATCCCAGTCGCCCAGGCGGCAGGCGCGGAGGAGATCGTCGGGCAGCGCGTAGCCGACGTACTCGACATCCACCCCCGGCGGGACCCGGAGTCGAACCTGCTCCACGGAAGGGGTCGTAGCCCATGTAGATTCAACGCGGCTGGCCAACTGGGATTGCGGCGTCTCGCCGGGGGCGAGGCGCTGATAGGTGCTGCCGGAAGTCGAGAAGGCCAGGGTGCCATAGGTCATCGCCGGAACGTCGATCTCCAGCCGGACGATGCCGCGGAGGAGGGCGGTCTGAGCGCCGGGGATGTAGCCGGGTTCGCCCGGGGCGAGGGGCCGATGCTCGAAGATGACGGTCGGGGCGAGCGTGACCGGGCCGATTTCGGTTAGCGCGACGAAGGTCTGTGCCCGCGTGGTCGCGCCGTCAAAGTCGCTGAACAGCAGGTAGTGCCCCATGGACGCATTGTCGATCGGGCCGGCGCCGCTGCGCGCCAGACGAGCGGTGAACGCCGCATAGACGCTGACGGCCGTCGTTGAAGGGGCGGGCAGGCCGGTCAGTCGCAACTCTGGAAACACCAGAAACGTCGATCCGCTTGCGGAAGCCACGTTGACGGCCCCCCAGCCCTTCTCCGCAAAGGCCGCGGCGGTAGAAGCGTCCGGAGCGCTGTGCAGGGCGATGACCGCGCGGTGTGCCCCCGACTCCGTGTCGCCGACCGTACCGGGCGGGATAGGCAGGTTGTAGGGCTGCGCCGGTTGGCCGGCCGGGCGAAACGTGGCCGGCGTCGAGGGTCGGAGCGTGGTGTGAATCGTCCCCAGCGGGTGGGGCGATGAGGGCAGAAAGGTTGTCCGGCCGTCGAAGTAGACCGCGGCGCGCCCCAGCCCCGCGTGGTTGGCGTCGGTGTTGTCCACGAACAGCAGCGACGAGGGATTGCCCCCGGTCGACTGCCCCGCACCGGGATAGTCGAAGCTGATCGCGGCGCTGTCGGGTGCATCGGGGACGTCGCCGACGATGGTCGTGGGCGGGTCGTTGCTGTCGCCGGGGCTGTAGAAAGTCGTCGGGTCGGTCACATAGTCGGGATGGTAGAGCTGGCTGGCGAGCGCCGGAAAATGATCCTGGTGATCGAACGAATAGATGGTCGCGTTCTGGTGAAGCAGCCGCAGGCGGGAGACCGCCGTCAGCGGGGAGTACGAGTCCGACTTGGTGATCTGCCAGAGCTGCTGCGCCGTCGGTGATTCGTCCCCCCAGGCGAACAGTCCGATGCCGTTGCCGGATTGGAGCAGTTGAGCGCGGGCAGGGTGCAGGGCGGCTGCGACGAACACGACCCAGAGCAGGGACAGCAGACGGCGGAGCCGTGCGAGCGACATGGCGGGTCCTCGAGAACCCCGGGCCGGGCTGTGGCCGGTCCACGCCTGACAGTTCCAGACTACCGTTCGCCCGCCTTGCGTTCAAGGCGATTGTCGTGAAGATTGCCCCCGCAAGGAGCCGGTCTCGTGATTCCGAGCGATAAGCGATACACCTTCGACCGCGTGGTGCGCATGGTGCTCAGCGCCGCGACGATCCTGGCGGTGGTGCTGCTGCTGCGCTACCTCTCGGACGTGCTGGTCCCGTTCGCGGCGGCGGTCATCCTGGCCTACCTGCTGAATCCGATCGTCAACGTGTTCGCCGCGAGAACCAGGCGGCGCGGGCTGGCGGTGATGCTGACCATTGGCGGGCTCGCCCTGGTCGGCATGGCGGCGACGCTGGTTGCCGTGGCCCTGATTTCGTGGCAGGCGGAGCAGTTCGGCCGTCAGCTCGACACGCTGCGGTCGGATCTGGTTGCGGCCATCCGAATCTCGACCACCCCCCGTCAGCAGGCGTCGCCGGAATCCGCCCCAGCCCCGGCCACCACTGAAGAGCCTCCCGCGGATGACTCGACAGAGCGTCCGCCGGAAGGTGAAGCGCCGCCGGAGAAGTCAGACTCGGGCGTCGCCGAGCTCGTCGAGGCCTGGGAGATCTTCCGCGAGGGCGAAGGGACGAGATCCGAGCGAATCGCGGCCTTCCGCAAACACATCGAGGGTACGGGCGCGGGGTACCTTGTTCAGCAGCTCGTGGACTACGTGCAGTCAGAGGACTTCAAGAACCTGGCCCTCGCTACGATCAAGCGCGTCGTCACCGGCGGGTGGACGGTGGGGACGTTCCTCTTCAACGTGGCCCTCGGCGCCGTCGGGCTGATCATTGTCTTTATCTATCTCGTGTTCCTCCTGCTCGACTATCCCGAGTATGCTCGCAACTGGAAGTCGTTCCTTCCGCCGGCGTATCGCGAGAGTATTGTCGAGTTCCTGGAGGACTTCGACGTGGCCATGCGGCGCTACTTCCGCGGCCAGGCCATCGTCGCAATGCTGACGGGCGTGCTGTTCTGTGTCGGATTCACCATCATCGGGCTGCCGATGGCGATCCCGCTGGGCATGATGATGGGCGCTCTCAACATGGTGCCCTACCTCCAGGCGGTGGGCCTCGTGCCCGCGGCGATTCTGGCGCTGATGAAGTCCCTCGAGAGCGGCCACAGCCTGGCGTGGACGCTGCTGTCGATCGCGATCGTCTTCCTCATCGTGCAGGTCCTGCAGGACACGCTCATCACCCCGCGTGTCATGGGCAAGGCCACCGGGCTGCGCCCCGTGTCGATCCTGCTGGGGGTCTTCGTCTGGGGCAAACTGCTCGGGTTCCTCGGGCTGCTGTTGGCGATTCCGCTGACGTGTCTGGGGATCGCGTACTACAGCCGCCTCGTGCTGCGAATGTCGCGGGAAGAGAGCCAGGTCTCGCCGGAGTGACCCCCGCTCCCGCCTGTCGCGGAGGAACTTGCCATGTTCGAGAGCCTGCACAACAGCCGAGCCCTGTTCCGCACCACGCTGGATATCCTCGCGCGCGACAAGGAGCTGATGGTCTTCCCGATCCTCTCGGGCCTTGCCGGCGTGGCGGTGATGGCGACCTTCGCCGGGGGTGCATGGGGGCTGGGCCTCTTCGACGAGCTGATGCACACCGAAGCGGAGTTCGCGGTCGACCGCCTGCGTGAGGAGTGGCCGTTGCTGGTGGCGGGCTTTCTGTACTACTTCGCGAACTTCTTCGTGATCACTTACTTCAACGCGGCGCTGGTCGGGGCTGCACATATCCGCCTGACCGGCGGCGACCCCACGATCAGCGACGGAATCCGCCTCGCCAACGGCTGCCTGCCGGCGATCTTCGGCTATTCCGCGATCGCCGCGACGGTCGGCATGCTGCTCAAGCTGATCGAGAGCCGGACGCGCAACAACTTCCTCGCCGGCCTCGCCGTCAGCCTCGCGGGGGTGGCTTGGACGCTTGTGACCTACCTGGTGGTGCCCGTGCTCGTCATCGAGAGGCTCGGCGCTGCGGCGTCGGTGCGGCGAAGCGGCAGCCTCCTGAAGAAGACCTGGGGCGAGCAGATCGTGGCCGGTTTCGGCTTCGGCGCGCTGGGCTTCCTGCTGTCGCTGATCGGATTCGTCGTGATCTTCTGCGGGGCAGTGGTGGCCTACAGGATTGGTCAGCCCGGGGGGACGACGGTGCTCATCGGCTCGATCGCCGCGGCGGTTATCTACTGGCTTGTGCTTGGCGTGGTGCTCTCGGCGCTGCGCGGGATCTACACGGCGGCCCTCTACGCTCACGCGACCGAGCAGCCGGTGGAGGGCTTCCCGCGGGAACTGCTCCGCGGGGCGTTTCATCGGCGATAGGCTGCCGCGGAGCCGTTCCGGGCCGCCGCCACGGGCGGCCGGAACGCGACGGATCAGAGAACTGCGCCCGGGAGGACTCGAACCTCCAACCTACTGGTTCGAAGCCAGCCACTCTATCCAATTGAGCTACGG
>CAYRSS010000089.1:0-10079 GCA_964426945.1 uncultured Phycisphaeraceae bacterium
GCGCCCGTCGACCGGCCGCACCTTCTACCTCCTCGACGAGCCGACCACCGGCCTGCACTTCGACGACGTGCGCAAGCTCCTCGAAGTGCTCCACCGGCTCGTCGATCTGGGCAACACCGTCGTCTGCATCGAGCACAACCTGGACGTGATCAAGACCGCAGACTGGGTAATCGAGCTCGGTCCCGAGGCGGGCATGGGGGGCGGGAGCGTCGTCGTGGAGGGCACGCCGGAAGCGGTCGCCGCGTGCTCCGCTTCGCACACCGGCCAGGCGCTTCGGCCGGTGCTGCGCGCCGGACCGGTCGAAGCCCGCGCGGCGTTCGATCCGCGTAGGAAGGCCGCCGAGGATACCGCCGCCCGGCGCGCAGCGCTGGATCTTGGCGAGGCCCGGGTTCCCTGGGAAACAGACGGTCGTCGCTGGCACCTCGACGCCGCGCGCGATCGCCACGGCGGCCCGGCAGGCTGGGAGCTCGGCCTGCTGGAGTGGCTGATCGACACGATCGAGCGCGCGCCGGGCCTGGCGCCCGCGACATGGAACCAGCGCGTGTTCGTCGAGGTTGCCGCGCCCCAGAGCGCTACGTGGTTCTGCCACGCTCGGACGGGCGGGCGGGAACTCCTGGAGGTGCAACTGCGCGTGCCCGGTGGCACGTTCGGCGAACCCGAGTTGCAGCGCCGGCTCAAGATCCGGACCCTCGACGAACGCGGCGATTTGCCGGTCTACGGCGACGAACAACGCGTACGCGTCCGCCCGTACGGCAGCCATTGGCAGGAGGTGCTGCTCACGCTGCGCGACTTTGCAGACGTAGACCGGAAGGTGTTCCGCACCTTCCTGAAGGAAGCCGCCGCGGCCTACGTCGGCGCCGCGCCCACCGCCGATCAGCCCGCCGCCGAGCCGTGGCTGAGCGACGGCCGCCAATACCACCTGTCGCAGCAGTCGATCAATCCGCGGCACGTGAAGCGATGGAAGCCCCCGCTCCTGCTCGAACTCATCGGCCGGTTCCGCAAGCTGCAGTGTGACCTGACGATTGACTATGGCACGAAGACGGCCGTGCAGCTGCAGGTGCCTCGCGAGACGCGGTACGCCGCAAAGCTGGTGACCAACATGGGCCAGGGGATCCGTGTCGAACTTCGAACGCCTCCGGGGGCGTGCGCGATGCCGGAAGTCGACAAGCTGGGCGAGGACGTGACGCTGAAGCGCTACCCACCCTATGACATGGTGGCGTTCTGGCTCCGGGATGCGGGCGAACTCGACGCCACCCAGTTGGCCGCGGTTTGGCGCAAAGCGCGGGCAGGGTTGGCATGAACGGGCCGTGGATTCGTACACATGGCATGTACGTGAGCCTGATTGCCCTGGCGGGCGTTCGCGTGCCGTTCATCAGCCGGAGAGCGATCGCATGACCACGACACTCGTTCCGAATCGGTTCCTCTTCGAATTCGAGTTTCCGCTGCGCTATCGATCGCCGCGCAGTGCGCCGAAACTCGACGGCCGACTCGCGTCCTGGTCCGATGGCGATCGGCTGCCGAGTCTCGCCGCCCTCGACGGCGAGACCGACTTCGCCGACGCCTACGGCTGCTGGAACGAGCTCGGGCTCTATTTCGCCTTCCGTGTCGAGGGGCGTCGCCGCGCGCTGCGCTGCGACCCGAAGCGATTCCGCGAGGGCGACAACATCCGGATCTGCCTCGACACCCGCGACGCGCGAACCAACCGCCGTGCCACGAGGACCTGTCACCAGTTCTACCTGCTGCCCATGGGCGGCGGCCCGAGCGGGCGCGAGCCGGTCATCGGCGCGACGGAGTTTCAGCGCGCCCGCGAACCCGCCCCATCGGTCGACGAGTCGCGCCTTGTCGTAGCCTCTGTCGTCGGCAAGACAGGCTACGCCATTGAGGCCATGATCCCGGCGACGTGCCTCACCGGGTTCGACCCGGCGGAGCATCCGCGGCTCGGGCTCTACTACCGGGTCGAGGACGCCGATCTGGGCAAGCAGTTCCTCACCATCGACGACGACCTGAACTGGAACGTCGACCCGTCGACGTGGGCCACCGCGGTGCTCAGCCGTGTCTGAGCTCGCGCTGCGCCTCTTCCGCCTCCCCCCGCTCGGCGATAGGCTGGCGCAGGATTTCGCGGCGGCATCCGTTCACGAAGGAGACTCATCGTGTTACAGCAACGGGCACCAGGCGCTGGAGCGGTCGGGCTGAGTTTGGCGGCGGTCATGCTGGCGTTTGCGGTACCGGCGGCCCGGGCCCAGAGCGTGCCGTACGAGAAGTACACCCTGCCCAACGGCATGACCGTGATCCTCCACGAGGATCACTCTCTGCCCGTTGCGTCGGTGAACATCTGGTATCGCGTCGCCTCGAAGGACGAGGCGCCAGGCCGGTCGGGGTTCGCCCACCTCTTTGAGCACCTGATGTTCATGGGCACCGACCGCGTGCCCGGCCTCGACTTCGACAACATCATGGAGGCGGGCGGCGGGCGCAACAACGCCTCCACGAGTGAGGACCGCACGAACTACTACTCTGTCGGGCCGTCAGAGCTGCTGCCCACGCTGCTCTGGCTCGACGCGGACCGCCTTGAAGGGCTCGGCGCCGCGATGACGCAGGAGAAGCTCGACAAGCAGCGCGACGTCGTCCGCAATGAGCGCCGTCAGACCACGGAGAACGTGCCCTACGGCGTAGCCGAGAACGAAATCGTCCGCCTCATGTACCCGCGTTCGCATCCCTATTGGGGGACGGTCATCGGCTCGCACGAGGACCTCGAGGCCGCCACGCTGGACGACGTGAAGAACTTCTTTGCGACGTACTACGTCCCCAGCAATGCCTCGCTCGTCGTCGCCGGCGACTTCGACCCCACCGTGATCAAGCCGCTGATCGATCGGCTCTTCGGCACGCTCCCTCGCGGCAACGACGTGACGCACGCTCAGGCCGAGCCCGCTCGCGTCAGCGGCGTGAAACGCGTCACCTACACCGACGACGTCCAGTTCCCTCGCAGCTACATCGTGTATCACAGCCCCAAGGCCTACGCCCCGGGCGACGCGGAGATGGGGCTCGCCGCGGGCGTGCTGGCTGGTGGCATCTCCAGCCGGCTCTATCAGCGTCTGATCTACGCCGAGAGCCTCGCAACCGACGTGGAGGCGATGCAGTATCCGATGCTGCTGGGTTCCCTCTTCGTCGTGCAGGTGACGGCCGCTCCGGGCGTCACGCTCGACGCCGCGGAGAAGGCCGTCGACGAAGTCATCGGCGAGTTCGTCGCCAAAGGCCCGACGCCGGAGGAACTCGAACGCCAGAAGGCCCAGGTCGAGATGGCTGCGATTGCCGAGCTCCAGTCGCTGCTGGCCAAGGCGGACAAGCTCAACGAATACGAGTTCCACTTCGGCGAGCCGGACTCGTTCAAGCGCGACCTCGATCGCTATCGCAACGCAACGCCGGACAAGGTCATGGAGTGGTCGAAGAAGGTGCTTACGCCGAACGCGCGGCTCATCCTTCGCGTGATCCCTGAGATCGACACGCCGGAGACCAACCCCCGCGATGAACGGCCGACCGCCTTGGCAGCCAGCCCGTTCTCCCCGCTGGTGCCCGAGACGTTCAAGCTCCCCAACGGCATCACGGTGCACCACTGGAAGCGCTCGGAGCTTCCGCTGGTCTCGCTGGTCCTGATGACGCCGTTCGGCTCCGTCTGCGAACCGGCGGAGCACGCCGGTCTGTCGGCCCTCACGGCGGATATGCTCGACGAAGGAGCCGGCGACCGTTCCGCCATCGCGTTCGCCGAGGCGCTGGATTCCATCGGCGCCGCGCTCTCAGCGGATGTGGCGCTCGAAACGACTGAGGTGGGAATCAGCGTACTGTCTCGCCATTTCGATCCGGCGTTGGCGCTCTTCGCTGACGCTGTGAGGCGACCTGCCTTCAACCCCACCGAGTGGGAACGGGTGCACGACCTCCACGTCCAGGGACTGGAGCAGGCCCAGGACCATCCGGGGACTGTCGCATCCTGGGTGGGCATGCGAGCGTTCTTCGGCGACGGACACCCGTACAGCCGCCCGACCGACGGATTCCCCGCGACCGCGGATGCCGTCAATCTCGACAACGTGCGCACGTGGTACCAGCGAGTCTACCGGCCCGAGTCATCCACGATCCTCGTCGCCGGCGACATCGAGACATCAACCCTTCGCAGCATGCTCGAGTCGGCGTTTGGCGACTGGCGTGCAGCGACCGGAGCCAGCCCGCCGGCTCAGCCCGCCTTCGGCGACCCTGCGAACGTGGCGATGCGAGTGGTCATCGTCGACAAGCCCGATGCGGTACAGACGGTGATCCGTTTCATCGCTCCGGCCCCGCCCTATGGCGACAGTCGCCGGCCTGCGCTCGAACTGGTCGGCACCGTGCTCGGCGGTAGCTTCACCAGCCGCCTCAACCAAAACCTCCGCGAGGACAAGGGCTACACATACGGCGCCCGCTGCGCTTTCCTGATGAATCCCAGCGCGGGAATGTTCACCGCCGGCGCTTCGGTCCGGGCCGATGTCACCGGCGCATCCATCCGCGAGTTCCTCAAGGAGTTTGCCGCGATCCGCTCAGGCGACATCTCCGGAGGCGAAGCATCCAAGGCCCGCTCCACCAACCGCATGTCGATGGTTGAAGAGTTCCAAGGGCTGGGCGGCATCGTGTCGATGGGCGTCACCCTCGTGCGCAACGGCATGCCGTTCAGCTCAATAGCGGATGAACTCGCGGCCATCGACCGTACCACCGAGGCCGAGCTGAACCGCCTGGCGTACGAGGCCGTGCCGCTGCAGAAGGCGCTGCTCGTCCTCGTCGGCGATGGCCGACTGATCCGAGAGCAACTGGCGGGGCTTGAACTGCCCGAGCCCATCGAAATGGATTCCCTCGGTCGGCCGGTGGGTTCGAACTGACGCGGCCCCGCCCGACCAGATGGGCAAAGCAGTTGGGATCATGCGGGCGGGCGGGCAGGCTGCGAGAACCCCGCTACGGTACGCGACTGGGCGGCGAACGGTTTGACGCCTCGCCCGCCGCCCGAGTCGTGTACCGCGACAACAAAGGAGACAGGAGAAGTCTCCGATATCATCATAGGCCGGAAACTGGCGCCACTTTCAGGACTGTTGCGTTACCGTGACCCCAACCGCAACCGTTCGCCGCGAAGGCCGGGGTTATGGGGCCTTCGAGCCGTGTTCGCCGGCCGGCGGCGCAATTGCTGCGCCGGCGTGATGCCGACGGCCTCGTTTGGGCCGATAGTCGGGGGGGCGGCGACGGATGGCCTCCCGCCGACTATGCTCCCGCTTATGCGGTGACACGGACGGTGAAGTACGCCCGAACGCACCGCGGGCCGCGCGACCATCGAAAGGAATACCATGAAGCGACTGCTCCTTGTGCTCCCCCTGATCGCCCTGGTGGCGGGTTGCCCCCTCAACCCCGGCACCGGCGACCTGTGTGCCGACGCCGAAACCCGATGCGACGACGGCAACCCCTGCACGACCGACACCTGCGTCGCGGCAACCGGCGTGTGCAACAACATCGTGATCTCCTGCCCCGAGGGGCAATCCTGCGATCAGGAAACAGGCGAGTGCGCGGCTGACGAGTAGGCTCGCCGGTCGGCGTCCGCGCCAACCTGCCCTCAAAAACCAAACCGGTCTGCCCCCGTCGCGGGCGGACTGACGACGAATCACCGGGTCCGGTCCGGGCGACGTACTCAGGCTCGGTCGCCCTGATCGGGCCCGGCGTATTACCTGCCTCCCCCGCCTCGACGGCGTCACGCACCCCGCTTGCGCGGTTGTATCTCCGCAGCGCTTGCATTACGCTGGTGGTCACGCGCCGGCCGAGATCAATTCCAGCGACGCCGGCCCGCCCGACTGGATCGCCAATGACGCTGACCGCCCCGAAACGCGCGACGTGGGCGCCTGCGCATTCCGCATGGCTGCGCCGAATCCGTCGGCACAGTGGCGCACCGGAGCCGTTCCACGCGTTGGCCGTCTCGGTGTGCTTCCCCCTTGTTGCATCAGCGCTGGCCCCGGTGCTGACTTTCGCGTGCATCGCCGGCTGTCGAGAGCACCAAGCCCCCACGCCGCAGCCTGTTGCACAGGCCACGGACGCGCCGTCGGCTCAACGACCCGCGGCCGCGGGCCGCGCGCTGTTCACGGACATCGCCGCGACCTCGGGACTCGTCTTCCATCACGAGTGCGGCTACGACGGCCGCTATCTCTATCCCGAAATCATGGGCGCCGGCGCGGCACTCTTTGACTATGACAACGATGGCGACCTCGACGTTTACCTCGTCAACGGCGGTCGACACCATGCCGAGGGCGCAGAGGCGCAGTCCCCCTCCGACCGGCTGTTCGCGCGGGAATCCGACGGCACCTACCGCGACGTCACCTCGAGCGCGGGCATCGACGAGCGACGCTACGGCATGGGCGTCGCCGTCGGCGACTACAACAACGACGGGTTCCTCGATGTCTATGTGCTGAACTTCGGCGCCGACAGGCTCTACCGCAACAACGGCAACGGCACGTTCACCGATGCTTCCGACGAGGCGGGCATCCGCAACGACAAGTGGTCGGTTTCGGCGGCTTTCGTCGACTACGACCGCGATGGGTGGCTCGACCTGTACGTCGTCAACTACGTGAACTACCCGGAGCCCCGAACCTGCTCCGACTCGGCGGGGCGCGTCGAGTACTGCGGCCCGACCAGCGCCACGCCCGTGTCCGACGTCTTGTACCGCAATCGCGGCGACGGCACCTTCGAAGACGTTTCCCGCCGCGCCGGCATGGCCTCCGTCGCCGGCCACGGGCTGGGCGTGGTCTGCGAGGATTACAACCGCGATGGCTGGCTCGACATCTACGTGGCCAACGACGGCTCGGCCAACCACCTCTGGATCAACCGCCAGGACGGCACGTTCGCAGAATCGGCCGTCATTCTTGGTGCGGCCGTCAACCGGTTCGGCAAGCCCGAGGGCAGCATGGGCGTCACGGCGGGCGATGTTGACGGCGACGGCCACCTCGACCTGTTCATGACGCACATCGTCCAGGAGAGCAACACGTACTATCGCGGGCGAGACGGGTGGTTTGAAGACACCACCGCCGAAGTGGGCCTCGCGGCACCCAGTGTTCCCTACACCGGCTTCGGCACGATGTTCGTTGACTTCGATCTCGACACCCACCTCGATCTCATCGTCGCCAACGGCCGAATCAAGCGCGGCGGTGCCGCCGTCGAGGCCGGCGCGTCCGGCCCGGTCGCCGCCTACGCCGAGCGCAGCCTGCTGTTCATGAACGACGGCCGCGGCCGCTTCCTTGACCAGACCGCCGCCCGTGGCGGCGACTTCGGCCGCGTGCCACGCGTGTCGCGTGGCCTCGCCGTCGGCGACATCGACAACGACGGCGACGTCGACGTGCTGATCACCAACACCTGCGGCCCCGCCGAACTGCTGCGCAACGACGGGACCGACACGAATCGCTGGCTTGCGCTGCGGCTGGTGGATCCGGCGCTCCAGCGCGACGCCTATGGCGCGCGGGTGACGGCGACAGTTGGCGACCGCCGGCTTGTGCGTACCCTCAATCCCAACCAGAGCTACGCGTCGAGCAACGATCCGCGCGTGTTTTTCGGGCTCGGCATTGCCGAGCGGGTCGACGAACTTGAGATCGCCTGGCCCGACGGCCTGGTCGAGCGCCTGCCGGCCGTCGCAGCGAATCAACACCTGACGATCCGCCGCGGCGGAGCTGTCGCCGCAGCCGCGTCACCGTGAATCGGAGCTTTCATGCGCCTCGCCTTGATCATCCCGCCCGCTCGCGTGGCCAGATCGCTCGTGATCGCCGCTGCAGCGCTGGTCGGCGCCTGCGCGGACGAGTCACACCCGGCCGCAGCGGCGCCGCCGCTGCCCGAGCTCTCGGCCGCGGAGCCGGCCGTGGCCGAACGCGTCCGCGAAGCCCACGCAAAGCTGCGCAACGCGCAGACTGACGCCGGCGCGTGGGGGCGCTACGGGATGGTCCTTGACGCTCACGACTTCGGGCCGGAGGCGATAGCCGCCTACACCGAGGCCCAGCGGCTGGATGGCCAGGACTATCGCTGGCCCTACTACCGGGGCGTCGCCTGGCGAGCAACGGACCCGAGAGAAGCGGCGAAGCACCTGGCCGAAGCGCTCGAACTCGCACCCAATCAGCCGCACGTCATGCGATCGTGCGCTGATACGTTTGTGAGCGTGGATCGCGCCGCCGAGGCGGAAGCGCTGTACGAGTCCATTCTCGCAGTCGATCCCGCCCATCGTGGCGCACTGCTCGGCCTGGGCGAGCTCGCCCTCCGACAGGGCGACGTGGGCAAGTCGCTCGGCTTCCTGCGGCGGGCGCTCGACATCGAATTTCGCGACCACGAGGCGCACGAGAAGCTCGCCCGAGCGTATCAGCGCGGCGGCGACGAAACCGCGGCCCGCCGCCACGCGGCCCTTGCCGCGGCATACCCCCACCCAGCCGCGGTGATCGACCCCGATCTTGCCGCGCGCGACGCCGAGGCCGTCAGCAGCAAGGCGCTCTCGGCGCGCGGTCTTGCGCTCGTTCGCCGTGGCGCGCATGCCGAGGCAGTTGAAGTGTTCCGCCGGCTGGTGCAGATCTGCCCCGACAACGCCCGCCACCGCGCCAACTACGCCGGCGCGCTGCACACGGCCGGCCGGATGCAGGATGCCCTGGCCGAATTCCGCGCAGCTCTACGCCTCTCGGAGCACGATGCCGAGACTTTCGCCGCTTATGCTGTCGCCCTCGTCGACGCGGGCCGCCCCGCCGATGCGGAGCGCTACGCGCACGAGGCGGTTCGCCTTAATCCACAGGCCGACGAGCCGCATCACACGCTGGGCTCCATCCGCCAGGCCCAGGGCCGGTTCGCCGATGCCGAAGCCGAGTTTCGCCGCGCCATCGAGCTCAACCCCGTCCACGCCCGAGCGTACAACAACCTCGGCAATGTCCTCGCCGCCCAGGGCCGCATGGCGGACGCCTGTGCCGCGTGGCGTGCGGCGGGCGAGTGTGGGCTGCACGTCCCCGAGGCCTACTACAACCTGTCGATGGCCTCCTACCTCGCCGGCGACATGGCAGAGGCTGCGCGCACCCTCACCGACGCGCTGCGCCGATTCGGCGACCAGCCCATGCTCCTGGCCGGGCTCGCGGCGATTCGTGCGACCGCCCCCGCCGCGACAGACCGCAACGGCGAAGAGGCGATCGCCCTGACCAATCGGCTTGTCCGCGCTGCGGGCGGCACGGACGCCGCCACCGCTGACTTACTCGCCGCCGCCTTCGCTGAGGCCGGCCGGTGGGACGACGCCGTCACCACCGCACAACTCGCCCTCAAACTCGCTCGCGAGAAGGGCGACGCGGCGCTCGCCGCGCAGGTCGAAGGCCGCCTCGCGCTCTACGCCGCCCGCCAACCCTATCACCAGCAGCCCGGCGCCCCCTACCGCCCCCCCCAGCCGCGATTGGCCGAGCCGCCGCGCGGCTGGCGACGCTGATCCGGCCGCGAAACCGCTCACTTCTCCATAACGCGCCGCGCGCCCATGCGTTGCCCCGCGGTGCGGCGTCAGGTACCATGCGGCGGATTTGTGCATCCCCGAAAAGCTGGGTTTCCCGCAGGAAGGACCGCCGACATGACGCCGACGTTCAAGGATCTGAAGCTCCCCACGCAGGGCTCCCCCATCACCATGACCGACCGCGGGCTCAAGGTGCCCGACCAGCCCATCCTCCCCTTCATCGAGGGCGACGGCACCGGGCCGGACATCTGGCGGGCGTCGGTGCGCGTGTTTGACGCGGCGGTGCAGAAGGCCTACGGCGGCAAGCGCAAGATCGCCTGGTTCGAAGTGTTCGCCGGGCAGAAGTCGTATGACAAGTACGGCACGTGGCTGCCCGAAGACACTATCAAGGCGTTCGAGGCCTACCTCGTGGGGATCAAGGGCCCGCTCACCACGCCCGTCGGCGGCGGCATCCGCTCGCTCAACGTTGCGCTGCGCCAGCAACTGGACCTCTACGCCTGCGTCCGCCCGGTCGTGCACTTCAAGGGCGTGCCCTCGCCGGTGAAGCGGCCCGACCTGGTGAACATGGTGATCTTCCGCGAGACCA
>CAYRSS010000090.1:0-10057 GCA_964426945.1 uncultured Phycisphaeraceae bacterium
GAGTCGGAGGTGTACGTGCTGACCAAGGAGGAGGGCGGCCGTCACACGCCGTTCTTCACCGGGTACCGTCCGCAGTTCTACTTCCGTACAACCGACGTGACCGGTTCGCTTGAGCTCAAGGGCGCCGAGATGTGCATGCCCGGCGACAACATCACGATGACGGTCGAGCTGGGCAAGCCGGTGGCCATGGAGCAGGGGCTGCGCTTCGCGGTTCGCGAGGGTGGTCGCACGATCGGCTCGGGCGTCGTGTCCAAGGTTCTCCAGTAATCGCCCCGGCGGCGGCCGCGGCATCTGGGCCGCTGTGCGTGAGGGATGAAGTTCCATGGCGAAGGCTATCAAGCGTGAGTATGTCTGGCTGCAGTGCACCGAGTGCGGCGATCTGAACTACCGCACCAGCGTGAACGTCATGGGCGGCACGCCCAAGATGGAGCTGAAGAAGTTCTGCAAGCGGACACGCTCGCGCACCACGCACAAGATCAAGCGCAAGTAGCCTTCCGCGGATGTGCGGCGGCGCGGTGCGCCGGCGCACCGGTGCCATCGGGCTATCGCCGGCCGGTCGCCGCCTGAGCGGGGGCCGGCCGCGGCTCGGAGGAGCATAGCTCAATTGGTAGAGCACCGGTTTCCAAAACCGGCGGTTGGGGGTTCGAGTCCCTCTGCTCCTGGTGAAGCCGTGCTCTCCGCGACGGGGCAACACGGCATGAATGGCGCGCGGTGACGGATCGGCCGCCGCCGAAGGACGAACATATGGCCGGCAGCGTGGACACTATGGAAGACAAGGCTTCGGTCGGGCACGAGGGCGGCGAGGGCTCCTACGGCGGCGGACCGCGTCCGGCCGGGGGTTCGCTCCTCCCGACTGCGTACAAGCCCGAGCAGGGCAAGTACACGCGGCTGGGCACGATGCTTGGCCTTGGCGCGCTGATCGTCTGGGGTGGTTTCTTCGTCCGCGAGCGGCTGCTGCCGCTGGCAGTCGAAGGGAGCCCGTGGTACCCCGTCATCACGGCGGGCATCCCGCTGCTGGTGGTGGCTCTGCTTCTGGCCGGCGCCTGGTGGCTGGTCTATTCGCACCGCAAGGCGGGCGACTTCATGATCGCCACCGAGGGCGAGATGAAGAAGGTCAACTGGTCGACCCGTCGCGAGGTGATCGGCTCAACCCGGGTGGTGATCCTGTTCACCCTGATCATGGCCGGTGTGCTGTTCCTGGCCGACTTGGCCTTTCAGCGGTTCTTCATGGCGATCGGCGTCCTCAAGGATGTGAGTGGTTCATGACCGAGAACGCCCCGGCATCTACAGCCGGCGACGCTTCGACGGGCCGGCCGGCGATGAAGTGGTACGTGTTGCGTGTTGCCTCCAACAAGGAGGAACAGGTCCGCGAAACCCTCGCGCGCAAGGTGAAGATCGAGGCGCTCGAGGACCGCATCGGGCGGATCCTTGTGCCGACCGTGCCCGAGAAGCGGATCAAGAACGGTCAGCCCAAGGTGTATGAGCGAAAGCTCTACCCCGGCTACGTCTTCGTCGAGATGCTCTGCGAGTCGGACGGCGCCGTGAACGAAGGCGTCTGGTTCCTCGTGAAGGAGACGACCGGCGTCGGTGATTTCATCGGTTCAGACGGCAAGCCCACGCCCATGCTCGATCGCGAGGTGGAGTTGATGCTGGCCGCGATGGACCGCAGCGAGGATCAGCCCACGCTGTCGGGCCTGCCGAAGATCGGCGAGCAGGTCAAGATCACGGAGGGCGCTTTCGAGAGCTACGAGGGCGAAGTCGAATCGGTCGACGAGCGCCGCGGCATGGTTTCGGTCATTGTGTCGATCTTCGGTCGCTCGACGCCGATCGAGGTTGCCTACTGGCAGTTGGAAAAGGTCGAATAACCGCGGCCCCCGCGTCCGGCGGGCTTGGCGCGCTACACAGGTGACTTGTGGCAAAGAAGGAAATCACCGCTCAGATCAAGCTCCAGGCTCCCGGCGGCTCGGCGACGCCCGCCCCGCCCATCGGTCCGGCGCTTGGTCAGCACGGCGTGAACATCGGTCAGTTCGTTCAGCAGTTCAACGCGGCCACGGCCCCGCTTAAGGGGATGGTGGTCGGCGTGGTGATCACGGTCTACGCCGACCGTACGTTCACGTTCGTGGTCAAGAGCCCGCCGGCGGCCGTCCTGCTGAAGGACGCAGCGAAGGTCGAGAAGGGCAGCGGCGTGCCCAACAAGACCAAGGTGGGCACGGTGACCCGGGCCCAGGTCCGGTCGATCGCCGAGCGCAAGCTGGCCGACCTGAACTGCTACGACGTTGCGGCCGGCGAGCGGATCGTCGCCGGCACCGCCCGTTCGATGGGCATCGATATCGTCGACTAAACACCATCGGCCGCCGCAGGCTGGCCGGGAGTTGTTCGCATGGCTCACCGCAGTGTGTTGTATCGCAAGCAGGCCGACGTTCGCGGCGACGAATCCACCGCCGTACCCCTCGAGCAGGCTGTGGCGAAGATCAAGCAGATGGCCGCGCTGAAGGCCGACCGTTCCTACAAGAACGGCCGCAAGCGCAAGGGCGTCGACCAGACCGTCGAACTGGCGGTCCACCTGGGCATTGACGCGAAGCAGGCCGACCAGTTGCTCCGCGGTTCGCTCACCCTACCCAAGGGACTGGGCAAGACGCGTCGGGTCATCGCGTTCTGCGATGGTGACCTGGCCGTTCAGGCCAAGGCTGCGGGCGCTTCGGAGGCCGGCGGGGATGACCTGGTCGCCAAGGTCAACGGCGGCTGGCTCGACTTCGACGTCGCGGTCGCTCATCCGTCGATGATGGGCAAGGTCGGCAAGCTCGGCCGCGTTCTCGGTCCGCAGGGCAAAATGCCCGCGCCGAAGGCGGGCACGGTCACGCCGGACATCGTGCAGGCGGTGAAAGACTTCGCGGGCGGCCGTCGCGAGTTTCGCAACGACGACGGCGGCAATGTTCACCTTCCTGTCGGTCGCACCAGCTTTGCTGAGGCCGACCTGGTCGAGAACATCCGCGCGGTGATGGATCACCTGCACCGGATCAAGCCCTCGGCTGCGAAGGGGCAGTACGTCAAGAAAGTGGTCGTGTCGGCGACGCGCACGCCGGGCGTCGTCGTGGCCGCAAGCTAACTGAGTCAACATCCCGCCGCGGAACGGCCCTGTGAGGCCGACGCCGCGGCGATTCGAGTGAGTGTGGCATGAGCAAGTTTGTCAAAGACCTGCTGACGGATGACCTCAAGACCCGTTACAACGGGATCGAGGGGGCCTGCGTCGTTGAACTGGCCGGGCTCGACGTGCACGCGACGGAGGCGATCCGCCGCAAGCTTCGCACCAAGGATGCGCAGCTTCGCATCGTCAAGAACAGCCTCGCCCGCCGTGCGTTTGCGGGCACGGGGCTCGAGGTGCTCGGCGCCGAGCTCTCCGGCCCCTGCGCCCTGGTGACTTCGCCGACGACGCCGTCGGTTGAACTCGCCAAGACGCTGGTCGAGCTGGCCCGCGAGTTCAACAAGCTCAAGCTCAAGCAGGCGCTGCCGGACGGTGAGACGTCGGTGGTGACTGTCGACGAGTTGTCGAAGATGCGCAGCAAGGGCGAGCTGCTGGGCGAGGTGATCATGCTCGCGACCTCGCCCGGTCGCCGGCTGGCGGGCTGCCTTGCCGGGCCGCAGGCCAAGATCGCCGGCTGTCTCAAGGCAATGGCGGACAAGGGCGACGACGCCCCCGCCGAAGCGGCCTGATCGGCCGTCGCCGGGTTCGAGTTGGTTTCACTGGTTTTCAAGGTTGTCGCGAGTCCTGACTGGTCCGGCCGGCCGGCCGGATGAAATGACCGGGATGGGTCCGGTCGCCTATCGGGCGCGGCGTTTTCTGATGGGAGCGTGACGGAACATGGCGGAAGCACCTGCCAAGGAATTCAGTGCTGAGATCACCAAGCTTGCCGAGCAGCTCGTCGGGCTGACGGTGAAGCAGGCTCAGCAGCTTGTCGACTGCATGAAGGAAGTTCACGGGATCGAGCCGGCGGGCGGTGGCGCGGTGATGATGGCCGCGGCGCCTGGCGCCGGCGGCGGCGCTGCCGCCGCGGAAGAGAAGACGTCGTTCGACGTCGAGCTCACCGCGTTCGGCGACAACAAGATCGGCATCATCAAGGTCGTCCGCGCGATCACGGGCTTGGGCCTCAAGGAGGCGAAGGACCTGGTCGAGGCTGCTCCCAAGCCGCTCAAGACCGGCGTGGACAAGGCCGAGGCCGAGAAGATCAAGAAGGAAATCACCGACGCCGGCGGCCAGGCCACGATCAAGTAGGCCCCCGACGTCTGTCGTCTGACTTTCGACCCGTCGGCGTCGCCTCGCGGCGCCGGCGGGTGTTCGTCGTCTGCGGCGGCCGCGAGTCGGGCCGCGGCGGCGTCCCCAGAATTGCCAGATCCGCCTGGCCGGCGGGAACCATCGGGTCGACGGGACACCCGGTGCCACGGATGCCGGCTGATCGGATTCACGTCCCACGAAGTGCAACTTCCGCCGCGGTCGGCGGCCGGGCCCCAGGGGTGGGGCGGGTCGCGCGGCCGGTGCGCCTGCGCATCGCGTCCCCCAGCGGATGCGATGGTCGAGGTTCTACCGCATGATCAAAAGCGCGCTTCCGATCCGGAACTACGCCAAGGTGGGCGATGCGATGCCGGTGCCGGACCTGATCGGCATCCAGACCAAGTCGTACGCCCGCTTCCTCCAGGCCGACGTCGAGGCGCACGAGCGCGAGCCGTTCGGTCTTGAGGCCCTGCTGCGCGAGATGTTCCCGATCGAGAGCTACGACGGGAATCTGGCCCTGCACTACGTCAACTACGAGCTGGGCAAGCCGCGCTACACGCAGGACGAGTGCCGCGAACTACACCTGACCTATGGCATGCCCTTCCGCATCCGCCTGCGCCTGACGCGAAAGGACAAGGACGAGATTGTCGAAGACCTGATCTATGTCGGCGAGCTGCCGATCATGATCGGCGGCGGCGAGTTCATCGTGAACGGGGCGGAGCGCGTGATTGTGTCGCAGCTCCACCGGTCGCCCGGCGTCGACTTCGTGAAGAACCAGGCTGAGGGTGACCGCGCGCTGCACTCGTGCCGCATCATTCCGGAGCGCGGGAGCTGGATCGAGATCGAGGTGACGCGCAAGGACGTGCTGGTCATCCGCATCGACCAGTCGAGCCGCATCCCCGCCACGACCTTCCTGCGGGCCATGGACGATCGCTACTCGACGACGGAGTCGATTATCCGCGAGTTCTATCCCACGCGGGCGGTCAAGACGGCGCAGCTGAAGCCCGAGATGTTTGTCGTATCGCCGATCGTGGACGAAGAGTCGGAAGAGCACCTCGTCCGCGCGGGCTGTCAGATCGGCGACGCCCTGGAGCGCATCCAGGAGTCGCAGCTCAAGAGCATCGAGGTCATCACGAACGTGGGTGATCCGCTGCTGCTCAACACGCTGGCCGAGGACGGCACCAACTCGCACGAGGAGGCGCTGCTGCGGATCTACGCCCGCCTCCGTCCGGGCAACCCGGCGCAGCTCGACAAGGCCCGCAAGCTGTTCCAGGAGAAGTTCTACGACGAGAACCGCTACCGCCTGGGCAAAGTGGGCCGCTTCCGTCTGAACCGCAAGTTCGAACTTGAAGACGACACCGGGGCGATGACCCTGACCGTCGAGGACATGCTCAACTGCCTTCGGTACCTGCTCAAGCTGCGCACGGGTGAGGCGGCCTTCGCGGTCGACGACATTGACCACCTCGGCAACCGCCGCCTGCGCACCCTCGACGAGCTCTGCGCTGACGAAATGCGCAAGGGCTTCCTCAAGCTCCGCCGCACCGTGCAGGAGCGGATGAGCATGAAGGACCCGGATCAGTTCGGCCGCATCGCCGAGTTGATCAACAGCAAGTCGATCAGCAGCAGCATCGAGTTCTTCTTCGGCCGCGGCGAGCTGTCGCAGGTCGTCGACCAGACCAACCCCCTGTCACAGCTGACGCACGAACGCCGCCTGTCGGCCCTGGGCCCCGGCGGTCTGAACCGCAAGCGTGCGGGCTTCGAAGTCCGCGACGTGCACATCAGCCACTACGGCCGGATCTGCCCGATCGAGACGCCGGAAGGCACGAACATCGGTCTGATCGCCTCGCTGTCGATCTACAGCAAGGTGGATGACTACGGCTTCCTGGTGACGCCGTACCGCAAAGTGCTCAAGGACCGTCAGCTCGGCGAGTCGGTGCACCTGCGTGCCGACGAGGAGATGCGCGAGGTGCTGGCTCCGCCGGAAGCGGTGGACCCCGGCGCCGAGAAGCTCTTCAGCGGTCCCGTCATCGTCCGTGCCCACGGCGAGCTTGACCAGCGCGACAGCAACGACGTGACGTTCGTGGACATCTCGCCGAAGCAGACGATCGGCGTGTCGGCGGCGCTGATTCCATTCCTTGAGCACGACGACGCGAACCGCGCGCTCATGGGTTCGAACATGCAGCGGCAGGCGGTTCCGCTGCTGCGCGTCGAGGCGCCGCTCGTGGCCACGGGCATGGAGCGCTCCGTCGCCGCCAACAGCGGCATGGTCGTCCGCGCCAACACGTCAGGGCGGATCACCCACGTCGATGCCCGCCGCATCGTGATCGAAGAAACCGACGAGTACATCCTGCGTAAGTTCCAGGGGCTCAACGAGCGCACCTGCCTCAATCAGCGTCCGCTGGTGAAGCCCGGACAGCGCGTCAAGCAGGGCGAGATCATCGCCGATGGCCCGGCCATCGCAGACGGCGAGCTGGCCCTCGGTAAGAACCTGCTCGTCGGGTTCATGACGTACGACGGCCACAACTTCGAGGACGCCATCATCATCAGCGAGCGGCTGGTGCGCGACGACGTGCTCACGAGCATTCACATCGACGAGTACGAGGTAGAGGTCCGCGAGACCAAGCTCGGCCGTGAGGAATTCACGCGCGACATTCCGAACGTCTCAGAGAAGGCGCTCGCCAGCCTCGATGAAAACGGCGTGGTCGCCATCGGCACGCGTGTCTGCCAGGGCGACATTCTCGTCGGCAAGGTGAGCCCGAAGTCCAAGAGCGAACTGAGCCCCGAAGAGAAGCTGCTGCACGCCATCTTCGGCCGCGCCGGCGAGGACGTGAAAAACGACTCGCTCGAGCTGCCCAGCGGCGAGGAAGGCATCGTCATCGACACGAAGCGCTTCAGCCGCCGTCTGCACATGACCGACGAGCAGAAGAAGGCCCTCGACGGGTCGATCGCGGAGTACGTCAAGCAGCAGAACGCGAAGATCATCGCGACCTTCAAGCAGCTCTGCGAGGCGATCGAGCGGCTCACCGAGCAGCCGATGGTCGACCCGAGCACGCGTCAGAAGGTCGGCCACAGCACCCTCGACGAGGTCATCCTCGAGCAGGTCGACGCCTTCCGCGAGCACATTCGCACGCGTGATCTGAAGTGGGTGAAGGTCGCGGCGAAGAAGGACGAGGCCCTCGCCCTCGCCGACCGGTACTGGCCGCGCGTTGAAGACCTGATGGAAGAGCGCGAGCGCAAGTCGGCCCACATGAAGCGGGGCGACGAACTACCCTCGGGCGTGCTCGAGATGGTCAAGGTCTACGTCGCCACCAAGCGGGCGATCTCGGTCGGCGACAAGATGGCCGGCCGTCACGGCAACAAGGGCGTCATCGCCCGCATCCTGCCGGAAGAGGACATGCCCTTCCTCGACGACGGCACGCCGCTCGACATCCTGCTCAACCCGCTGGGCGTGCCCTCGCGCATGAACGTCGGCCAGATCCTCGAGACGCACCTGGGCTGGGCGGCCAAGATGCTCGGCTTCCAGGCGATCACGCCGGTGTTCGACAGTTGCACCGAGGACGAACTGCACGCGGCGATGCAGGAAGCCAATGAGGAAGCTGACCGACGGGCGGCCGACACCGAGTTCGTGTCGCGTGCCGGCGTGGCGAATCTGCCCTTCTGCAAGCTCCCGCCGGGCGGCAAGGTCCGCCTGCGCGACGGCCGCACGGGCGAGTTTCTCGATCAGACGGTCACGGTGGGCTTCATCTACATGCTCAAGCTCCACCACCTGGTGGATGACAAGATCCACGCCCGCGCGACGGGCCCTTACAGCCTCATCACCCAGCAGCCGCTGGGTGGCAAGGCCCGTACGGGCGGTCAGCGCTTCGGCGAGATGGAGGTGTGGGGTCTGGAAGCGTACGGCGCGGCTTACATCCTGCAGGAGTTGCTCACGGTCAAGAGCGACGACGTCGAGGGCCGCACCAAGATTTACGAGTCGATGGTCAAGGGTCGCAACTCGCTCGAGGCGGGCACGCCGGTGTCGTTCGACGTGCTCTGCAACGAGATCCGCGGCCTGTGTCTTAACATCTATCTGGATAAGAGCCGGACTGGACAGACGGTGGCCTGAGAAAATGGCGGAGCCATGGCGCCGAAGGGCGCAGGGAGAATCTCGCATGATCGACAGCCACGTGGAATACGAAGTCGGGTCCAAGCCGACGCCCGAGGAACTGCTGCGGTTCTACGAGCGTCACAACCATCGCACGACGCAGAGTCTGGAGAAGCTCCAGCGGATGATCGATCACACGTTCTGTTTCGTCACCGCCCGGCGTGACGGCGAGATCATCGGTCTCGCCCGCGGCGTGACCGACGGCGTGTGGGGGCGGCTGGTCGAGTGCAAGCTCGACCCGCTCTACCAGGGGCCGGCGTGCGTTACGCGGTCGTACGGCCGCATCGAGCACGACGCCTCGGGCATCGCCCAGGAGATGGCCACGCGGATCATCGACGCTCTGCGCGACTTCGGTTGCGAGCACGTCGACGCCCTGGCCTACGGCACCGAGGTCGATTTCTGCGAAGAACTCGGCTTCAAGCGGGTGAAGGGCAGCGTTGCGCTGGAGCTCGACCTCGCCAATCAGCCCGCGATGGCGGCGGCAGGCGGCGCGATGCGCTGATCGCGCGGATCGGTCAGGCGGTACCGCGAGGCGACAAGGCGGTCGCTTCCGTGACAGCGGAGCCCTGCGGCTCCGGGTTTATTCGGCAATCACCAGGGGGACGACCCGTCCAATGGTTGACAGCATCTACGATCGCGTGAATGACTATTCCTGCGTGCGGATTTCGCTGGCCTCGCCCAACGACATCCGAAGCTGGTCGTTCGGGGAAGTGAAGAAGCCCGAGACGATCAACTACCGCACCTACCGCCCCGAGAAGGACGGCCTGTTCTGCGAGCGCATCTTCGGGCCGGAGCGGGACTGGGAGTGTGCCTGCGGCAAGTACAAGGGCACCAAGCACAAGGGCATCATCTGCGACCGCTGCGGCGTGAAGGTGACCCACTCGCGCGTCCGCCGCAAGCGCATGGGCCACATCAACCTGGCCGCGCCCGTCGTGCACATCTGGTTTTTCAAGGCGATGCCGTCGCGCCTGGGCGCGCTGCTGGACATCAAGACCACGAACCTCGAGAAGGTGGTCTACTTCCAGGAGTACATCGTCACCGATCCGGGCGACACGCCGCTCAAGAAGAAGCAGCTCCTCTCCGAAGAGGAATACCGCGCCGCCGTGGAGAAGCACGGTTCGTCGTTCACCGCCATGATGGGCGCCGAGGCGGTCAAGGAACTGCTCGGCAGCCTTGACCTCAACTCGCTCGCCCGCGAGCTGCGCGAAGACCTGGAAAAGACCGGCAGCAAACAGACCGCCAAGGACCTGGCTAAGCGGCTTAAGATCGTCGAGGCGCTGCGCAGCAGCCCCAACGAGTCGACCTGGATGGTCCTCGAGGTCATCCCGGTGATTCCGCCGGATCTGCGCCCGCTCGTGTTGCTTGAGAGCGGCAACTTCGCCACGAGCGATCTCAACGACCTGTATCGCCGAATCATCAACCGCAACAGTCGCCTCAAGAAGCTGGTCGACCTCAACGCCCCCGAGGTCATCATCCAGAACGAGAAGCGCATGCTGCAGCAGGCGGTCGACGCGCTGTTCGACAACGGCCGCTGCCGCCGCCCCGTGCTGGGCAGCAGCAACCGTCCGCTGAAGTCCATCACCGACATGATCAAGGGCAAGCAGGGCCGCTTCCGCCAGAACCTGCTGGGCAAGCGCGTCGACTAC
>CAYRSS010000091.1:0-9036 GCA_964426945.1 uncultured Phycisphaeraceae bacterium
GAGGTGCGCTTTTAGGTGCGCCTCGGTTCGCGGATTTCGCGTTTTCAAGGGAAATTGCAGCCGAAACCGCGGGGGCGTTCGGGGCCTCGTGGGCCCAGTTCCCCCCCCCCGATAGTCCCCCTACCCCCGGCAGCGGGGGGTCTTTGGCCCATGGGCCCGGGAGGCTCGTGCGCGGTTCCGGGACAGAAGGGACGGGGCGACATAGAATCAAAGCGGGGCCGGCCGGGTTCTACTCGGCGGGTTTCGGTCGAAGGCAAGGGTCTGCAGGGCAGGAGGTTGCGAATGTCCACAACGGTGGTCGTGATCGCCCTCGTGGCAGGGATCGGGCTGATCCTGCTCCGTGTGCTCAATGGCGGCGGGGGGTGAGGGCCGGGTAAGTCCTGCTAGGCGGTCGCCTGGCACCTTCCTGAGCCACATCCCGGCACGAACGGGGTCTGAATACCCGCCGATCTAGCTGCCGGCCGGACGCTCGTACAGGAACGCGCACGGTTCGAGCCGGTTCCGGCCACCGGCCCACACCGCGAATTCGCCGCCGGACCAAAGCGACGCCCCGCCAAAGCGCCCGTCCTTCGACAGCGCATAGAACTTCAGGTCGAAATTCGGTCGCCCGTCACTGTGACGCAGCCGCTTCTCGGTGGTAGTGCGCACCACTCGCCGCAGTGCCTCAAGGCAGGCCTCGGTCGGGCTCATTCCTTGCCGCATCGCCTCGACCACCGTGTGTCCGCCGCAGATCTTGATGCACGCCTCGCCGCGACCGGTTGCGCCGGCGGCGCCGACTTCGTTGTCGACGTACAAGCCGGCACCGATGATGGGCGAATCGCCGACACGGCCGGGGATCTTCCAACTCAGGCCGCTCGTCGTCGTGACGCCGCTGACCTCGCCGGCGGCGTTCACGGCGCAGCAGTTGATCGTGCCATAAGTGAAGGCGACAGGGCGCCGCGCATCCGCACGAGCAGGACTTCCGCCAGCCTCGTCGGGCGACAGCCAGTCATCGTTCGCGTCGCGCGACTCCTTCCAGTGCAGCCACTTTCTGCGGGATTCTTCGGTCAGCAGATTGACCTCTTCGAACCCGTGGGCGCGGGCGAAGCGCAGGGCGCCTTCGCCGACGATCATCACGTGATCGGTGCGCTCCAACACGAGCTTGGCCACGCGCGAGGGCGTCTTGATGTTACGAAGCGACGCGACCGAACCCGCGCGACAGGTCGGCCCGTGCATCACGCACGCGTCAAGCTCGACGATGCCGTCTTCGTTGGGCAGGCCGCCGTAACCCACGGAATCGTCGGCGGGGTCTTCCTCGACGATGACCACGCCCTCGACGACGGCGTCGAGCGTGTCGGCCCCGGCGAGGATCATCTCGGCAGCCTTCTGCGTGGAGCGCAGGCCATTCGCGCTGGAAATGACCACGGGGCCTTTAGGTCGGGCGGCCGCTCCGGGCGCCCCCGTGTCGGACTGACCCGTCGCAGCGAGCGAGACCGGCGACAGCGCGGTCAACGCCGCCCCGGCGGTGGTCGCCTGGATGAAATCCCGTCTGGACAGGGACATGGCAGGGCTCCCGAATCTGAACAGAGTGTCGTCGGGCGGGGCGGGTCAGGCGACCCCCGCGAGCACCCGCTCGGCTGCTCGCACAGTCCTGGCACCGCGGGCGGCCTTCACCAGCGCCGCGCCGGAGTGCTCAGCCTCCCAATCGAGCATGCGCTGCTTGAGCGCTGTCCCGTCAGGACCACTGAAGCCCCCCAGCCCTCCGCCGCAGCGCAGCACGCGATGGCACGGGATAACGAGCGGACAGGTATTCCGGGCCATGGTGTTGCCCACCGCGCGAGCGGCCAGCGGCCGACCTGCCGAGCGGGCCAGGTCGGCGTAGCTCGCCGTCTGGCCATAGCGGAGCCGGGCACACGCCTTCAGCACGCTCTGCTGAAACGGCGTGAACTTCTCCAGATCGAGCGGAACGTTGAACTCCACCGGATCCCCGGCGAAGTACGCACTCACCGCGTCACCCAGAGTCGGTAGCACGCCGCGAGCTTCCATCGCATCGGGCCACTCGCGGCGGATGCGGGCGAGCATCTCCGGCTTCGGCTGGGGCAGCCACGTCGCCTGCAGCCGCCCGTCGGTGGCGACATAACCGAACGCGCCCCAATCAGTGGAGAGGATTTCGAACGTCGTCATCGTCTTTCTCCTGGCGGAAGGGGGGTGTCACCGCGCGACAGCCCGGCCCGGGAATACCGAACATTACCCTCACAGGCGTTGGGCGTCAATCGAAATCTCCGGCGAATCCCGAGGGCTCACCCGGCGCCCCGCCCGGCTACCAGAGCGGGATGCGGATCCCTCCGCCGCCAGCCCCGCCGAGCACGTACACCACCATCCCGCCGAACGCGTAGAGCCCCATCGCCAGGCCACCGACGGCCAAGGCGCCGATCGTGCACCCCCCGAGGGCGAATACGCCGATCGAGACACCGCCGAGCGTCACGATTCCCCGCGCCACGCCGCCGATGGCGATGAACCCCACCGGCAGGCCGCCGATGGCGATGACGCCGCGCGGATGGTCGCCGATGGCGATGATTCCGCGCGGCCGGCCGACCCGCTCACGGCCGTGGGGCCCCGAGGCCACGGCGACCAGCGGCAGCCCCGCGACGCGCATCGGGCTCTCGTAGCGATACCCCTTGGCACCGGGAAACGAATCACGCACCAGCACTTCGACGATCGGCCGGCCGCACTCGGGACACTTCGACGAGTCGAGCAGCCCCGCGAGGATGTAGCCGCAGTTCTTGCAATAGGGCGTGTCGTCGAGCTTGTTGGCGAACAACTCACGCATGGTGATGTCCCGTAGGGGTCGGTGGCGCTAATCGGTGAAAGCCCCATCGTACGCGCCGCAGCCGACTCGGCCAGCGGCCAATCGTGCGGAGTTGTGGCCCGACCGCGAAGGCGGCATCGACGCTGCCGCGGCCGGTGGTATGCTCAGTCGATGCCGGAGCCGCCGTCGCTCCGGCCGCAGGCGGTTCCCGATCCGCGGTGCCGACGGCGCTGCCCCATCAAGGAGACAATCGGCATGGCAACCGGCGAGTGGTACTACGCCCGCAACGGGCAGACGATCGGCCCGGTGACCCGCGAGGAGCTGCTCGCCGCCCTGGGCGGGGCAGACGGCCCGAACACCCTCGTATGGGGCCCCGGCGTCGCCGAGTGGACCGAGGCGAAACACGTCGCCGCGCTCGGCCTGCGTCCGGCCGCGGCGAGCATGCCCCCGGGTGCCCCGCGCGCCCGCCGGGCCGACGAGATCGACTATGAGATCTTCGGCGACGACATGCAGTTCGTGGAGATAACCCTCGACCCCGGCGAGGTCGTCGTCGCCGAGGCCGGCGGCATGATGTACATGACCGACGGGATCGAAATGCAGACCGTCTTTGGCGACCCGAGCAAGCAGGGCGGCTTCTTCGGCAAGCTGCTCGACGCCGGCAAGCGGATGGTGACCGGCGAATCGCTCTTTCTCACCACCTTTGGCGCCGTCAAGCAGTCGCGCGAGCGGGTCGCCTTCGCTGCCCCCTATCCGGGCAAGATCATCCCGCTTCACCTCGACGAGCTCGGCGGCGAGATCATCTGTCAGAAAGACTCCTTCCTCTGCGCCGCCCGCGGGGTGCAGGTGGGCATCGCGTTTCAGCGGAAGATCCTGACGGGCCTCTTCGGCGGGGAGGGCTTCATCATGCAGCGTCTCACCGGCGACGGCCTCGCCTTCGCCCACGCCGGCGGCACGATTCACCGCATGGAACTCAAGGCCGGCCAGACGCTGCGGCTGGACACGGGCTGTCTCGTGGCGCTGGCGCCGTCGGTCAACTACGAGATCCAGATGACCGGGGGCATCAAGAACTCAATCTTCGGAGGCGAGGGTCTCTTCCTCGCCACGCTGATCGGCCCGGGCACGGTCTGGACCCAATCGCTTCCCTTCGCTCGGCTGGCCGGGCGGGTCCTCGCCAACGCCGGCCCCCGCGGTGGAAAGGGGGAGGGCTCCGTGCTGGGCGGCCTTTCAAACCTGTTCGAGAGCGGGGACTGACGACGGCCTCGGCCATCGCGCCCACAGCCCCGGCCTCCAGCCCGTGTCCAGCCGTGGCAGGGCTCGGCTCCCGAATCTGGGAGACGCCGAATCCGTGTTTGCCCGTGGCATGGGCTTCCAGCCCATGCGCACAAGCCCCGACTCCGCACCCGGGGTCGTCGGTGGCGTGGGCTTCCAGCCCATGCGCGCTGGCCTCCGAACGCAGGTTGACCTTCGCTTGTCGCGGCAGGTCCGGGAGGCCCTGCCTTCTTGCCGCGCTCTGCGGCCTGTGCGTCTTGGCGTGAGAAATCTCACGCCAAGACGCACAGGCCGCAAAGGGAAGGCATGCCAGTTCTCGCCGTGGCGTGTTCGGTGGCCGGTAGAAGTGGACTCCGAGGCGCGCGCCCACAGACGGAGTCCATCCCTACCCCCCTCCCTGTCAGGGCGGTGTTGGGGGAGGGTGTCGCGCGGGCGACACGCCTGCGGCAATCCCGTCGCCACACTCCCTCTTCGCACTCTTTGCGAGCCTTGCGCCTTGACGTGAGATATCTCACACCTGGGCGCGTTGTGATGGGAAATCTGACCGCCGCCTACGCCTACGACGCCCTCGGCCGGCGCGTGCGGCGGATCGACTACGTCACCGGCGGCACCACCGCCACGACCGTAAAGTACTACTACGACGGCCAGAACGTCGTGGCCGAGTTCGACGGGTCGACAACGCCGGTGCCGCACGGGTACGATTGACGTGCCCCAGAACCCTCCCCCTGGCAGGGGGAGGGCAGGGTGAGGGTCGAATCGGCCGGGGCCACGCTGCCTGCGTGACACCCTCCCCGAACCCCTCCCTGACGGGGAGGGGGGCATTTCAGCGGTACTATATCCACGGCACGACGTACATCGACGAGCGTGCAGTGATGCGTGACGCGGTAGGCGGGGCGGACTATTATTACTTCCTGAAGGACCTGTACACGGTGGAGGGTCTGGTGAACAGCAAGCTGCACGAGGTCGAGCGGTACACGTACGACGCGTACGGCAAGCCGTCGATTACGATCGTGCCGATCTGGGATCTGGACTACAACGGCGTAACCAACTCGGGCGATCGCGGACATGTCACCGCCAACTACGGCGACCCGGCCGACAAGGGTCCGATTTACGACTTCGACGGCGACGGGACGATCGATTCCACCGATCGCGACCTGGTCAACCCCCACTTCGGGAAGAACCTGACGGCCAGCAAGGTCAGCGGCATCGACAACCCCTACCTCTTCACCGGCCGCGACCTCGACGTCCTCTTCAACGGCCCCGGCGACAGCGGCGACGACCACGACTTCCGCATCCAGTACAACAGGGCGAGATACTACGATCCGGAGAACGGCAGGTGGCTGCAGAGGGATCCGCTGGAGTATGTGGATGGGATGAGTTTGTATGAGTACGTTAGAAGCGGCCCTTCCCAAAACATTGATCCTGAGGGCCTTACGTGTAATGTGTGCGGCCCAGACGTTTCGCGGCAGGTGCGATCGGCAATTCGCAAGGTAACTATAAAATACAATCGACTAACCGCTGCACAGAAGGGCAACGCATGTGGCGCCTTCACAAGTCAAACCCCCGATTTCCTAAGGGGAGGCGCCCCCATGTACCTAAATGCCTGGGATATCATTGAGCTATGGAATAAGGCTTGGATCAATGCGCCTCCATACAGTCCCCCGTGCGCCACCGCTCCCCCGTGTGTAGATACTGTTGAAGTGGATGGTAACTGCTACTACGCGGGGTCTGTCAATTACATGATATTTGGCGTGATGTGGAGACTTTGCGGGAATTTACAGGTAACTGGAAATGCTCTAATATGGGCGTACAAGGGAAATATTCCCGGCCTGAGACCCGCAGCTGGCAATTATGTGCCGTCCCAAGGTTGGTTCGATGCAGGCTACTTGGGATGGCCAGGTGGTGGCGTCCTCGCCCCAGCGGCGGATCGGCCGGACTGCTCGCCGACATGTCCCGTGCCATACGCAGGCGCCCCCTTCACTCTGTATTGGGGAACAGTCGGTTTCTTTTGACCTCTGGAGGGTTGAACTGAGGTGAAATCCAGCCTAGACATACATAAGAGTCAGCAGTTTGCAGTAACTCGAAACTGTGGG
Organism: uncultured Phycisphaeraceae bacterium; assembly: GCA_964426945.1. GTDB lineage: Bacteria > Planctomycetota > Phycisphaerae > UBA1845 > UBA1845 > CAYRSS01. The sequence goes on from CAYRSS010000091.1 coordinate 6,151, forward strand.
GCGACACTTAAGTCGAACAACATGTGCAATTGGTTTAAAGCCGTCAGCTACTTTGCAGTCATCGGGACATTGTGTGTATACTCTAGCGCATGCCGGCACGGTAAGGATGAGAGAAATGATTCATCTGTTCCACCTGTGAATGAGAGACCTATCGTGAACCTACATTCATTGTCGCCGACTGACTCATTGCTGTCGCTGTACCAAGCAGCCGCGGATGCTTATGCACTCGGATCCGCCGAACGAAATGGGGCTGTTTTCCTGTCCGAAGATGTGAGTCCATTTACGGCCGACGGCTTCATGTATGTGACCGTGGACCCAGAAAACGGAAACTGCTTTCTTTTTGCTTTCTGGCGCGGGAAGTCCTCGAATCTGCGGGGGTTTTTGTATTGGCCGAGGCCGCAAGGAGCGCAGGCAATCTCGACGCCGGCATCCGTCAAAGTGATCGGTCCATCCCCCGTGATAGGCGGAACTGGAATGGTTGAGGTTGAGATCGTGCGGATTACTGACAACTGGTACGAGGCCAGCAGGTCACTAGACTGAGTCATGAGAGGCGCAATCATACAATCGGGCATTGGATTCCGAGCGACGTGGAAGGGATTGTGCCGGTGAGATGTCTATGTCGTAGCCAATCTCGCGGAAATCGCTTCCCGCGGATCGTTGGTCGGATTACGGAAGTGACGACCTGGGTAACCGCGTGACCTACGTTCGGCGCGACGGCACGTCCGTTTACTACGACAACAACGAGGTCAACGAGTACGTGAAGATCGGCACGCCGCTGCCGGGCAGCCCGAACATCGTTCACGACGACACGGGCAACCTGACCTCCGACGAAAACGGCTACGGCTACGCCTACGACCACGACAACCGCCTGACGACCATCTTCCACGACGACGGCGCCAGCAGCGGCACTGCCGCGGACGGGGTTCAGAACGGCGGCGAGGCAACGCTGGCCAGCTATGCCTACGACGCCCTGGGCCGGCGGATCGAGAAAATCGACTACGTCACCGGCGGCGCCACGACGACGACGCGGTATTATTACGATGGCCACAACGTCGTGGCCGAGTTCGACGCGGCCGGCCCGGCCGTACTTCAGCGGTACTTCATCCACGGTACGACGTACATTGACGAGCGTGCGGTGATGCGTGACGCCGTGGGCGGGGCGGACTATTATTACTTCCTGAAGGACCTGTACACGGTGGAGGGCCTGGTGAACGGCAAGCTGCACGAAGTCGAGCGGTACACGTACGACGCGTACGGCAAGCCGTCGATCACGATCGTGCCGGTCTGGGACCTGGACTACAACGGCGTGACCAACTCGGGCGATCGCGGACATGTCACCGCCAACTACGGCGACCCGGCCGACAAGGGTCCGATTTACGACTTCGACGGCGACGGGACGATCGATTCCACCGATCGCGACCTGGTCAACCCCCACTTCGGGAAGAACCTGACGGCCAGCAAGGTCAGCGGCATCGACAACCCCTACCTCTTCACCGGCCGCGACCTCGACGTCCTGTTCAACGGGCCCGGCGATAGCGGCGACGACCACGACTTCCGCATCCAGTACAACAGAGCGAGATACTACGATCCGGAGAATGGAAGATGGCTGCAACGCGATCCGCTGGAGTATGTCGATGGGATGAATCTGTATGAGTATGTAGCTAGCGGTCCAACCAATTGGCAGGATCCCGGCGGCATGCGTCGGATTAGCGCACAGTTTGCAGCCTTCATTCATCAGCGACATGGGGAATGGCTGGATGAGCCGGGGGGGTTCCGATGGGAGTTCCAAGGTGATAATCGCGTCGCAGGCGGAGATATCACGGCTTCTCGACTCCTGAGTGAAGGATGGGTAGAGAGCACGCTATTAGGAACGCTTGCGACCCAGTTTGTAGACTTTGATCACAATACGACCGTAGGGGCGAGCCATCGACGACGCCTTAAGAACAATGGAAGGCTCCTCGGTTCGATAGGGATATATGAAACCGCTACGGCCGTGAATGATGGCAGTGAATCCATGTCCAACGCGTGGTGCTCCTCGACGCTTACGTTTACAGCCGCATCGGCATACCCATTTGTATGGGTGTCTCCTGATATTGATTATTCGGTTCAGTTCGTGTTTACGGCTGTCGCGCGCAATAAGGTGTTAGTTCAGATGAGCGCTTGGCATGACGGTTTCCCAGATTACGAAGGCCGCGTCGACGGGCGAGTCGTGTATCATCATGCCACTCCGTTCAAGGGCCCTTCATTGGCGGCACCTAATCTGGGCGGGGCTGGCGACACTGCAGGTTCGGCAGCTGTCTTGATCGATGCGGAGACCCCTCCTTACTGCTGTCTCCCCGATGAGATCCCGGCTTGGGTCTATCGTGCTTTGTGCCCGGACTGCCCGGTGATTGACGACCCTACTAATGATTGATGAGCATCGTAGATCGGCCGCTGCGACATCATGGATTCCGTACGGAGAAGGATCTGTGTCCATAAACACGATTAGGCGGGCCGCCGGACTGCGTTGGTACTGGGCTGGCGCTATTTGCTTGGTTGCCGTCATTACATCAGTATATCTAACTGAGCCCATGTGGAACCGTGGTGGTCGCATCCAATTGATAGTCCCCTCAGATTTCCGTGGCCTCTTCCGTATAAGCCGTGACCGGGTGGTCGGAGTGGCGCCGACCGTCTCGTCCACGGGAGTGTTGTCATGGGCCGTTCCCTGTTCGGGAGAGCTAATCGTTGAGGACATCAGCCCATTTACGACTTGGCATTCACTTACTGCTGCCACTGAGGATGGGGCTCCTGTGCCTGTGCAGGTGGAGCATGCGGATCCCGACGGCGTCTTCCTAAGAGCCTATCCGAATAACGCCGCTTGAGCCGATAGATACCCGGGGATGGATC
>CAYRSS010000092.1:0-8711 GCA_964426945.1 uncultured Phycisphaeraceae bacterium
GGGGAGGAATCCTCCGCCTCTGCTACCGACCGCATCGGCTATCTGCCTGAGGAGCGCGGCCTCTACAAGCGGATGAAGGTCCGCGACGTGCTGCGGTTCTATGGCGAGCTCAAAGGGCTCCGCCGCCCGGGGCCGGCCATCGATCAGTGGCTTGAGCGCATGGGGCTCGCCGCCTGGGCCAACAAGCGCGTCGACGCCCTGTCCAAGGGCATGGCTCAGAAGGTCCAGTTCATCAGCGCAGTGGTGGCCGCCCCGGAGCTGGTCATTCTGGACGAGCCGTTTTCGGGGCTCGATCCGGTCAATACCGATGAGCTGCGCAAGGCCGTGCTCGACCTGCGGCAGCAGGGAGCGACGGTGATCTTCTCGACCCACGACATGGCAATGGCCGAGCAGCTGTGCGACTTCATCTTCATGATCTACCGCGGGCGCAAGGTTCTGGACGGCACCCTCGACGACATCAAGAGTCAGTATGGTCAGGACATCATCCATGTGGCGATGGCCGGTCGGACCGGCGATCTCAGCGGCCTGCCCGGCGTGGCGGGCGTGAACGACCTTGGCCGTCGGCAAGAGCTTCGCATCCAGCAGGGCGCCGACACGCAGGCCATCCTGGCCGAGTTGCTGCGTCGCGGAACGGTGAATCACTTCGAGCTCGCCCGCCCCTCGCTGCACGACATTTTCGTCCGCATCGCGCGGCCCGAGCCGCAGGAGGCCGCCCGTGCGTAAGATGATTGTCGTCGCCATGCGCGAGTATCAGGCCGCCGTGCGGACCAAGGCCTTCGTCATCAGCCTGATCGCGCTGCCGATCATGATGGGCGGGAGCATCGCCGTGCAGGTGCTCATGCGCGACAAGGTGGACACCGCCGACAAGCGCGTCGCCGTGGTGGATGGCACGGGCCGGATCTTCGAGAGCATCAAGGCCGCCGCCGATCAACGAAATGCCGAGGAAATCTTCCGGGAAGAGGGAGACGCCCGTGTCCAGGTTAGGCCGCGGTTCCTCTTCGAGCCGTGCGAGCGCGGCGAGCTCTCCGCCGAGGCGCTCGACCTGGCCCTGTCTGACCGCGTGCGATCGGGCGAGTTGTTCGCGTTTGTCGTGATCGACGCCGGCGTGCTCGACGCGGAGAATCCCGCCGGCCGGATCGCCTATCACTCCAACAGCCCGGCCTATGACGACATCATCAACTGGATGCGCGGCCCCGTGCTCGACCGGATTCGCAATGTCCGGCTTTCCGCCGCCGGGCTCGATGCAGCCGTCGTGACGAAGCTCATGGGCGGGGCGGAAGTGCAGCAACTCGGTCTGGCGGAGCGGACCGCGACGGGGGAGGTCCGTCAGGCGCAGCGGGCCAACCAGGCGGCTGCGATGCTGATTCCCTTCGGCATGCTCATGCTGATGTTCATGATGATCATGATCGGCGCCTCCCCCCTCGTGCAGAGCGTACTCGAGGAGAAGATGAACCGCGTCGCCGAAGTCCTGCTTGGCTCCGTCAGGCCGTTCGACCTGATGTTCGGCAAGCTCGTGGGCATGGTGGGCGTTTCGCTTACGATGCTGACGATCTACCTGTTCGGCATCGCCTTCGCGATTCACCGCGCGGGCTACGGCAACCTCTTCCCGGCCCACCTGGTGGGGTGGTTCGTCGCCTATCAGGTGCTCGCGGTGCTCATGTTCGGCTCGCTCTTCGTGGCCATCGGGGCCGCCGTCAGCGACCTCAAGGAGGCGCAGAGTGTGATGACGCCGGTGATGCTCGTCGTCGTCGCCCCCATGTTCGTGTGGCTCAACGTCGTGAAGGAGCCGTCGGCGCCGCTCTCGGTCGTCCTGTCACTGATTCCGCCGGCGACACCGATGCTCATGCTGGTTCGTCAGGCGTCGTCTGACGCCGTTCCCCTGTGGCAGCAGGTGCTGGGGATTTCGCTGGTCGCAGCCACCACGCTGCTCTGCGTCTTCGCCGCCGGGCGGATCTTCCGGGTGGGGATCCTGATGCACGGCAAGGGGGCGAAGATCGGGGAGATGCTGCGTTGGATCCTTCGCGGCTGACCCTGTCCGGCCGTGGCGCAAGGTCCGATAACAAGCCGGCGGCGGGGTTGCGTCGGGCCCGGCAGGAATCGCCTGTCGGTCCGGCAGGGGGCCTCCCGATATGCCGGGTATGGTAGCACCCAGCCTCCAACCCACTATCCCTTGGTCCAACCCGCTCTCGGTCGCGGGCGTCGGTCTGCCTGCCGCGCCGCCCGCGGGAAAGTTCGTGGAATCCGTTTGCAGTTTGGTCGGTGTTAGGTTATACTTACACCGAACAGAACGCAAACATCCAGCATGCGGGGCAAGGAAGCCCATGAACAGGCAGGCAAAAGACGGATCGATGGCGGCTCAGGCGGGGTCCATGCCCCCGGACGCACCCCTGTGTGTGTTCGGGCCCGGCGGGGACTTCTGCTCGGCGGTGGTTCCCCAGGCGGACGCCTCCGGCGAGCCGGCATTGGTGTGTGTCTCGCTCTCGTCGGCTGCGGCGGCGGTGGATAGCCTCGCCGCCCGCCTCCGCGAGGTCTGGGCCCGGTGGACAGGCGATACCTCGCGGCGGCGGTCGGAGGGGCGCCGCCGCGAGCGCCTGGCCGCCTGCCTGGAGCGTGGCGACCTGCCTCTCGTGGCGCTGGGCCCGCAAGGGCTGGATGGGTTCACGGAGGATCAAGATGTCGCCGCCCAAGATGGCCGATGCCCACACGCTGACGCCCCGTCAGCTCGAAATCCTGGTCTCGATTCGCGATGGTCGCCGCCGGAACGGCTACTCGCCGACCCTGCAGGAGATCGCCGACCACCTCGGCATCAGCAAGATCACCGTGTTCGAACACGTCGAAGCGCTCCTGCGAAAAGGGCTTCTTCGGCGTCAGGCGAACAAGGCTCGCTCTTTGGAATTGACCTCTTCGGTCCGGTTTCCGGATGATCGGCCGACGTTGCTGCCCCTCGTCGGGCGGATTGCGGCGGGGCGGCCGATCGAGGCCATCGAGCTGCCCGACGCCGTCGACCTGGAGACAATCTTCCAGAGCCGTCATCCCGTGCGCGTCCTCGAGGTGCAGGGCGACAGCATGATCGACGAGCACATCCAGGAGGGCGACTTCGTCATCTACGAAGAGCGTTCCAACGCCCGCAACGGCGACACCGTCGTGGCGCTGGTCAACGGCGAGGAGGCGACGCTGAAGAAGTTCTTCCGCGAGAAAAGCCGCATTCGCCTTCAGCCCGCCAACGAGAAGTACAAGCCCATCTACGCGGAAGACGTGCAGGTGCAGGGCGTGGTGGTCGGCGTCATCCGTCGCTATCGCTGACGCCCGCTCAGTGCGCCGCCGGCGGGCCGAGGCGGAAGAACTCCCGCGTGTTCGCGTTGGTAACGCTGGCGAATTCGTCGAATGCCTCACCGCGCAGCGCAGCCAGGAATCGCGCCGTGTGGGCGACGTGTGCCGGCTCGTTGGTGCGCACACGTCGCACCGGCTCCGGCGAGAGGTAGGGCGAATCCGTTTCGATCATCAGCATGTCGCGAGGGTACTCCCGCGCGATCGCCTGCAGTGCGTTCGAACCCTTGAACGTCACAATCCCGGTGAACGATATCCGCCAGCCGCGGTCGGCGATCTTCTTCGCTTCGTCCGCCGTGCCCGTGAAGCAGTGAAACACGACGCGCCGCCCTTCGAAGCCGTGCTCGAGCAGCAGGGCGATGGTGTCGTCGCAGGCCTCTCGGCTGTGGATGATGATGGGAAGGTCCAGCCCGGCCCCGATGCGCAGCTGGGCTGCGAACAGCTCCATCTGCCGGTCGCGCGAGCTGAACCCGTAGTGATAGTCGAGCCCCATCTCGCCGAAGGCGACCACATCCGGATGCCGCAGGTATTGCCGATCGAGTGCTTCAATATCGGCCGCGGAGACCTTGTCCGCGTTGTGCGGGTGAAACCCGACGGCCGCCCGGACCACGCCGGCGTGTTCCTGAGAAAGCGCCAGCGCCTTGCGCGATTCCTCCAGGTCCGTGCCGATGGTGATGATCTGCTCGATGCCGGCGGCCTCGGCCGCGCGCAGCACTTCACCGATCCGTTCGTAAAGTCCGGGGTAGGTCAGGTGTGCGTGGGAATCGATCAAGCGCATGGCGGCGATTCTACCGCATCGCGCCGCCGCAGGCAGCCGATCAGCCACCGGGTCGGAAGGCGTCAGGGAAGTGTTCGATGTCGGCGCTCATCCACGATCGCCGCACGATGGCCACGACGTCGAACCGGGCTGGGCGTCCGTGCTGGCCGAAGCGGCCGATGAAGTACTTCGCCGCGCGGACGAGCGCGCGGCGCTTGTGGGCGTGAACAGCGTCTTCGGGGTCGGCGTGTACTGCCGAGCGGCGGGTTTTGACTTCGACGAAGACCAGCGTGGCGCCGTCGGAGAAGACCAGGTCGATCTCCCCGGCGGGGCAGCGGTAGTTGCGGGCGATGCGGCGCAGGCCCAGCTTCCGCAGGTGGCGATCAGCGATCCGCTCACCGCGAAACCCGAGGACCAGCCGGTCGATCACGCAGTGGCCCCGGCCAACTCGGCCGTCTGGCCGGAAGCCGTGCCCAGGTTGCGCTTCGGACCGCGCAGCTCGCGAAGCTTGCGGGCCTTGCCCACGCGCTCGCGCAGGAAGTAGAGCTTCGCTCGGCGGACCTTGCCGTGACGGCGGACCTTGATGTCCGCGACGTTCGGCGAGTGCAGCGGGAAGGTACGCTCGACGCCCTGGTTCGCCACGATGCGGCGGACCGTGAAGCTGGCGTTCACGCCCCGACCCTTCCGGGCGATGACCACGCCGCCGAAGATCTGGATGCGATGCTTATCGCCCTCGCGGATCTTGCAGGACACGTCGACGGTGTCGCCCACGCGAAATTCGGGTAGCTTGGCCTTGAGGTAGGCCTTTTCGACGACATCAAGCAGCATGTGGCTCATCACTCAGTCTCCCAAGGCCGGCCGAGCTTGCATGCCGCGTCGGGCCGTCGCCGAATCCGTGAATACTGTTTCGTCAGTCGCGGTCGTCCGGGCCCCTGCCCGGCGACCCGCCCGGTCGGCCGCACTCCTTCAGGAGGTCGGGCCGGCGTTCGAGCGTGCGCTGCAGCGCCTGTTCCCGGCGCCACTGCGCGATCCGGCCGTGATCGCCGGACAAAAGAACTTCGGGAACCGCCATCCCGCGGTAGTCCCTCGGTCGCGTGTACTGCGGAAACTCGAGCAGGCCGTCAGAAAACGAATCGCTGCCTGCCGAGTCCTCGTGTCCCAGTGCGCCGGGCAGCAGCCGCGTCACCGCGTCGATCACCACGATCGCCGCCGCTTCCCCGCCGGAGAGCACATAGTCTCCGATGGAAAGCTCGCGAGCCCCGCTGCCGAGGCGGATCCGCTCATCGAACCCCTCGTAATGACCGCAGACCAATACAAGCCGCTTCTCGGCGGCGAGCTCGGCGGCCACCCTCTGGTCAAGCCGCTGTCCCTGCGGGGTGAGGAGGATTCGAACCGGCGGATCTTTGATGTCCCGATCGGCAAACTCGAGCGCGTCAAACACCGGCTGGCACATCATCACCATGCCGGGGCCGCCGCCGAAGGGCCGATCATCCACGCTGCGATGCCGATCGGCGGCGAAGTCGCGGATGTTGATGCACCGCACGCTGATCAGCCCCGAACCCGCCGCACGCCCCACGATGCTGGTCGCCAGCCAGGGGGTGAACAGTTCGGGAAACAGCGTAAGCACGTCGATTCGCATAACCGACGGCGGCGATGCAATCAGCCCTGGGCCGGCTTGGTGATGCCCTGCTTGTCGAGCAGGCGACGCACCGTGTCGGAAGGCTGAGCGCCGACGCCCAGCCAGTACTCGATGCGATCGCGAACCAGAAGCACCCGTCGCGCTTCGTCCTTGTTGTCCGGCTGATAGAGGCCGACTTCTTCGAGCACTTTCCCGTCGCGGGGGCGACGGGCGTCCATCACCGCGAGGCGGAACGCCGGCTGGTGGCGCCGACCAAACTTCTTCAATCGAATCCGGACAGCCAAGGTAGACTCCCTCTCGTTGCCGGCGGGGCCCCGCTCCACGCCGGACCCCAAACCGAGAAGGGCCAGTATACCCTCGGATCGGACGGCGGCAAGGCCGCGCCATCCGCCGGGAAGGCATCCGCCGCCTACCCCCGCCCCGCCGGCAGGCCGAAAGCGGGGGGCTAAAAAGAAAGCACCGCTCACCCGAAGGCGAGACGGTGCTTTCCGGAGGGGAAAGAAGCCAGGTACTACTCGCGAACTTAGGCCTTTCGGCCACCCTCCCGTATGAATCCGTTGTCAGTGGCCCGGGGTGTCCGGCGCGTCCGCAGCACCCCCATCGAAGTTAGTATCGTCAGGCTGCCGCAGAATCTTTCGTGCCAAGCCAGATTATTCTAGCCCTGCGGGTCCGAAAAGTTCGCGACCGGATCGGCATTTTTTGCGTGCTTTTGCACGCTTTCAGCACTTCGCGTAGCCGCACCCGTCACAAGTTTCACAACCTTCATTGAAGCGAAGCTGCGACTGGCACTCTGGGCAAACTACCTTGTACTGGGCTTTTTCCCATTGCGCTCCACGAAGGTCGGCGCGGCCGCCGCCCTTCTTCGCCGGAGCGGCCGGGGCAGGGGAGGGTACCCGGGTGCCGCCGGATTGCTCGGCGTGGTGATCGCCGTGGGTGCCGTTGCCGTTCTTGCCGTTGGGCGCGGCCGCGGGGCGGTCAAGGTCGCCGAGGTTGCACTCGCCGAGGATGAGCGGCTTGAGGCCGAACTGGAGCTTGGCCCGCTCATACTTTTCCAGGGCGCGGGCGAGCCCGTCGCCGAGGCTCATGATCTTGCCTTCCTTCGTGCTGAGCTGGAGGCTCGATCCGATGCCGCGAAGCTGGCGGATGACGTGCGTCAGGCTGCCACCCGACCGGAGCCACAGGCTGACCATGCGGCAGATCGCTTCGAGGTCGCTGTTGGCCAGGTCGCCGCCCTTGCCGAGCTGGGCAAACACCTCGAGCTCGCGCTCACTGCGCGGATCGACGGTGATGTTGATGTGCATGTTGCCGAAGGGCGTCAGCTGGCGGACACGGATGCCGCTGGTGATTTCGGGCAGGATGGCAGGCTCGAGAATCTTCGCGGCCGGTTCGGGCGCGGGCTCCGCGATCACCGCGGCGGTCTTGCTCGCGTGGATCTTGTCGCTGCTCTTGAGGGCCATCGGCTGGTGATTGCGGCAGCCGTTGCGGTACACCGTTACGCCTTTGCAGCGCAGGTCGTACGCCAGCCGGTAGATCTCGGCGACATCTTCCTTGCGGGCAGACTCGGGGAAGTTGATCGTCTTGGAGATCGAAGCGTCGCAATGCTCCTGGAACGCGGCCTGCATGCGCATGTGCCAGACGGGCGCGATGTCATGCGCACAGACGAAGACGCGCTTGATGGAGTCGGGCACTTCGGAAGAGGTAGCGAGGGTGCCCTCCGTGGCAGCACGCTCCATCAACACCTCGCTATAGAAACCCTGCTCGCGGGCGACGGCCTCGAAGATCGGGTTGATCTCGAGCATCGGGGACTTGCCCTCATCCTGCCCGCGGAGCACATTCCGGATGAACGCCAGGCTGTACAGCGGCTCGATGCCGCCTGAACAGCCCGCAATGATGCTGATCGTGCCGGTCGGGGCGACCGTCGTGCACGTCGAGTTGCGCATCGGACGGTGATGCGCCGTGTCGTAGATGCTGCCCTTCCAGTTGGGGAAGCATCCGCGCTCGCCGGCGAGCATCTCGCTGTAGTTGTGCGACTCGTCGTCGACGAACTTCATGAACCGTCGGCCCCAGTCCACGCCCTCCTCGGTGTCGTATCCCACGCCGAGCAGGTAGAGCGCGTCGGCAAACCCCATCACGCCGATGCCGATCTTGCGATTGCCCTTGCACATCGCGTCGATCTCTTCGAGCGGATAGCGGTTGGCGTCAATCACGTTGTCGAGGAAGCGGATTCCCTCGTGAACGGTGGTGCGCAGGCCGTCCCAGTCAACCGTGGGCACGCCGCGATCAGACATGTGCACGAACGCAGCCAGGTTGATGCTTCCCAGGTTGCAAGCCTCGTAGGGCAGCAGCGGCTGCTCGCCGCAGGGGTTGGTCGCTTCCATCCGCCCGATGTGCGGCGTGGGATTCGCCTGGTTGATGCGGTCGATGTACACCACGCCCGGCTCGCCGGTGGCGTGGGCGTTGTCGATGATGATCTGCCAGATCTCGTCCTTCGAGTAGTAATCGCCCGCGGGCACGGTGCCGTCGGTCCCCAGCTCGACCAGCGACTGAATCGTGTACTTCCAGATGTCGAGCGCCCGCGGCATGACGTACCGCCGGCCGGTGCGCGGGTTGGTCACCACGTGGTGCGAGTGCCGATCGGCGAGGAAGCCGTCCATCCACTCGTCGGTCACCTTGACCGAGATGTTGTAGTTCGTGAACTGCGTCAGATCCTGCTTGGCGTGCAGGAACTTCAGGATGTCGGGGTGATGGATGTACATCATCCCCATGTTGGCGCCGCGGCGGAAGGCGCCCTGCTGGATCGCGTTGGTCGCCTCGCTGAAGGCGCGCCAGAACGAGATCGGCCCGCTCGTCGTGCCGCCCGAGCTGCTGATGTAGTCGCCGGTGGGGCGCAGCGAATCGAACGCGAAGCCCGTGCCGCCGCCTGCCTTCTGGATAAGCGCGGTGTGCTTGATCGAGTCGAAGATCTCGTTGATGCTGTCGCCCACCGTC
>CAYRSS010000093.1:0-8080 GCA_964426945.1 uncultured Phycisphaeraceae bacterium
CTGCCACAGGATCGGGCTACCGGCGCCGGAGAGCTGCTCCTGGTGAACGCCGCCCACGACCAGGCCCGTGGGCATGAAGAAGCTCGTCCCCGCGATGCGGTCCATCAGCTGAAGCACGCCCGCGGCCTCAAGCGGCGGGAACGCCAGCAGCAGCAGAAAAGCCGTGACGAGCTGTGCCCACACGAAGAACGGCAGGCGGAACATGGTCAGCCCCTTCACGCGGAGCTGGATGATGGTGACGATGAAGTTGACCGAGCCCAGCAGCGACGAGGTGATCAGAAACACCATGCCGATCAGCCAGAGGGACTGGCCGGTCATGATGCGGCTCCAGACCCCCGGCCCGCCCTGCACGGTGATGTTCGACAGCGGTGGATAGCTCGTCCAGCCGCTCTGGGCGGCGCCACCCGGCACGAAGAAGCTGTACAGCATCACCACGCCGCCGACAAAGAACACCCAGTAGCTCATCATGTTGAGCTTGGGGAAGGCCATGTCGCGGGCGCCGATCTGCAGCGGCATCACGTAGTTGCCGAAAGCGCCGACGAGCATCGGCACCACGCCGAGGAACACCATGATCGTGCCGTGCATGGCGCCGAGCATGTTGTACTCCTCGCCGACGATCGCCCGCCCCAGCAGCGGCACGGCCGTGTTCGGATAGGCCAGCTGCCACCGCATGATCATCATGAGGACGAAGCCCAGCATGAGGAACAGCAGCGACGTGATGCCGTACTGGATGCCGATGACCTTGTGGTCGACGGAGAAGACGTACTTGCGGATGAACGACAACTCGTGGTCGTGATGGCCGTGATCGTGGTGGCCATGACCGTGGCTGTGGTCCGCGTGATGGGCGTGGTGATCGCTCGCCATGAACGGTTATTCCTCGAATTCGATCGTGGTGGCCTTCTTCGCCTCGGTGATCCACTTCAGGACGGCTTCTTCGTTTTCCTCGACGACAAGCGTGCCGCGCATGATCGAGTGGTTGTTGCCGCACAGCTGGGCACACTGGATCTGCGAGACGCCGGTCTCCGTGGGCGTAAACCAGACGGGAACCTGCATGCCGGGGATGGCGTCCTGCTTCACACGCATGACGGGCAGGAAGAAGCTGTGAATGACGTCCTTGCTGCTCAGCTTGACGAGCACCGGCTTGCCCTTGGGCACGCGGAGCATGTTCTGCATCTGCAGGTCGTCGTTGCCAGCCGGGTCGCGCGGGTCAAGCCCGATGAAGTTGGCCGTGGCCGCGGAAACCAGCTCGGGCGACGTGCGACCGAACACCCCGTCAGCGCCGGGGTAGTGGACGTTCCAGGCGAACTGCTCGGCCACGACGCGGACGACGAAGGCCTCTTTCTCGTCGGGCACCTGAGTCTTGGTCTGGGCCCACAACGGAATCGAGAAGCCCAGCAGCAGCACCACCTCGAAGCCCGCGACGGCGATCTCGACGACCTTTGAGGTCGTCCCCTTCACGTGGGAGGGATCGGCCTTGTGGCCGGCCCGGGCCCGGAACCGCATCAGGCAGTAAACAAAGAACGTGCCCCAGCCGACGAAGATGGCGCCCATGAACCAGTGAAGGATGTTGATGAGGTCGTCGATCTTCTTGGCGTGCTCGCTGGCGCGGGGCGGCAGCCAGTAGCCGTAGGTGTAGGTGCTCTGGGCGGCGTCCAGCGCACCCGCGGCGGGGGCGGCGGCGTCCTGCGCCGACGCCGGCAGCACACAGGCCAGCGCCACGCCAAGCACAAAGACGGCCGGCAGGCGCCAGCGTCCGGGCACAATTGTCATTGCGGTTCGTCTCCTGCGCACACTTGCCCCGCGGGCGATCTCGGCCTTCCACCCGCCGCGGTTTCTTATCCGAAATCGGTCCGGTCACGCAAGCGCCGCATCGAGGCGACACCGCACGGGGCGGATCAGGCTCGCGTCCGCCCGGCCCATCGCCGGGCGGACGCGGGAGCCCGGATTCCGCGAGAAACTACTTCTTCTCCCACTCCAGGTTGGCCTCGACCGCGGCGGCCTCGACCTTCACCTTCTGGGACTGCGTGCCCAGGTTCGGGTGCCAGAACTCGACCGTGTACTCGCCGGCGGGCAGGTTCTTGATCTCGAACTCGCCCTTCTCGTCTGTCACCGCGAAGTACGGGTGCTCGAACACGCCGATCCACGCGCCCATCCAGGGGTGCACGTCGCACTTGGTGAAGAAGACCTCCGGCTTGCTGAAGGTCTTGGTGTCGACCGCGCCCTTCTTGGGCTGGCTGATGTTGATCTCGGGATTCGCCTTCGACAGCGTATGGACGTTGTGCGAGGTGTCGTCGTTGTTGTGGATCTCGAGCTTCTGGTTGACCATCAGCGCGAGCACGAACGGCTTGTACTCGCAGCCCTCCTGGCTCAGCACCGCCGGGGCGCTGGGCGTCTCGAAGGTCTTGCCCGCGAAGTCGCCCTTGATCGACACGAGGACGTAATTGATGCCCGAGCCGTCGGCAGCCTTCTGCACGTGCACCGTGTTGGTGCCGATCTGCTTGGTGCAGTTCGGATCCGCGGCCGTGGTCGGAATGCCCTTGCGCTTCAGGTCATCCGGCAGCGCCTCGCGTCCGCCCTTGTACGTCACCTTGCCCTTGACGCCGCCCGCGTCGCCCGCCAGCGCGGGGGCCACGCGGCCGCCGACCAGCATCGCGCCGGCCAGCACAGCCATCAGAATACTGCGTCGAATCATGATGCCACTCCTTTGAGTAGAGAAAACGGTTCACTCCGCAATCACCGACGCCCTCAACTCGGGGCGACGGAGAAACTCCGGTTCGCTGCCGGGGCAGGCGGCGGATGCGGGCGACCGCCTACTCCTCAAACGGCACTTCCTCGAACGAACCGCCGCCAGCCGGAACCACCGACTTGAACAGCGGCGCCCGCGTGCCCCTGGTTCCCGCGTCGAAGAGGAAATCAACCAGGAGCTGAATGTGGTCTTCACCCGTGCCGGTGAAGGGCACCCGTCCCTTGTACACATCGAGGCGGTCGCCGGCGTTCTTCACGGTGAAGGCCGCCTCGGAGCGGATCACCCACAGCCGGCCCGCCTCCTCGGTCACCACGGACGCCGACGAGGGAATCGTCACGCCCCTGGCCTTCAAGGCCTCGCTAACCGCTGACGGGATGCGACCCTGGCCGAGCATCTCGACCGGGTTCTCCGGGGCGTCGTCCTCGAAATCGTCGCCCGACGGGGCCGCGGCAGGCTCGGCGAGCTTGATCTCCGTCGGTGAACCGCCGTCCGGCCCCCCCACGCGGAGCACGCTGTCCTTTTCGATCCGGGCGAGGTCGTTCGACTCCGTGATGTACCACTTGTCGCCCGCCGCCGCTACCTCGACAGCCGCCTTGTCGGTCAGAACGCCCTCGGGGAACTTCGCCCGCAACTCATCGCTGAGGCGTAGCGCGTCCAACTCGCGACGGAAGGCGTACTCAATCTCGAACGCCACCGGCTCGGCATATGGGCTGCGCCCGAGCGGGAAGTTCGTGGGCATTTTCGTGCCTGGCTGAATCCACGAGGGGCCGATCATCCAGGAGTGAACCCAATCCCGCCTCAGGCGGCGGTGCGTCAGTGAGAGGTTCGGCGCACTGGCCGCCCGGAGCGTAACCCGCTCAGTCTCGCCGTCGGCGTTGGGGCCTTCGACCACCGCGGTGGTCGTGACGTCGCCCGTCATGTTGTAGACATTCTCGGCGCTGATGAGCTTGTGGCCGTCGATCACCGAACCGAGCGGGTAGAGCCGGCCGTTGAGGATGGCCTGGGCGTTGTCCCCTTCGCCGGTGACGCCGTCGAGGCGGTAGGTCTGCACGAAATCATCGGTCGTCTTCGCCGGACCGGGCAGCATGTTGCCCAGGACGTGACACTTCAGGCAGCCCATCGCCACGAGGAAGTCGTAGCCCTGCTCGAAATGCTCCTCCGACGCCAGCGGCCGCGGCGGCTCGACGAACGGATATTGCACGTCGTACACGTCGCGCATGAACTCCACCCGGTGGAGCATCTGGGCGTAGTTCTTCTCGAGCTCGCGCCCGCTCGTGCGGAGCGCGTCGAGATCGGCAGGCCGCAGCAACTCCCGACGGGTCGCGAACCGGGCCAGCGCGGCGGCGCTGCGCGTCAGCGACTCCTGCGCGAACCACTCTGACCCGTCCGGCAGCGGCTGGCTCGCATCCTCGTCCTGGGCACCAGAATGGACCCACGCGAGATAGTCGGGGCCTCGCTTGAGCCACTCGTTCACGGGCAACTGCAGTCGGGCGAGCCGCTCTGCATCGGACTGGCTGAGGGCCGCGAAGTACTCCACCAGCGTGGTCGCTTCCTCGCCGTCGATGTTGAAGCTAGGCATGCGCACCTGCAGCCACGGCCGCAGCGGCTCGACGTTCAGCAGGAACGAGTGGAACCAGTTGTGCTGAAGCTTGGCCCCTTCGCCGACGAGGGAAGGCGGCGCGTTGGTCGAGTCGAGGCGGTACTGCCCAGCGATGTCTCGCCGGAAGTATTGCTGGATCGTAGGCACATTGTCTTCGGTCTGGTGACAACCGACGCAATTGAGTTCGCGCGTCAGGTTGCGCCCGGCCGCGATGGGGCCGGCATGGTCCGAATCGTAGTCGATGCGCAGCGACCCCTTCACCCGCGGATCCGTCCGCGACAGAAGATAAGTCGTCAGGGCGATCGACTCCTCCTCGGTGAAGTAGAAGTTGGGCATTTTCAACTTGTCATAGGGCCCCTTGATCTTCTCGCGGTCCCAGATGCGCGGATTGAGCATCTTGTGCTTGGCGAAGGCCGCGTGCGTGTGCGTGATCTCCTGGGCCATCGCGTACGCCGGCGAGAGGCGTTCGAGCAACTTGTCCCCGCGCGGATAGATCCAGTGATAGATGTCTTCCTTCTCGTGGTGCAGATCGTGGAACGCGTGCCCGAAGAAGGCGAAGTCGAGCTGGCTCACCGGCTTCTGCGCCCAGGTGCTCAGGTCGGTACCCGGCGGCGTCGTCTCTTCGAAGCCTGGAATCGTGTGGCAGGCATAGCAGCCGTAGTGGCTGATCATCTTGCTGCCGAGAAAGACGTGCTTCTGGTCTTCCAGCGGCCAACTCGCCACCAGTTGCTCGGCCTGGTCGCGGCCGAGGCTGCCGGCGAGCAGGCTCGACAGCATCCCGGCCAGCTCGCCGCCCTCACCGCGCATGATGGCCTGGCTCGATGCGGCGGATCGCTGAGCCGACAGCAGGCGCATCACGAGGTCGTCGGCCATCTTGCGGCGCTGGTCGTTCCACTCGAACTCGCCCTGTTCGAACGAGTCATTGCGGAAGCTGAGCAGGTACTCGGTGATGTCGAGGGCTTCCTGCTCCGACAGGCGAAGGCTCGGCATCTTGGTATCCGGGGCGTAGTGCCACGGCTTGATGAGCCACGAGAACAGCCACTCGCGCGACAGCTTCGATCCGACGCCGGACAGCTCCGGGGCAAAGCGGGTGAACACCGGCGGGGTGTAAGGCTTGTCGGGGCTGAAACGGTTCTTGTCGGGCTCGAAGAAGGTCTCCTCGAAGGAGACGAAGTTCTCCATCGCGTAGCGGACGCGCTCTTCGTCGGTCATGCCCTTGTAGCGGGCCGCCGCGCGCTCCTCGTCCAGCCCGAGGCGGGCCACGAGGTCCTTCGAGATCCACTCCTCGCCGAACTCGCCGAGGTTGGCGTGGCAGGCCAGGCAGCCCACGTTCTTGAACAGCTCGCGGCCACGGGCCACGTCGCCGGTCAGGTCCGGCGGGAGCGGCATCGGCGTCCACGGCTTGGACACGGCGAACAGGTACTTCGAGATCGCCGCCACTTCGGTTTCGGTCCGCAGGACCGGCTCGGGATCAAGCTCGTTGGCGCCTTCAGCGCGATTGTTTTCCTGCAGGAAAAAGTGCGGCATGCGCGTCGACGGGCGGAACTCCTGCGGGTTCCAGACCCACTGCTGAACGAAGCCCGGATTCAGCTTGTCGCTGATGTGCGAGAGATCCGGCCCGACGCGCGGAGCGTCGGCCAGCTGGTCCACCGAGTGACAGTTCACGCAGCCGACGTTGGTGAACAGGTACTGGCCGTGGTTGATCCGCCGACCGGTCTTCTCGCCTTCGTACTCGTCGATGTCGGCGACTTGCGTGTGACACTTCGCACAGCCTGCCTCGCTGTACACCGGCGGGTACATCGGACGGTCCCAGTAGTGTTCGATCGTCTCGAAGGTCGTCATGGGGACGCCGAGACGCGTCACGTAGTACCGATCCTTCCAGTCCTCGCGCACCTTGTGCGAGGTCGGCGAGTGCGCCGCGAGGATGAAGTCGGTTTCCTGGGGATTGCCCTCGTGGCAGACCGTGCACCCGACCATGGCCATCGGATGCGGCGAATCGATCGAGACGAACAGATCGAGGTGCGGATGCGCCAGGAGCGGCTGGCCCAGTTCGACCGGCTTGCGCCTGGTGGCCTTGAGATAGCTGTTCATCCGGTCGACGAGTGCGGCGAAATACGTGTTGCGCTGCGCGGGCGTGAGCGCATCCCAGTGTTCCACGACCTCGCCCGGCGACAGCTTCGCCCCCTGCAGCGCACCCGACAGCGCGGGCGCGTCAGGGTACTCGAGCGGCGACTTGCCTTCCTTGATCAGCGCCTCGTTGATGCCGTCGATGGACCGCTCGATCTTGCCGGCGAGGGTCTTCTGAGAGAACTCCGGATCGTCGATCGCGATGTGGCAGGTCGTGCAGCGGTCGGTCGTGTACGTCCGCAGGTAGTTGAGGTTCTGCTCGATGTTCGGCAGTACGAGCTGCTTGACCTCGTGGCGAGCCGGGGTGTTCTTGGGCGCCGCGAAGTCGAGCAGCGGCATGTTGAACACGGCCTTCACCAGCGGGATGCCGCCGAAGAGTCCCTCGTCCGTCAAAACGCCGCGGAACTGTTGATCGCGCTTCAGGGCGGCGGTCTGAGCCTGCTCCAGCGCGGCGAGCTTCTTCTCCGCCGCGACGACCATCGCGTCCAGCTCGCGCAGCTCGCGAGCCAGTCGCTTCTTGGCGTCCTCCGACTCCTCCTTGGCGCGGCGGAGCGACTCAAGTTCCTCGCGCTGGCTGTCGAGAACGCGCTTGGCGGCGATGGTCGTGGGGTGCTCGGGGCCGTGGGCGCCGAGCGCACGCTCGTAGGTGTCGTGGCTGACCTGCAGCACCTGCGAGACGCGGCTGAAGGGCGCGTCAGATTTCTTGAACTCGAACGCGGCGGCGTCGAGCTCGGCCTGCAGCCGGCGGCGTTTCTCTGCATTGGTCGCCTGATCCTGCGCGCGGGCCGCCTCGAGCTCCTGCCGGGCCTGGGCGATTTCCTTTTCGCGAGCCTCGGTCGTCGCGTCGAGGTAATCCAGATGGGCGAAGGCCGCCTTGGCCAGGAAGAAGTCGTCCTGGTGGTGGCGCCAGGGACGATCGTAATCCACCAGGATCAGCCAGAGCACGGACGCGAGCATGAACACGCTCGCCACCGCGAACCAGGCGTGCATCCTGTCGGGCCTTCGCAGTTTATCCTCAGGAATCGGCATCGGACCTCGTTCCTCGTCGATCCAGGACCGGCAACTTGCCGGACATTACTTCCTCGTCGCGCTGTAGCTGGTCATCAGGTTGCGGTACGCCGGGAGGTGGTTCCCGAACAGCCGGCCCAGCCCCTCGACATCGTTACGCCAATCGCGGTGCAGCTCGCACGCCACGGCGAACCAGCCCATCAGCTGGGCGCCGGCCGCCTCCATCCGCGACCACGCCGACTCGCGCGTCGTCTTATTGAAGGTGCCCGACGCGTCGGTCACGACGAACACCTCGTAGCCCGCCTCGATCGCCGAGAGGGCCGGAAACGCGACGCAGACCTCCGTCACGACGCCCGCGATCAGCAGCTGCCGCCGCCCGGTCGCGCGCACGGCCGCCACGAACTCCTCGTTGTCCCAGGCGTTGATGTTGCCCGGCCGCGCGACGTAGGGCGCCTGCGGGAACGTGGCCTTCAGCTCCGGCATGAGCGGGCCGTTCGGGCCGTTCTCGAAGCTGGTCGTGAGGATCGTCGGCAGGCGGAAGTATCTCGCGAGGTCGGCGAGCGCGAGCACGTTGTTGCGGAACTTGTCGGGCTCGATGT
>CAYRSS010000094.1:0-7881 GCA_964426945.1 uncultured Phycisphaeraceae bacterium
CGTCGGCGAAGAAGGCGTAGGTGGCGACGGTGACGTCGGCGTCGAAGGCGCTGCGAGACTTCCCGTGGGCCGCAAGCGGCCCTCAGCCCCCAAGGACTCATCAAGGCTCCGGTACTCGGATCAGCGGCACCGGTCCGATCCTGAGCCAAGCATACTCCTGGAACCAGCCATCAATATAATGATGAATGCGGCCATTATTATTAATCAGCATGAGCGGGTCAGGCACGAGAAATCCAGAAGCCATGTAGATTGCGTCGGATACGGGCTCCGTGACGCCGGTTGCCGCGTCAACCCGGAAGATCGTACCATATTCCTGATTCGCTGTCATAAGGAGTATGAAGAATGCATCGTGCCGTGGCGAGAAGGCCATGGCGAGGATAATCCCCTCTTGGAGATTCTGCCACACCACCCTGAACGGGTCAAGGCTGATGCACCGCAAGCAGTTTGGGTACTCGCCAACCAGCACAATCGGTTCGCTCGGGTGGTACGCCCAAGCCGATGGCGCCGGAAAGTGCTTTGCGAGCCGGTCGGATGACAGGGTCAACTCACTGTTCAGAATCCTGTAGTCCCCACCACGCCCCCCGGACGCGAGCATACGGGCAGGCAGCCTCCCACCCATCTGAACCGGAACCAGTGGCTTATCGACGCCTTCGATTGTATCGACGCGTTTTCCGTCAGAGAGCGCGTGAATGTCAAGTCCGCAACCATACCGTACTATCGCAAATCGCTCCGTGTCCAGAATCTCTACGCGATCAATATGCGAGGTACAAATGCGTACAATTTCCTCCCCGGTAGCGACTGTGTATATAGATACGCCTTCGTGGTAATCCGCGCTGAGCAGCAGGTCAAGCCTGGTCGAGCTGGCCAGTGGCCGGCTGTAATCCCCTCGAACGACAAAATCCCCTACCTTCTCCAGCGTCCCGGTACTCCAAACATGGGCTATGGCCCCGGACCGTCCATCCCGCAGCCGCTCAGCCCACAAGCCGGCGTACCAGCTGCCATCGATGCTCAAGGCATCACCCATATAGAACGAGTTTCTTCGTGATGGAATGCGCCTTATCGGCATTCTCGTCTCAACAATAATAGAGAAAGCAACGTATGCTGCCGAGCAAACGTCCGCGCCGCCGGGTGGCCCATCCCTCGCCGAGTACGGCGAGAATGGGCCACCCCGCCTGCTTATCACCCCGGAGCAAGGCGCCGCTTCGACAGCAACGCCGATGAGCAGGCGCTTGCCCGCAGCCCGGCGAAGCGAACGCGGTCAATGCCCCCCGCATGGTTACGCTGAGTACAGCGAGCGCGTGCCACCGGCCAAACTCAGAACTTGAAACTCGCAACTTGCAACTTGCAACTCTCTTACCTCCTCACCACCACAAACAGCGCCCGCAGCAGCGTCTCGTCGCCCAGGGTCAGGCTGTAGGGGAAGGTGCGCGGCTCGGTGCAGTGCTGCTCCCGGGCGGCGGCGTGACCTTCATCCAACTCTTCGTCTTCGAGCACGGCAGTCTTATAGACGACGATCTCGCCTCGGCGGGCGGTATGGCGGGCGGCCTGGGTGATGCATGCGGCCAGCGAGCCCACCGCCCGCAGCGTCACCAGGTCAAAGGACCCGTCCGGCGGCCGGTGGCTCGAGTGGATGTGCTCGGCCCGCAGGTTCGCCACGCCTGCCCGCGCGGCGAAACCCGCCAGAAAGTCGATCTTCTTGCGAGTCCCGTCGATCGCCAGGACGGGCCAGTCCGGCCGCATCACCGCCAGCGGCACCGCGGGGAAACCCGCCCCCGTGCCGATGTCCAGCAGGCGGCGGACGCGATCCTCCGAACCCGACTCCCGCAGGTGCAGCAGCGGCGCCAGCGAATCGAGCACATGCTTGACCGCCGCCTCGACCGGATCGGTGATCCGCGTCAGGTTCATCACGGCGTTGGCCTCGCCCACGGCCTCGTAGTGGGCGCGAAGGGCCGCGATCTGTTCGAGGGTCGCCTCCAGCCGCCACGCCGCCAGCCCGCTCGCCAGGGCCTCGGCAAATCGGTCGCCGGCGTCGCTCATGCGGCCGCGCCGGAAGGGGTGATGGGGTCGGCTCGCCGCGGATCGGAACTGGGTTGAGGAGTCATGCCCGGCATTAGACGAGGCCATGCGTCGGGCGTCCAGCCGACCGCTGCGGTTCAGGCTTGGGGCGAGCCCGCGGCGACAGTTTCCGGTGGCGCGGCGCTGTCCGCCGTTCCCGCAAACGGGCCGACGGCGTCGTGAGTGCGGCGGGCCTCGGCCGCTCGCTCGCCGCCCCGCCGGGACTCAAGAATCTCGGCGAACCACGCGAGGTAATCGTCGACCTCCCGCTCCAGGGCGAAGCGCTGCGCGGCGTCGCGGGCGGCATTCTCGCCCAACGCCCGGCGGAGCCCCGCGTCACGCAGCAGCTTCGCCGTCGCGGCGGCCATCGCCGCGGCGTCGCCGGGAGCGACCAGCGCCCCCGTCGCTACGCCGCGGTCATAGCCCTTCACCGCGACGCCGCAGTAGGTGACCGGCGCGTCGATCAAGGAGCGGACCTGCTCCGGCACGCCGCCGACGGCCGTGGCCACCACCGGCAGCCCGCAGGCCAGCGCCTCGAGCACGGCCAGCGGCGTCACCTCTGCCCGGGCGGCGTGGAGGTACACGTCCGCCGCCTGGTAGTACGTCGCTACCCTTGCCGCGTCGGCCTCGAAGGGTACGAATCGCAGCTCGCAGTGGCCGCACGCTTGCGCGGGGGCGGTCTCACCCAGGGCGAGCAGGATCGTCTGCCGCGGCAACGGATCGGCGCCGAGACGATCGATCGCCGCCCGCAGCGTGGCGAAGTCCTTGTAGGCGTTCGCGCGGATACCGTTGGCCGCGAACAGGAGGATGTCCGCGTCCGGCGGCAGGCCGAGCGTGTGTCGCGCGGCGGCGCGATCGCCCGGGCGGAATACCGCCAGGTCGATGCCGTAGGGGATGTGGCGGGCCTCGGCGATTGCCGGGGCGAGCATCGACCGCCCCGCCGCTTCGAGCACCCATCGAGCGCTGCTGGCGACATACAAGCTGCTGTCGGCGTAGATCGCCCGTTTGCGCGCCCAGTTCTCCGCGGTCGCGTCGCGGCGAATGGCCGGGTGGAGCGTCAGATCAGGGCAGGCGCCGCAGCCGCTTTGCCATCGATCACAGCCGAGCGAATATGCGCAGTGGCCACTGAGCAGCCAAGTGTCGTGCAGCGTGAGCACGAACGGCGCCCGCCGCGACAGCTCGGGCAGAGCGCGAAGGTCGAAGTAGTTCGAGTGCAGGTTGTGGGCGTGGATGATGTCAGGCCGGCGCGGCGGCAGGTCCAGCAGCTTGCGGGTGCCGGAAAAGTGGAAGTCCTCCCGCCCGGCGAGGGCGTCGATCAGGCCGCGCGGTTCCGCCAGCCGGTGAGCCGCCTTGCACAGCACGCGTGAGCCGGGCAGCCGCCCGTAGATCGGCTGGAGCGCGTAGTGCCTCCGCCACCAGAATCGCGACCAAGCGCCGTCGGCGCGGTCGTTTGGCATGAGCTGCACCGCCGGATCGTCTGTCCGCCGCTGACCGACCACCATGCGCACGGCGCAGCCGCGGCGGCGATAGCCGTGCAGCAGGTCGAACGCAACGCGCTCGGCACCGCCAAGGCGGTCGCGCATGCTCACCAGCAGGATGTCGGGATTGGCCGAGCCCATGGGATGGGGGTGCAGCGCCCCGCGGATAGCATCGGGCCGGCCGCGCGTGCCGCTGTACCCGATTCGAGGGAAATCCCTCGCCTGCCGCGCGTCGTCGCGGGAGCGGGCCCCCGGGTAGCCCGATACGGGCTCCAGCGCCGCGTCGAACCTCGCCGATGATACTGGCAGGTCGGTTTCGCCGGCCGCAGGCCAACGAATTGAACCGGAGTCCGACCGCGTGACGACGCTGCGCACAGCCCCCCTGCCGTCCCCCGTCTCGAACGATCCCTCCCCCGGTCAGCGAATGCCGGTCGACACGCCGGTGTCGCTCATCGGCCCGGCGTCGGACTGGCTGACCGTGCGGCGCGACGGCGAGGCACTGGTGATCCAGCCGAAAGGGCCGCTGCCGGCCCGTTGCGCCGTCCGGCCGGTGGCGATCTTCGACCACGGCCGGTTTCCGGGGCTTTGCACGGTCATGGGCAAGCTGATGCTGCGACCCGGCGCGACGGAGGCCGCGCGATACGCGGCGACGACCCGCGACGCCGGGCGTCGGTTTCGCGAGTTGCTGCTGCTGGTCGAATCGACGCCGGAGGATGACCTGCCCAACTGCCCGGTCCGCTGGCACAACGCCGAGAGGGCCACGCGGCGGCTGCTCGGCGCGGCGGGCGTCACCTGGGGCGGGCTGACCACCGACGACATCGACAGCCTCTCCGGCGGGGAGCCCTGGTATCAGCCCGCCGAGGCGTGCGCGCTGCACGCCCTGACGCAGTGGACCGCCGGCCGCGGCCGGTGCGTCGTGGAGGTCGGCTCGCTCCGCGGTCAGTCTGCATCGCTGATGGCCCGGGCGCTGCGCAGCGCCGGCAGCGGCGCGAAAGTGGTGTCCATCGACCCGCACCTCGATCAACCCCTCCACCGCGACTACGTCCGCCTCGCCTTGGCGGCGATCGGCGAGGAGCGGCGGCTGGTGCAGATGACCTGCCGCTCGGATGAGGCTTGGCTGATGCTTCGCCCCGGCTCGGCCTCGCTGATTTTCATCGATGGCGACCACCGGCGCGACCAGGTGCTGCTCGACTTCCGCCATTACCTCGACCTGCTGGCGCCCGGCGGCTGCCTCGTGTTCCACGACTACGGCTACGGACTGCACAACGGCCGCGAGGACGACGTGCCCGGCGTTCGGCCGGTCGTCGATGAACATGTCATGACCTGTGAGGAGCTGCGCCCCGTGCTGCTGGCGCAGACGATGATGGCGTTCGTCCGCCGGTCGTAGTACGGGCGGGTCACGCAGGGGCGCGGCCGACGCGGCGAAGGTGCTTCTCCCAGGCAGCCTTCAATTCCCCCATGCGTACTTCGTAAACATGGTCGCGCAGCGTCCGGCGGTGGCCGGCGGCGGCGATGGCGCGACGCTCTTCCTCGTGGTCCAGGCAGTACCGCAGGCGCTCGGCACACTCCTCGTCGCTGCGGAAGCTCACCACCTCGCGGTCGGGATCGAAGTGTTCGTGCAGGTTCGGCTTCCACTCGGTAACCAGGCAGGTGCCCACGCCTGTCGCCTCGAACAGCCGCATGTTCGCGGCGACGTTCGTGTCCACCTCGCCGCGCACGTCGATGATCGCGTGAAGATTGAGTGTCAGACGCGATCGGTGCAGCACTTCGTACATCCGATGCCCCCAGGCCGCGCCGCGGTGGTGGCGATGGATCGGTGAGTCCGGCGCGACGCGCTCAAGCCCGTAACCGAACACATCGACCGGCACATCGCGGAGGATCCGTTCGAGCCATGGGGCGCGATTGGGGTGAGACGGAGCGAACCCGCCAACGAACGTGACGTCGAACCGCTCATCGCCCGGAGTGAGGGTCGACAAGACCCGGGCGTCGAACGCGTGGCGGACGTACTCCGCTCCGATACCGTCGCGGAGGAAGCGCTCCACGATCGGCGGCCACGAGGAAACCATCAGGTCATAAGCGGCGTAAGTTCGCTCGGGCCGCAGCGGCGAGGCGATCTGCCCCGATAGCAACGGCACGCGGGGCCGCAACTCGGCGAGGAACGCATCCCCCAGCGGCGACCACTCGAAGACGTGTACGACGTCGGGCCGCCAGGCCTCGACCTGTCGGGCGAGTATCGACCGGCGACGATCGTGAATGTTGCCTTCGGGCGTGTAGCCATGGTCCCGTGCCCAACACTCCTGCAGCGGATCGGCGTTGACGATGGCGACCGCGGTCTCGCAGCCGAGCGGTTGCAGCGCCAGCTCGTACGCCTCGACCACGGCGGCGCTGTCCGCCAGCAGGCGGTTGCGCTGGCGGTCGTAGGGCAGCTGCGCGAGCCCCGGGGCCGCCGCGTAGGCGTCGGCGAGGAATTCCTGGTAGAGGGTGACGACGAAGAGGACTTTCATGATCCCCGGGGCAGGCCGGCGCGCCCCGCTGGTGGCCACCGCCCGATAAGCCTGTCCGACGGGCGATAGTCAGTCTGGCGAAGTTACGAAACTCTCGCCTACATGACCCGTTGCCGCCAAGCTGTGCAACAGGTCCGAACCACTCGATCCTCACCCACAGCGCCAAACCTGCGTATTTGTCCCGCCACGGGTGATTTGCGAGAGTCTGGAATGACCTGCCCGCCGCTTCGTCCGATAACCACCGCGACGAGGCATGCTTCTTATCGGCAAGTCGCCCTGAAGGCCGAAAGGACGCTGAACGCAACAGTTCGACCCTGGCGTGGCCGCGCGCGAGTTCGGGCGCCATGCGCATCGGGCAGCTGCGCCATATCCGGCAAGCCGATCGCTGCGGACTGGGATCAGGCCACCACCGGCCGGCGGAGGGCGGCGTCGATTTCGCCGTGCTCGAGCATGCTCCGAAGCCGAGGCCCGCGACGGTAGCGATCGGACCGGGCGTCTCCCGCGGTCAGCCCCGCGTGGCTCATGGCGTTGTAGAGCTGCCGCACGCCGAGCTTCAGGTTCCACCGCAGCTTCAGCCGCGGGAGCGTGCGGGCCAGCTTGCCGCCGTCCACGCGGTAGCTGCACCGGTCGGACATCGGCCGCGGGCGTTCACGCACGCAGTCGGGAACCAGCCCCACGACCTCGTCGGCGATGTCGATCACGCGGTGGTTCTCGCCGTCCGGGACGACATTGAACGCGGCGCGGTGCACCATCTCGACCGGGGCGGCGACCAGCGCCGCGAAGGCCCGCGCGACGTCCTCCACGTGCGCAACCGGGCGATAAGCATGCCCCGCCGTGCGCATCGACACACAGCCCGTGCAGGTCGCTGCGGCGACGAAATCGTTGACCACCGAATCAAGCCGCAGCCGCGGCGACACGCCGTACACCGTGGGCAGGCGGACAAAGACCGGGCTGAAAGCGGGCGTCGCCAGGCGGGCCAGTTCCGCCTCGGCGGCGAGCTTCGACGCGGCGTAGTCGCTGACCGGATGAAACGGGCCGTATTCGCTGACCACGTCGCCGATCGTCTCGCCGTACACCGCACAGGTCGAAGCAAACACGAACCGCGGCACGCCGACCCGCCGGCAGCACTCGGCCAGGCGGAGCGTGGCGTGGACGTTGATTTCCTCGGTGGCGCGGGCGCTGATCGCGCCGGAATCGTCATCTGACACGGCGGCGAGATGCACGACGGCGTCGAAGGAGGCGAGATCGGCGAAGTCGATGTCGCGGACGTCCATGTCGAACGCGGGGATGGACTCGTCCACCCGGCCGAAATCAGCCCCGGCGAACAGGTCCGCATCGAGCCCGACCACGTCGCACATCTGGTTGCGAAGGACGCAGGTGAGCACCGAACCGATGTAGCCCCGATGGCCGGTGACGAGAACGCGCATGGGCGGGCAATCCTCCGAGCGGCCGGGAAGGCACTGAAAACGCCTCTTGGCCGCCCGGGGCGGCTCCATCCACCCCCGACGCCGGGCACGGCTCGGTAGCTATCGATATCGGCGCGATCCACGAAGGCCCCGCAGGGTTTCGCGTTTCACAGGGCGTGGCGAGGTGCGGGCGAACAGGCGCAAGCTTGGGTTTACAAAGAAGATAGGCGTGTGCGGCGCAGGCCGACGCGGCCGCGTGCGGCCCGCCTTGTCTAGCGCCGCGGCCATGGCGTCGCACGCGACGCCGCTAAACGGCGGAACATGTCGCACGCACCGCCTTTGTTTAGCGCCGCCGCGTGCGGCGGCGTGGGGGCCCGGCGTCCGGCGCTATGGCGTGACCGCGCGTTGCAGGGCGGCCACGTCGCAGAGGTCGGTGAT
>CAYRSS010000095.1:0-7765 GCA_964426945.1 uncultured Phycisphaeraceae bacterium
GCGATATTGGAGTACTGCGATGCTCATGGAGTGTAGTGTGGCGCGTGCTATGCGGTCCGGGGACAGAAAAGATGTTCTCTCTCCTTGCAAGGTCGTGTGGCCCAGTCTGCGCTGTACTCCGCGAAGGCCGGGTGGCCCATCCTCGCCGTACTCGGCGAGGGTGGGATCGCGATGATGACCTGCACGGTCGATGGCTGTCCGGTGATCGGTCTCCCGGCGGGGCCGCACGGTTCGGGGTCTCTCGGAGGGTGCGGCCGTTCGGGGCGGATCGGAAAAGGGGTCAGATCGGAAAAGGGGTCACCTTTCGATTCTCTGGCCGACGTCCGCCGGGTGGTGCGCGCCGTCAGCGCGCGCGTGCGCGCGCCGGCAGCCAGACGTTCACGTACGACGACCTGAAACGTCCGACCGACGCGAAGCGCGGCGTGCTCAATTCGTCGTCGGTCGTGAAGAAGTCCGACCGGCCATCGGCCGTCACAGTCCCGCGGGGCGACGTCGTCCCTGCGACCGGTAGCATGGAGCAGAATTCACCCTCCCCTCATCATCTCCCTATTGCGCTCCGCGTGCCGCGCCTGCGCGTCGCGTTGCATCTGGGCGATGGAGACGTACTCGCGCTTCTTGCCGCGTTGCCCGCGGCCGACTTCTCTGATCGCTGGGCCGATCATGGCCGCGCCGACGGCCGCGCCGGCGAGGCAGTCGAGCCAGTGGTTGTCCCGGCCGGGGTGGAGCTTCCATTCGTCCACCCGCCGGCCGCGGCCTTCGGTGCGGATGCGGTATTCGGCGGTGAGGTGCTCGGCCAACAGGCGATGAGCGTCGGGCTTTGACCCTAACAAGGACAAACACCCCGAATCCCCCATCGCCACGGCCAGCCGGGCGTGGATGAAGGTCTTCCAGTAGTTGGTATCGAACCTTACTGAACCGGGACGTCTGCAACTCGGCACAGCTTCCATTGTTCGACGGCTCGGCGCCGTCGCCGTCGAGACGCCCTGCAACGCGCCACGACTCGCCCTTCTTTCCGCTCAGGTTCCTGCCCACGGCCAGCACTTATGCCCCGCTCGCACGGACCCCGGCCGAGCGGCGAACTCCGCCACGTCCTTGTTCACCAGTCGGATGCCCCTGAACTCCCGCTTGCCACGATCTGCTCCTTCACATTCCACCGCCATCAGTGCCCCCGAAGTAGTGCTGCTCGATGGCTGCGCACGCATCCTCCACCATGCGGGGTCGCCGCTTGATGTACGCATCGGACATCCCTTGAATTCTGTGGCCCGCCAGGATCTTCGCATGCGCTTCGGTGGCCCCGTGCTCAACCGCTGCCGTATACGCACCATCACGAATGTGCTGAAACTCGACATGGGGCAGGCCGGCGTCGTTTCGGATCTCCCGGAAGACGTTACGAAAGCCGTGGGCGGTGTACGGTGAGCGGTACTGGGAGATGAACACGTAGGCGTTGTCGTGAGGTTCTGATTCCTGAAGAAGGCGCAGGGCGTCGACGGTCCGCTTCCACAGCACGCCGACACGCGTGGTCTGTCCTGTCTTCGCCCGGTCGAAGGTGACCACGCGGGTCTTGAAGTTGATGGCCGATTTGGGGAGCGTCCGAACATCGACCGGGTAGTAGCAGAGGTTCAGGGCCACGAGGAGCATTGCCCGCCATCGGATGTCGCCCGCATCGAAAAGCGCATGGAAGTCTTCGACGCTGATCGGCCGCGGATTCGGGTTTCGCAGGTCGGGCAGCTCGGCCTTCCGCGACTTGATGTCCTTGAGGACGCGCTCGCATTCGCTCGCGTCCACCTGCTTCACGATGGCGTAGTTCAGGATCCGGACCACGTATTCGAAGCGGTGGTGAAGCGTCTTCGGCGACGCACCCGCTCGGTATCGCTCCCACGCGGCATCTTCCCACTTCGATAGCTCATCGGGTGAAATATCCCGGACGGTTCTCGCGGGCGACACGTGGTTCGTGAAGAAATCCCAGTAGATGCTGACCTTCTTCAGCTCCTCTTCGGACGGCCGTTGCTTCTTCTGCTCGTACGCGGTCAGCAGCTCATCCAGCTTGACGGAAGGCGGAGGTTGTTCGTCGACGACGCGCAGGCCGGTTTCCTTCCGAAACCGCTCGGGGTCATCCAGTACGATGTCCCGTACCGCACGCCAAAAATCCTTGGCCGCGAGCTTCTTCACGTTCCCCAGCTTGAGCTTCTTCGGGCCCCGGAGCATCGCCTTGGCGACTTCTTCTTCGTCCTCGCTCAGGATGTCGTCAGGGTAGACGTAGGGGCCGTCCTCCGTCATGTGCCAGCGGCCCGACAGCATCGCGTTGCTCATGTCTTCACGCGTGAACGGCTGCCCGGTTTCGGTCGTCGTCTCCTGGCCGACATCGACCGTTTCTCGACCATGCTCATTCACCCAATCACGGAACCGGAAGATGGCGAGCTTGTGGCAGCGGGTCCGCAGGTTCGTCTGGGCCCACGGCGCTCCGCTGCCACCGACGTAGAAGGTTCCCGTGGTCTTGTGCCACGCGAGATAGAACCGGCCGTCCACGACGGGATTGCCTTCGTCGTCGGCGACGACTTTCAGTGGCTTGCTGCTCGTCTGGGGTAGCTCGATGCGCGGCGGCTGGCCGTTGGTGGCGGGAGGGCGCTTGCGGCGTTTCTTGGCCATGGCGATGCTCCGGCATGGGGCCTGCGGCCAGCCGCCTGGCCCCTGCTGAAGAGCATCGCAAATGTAAGACTAAATGTAAATAGGGCTCCAGAGCGTCCTATTCAACTGGAGGCGGGGGGAATTGAACCCCCGTCCCATTGCACAATCCCCGCAGAAATACGCTAGTTCTGAGTATAGCGCAGCGCCAGGCGCAGCACTCCCCGCTCACGTCGTTATCGATGACCCCCAGCTCCTGGCATTATCAAGAGCCTGGCCCGGCCTCGATCCCACGCTCCGTACAGCCATCATCGCGATCCTGAAGAGCGCGGGAGACTCATGATGATTATGACACTGACAAAACTGACAAAACCCCCTTTCCGCGGTTCTACGCGGGGTGCGACGGGACCACCCGCTGAGTTTTGTCAGTGCGATGGTTCCCCCCTGCGCGAAAAAAGAGGCACCTACCACGCGGAGCAGTCGCGGTCCGAGACCGACTTTGTTGCGGTGGCCGACTTTCAGTCGAAAAAGGCCACTGGCGCCACCGTGGGTGGCGATTTCGGGGGCTTGGGGGCTGTCCGGTTTCGGGTCCGAACGCCACGCCCCGCGGCCCCGTGGCGGCCACGCGGCCGACGGGTCGGGATCGCCGGTTCGGTCGCGGATCCGGGGGGTTTTGGGGCCGTGGTGGCCGGCCGCGTTGGGGAGGGCGCGGGCTTGGTCCAGGTCGAGCACTCGCGGAGGGGTGACCCGCGCGGCCGAGCCGGCGCCCCGCCGGGCGAGGCTGGTCGGCTTGAGTTCAGTCCGTCTCCGTGGCGCCGGCCCGATGGTCGTGGCCGGTGATGCGGAGACCCGTCGAGGAGGTTGGCTATGAAGATCGAGATGCGGTCGTTGGCCGCGGTCAGGCCGTACGAGAACAACCCGCGGATCAACGATGACGCGGTCGGGGCGGTGGCCGAGAGCATTCGGCAGTTCGGGTTCAGGCAGCCGATCGTGGTGGACGCCGAGGGCGTGGTCGTCTGCGGTCATACCAGACTCAAGGCGGCGGCTAGGCTGGGGCTGAGCGAGGTGCCCGTCCACGTGGCCGTTGGGCTGACGCCGGAGCAGGTTCGCGCGTACCGGCTCGCGGACAACAAGACCGCCGAACTGGCCGAGTGGGACATGGACCTGCTGTCGGCCGAGTTGCTGGGCTTGGCGGACGCAGGCATCGACTGGTCGCAGTTGGGGTTCGATCAGGACGAGATGGCCAAGCTGCTCGGCCGCGAGGTGCAGGAGGGTCTCACCGATCCTGACGACGTGCCGCTGCCGCCGGAGGAGGCGGTCACCCAGGCGGGAGATCTCTGGTTGCTCGGCGACCACCGGCTGCTATGCGGCGACTCGGCGAAGGCGGCGGACGTTGACCATCTGCTCGACGGCGCGGCGATTCACCTCGTGAACTCGGATCCGCCGTATAACGTGCGGGTCGAGCCGAGGAGCAACAACGCGATCGCCGCCGGCAACTCGTCGTTCGCGGCGCCGCAGAAGCGTGGCCACCACCAATCGTTCGACGTCGCCCGCGACAAGAGCAAGGCCAAGAAGACGACCAACCAGATGCGCGCGAAGGATCGGCCCCTCGCCAACGACTTCGTCACCGACGAGGCGTTCGATTTGCTGCTCGACGCGTGGTTCGGCAACATGGCCCGCGTGCTCGAGCCCGGTCGCGGCTTCTACATCTGGGGCGGGTACGCGAATCTCGGCAACTACCCGCCGTTCCTCAAGAAGCACGGGCTCTACTTCTCGCAGGGCATCGTCTGGGACAAGGAGCACCCTGTGCTGACGCGGAAAGACTTCATGGGGGCGTTCGAGATCTGCTTCTACGGCTGGCGGGAGGGGGCGGCCCACGTATTCCTTGGGCCCAACAACGTCACCGACCTGTGGCACGTGAAGAAGGTGAATCCGCAGAATATGGTCCACTTGACGGAGAAACCTGTCGAGCTGGCCGTCCGCGCGATGCAGTACTCGTCGCGCCCCGGCGAGAACGTGCTCGACTTGTTCGGGGGCTCGGGATCGACGCTCATCGCCGCGGAGCAGACGGGGCGACGAGCGTACCTCATGGAGCTCGATCAGGCGTACTGCGACGTCATCGTGGAGCGGTGGGAGAAGTTCACCGGGCGGAAGGCGGAGCGGCTGGCCGCGAACGGTGTGGCCGAAGAGAAAGCCCCGGAAGTCGCCGAGGCGGATGCGAGTGTGTCGTGATGTGCCTCAGTCATTCGGCCGCGCGCAGTTCATCGCATCGCGCGAACCAGCTGCCCGAGTTGGCGCTTCGCCTTGGCCACGTCGAACGTATGGCCGTACCGCGACGCATCCCGTGCCCATTCGTCGATGCGGCTTGCGGCGCCGGCGGCGTCGTGTGCGTCGACGCGATGCGCTGCGATGCCGTGATTCTCGGCGTCGAGCAGCACCATGAGGTCGTCCATGAAGTCGATTCGATAGGGGTGGCGTGTGTGAGTCATCGTGGTTCTCCGTTGGAGGTTCCGCATTCTCGGTTAGCGTCCGTCCTGCTCGATCTGGTATGCGCGTCCGCACTCCCAGGCCTCGCGCAGGGCGTCTGCGATCTGCCACACGCCCACCGTATGGAAGTCGAGCCGGTCGCTGTGCTGCGCCGCGAGCGTCTCGATCCCGAGTACCCGCTTGGCGACGTTCTCCGCCACCCGCTCGCGGACGTCGCTGATCAGCGCCTCGCGCTGCGTGTCGGTTTGCTTCCGCTTCGTCACCATCGTGCTCCTGCGTCTCGTGGTTCCTGGTGGTCGCGTACGCCGCTACCCACGGGTCCATTCAGCCATTTTCGGGCGGGCATCATCAAGCGTTTTCGGGCTCAATCCGCTGGAATTCGGCATGTTTCTTTATCCGGTGTCACCGAACGGCGGTCGTCGCCGCTCCTGGCCGTGGGGCGCCGCCGCGGGTTGGCGCGGGACGCCACCCGTTGGCCCACGGGCGTCGATCGCCGCGGGGTTGGCCGGGTAGCTACCGCCGCCGAGCGCGGGCGCTACGGCCGCCCGCACCGTGAGTGCAACCGCCCCGGCGGTGGCCGAGGCGGTTGGGCGCTGTTGAATCGCGAGCGGGTTGAAGATCCGCCGCCGCAGGGCCTACGCTTCGTCGACAGCGCCGTCGTCGCAGGCGGGCGGCTGGGTGCCCGTGGCCTGTGCTCGAAGGGCGTGCCACTCCACCATCGCATCGAGATGCACGCCGGTGCTCGCCACGTAGGCTCGGCGCCGGCGACGGTCGACGATGCTGCGCTCGTCCAGGAACGCGATGGCGACGTCGACCTGCGTATGGGGCAGGTCGAGCGCCGCGGCCATGTCCTGCACCCCGAATCCCTCCTCGCGGGGATGATTGTCGAGAGCCCAGGCGACCTTCTCGAACGTGGCGAGCCCGCATCGATGCGTGTAGCTACGGCCGTCCTCCGCGACGACGGTGCGCACCAGGTGGCCGTCCTCGTACGCGAAGCTGACGTCTCGATGCCTGTAACCTCGGCGCATGGTGGCCTCCTATCGCGCGGCGCTGAACTGTCCGCGGTCGACCTTGGTGAAGCGCGATTCGTCGCCCTTCGCGCTGATCTCGCGAATCATCGCGGCGTACAGCGTCGCGTGAGGGGTTTTGCCGCCGGGGCTGGTCCAAAGACCCTGGTCGGCCATCGCGGTGATCATCTCCTGCGCGGTCATGGGCTGGCCGGCCTTCTTCAGGACCGCAGCCGCCGCGTCGAGGGCGCTGAGGCGTTTGGGCTCGCCCGCGGTCTTCGTGGGCTGCTTCTTCGGCTTGGCGGCGGCCTTCGTGGCCTTCGCCTTCGAGTTCTTAGAGCCCTTCGCCTTCTTCGCACCGGTCTTCTTGGTCGTCTTCGTAGCCATGTCGATCTCCTCTTCGTTGGCCGCCCGGTGGGCGGCGTGGTCATCTGTCGCACCGACCGACGAGGCCGGTGTCTGCCTGGCTTCTTGGGGACAATGCTCGGCCCAGCAGCCGGCGCACAGCGGCCGGCCGAGGTAGGTGAGTGCGGGCGTGCCGGCGCAGCCTGGCGTCGCGCAGCGCTCCGGGTCGATGGTCATCTCGGCCACCGCGGGGGCTGCGTCTTCCACCGCCCGCCGCAGCCGCCGCGCGCTCTTGATGTGAAGGGCTCGCCCGGTCTTCAGGTTGGTGGCGGTCCACCCGCCCCGCGGGGAGTGCGCGTCGAGGCGGACGCGGACGATCGATCCGCTGACCTTCGCGTAGTAGACCCCGCCGATAGCAACCTCTCGCATGAACATCGCGATTCTCCTGTTGGTCGCACGCAGCGATCAGATCGCCTCGTCCAGGAAGCGATCGACCTCCGCCGCGTCCATGCGGCTGAGGAACGCGACCAGGTTGACCAGGTCGCCGCGGACCTTGCCCAGATCGCCGGCGAATCCGTAGTTCTTCGCATCGTCCGCGGCCCGCTGGCCGTGCTTGTCGAGCTCCATTTCCATCACGTCGAGCAGCCGGGCGATGTCGCTGCGGTTCCTGGCGTACGACTCGGCGGCGGTCGGTTCGTTCGTGGTCGTCGTCGTCTTTGTGGTCATCGCGGTTCTCCGTTTGGCGTTTCTCGCTGGTCGCGTACGCTCGCTTCCAACAACCGCATTAAGCCATTTTCGAGCGGAGGACATCCACTGTTTTCCGGGGGAATCTGGCAGATTTCTATCAGTTATTATATCCACTGTGGCCGAACGGCGGCTAAACTATGGCGCGGGCGAGCCACATTCCATGAGGTCATCGCCCGGGGGTCACCATGAGTAAGCCCACGCTGAATCCCAGCGCTGTGTCGCCCGCGGATCTGGCCCAGCTCCTGAGCGCCGCCGGACGGCGACGAATCACGGTCGAGATGATCGACGAGGACATAGGCCTCGGGGCGCCCGCCAACGCCGACGGCACGCTCAACCTCATCAACTATGGCGCGTGGCTGGTCAAAGAAATGGCGGAGGACGACGGTGGCGATTGACCCGCGCCAGCTCCGGCCGTCGCAGCTTGTGCAGTTGGTCAACTCGACCAGCCTCGGCACGGTCATCGGTGAGCGACAGTTGCATCGACATCGCAGCCGCGCGGGCTTGCGCATCGGCGACGGCCGGCGCGTCGACCTGCTCAAGTACCTCGCCTGGCTGCG
>CAYRSS010000096.1:0-7223 GCA_964426945.1 uncultured Phycisphaeraceae bacterium
TCGCCTGGGTCGCTACCGCAGTCATCGCCTTCGCACTGGCGGCCCTCATCCCGTCAGTGAGTTCCTCGTCACCGCCCGAGTCCCCTGGCGGGGGTTCGTCGCCACCGACCGCCGTGGCCGACCCGGCCGCTACCGCGGCCGTGCGGCTGGCTCTGGGCATCGACGACGCCGCCCCGCTCGCCGCCGGTCTGCCAACCGCCGCCCGCCAAGGGGCGCAGGCCGCCATCGACACCTTCGCGGCAGCCCAGGCCGAAACCCTCTCCCCGCTGGTCTCCGAGCAGCGAGCGGCCGAGGAGGAGCTCGCCCACGCACTCGCGAACCGCCTCGACACCGGCGCCCCCCGCGCCCGCCTCGCGGCCGCCCGTCAGGCGCTCCGTACCGCGGCAACCACCGTCGCCGGCGACATCCGCACCGCCCTCGCCTCGGCCGACACGACCGACCTGGCCGCACCCTCCGGCTCCGCAGAACAAAGCACCCCCACGGCCGCGGCACTCTTCGACCGCGCCGCCGCCCAGTCCGACCTCGACCCGGACCTGCACCTCCTGAACCTCACCGGCCCGCAACTCGCCGCCATCCGCGCCGCCCAACAGGCCCGAGACACCGTAACCACCGACGCCCGCAACTGGCACAAACCAGCCACCCTCTCCGCCGCCCGGGCCGTCTACGAGTCGGCCCTGGCGGAGGTCCTGGACCAGTCGCAAGCCACCGCCAGAGCCGCCGCCCGAACCCTGGTAGCCTCGGCCGGGAGCGAGCAGGGGTGAAGCGGTGAAGTCGCGAGGGCACCGGCTGGATCCGTGCCAGCCACTGACTCGCTGACGCGTCAGGCGCGGAGCAACGCAGTCAGTTGAGGGATCCCGGTACTGTGGTTCCGCGTGCCACGGCGGCGGAGGTTGGGAGAGACGTGCCTGTCACATGCGGCTCACGACGGGTCGCTCACGCTTCCCCCACCACCTGCTCGATCGTCTCCACCGCGTTGCCTTCGAAGCGGTTGTTCACGAAGGCGAAGAGCATGCGCTGCGCGGCCAGGCTGCGGGCGATGAGTTCGTGCAGGGCGGCGCGGCCTTCGGGGTATTCCTCCTGCACGCGTTCGTAGGGGGAGAACATCTTCACCGCTTCCTCATACGTGCGGCCGGGGCGCAGGAGAAAACGGGCGGCCACGTGATCGGCCGTGAAGATGTCGGGGATCGCGAGTTGCTCGGTCAGCGATGGCATGCGCGTCCAACTGTTCAGCACGTGCGCGGTGCGATGCCGACGCAGCGCCTTCAGGTACGCCCCGCCGGGGGTCAGGAAGTTCTTGTTGCGGATCTCGACCGCGAAGCGGAAGCGATCGTGCGGCAGGCGGCCGAGCATGTCGTCGAGCCGATCGGCGAAGGCGTTCTCCTCGCGCAAGGGACCGGTGTGGATCGTGCCGAACTCGAACATAAGCACGCCGAGCCGATCGCGATGCGCCTCCAGCGGCCGGAGCAGCCGGTCGCTGAGCATGTCGGCGTCCATGAACGACGGGTTGGCCTGACCCGCGCGTTTGCCGTAGCGGGCGTGGCGCGGAAACGTCTCGACGGTCACGTCTTCGGGGATCTTAAGCCCCATGCGGAAGCCCGGCGGCGTCTGGGCGAAGAGGCGGTCCCAGTAGTCGTCCGACGGGAACTGGTAGAACGAAAAGTCGCCGCCGACGGTCGGGAAGATGCGGGCGTACTCGGCCAGGCATTCGCGGTCGAACTTCGCCTGAGCGACCTTGCCGCGCACGACGTATCGCGCCGGGTCGTAGACGGTGCCGAGCCAGCCGGGGTACTTCCAGCTCGACGTGCCGATATGCACGCCCCGGTCGGCCAGCCCGCGGAGCCTGGCGGCGAGCGGGGCGATGCGGGGGAGAACGTCCGGCACGGCCTGCGGCTCGCGGCGCGGCTGGCCACCCCGCTCTCCGGGCGCCTTTGACCTTGTCCTGCGGCCTTTGGGGCCTTTTTCGGGCTCCTCGGCCCATGCAAAGCCCAGTTGTTCGTCTCTTCCGGCCATCCGGGGCTCCTTGCTGGCGGGGGATTGTAGGTTATCAGCCCGCAGCCTTGAAGTTCGGTTTTTGTTTGGGTATACTTAGGCCGGCGATCGCGGACAGGATCGGCGAAAAGGCACAGCATATTGTTTAGCGCCGTCGCGTGCGACGGCATGGCGGCTCTCGGGGTGGGACATGTTCGCCGGCTTTCAGTTTCCGGGCACTTGCCCATCGAACAACATGTCGCCGCACGCGGCGACGCTAAACAACGCGGCGGCACCGATCGATACCGGGCATGCAACCCCGCCGGGCCATGACGACCCCTCCACGGTGCTGGCCGGCTATCCCGAGCAGGCCGACGGCGGCTGTGTGCGGCTGGACGCCGCGGCCGTGCTGCGGGCGACGCCGCGGAGTTTCGCCCTTCGCGTCCGGGGCGACTCGATGGTTCAGGCTGGTATTTTCGACGGCGACATCATCGTCGGCGACCTGACCCCCCAGGCCCGCCCCGGCGCAATCGTCGTCGCCCTGATCGACGGGGCTTCGACGCTGAAGCGGCTCATCCTCCGCAACGGACAGCCTGTGCTGGCCTCGGGAAACCCGGCCTGTCCCGAGTTTCACCCGCTGCACGAGTTGGTCATTCAGGGCGTGGTGCACACGGTGGTGCGAAGGGTGGGGTGAGCGGAATGGCGGATGGCGGATGGCGGATTGGAAGAGCGTGACAGTCCGCCTCTTTGCTTCCGTTTTGACTTTTTGGCGTTTTGACTTTTTGGCGTCTCCATGCGTTCGATCGTTCATTTCGACGCGGATGCGTTTTTCGCCTCGGTAGAGCAGGCGGCCGATGCCCGCCTGCGCGGGCGGCCGATTGCGGTGGGCGGGCTCCATCGCGGCATCGTCGCCTCAGCGAGCTACGAGGCCCGGCGATTCGGCGTATACACGCCCATGCCGATGACGCAGGCGCGCCGCCTCTGTCCACGGCTGATCGTCGTGCCGCCGCGCTTCGAGTTGTACGAGCAGTTCTCCGCCAACATCTTCGGCATGGCCGAGGAGCTCACACCCGTCGTCGAGCGGCAGAGCATCGATGAAGGCTATCTCGATCTCACCGGCACGCGGGCGTGCCTGGGCATGGACGCCGACGCGGCCATCGAGCGCCTGCGGCGCAACGTCCGCGACTGGCTCAAACTCACCATCTCGCAGGGGCTGGCCCGCAACAAGCTGCTCAGCCAGATCGCCGGCAAGCTGCACAAACCCGACGGGCTGACCATCGTCCCGCCGTGCGACGAGGCCGAACTCGCGTTTCTGCACCCCCTGCCGGTCAAGTGGCTGCCCGGCGTGGGGGCAACGACCGAGTCGCTCATGGCGTCGGCCGGGCTGACGACCATCGGCCAGGTCGCCCGGATGCCGCTCGACTGGCTGCATCAGCTCGTCGGCAACGCCGCGCCGTCCCTGCGCGAGCTCGCCCGCAACATCGACAACCGCCCCGTGGAAACGACCCGGCCCGACGCCAAGTCCTACAGCCACCAGGAAACCTTCGCGACCGACACCACCGACGCCGCGTTTCTGGAAGCCGTGCTGCGCCGCCTCGCCGACGAAGCCTTCGTGCAGGTCCGCGATGACCGCGCCCAGATCCGCACCGTCACCGTGAAAATCCGCTACACCGACATGGATGAGCACCAGGGCCAGGCCAGCCTCGCCGAGCCGACGGACGTGGAGGATGACGTCTACCCCCTCCTGTCGCGGCTGCTCACCCGCCTGTGGGACCGCCGCGTCCGCATCCGCATGGTGCAGGTGAAGCTGTCCAACGTCTATCACGGTTTTTCGCAACTCGACCTGTTCGGCGAGAAGCAGCGCCGCCGCAGCCTGGCGACCACCTGCCAGGCGATCCGGGAACGGTTCGGAAGTCGCGGCGTGATGCGGATGCATGAGTACAAGCTGTCAGCTGTCAGCCGTCAGCTGTCAGCCGGAAAATAGCTGTCCGCTGTCAGCTGTCAGCTGTCAGCCGGAAAATAGCTGTCAGCTATCAGCTATCAGCTATCAGCCAGAAAATAACTGTCAGCGCAAAGCCGCTTCTCTGGCTGACAGCTGACAGCTGACAGCCGACAGCCTCTTCTCTGCCCGACAGCTGATAGCTGACGGCTGATAGCTACCCAGGAGCCCCCCTATGCAGGACTTTCGGAATCTCAAGGTCTGGGAGAGGAGCCATCAGCTGGTGCTTACGGTGTATCGCGCCACACAGGTATTTCCGACGGAGGAAATGTATGGCCTGCGCAGCCAGATCCGGCGTGCTGCCGCGTCCATTCCGGCCAACCTCGCCGAAGGCTGCGGGCGCGGCACGGATCCCGACTTCGCGAGATTCGTTCAGAACTCGATGGGCTCGGCGAGCGAACTGGAGTATCACCTGGTCCTCGCTCAGGATCTGCAGATGGTGCCGCAGGAATGGGCGCAATCTGCCATCTCCGAAACCGCGGTCGTCAAACGCATGCTGGTGTCGCTGCTGCAAACGCTGAAGAGGGGGAAGTGAGAGCTATCAGCTATCAGCTATCAGCTATCAGCTGTCAGCCAGAAAATAACTGTCAGCGCAAAGCCGCTTCTCTGGCTGACAGCCGACAGCCTCTTCTCTGGCCGACAGCTGATAGCTGACAGCTGATAGCTGATAGCCCCTATGTCCATCCTCCTTCACAATCGCTCCTTCTACTCCTTCCTCTCGGCGCTCACACCGCCGGGGGCGCTGGCGGGGTTTGCGGCGCGGCATGGGATGCCCGCGATCGCGCTCACCGATCTGCACGGCCTGTACGCGGCCGTTCCGTTCATGCAGGCGTGCCGCGAGGCGGGGGTCAGGCCAATCGTCGGCACGGAAGTGCAGGTCGCCCTGCCGATGGATGCAGCGCCCGACGCGGCGCGGTTGACGCTCACCCTGCTTGCCCGGAATGCGAAGGGCTTTGCGGCGCTCTGCCGGCTCGTCTCGATTCACCACCTGAAGGAAGAGCCGCTCACCATCGCCGACGTCGTCGCTCACGGCGAAGACGTGATCTGCCTGGTCGGACGCGCGGCGACAGCGACCGTCGGCGGACAACGAACCGCAGGCGCAGGCCGGACGGTTTCGCTCGATCTCCTCTGCGCCGGCGTGGCGCCGCTGCGTGCGGCCCTGTCGGATCGGCTGTACATCGAGTTGACACTGCACACGCGGGCCGACGCGGTTCTTGCGCGGCAGCGGGCTGCCCGGGCCGATGAGCTGGGGCTGCCGGTCGTGGCGAGCTGCGCGTCGCGGTGCCTGAGTACGCAGGATGCGTCCACCCTGCAGGCTCTCTGCGCCATCGGAACCCTCACCCTGCTCGACCAGCCACACCCCGACAAGCCGATCGGCGACCATCACCTTCGCCCCCCGGACGAAATGCGGCGGCTCTTCGCCCGGCGACCCGACGCTCTCGCCAACACGCTGCGAATCGCCGAACAGTGCGAATTCTCCATCGCGCTCAACCGCAACCGCTTTCCGCCGTTTGACTCGCCCGACGGCCGCACGGCGATGGAGCACCTGCGTGAACTGTCTGTCGCGGGATGCCGCCGGCGGTATGTCGACGAGCCGCCGCTGCGCGGCATCGGTGGACGACGGGCGACACTCAGCGAGGCGCTCGCTCGCCTCGACCGCGAGCTGTCCATCATCGACCAGGTTCACTACGCCGAGTACTTCCTTGTCTTTCACGAGATCGTGCAGTTCTGCCGCAGCCGGGGGATTGCGACGCTCGCCCGGGGCTCGGCCGCGGATTCGCTCGTGTGCTATGTCCTCGGCGTGTCGCATGCATGCCCGTTTCGCTTCGATCTGCCCTTCGATCGCTTCATCAACCCTGAGCGGGCCCGGTTCAGCAAGATGGCCGACATCGACCTCGACCTGCCGTGGGATCAGCGCGAGGAGGTCATGCGCTGGGTTTACGGCCGCTGGGGGCAGGACCGCGTCGCGATGATCGGCCTGCCGCATGTCTTTCACGGCCGGGCGGCGGTGGCGGAACTGGGGAAGGTCTACGGCCTGCCCGCTCACGAGGTGTACCGGGTGACGAAGCTGCTGCCGCGGGTCCAGGCGCCGGACGTGCTCCGGTCGCTCGCCGCGTCTCCCGAGGCGCGCGACCTTCCCGTGCGCGAGGAGCCGTTCGCCACGATCCTCCGCGCGGCCTGCGCCCTGGAAGGTGTGCCGCGCCACTGGGCGCTGCACCCCTGCGGAATGGTCGTCTCACCCGAGCCGCTGACCGACCTGATGCCCGTGCAGCGTTCGCCGCGGAGCTTCCTCGTGGCCCAGTACGACATGGACGTCATCGAGGAGCTGGGGTTCGTGAAGATCGACCTGCTCGGCCAGGCGGGGCTTTCCGTGCTGCGCGACGCGACCGCGGAGATCCGCCGCACCGAGGGCGTCGACATCGACCTGTACGACGACGTGGATTTCTCCGACAGCGACACGTGGCAGATGATCGCCGCCGGCGAAGCCCGCGGCGTGCACCATATCGAGTCGCCGGCGATGACCAGCCTGATCCGTCAGTGCCACGTCCGCGACATCGACTGTCTGACGACGATCGTCGCCATCATCCGCCCCGGCGCCGCCAACCAGGGCAAGAAGGACAGCTTCGCCCGCCGCTACCAGGGGTTCGAGCCGCCGAGCTTCGTCCACCCCGCGCTCGAGCCCACGCTCCGCGCGACCTACGGCCTGATGGTCTTCGAGGAGCATATCCTGCAGGTGGCCACCGAGTTCGCGGGCATGAACCTCGGCCGGGCCGACGTGCTGCGCCGGGCCCTGAACAAGGAAAACCTCGCGATGATCCGCGAACTGGAGAGCGAGTTCCGGCAATGCGCCCGGGACAAGGGCCGCGGCCGGGAGGAGATCGACGCCGTCTGGAAGCAGGTCGAGGGGTTCCGCGGCTTCATGTTCAACAAGGCCCACTCCGCCGAGTACGCCGTCGAGGCGTTCCAGGGAGCCTGGCTCAAGCGGCGATGGCCGGCGCACTACCTCGCCGCCGTGCTGTCGAACTACCGCGGGTTCTACGCTGGCTCGCCGACACTGCCGCAGATTCTCTACGTCCTGGAGGCGATGCGCCTGGGGGCACGGTTCCTGCCTCCCTGCGTAAACCGATCTGGGGAGAAGTTTGCGGTGGAAGCGATGATGGGCGAGAAATGCGGCACGAGCGATTGTGAGTTGCGGATTGCGGATTGGGGATTGGGGGGTGTGTGGGGGCGGGGGTATGGGGTGGGGGCGGGGGGC
>CAYRSS010000097.1:0-7092 GCA_964426945.1 uncultured Phycisphaeraceae bacterium
GACCGACTTCTTCACGCCGGGATCAACCGCGCTGTCGCAGCGCGATGCGCTGGAGCGGCTGAACGGACCGATCGCCGGGGGTCGTTAGGCGGCGCCCCGCCGGTAGGCTCCGCGTCGGGCCAAAGTCTTCGACAAGTCGGCGGGCGGTTCGTCGCACTGCGGTGCGACGACCGCCCGCCGTTGCTCTTTCATCGCTCCCCCTCCAGTTCATCAAGGGTACGCGGCCACTCCCCCTTCCGCAGGCGCGACAGCGACCGGTCGGCAAGAATCGTGCCATCGGTCTGGCACCTCGGGCAGTAGTTGGTTTCGTGATCGGCGTAGCGGATGCGCTGCACCGGGGCGGCGCAGTCGGGACAGGGCTGTCCGTAGCGGCCGTGCACAGCGAACCCTTCGCGAAACGCGGTGATCTCGCCGGGACCGGGGAACCGGTCGGCGAACATAGCGCGGAGCCGATCGATCCAGGTGCTGAGGGTCGCCTGACACGCCGCATGCAATCGGGACACGTCTCCCTCCGGTAACCGGTGGGTCAAGGTCAGCGGCGACAGCCGCGCCGCGTGCAGGATCTCGTCGCTGTAAGCGTTGCCGATGCCGTCAAAGATCCGCGGATCCGCCAAGGTGCGTTTGAGGGTGTGGTTGCTGCGCAGCAGCCGTTCGCGGAAAGCCTCGGGCGAGGCGCGGAGCACGTCGAGCCCGCCTGTCTCAAAGGCAACGAGGGCATCCCGACCGCGCACGACATGCAGTGCAGCGCGCTTCTTCGCGGAGACCTCGGTGATCGCCAGCGTCCCCTCGTCGAACGTCCAGGTCGCGAGCACGATCCGGCCCGGCGGACGAGCCTGCGGCGCCAGCCAGCGAAAACGCCCCGCGATCATCAGGTGAATCACCGCGAAAAGCCCGCCGTCGGTCTCCAGCACGAGCCGCTTGCCCAGGCGCGAGACAGCCATCACCGTTTGACCGACGAGTTCGCCAACCGGCGGGTCAAACGTGCGCAGGACAAAAGGGCTGACAACCCGCACGCTGCGGATCGTCCGACCCGCGGTGACACGGCGCAGGCACTCAACGTACGCGATGACGTCCGGCAATTCGGGCATGGTCGGTTGCGCTGCGGGCCGGGTGCGATCAGGTGCGTTTGAACTGGCGCTCCAGGTCAGACTTCGTGAGGCGCAGCATGGTCGGTCGGCCGTGCGGACAGTTGGTGGCCTTGTCGATGAGATGCCGCTGCGCCATGAGGGCGTCAATCTCTTCGGGCGTCAGGGCATCGCCCGCCTTCACCGCCGCCTTGCAGGCCATGAGGCTCAGCACATCCTGCAGGGCGACCTCCGGCGACATTCCGCCGGGCATCGCCGCAATGCGGTCCAGCAGGTCGCGGAGGAATTCGCCGGGGTCGGCGTCACGAAGCAGGCCGGGAAAGGCGTGAATCGCGACGGAATCCGCCCCGAACGCGGTCACTTCAAGGCCGAGCCGCTCCAGCAGTTCGCCCGCGGTTTCGAGGGCCTCGGCCTGCCGGGATGTAACCGGAATCGTCGCGGGCAGCAGCAGCCGCTGGCTCTCCAGCGGGCCACGCGTAATGCGCTGGCGCAGCTGCTCGTACATCACCCGCTCGTGCAACGCATGCTGATCCACGATGATGATGCCGTCGTCGCTTTCGATCACCAGATACAGGTTGTGCATCTGCACGGCGCGGGGGCGATCGGCGGGGGCCGCGGGACTCGCGGCGCGGGCGGCGAATGCGGCCGCAGGGCCCGCAGCCGCGGGGGCCTCGCGCTGAGTGTCCCCGCCCATCGGCAGTGGACCGTAGAGGGCTCGCCAGAGTTCCGTCGCGGCCGGCGCCGCGGGATGATGCCGTCCCGGCGGGACCGTCGGTCCCGTGGCGGGCATCCACGGCGGCGCGGGGTAGCTGCCCGCACCGGCCCAGAGGCCTCCGCCCTCGGTGCCCGCAGCATCATCCTGCGCGCCGGGCGGCGCAGACTCGACGTAGTACGCGGGATCGCCGGCTTCCGCCCGGATCGGCGCAGCCGACTTCAGCGCCGCGGCGAACTCGGTCTGCAGGCGCTCGCGCTGCTCCGGCGCCATGGTCGCGGCGCGGTCCACGCGGAACAGCGGCACGATGTCGGCCCTCTGAAACGCCTCGCGCAGCGCGCTGAGCACCTGCGAATAGATGAGATTCGGTTCCGCCCAGCGCACCTCCGTCTTGGTGGGGTGCACGTTCACGTCGACCCGCTCCGGGTCAATCGTGAGAAACAAAAACACCACGCCGTGTCGCTGAGGCTCGAGCAGGCCGCGGTACGCCTCGCGGATCGCGTGCTGAATCGAGCGGTCGCGGATGT
This sequence comes from uncultured Phycisphaeraceae bacterium, assembly GCA_964426945.1. Classification (GTDB taxonomy): domain Bacteria; phylum Planctomycetota; class Phycisphaerae; order UBA1845; family UBA1845; genus CAYRSS01. The sequence goes on from CAYRSS010000097.1 coordinate 2,325, forward strand.
AGCGGCCGTTGACGAACACGTACTGCCACTGGGCGGTCGCTCGCGACTGGCCGGGCGGCGCCGCGTACGCCTCAAGACACAGGCCGCGTTCCTCCCGGTCGACGCAGAGCAGCGCCTCGGCAAGCTCCGGTCCGTAAAACTTCGCGACGCGATCACGGCGGGTGGCCGAGGCGGGCAGGTTGATCGTAGTCCGGCCGTTGTTGCTCAGTTCAAAAGCCACGTCCGGACGCGAGAGCGCCGCACGCGAGACCTCCTCGTTGATGTGCCCGGTCTCGGTGGCGCTGCCTCGCAGGAACCGCCGGCGGGCAGGCACGTTGAAGAACAGGTCGCGAACCTCGACCGTCGTGCCGGCGGGGCAACCGGCCGCCTGGGCCGATTGCAACTCGCGGCCGGCGATGCGAATCTCGTGCCCCTCCGCCTGATCGGCGGGACGCGACACCATTCGCAGCTTGGCGACGGCGGACACGCTGGCCAGCGCCTCGCCGCGAAAGCCCATCGTTGAGATCCGGTACAAATCGTCGGCCTGGGTGATTTTGCTCGTCGCATGCGGGAGCACCGAGGTCCGCAGGTTGGCCTCGTCCATCCCGCAGCCGTCGTCCACCACGCGGATGAGTTGCTTGCCGCCGTCCTCAATGGTCACGACGACGCGCCGCGCGCCGGCGTCCAGGGCGTTGTCGAGCAGTTCCTTCACCACGCTGGAAGGCCGCTCAATCACTTCGCCGGCGGCGATGAGATTGACCAGTTCCGGCGGCAGCACGGCGATGCGTGGCGTCATGTAACCCTCGTGGCGATCGGCCCCGCGGCGGCTTCGCCGATTGCGAAGGGCCGACCGGGCGAGTATAGCCGACGAGGTCGCCGTCGGAAGGCGGCGACCAGCCGGCGACGTCGCCAAGGCCCTGTGAATTCTGCACGCCGGAGGGGTCCGAACCCGATGCGAACCGTACGTTGTCGCTCCGTCCGCTTCGAGACCTCGGCGGCGCAAGTTCCGTTTGATTCCGCACTTGAGGTCGGTCCGGGGCTCGACATGGAGTTTCGACTCAACAGCGCCGCGCTGGCTGCGTGCGAACGCGATCCCGGATTTTTCGCAGCGCGGACCACGAGCGCTTCACCGGTTCGGATCGTGAGCCTGGAGGCGGGTGACGAGGGGGCCGGGTTCGACGCGGCGAGCTTGGCCGCCCTGCTCCGGGCGGGGACGCTCGCCGGGGCGCAGGCGGTCAACGCGCGCTTCGCCTCCCCCGCCGCCGCGGGACGCTCCTCATGGGCCGGCGTTCTGACCCCGATCCGGCTCGACGCCGAGCGTCGGGGGCTGCGGCTGCTGCTCGAGATGCCCGCCGGCGGCGAGCCGGGGGCAACCACCCTTGCCGATCAACTGGACGCCGCCGGCTCGTGGGTGTTCGGTGCAGGGCTGGACCTCTCCGCCGGCGTCGCGGAACCTGTCGTGGCGGCCGCCGTAGAGACGCTTCGGCAGCGCCTCCGGCTGGTCCGCGTGGGCCCGACTTGCTTCGCCGAAGCGGGTGCGATGGCGCCGTGGCTGTCTGCCGTGCTGGAGCGCGTAGACTTCGACGGCTTCCTCGTATGCGAAGACCGGGCAAGCCTTCCGTCGTCACACGGCTCGTGAGCCCGCCCGGAGAGAGACGTCATGAGCACAGCGCAGCCCCCGGTGGAGCTTCGCGAGCAGGTCCGCGTGGCCGACGCCGACGCGGTGCGCGAGATCGTGTCATCGACGGGGTTTTTCCGCCCGGACGAGATCGAGATCGCCGTGGAACTGGTGACCGAACGGCTCTCGCGCGGGGAAGCCAGCGGGTACCTGTTCCTCTTCGCCGAGGTTACCGGGGCGACGGCGGGCTACGCGTGCTACGGGCCGATCGGCTGCACGCTGGGCAGCTTCGACCTGTACTGGATCGCGGTTCACGCGGACTACCAGGGTCGAGGGCTGGGACGGCTGCTGCTGACCGAATCGGAGCGACGCATCCGCGCCGCGGGCGGCAGGCGTATCTACATCGAAACCTCACTCAAAGATCAGTACGCCCCGACGCGCGGCTTCTACGAAGCGTGCGGCTACGTGGAAGAGGCCGTGCTGCGGGAGTTCTACGCTCCCGGCGACGACAAGGTGATCTTCGGGAAGAGCGTCGAGAGCGCCGGCTTTCGATGAATCACCCCGCGGGTGACGCCGCGCGTGCAACGCGCACTCCTCCGCCTCGATTCTCTCACTGGCTGCCCTCGACGGTGGCCCCAAAGTCACCCCGGCGCGATCATCCCGTGCCCCGAGTGGAGCCGGCTTGCCTTACATCCGCGCCAGTGCGGCTTTGCGTGAGGTATTTCATGCCAAGCCGCGAAGCTCGCAAAGTGCGTATGCCCATACGATCATCGCCGTCGACTCCCCGAGAAGTCCTGGCAACTCGCAACCCGCAACGTGCCACGACCACCGGGCCGAAGGGTACGACTGAAGGCCAACGACACGACGATCCAGACGGCCGCCTACGACGGCACGGGCCGGCGGGTGCGGAAGGTCGTCACGAACGCTGGCGAATTGGTAACACGGAGGTATACTCCTTACACACCGGCTGTGCCGGCAAGTCCGGCTGGCGGATTGCTCAGGTTGACGACGGCGGCGCCGACATGGAGAAACAAGTACAAGCCGGGCTTGCCCGGTACATCCACGGCACGCAGTACATCGACGAGGTCGTGATGATGCGCGCCGCGGGCCGGGGCGACCTGTACATCCACCAGGCTGAGGGCGACCAAGGCGGGAGCCCGAAGGACTGGAACGTCATCGCGGCCACCGACCTCGGCGGCAACGTCGTCGAGCGCTACAGCTACACGCCCTACGGCGAACTCTTCGTCGACCAGCTCACCAGCTGGGGCGACCGCGACGGCGACTCCGACGTCGACGCCACCGACAAGGGAACGCCCGGCACGACCTGCACCACCCTCACGGGCGCCTGCCGGATCCTCGACCTCGACTTCGACGGGGACTACGACGCGAATGACGCCACGCTCTTCGACGCGCTGGACCAGGGGCTGGCGCGGCATCCGGGGAGGAGCTGGAGCGGGGTGGGGGTGCAATCGGGATGGCAGGGGCTGCTGTCGGAAACCACAACCGGCAGACTGCTGGCTCGCAATTATGAGTGCGAGCCGAGAATACCAGTAATACTTCAAGCTGCTCACTTCCAAGCCGCAGATATTTTCCGATCGCCGGCTGAGTGGCGCACTGCTCGTATGACCAACTTGGATAATACACAGTCGGGATTCCCTGTTTCTGGTTTGCCGTATCTTCTATCATATGTCGCAGTTAGTGTCCGGCAGCAGGGAAACAGGACCCCCTTGGAATCATGCCATGCCCTGAATAACACTCCAACAGGTCGTCGTAATGAAGGTTGGTGGATCAATCGATGCAAGGATTGCTGCAGAGACTACCTCTCAGGAGGCAGTTCTAATCATGTGCAGTGCGACCTCAACTGCGACCAGGGAATCGTGCCTCCGCTGCCTGAGCTGCCTGCACCCCAACCTCCCCCAGCCCCCCCGCCGGTGTGCCCCCTGGGGACTGTGTGGGAGTCGAGCTTTTTTAGCATGGAAGATTGTCAGAGGGATCGCGGCCGACCAGGAACTGGTCAATGCCCTATCGAACCAGGTGCGTCTTGCCAGTGCGTAGCCGTGCCTCCTGTACTCGGGCCTCCAGGAAGTACGGCTTGTTGTGTTGACTCTTCAAATAGTCCGGTGAGCAGGCTACGGCCGTGAAGATGAAGTGCGTGTGAGGGCTTGTTATGGCAAGAGGCGTCCGCAGGCGCAGTTACTACTCCCTTGTACCTAGGGCAGCACGGCTAACGCTGCTTGGCATGCTATTCATCTTGACGTTGTTAGCTGTTACCTGGGCAGCCAGTTATACCCGAAACGACTGGCGTCTAAGTGCTGCAGCAATTTCTCAGGACGATCGGGCGTTCTCGTGGTGGCTCTCACAATGGTACTCGGTACGCCCAGATGGTGGCGAAAACATGCCTATGCTATCTGGCTTACACCATCGAATCCCTTGGACGCGCGGGAGTAGGCTTTTCTGTGGAGTCGCGGATGGATCGTTGCATTTGGCATCGGTGCATCCTCTACACGCGTCAGCCGACGCTCGCCCTGGATGGCGCCGAACCTACTTTAAGGTTGTGATCGATGAGTGTTCACAATGGAACGACGCGGAGCGTGCCGCGCGAGCCACCACTAGGCGCCGTCCTGGTCAAAGGGAACTAAGTGTTTCTCCCGAAGCGGTGTCAAGCTGGGAAACGCTGAATTTTCGATGCACGAGCGTCCGAATCCCATTGGCCTATTTCACGGTTGGATGTGCGCTAGTCATGGCATACTGTCTCTGGAAAGCGGTGGTTCGTCCATCGCTCCGTATGCGCCGTGGCGCCTGCGTCATGTGTGCATACGACTTGAGAGGGAGCGCAGGTCATGTATGCAGTGAATGTGGCTCCCCATTTAGGTAGGGCACTCAGTAGTTGCGCTGCGGATGCGCATTTCAGATCCTGCACGTACTTTGTCGGACGGGACTGGCGACCCACCCTGATACCACTCCCGATGTTAGTCATCGGTGGTAGGACCGGTCTCGTAGGCCCCAGGTTCTGCCGCCTGCGAGTAACTCGGCGGCGGCTGTGAATTTTCACCGTGGGCGGATAAGGGGTCGGGAGTCGATACACTGAACCTATCTGCGACCCGGGGGCGGATAAAGGGTCGGGAGCAATCCTGTTCGGCCCGCCGATTGCATGGGCATCGTCGGCGCGAT
>CAYRSS010000098.1:0-7082 GCA_964426945.1 uncultured Phycisphaeraceae bacterium
CCGCGTGGCGACCTCCGGCGCGATGCAGGGTTCCCGCTCGTTCCCGTTCACCGACCTCGGTGTCGAGGAGAACAGCCTCGCCGCGCACCTCATTCCGGATGTGCCGGGCGGCTACGTCGCCGGCCTCACGCTCCACCCGCACCCGATCACCATGGAGGCCTCCGAATTCGAGGCGTACCTCCGCGAAGAGGAGGCCACCCGCGCCCTCGAACTCCGCGGGGCCCTGGGCGAGTCGGGCAAGCCCGGACAGGAGTTGTACACCAAGTGCGCCAAGACGATGGTGCGATTCACCGAGAGCGGAGGATCGAGCTACAAGCTGGTCCTGGGGCACCCGCTTGAGATCGTCCCGCTGACCGACCCGTTCACCTGGCGATCGGGCGGGCACGCCGAGGTTGCCGTCATGTTTGAAGGCCGTCGTGCGCGAGGCATTCGCGTCTGCATCGGCCGCGAGGGAACACGCGGGCACGAATACGAGACCGTCGTCCGGACGGATAACAACGGCGAGGCTCGCCTGCCGCTGGATCGCGGGGGGCTCTGGTACGTCCGAACGCATGCGATCCGCCGCCTGAGCGCAGCCCGAGCGGCCGACCACGGCCCGCGCCTGCCCACCAGCTCGACCGGTCCGGACTGGGAGAGTTTCTGGGCAACCTTTACGTTCGGCGTCGGCGCGGATGACGGCGCCGGCCAGGCGATCGAGGCCGTGCGCGCCGTGCACGGTGGTGCGGGTCCGTGGGCCGTACTTGGCTACCGCATGGGTCAGCGCGCGCTGCGCGAGCTGGGCCTTGTCCGCGGCTCGTTTGATCTTGAGGTCGTCCACGAGACGCCGATGGAGGTGCAGTACACCTGCATCGCCGACGGCGTGCAGGCGGCGACGGGCGCCACGATCGGTCGGCTCAACCTGCGGCTGACGCCGGCGGCGCAGGCCGACTTGAAAACGGTGTTCCGCCATCGGGCCACTGGCGCGAAGGTCACCATCCAGCCGAGCGAAGCGTTTCACAAGAAGTACGCGGGCGTGCCCATGCATGAACTGGCCGACCGCGGGGCGGAGGTCGCGCGGAGCACCGATGAGGAGCTGATGACCGTGCAGACCGGGCCGTGAGCCGGGAGCTGGCGGCCTCCGCCCCCTGCCGGCCCGGCCGCTCACCACGGAGCCGTCCCATGACGAATCGGACCTTACGTCACGCAGCAGCCGCCCTGAGCGTCGCGATGTTCGCGCCGGCGGCGCGGTCAGCCGACCCGGGCTCCAACCTGCGCGCGGATGAACACGTCATCCTCTTCCCGGCCGCCGCCATGCCGTCGGAGGACCGCGGTTGGCGTGTCGCGGCGCACGCGTGGGTCTTCGAGAAAGAGTCCTACGAACACCTGCTGCCGGCGCTGGCGGAGGCCCTCGGCTTCGAGGGCGAGGCCGTCAACGTCACACGTGACCCGCTGTTTCGCGAGCGGGCGCAGTGGTTTCTCGTGGACAACGAGCGAGCAAAGCGACTGGCCATGCGGATTGGGCCGGATCTGCTCACACTGGGCGACACGGGCCCCGACGGTCATGTGCGCGAGATGCTTGCCCTTTCGGTTGGCGGGGTGGCGCACGTGCGCGAGGCGGGCGCGCCGCGCATCGAAGTCATCAGCGGCGAAGCCAGCGCGGTGCGGGCGACGGCGCCGGTCCATCTCGTTCTGCCGAAGGGCCTGTCGATCATCTGCGACGTCGACGACACGCTGAAGATCAGCGAGGTGCGCGACCGGGCCGCCCTGCTTCGCAACACATTCCTCCGCGACTTCGAAGCGGTGCCGGGCATGCCGTCGCTGCTGACGCGATGGGCCGCGGAGCCGACGGCGATCGTGCACTATGTCACCGCTTCACCGTGGCAGCTCTACCCGCCGCTCTCCGCGTTCTTCGACAAGGCCGGCTATCCGGATGGCCTGTGGCACATGAAGCCCTTTCGCTTGGCGGATCGCACGTTCTTCGGACTATTCCAGTCGCCGCAGGAGTACAAGACCGCGACGATCGAGCCGATCCTCGCCGCCTATCCGGCGCGCCGATTCGTACTGATTGGTGATTCCGGGGAGAGGGATCCGGAGGCCTACGGCGACCTGGGGCGTCGATACCCCGAGCAGGTTCGCCTGATTCTCATCAGGGACGTGACCGACGAACCGCGCCGCGCGCTGCGCTACGAGTCGGCCTTCCGCGACCTGCCGGAGGAAAGGTGGATCATCTTCACCGATCCATCGGCCATCCCCGCGATGCCACCGGACTAGGCAGCCCCGCCCGGTTCAGAACTTCACTTTGAACACCGGCTTGAAGATGAGTGCGAACACCATCGACACGACGAAGAACGTCAGCAGCCACCAGTCGCTGCCATGCAGCCGCGACTCGAGCGGGGGATACTCGAGGCTGACCGCGGCCACCTCGTCATCTGCCGCCAGCCCGCGCTCCGCGGGGTAGAGCAGCCAGTCCGTCCATCGCGCGGTCCGCAGGGGCGACACGCGGGCACCCGGATCGCCGACGACGAGCTCCTTTTCGATGGCTTCGCCCGCACGCGTCAGGCGCAGGGTGTGCGTGCCCACCACGGAGGATGACAGCCGCCACACGGCCCGCCCCCCGCCATAGACCGGGCCGGCTTCGATGTTGACGCCGTCATCAGCCTCCAGCGTCAATGCAGGGTTGGCTGCGTCGGACTCCGCTCCGTCTGCAAGCGTGACGGTCAGGTGTGTCTGCTCCCCCGGCGCCAGCGGCCGCCACTGGTGTCGCAGTCCCATCTGCCCGAGCACGAGCAGCATCGGCAGCAGCAGAATCAGGATCGGGGTCAGCATGTAGCGCTGCAGACGCAGAATCGCGAGAAACAGCCGCCCCTGCGAGAAGAACGTGACGCGAAGCTCGTCCTTGTAGAGCTTCAGCGCCAGCAGATTCGCCTTGATGTCGTTGTTGACGCGGGTGATGGCCTTCTGGTTGGACAGGTACTTGAAGGCGATCAGCAACAGCACGCCAAACACAGCGGAGATGACCACCAGGCCGCCGGTCGCTCCGAACGGCGAGAGCACGGCGTACACCGCGTCGGCGACGGGCGTGAGCACCGGGTTGAGCACGGCGAGCAGCGGGCGCAGCACCAAGCCCAGGATCGCGCCGAGGCCACCCCAGACCCACGCGGCCGCCCCGGCGATCGCCTCGCCCGCACCGAGGGCGAACTCGCCGAGGACTTCCAGCAGTTTGCCGATCACCTCGCCCATGACACCCCCGCGGCGCGCCAACGCGGCCTACTCGATGTAGCCCAGACCCTTGAGCCGCTCGGTCACCTGCGCATCGTCCTCGGCCGACTCGATGACCGAAAGCTCCTTCTCGATCATGTGCACGATGAAGTCCTCGGGCGATGGATAGCCCGCAGCGGTCGCCACCTTGCGCACGCGCTCCAGCAGGCTGTCGTCAATCTTGATCTTGGCCATGTCGCAACTAGTTCCTCTCTTCACGGGCTGTGAACACGCTGCCGCCACGCATCTGCGGGCCGGGGGGCAGGCCGAATTCCGCCAGAATCGTCGGCGCGAGGTCGATCAGGGAAGGATCCTCGCGCAAGAGCGGCCGGTTGCTGAACAGCACGCCGGGAACCTCCTCGGCCGCGACGCAGTGGTCGGCACTCCACGCCTTCTTGTTGTCCTGAAACACGCTGCGGAACACGCGCCCCTGCACGGTGGCCCATGAGGCGCGGTAGTCGCGGTGATAGCCGACAATCAGGTCTGGGGCGTTGACTGTCTGCGGACCGTGGTACACCTCGTCAGCGCGGTAGACACGGGCTATGACCGGCTTGCCATCCTTCGGATCGCGTACGGCGAGCAGTTTCTCGGAGATTTCGGTCAGCAGCGCCTCGCGCTGCTCCGCCGTCACGATGCCATCACGTTCGCGTCCGGCGAGGTTGAGGTAGAGGCTGTTAAGCCCCATGCCGTACGCCCGCGTCTTTGACCAGTCCACGAGCTTGTGCCGCGGATCCAGCAGCGAGCCGCAGTCCGGTGGGTAGATGTAACCCTCGTCGCGCAGCCAGCTGTTGAGGTTGAACTCCCGCCGGAAGTTGCAGAAGCCGTGATCGGACATGACCATGATGGTCGTGTCGCTGCCGTGATCTGCGAGGATCCTGCCGACGACTTCGTCCATGCGGCGATACACATCCGCCACGACGCCGTGATACTCCCGCGCCTGCTCGGGCGTGCGGTAGGGATGAGGCTCGTCCGAGTCCCACCAGAACATGTGCGCCTGGAGATCCGTACTCGAGAAGTAAAAGAACAGCAGCCCTTCGCGATACTCCTTCAGCGCGGCATCGAGCAGGCTCAGCCGCTCCTCAAGCACGTACGCCGCCTGCTCCTTGTATTCCTCGTCGGTGAACACGCGGTTGGTCAGGGCCTTATGATCCTCCTGGAAGCCGGCGGTGTAGAACAGGCCGAGCTTCTCGGCGAGTTCTTCGATGAACTCCGCCGGCTCGGTGACCTTCTGCCCCGCCGGGTTCGACGGGTCGATGTTGATCGGCGTGACGTAGAGCCGCAGCAGCGGCCGGACCTCCTGCAGGTAGAACCGGCAGATACCCGGCGCGAAGTCGTTGGGCAGAAACGACGGTCGCTCCAGTTCGAACGCAATCTGGATCCAGTCGCTCCACTCCCCCTTGCGAAGCACGATCGAGCGGCCCTGGATGTCGATGCGGGCTTCGTCGGCCGTGTCGTGGCGGTAGACCTCGAAGGGGATCGAACTCTGAGCCGGCCCGGTGTAGCCACTGGTTGCGACCGTGGCGTGCATCGGATCACTCGGGCCGAGGATCTTCAGCTTCGCCGCTCTACCCGCAAACGTGACCGGGAAGTGCCAGCCGCCCTCGAGCAACTCGGCAACGATGGTGTCCTCGGAGAAGTGCTGATACGTGCCGTAGCTGCCCATCAGGTCGGGCACGCCCATTCCCGCCAGGCAGCACATGTGCCCGTGGTGCGACTCGCTCGGCGGGTAGTTTGCGGGAATGTCGTAGAGTCGGATCGGGATGCGGGCGGCGTCGAGGTAATCCCAGAAGGGCACGCCCTCGCGCTTGAGCAGTGTAACCGGCGCCTTGTGGTTGAACGGCCAGAAGGTCAGGGGAATTCTGAAATCGCCGACCTGCCACCCTTCCTCGACAAGCTGCGATTCCGGATCAATCCCGCGTGTTTCGGCGGCGGAGTAGTACATGCCCTCGTACTGGCGAGAGGGATCACGATGAACGAAGTCGAAGATACCGTGTGTGCCGGGATCGGCGCCGGTGATGAAGTTCGACCAGGCGACGGGGCTCTGTGGCGGAATGCTGGTGCCCAGCGGCTTGAAGCCTCCCGCGTCGCGCAGACGGGCAAGGTTCGGTAACTGGCCTTCGTTCATCAGCCGGTCGCAAAGGCGCGGGTCCATCCCGTCCATGCCGATGACGATGACCTTCCGCCCGCCGGCGTCCCCCACCGGGCGCGAGGCCGGCGCAAACACCATCCACCCGCCCACCAGGGCCACCACCACTGCCGCTGCGATCGCCGCAATACGCTTCACGAATCCGAATCCTCAACCTGGTTCGCCCGTCCCCTGCCCTCGGCCCGCGTCTCAGGCAGGCTGCAACGCCGGTACAGCCTCGCGCGCCGCGGGCGGCGGAGCGCCGGGAAAGGTGCCGTCTGCGTCAGCCACGCGCAGCGGCCGACCATCCATGAACTCAGGCACCTTCACGCCGTACATGTCCAGCACTGTCGCACCAATATCAAGCAGGCGCGGGCGCTCGGCCTCGATCTTGCGGTTGCAGAAGAGCACACCCGGCACAAGGGACGGATCAATGCAGTGGTCGCCGCTCCACGCCTTGACGTTGTCGTGGAAGACCTGCCCGGTCGGCTGGCCGATCGCCGCCTCCCAGCTTACGCGATAGCCACGGCTGTAGCCCACGATGACGTCCGGCGCGTCCTCTTTGTAGGGGCCGCGGTAAATCGTCCGCGTATTGAACGCCCGGTGAATCGCGGAGTTCCCGTCGAGCGGATCCTTCAGCGCGGCCAGCTTCGTGCAGATCTCATCGCGCAGCGCGTCTGCCTCGGCCGGCTCGACGACGCCCTGCGCCTCGCGCCCCTTCACATTCAGCCAGATACCCGCCAGACCCAGACAGAAGGCCCGCGTCTTCGACCAATCCACCCCCGCGAGATACTTCCTGCCGCGGCCGTCGGGCTTCAGCACAAGGTAGCCGTTCTCTTCGAGCCAGCGATTCAGGTCGATGCCGCGGCGGAACGAGTTGAACCCGTGGTCGCTGATGACCATGAGCACCGTATCCTCGTCGTCGCACGCGCGCATCGCCTTGCCGACAATCGCGTCGGCACGCTCGTACAACTCGCGAATCGCCTCGCGCCGCTGATCCGGCTCGGGCGCCTGGCCGCTGTGGGCGGGATGATCCGGATCAATGTAGCGCCAGAACATGTGCTGAATCCGGTCCATGCCGTCGAAGACGCAGACGGTCAGGCCGCTGCGCACCTTGTCGACGGCGTCGAAGAACATCTGCTCGCGCTCGCCATCGGCTTCGATACACTGGTGCAGGAACGCGTCGTCGCTGAGGATCTTCGCGTTCAGCCCCCAGGTGTCCTCGGCCAGCCCGAGCGTCGCGAACGTGCCCTGCTTCTTGGCCAGGTAGGTGGAGTAAACGAGCGGATGCGCGATGGGCAGCGCGGGCTTCTCCGGATCAATCTGAATCGGCGTGACGTAGAGCTCAAAATGAGGATCCGTGGCGATGAGGAGCACTTCGCAGATGCCGCTGACCGAGATGCCCATGCCCGCGGCGAACTTCACCTTGACCCAGGGGGTGTACACCCCCTGCCGCAACTCGTGGACCTCATCACACACCTTCAGCGTGGCACGCCCGGGGCTGGTGACGCGCACCTCAAAGGGACACTTCAGCACATCGCCACCCTCGCGGATGGTATCCGCCGGGCCGACCAGGTGGCTGCGCACGACGTCGCCCTCGAGCGTCACGCGGATCTGCTCGCCGCCGATGTGCTCCTCTTCCTCCGCCGGGCGCGAGGAGTAGTACGAGAAGGTCCCCTGCGTGCCGCGCAGGTCCGGCACGCACATCGCCGACAGCAGC
>CAYRSS010000099.1:0-6929 GCA_964426945.1 uncultured Phycisphaeraceae bacterium
AATCGGCGTTACATACAGTTCAAATTCCGGCTCGGTGGACTTCAAAAGGAATTCGCAAATGCCTTTGACCTTAATCCCCATGCCCGCCTTGAATTTCACGCGCGTCCACGGCGTATACTCGCCCTGCTTTAATTCAATGTGCTGACCGTCAACCGTCAGCACCGCGCGCCCGGGACCGGTAACTTTCACCGTAAACGGGCATTTCATCGCGCCGCCGCCCTCGACTATCCCGTTTTCCGGGCCGACCAGGTATGACGTCACCGTGTCACCAGCGCGTGTCACCTTGATCTGCTCGCCGCCGATGTGCTCCTCGCCGCCGGTGCGCGTCGAATAATAGGAAAACGTCCCCTGGCTGCCGCGCAGGTCCGGCACGCACATGGCCGACAGCAGCACGCCGCGGAACTTCTCAGGCGGAAACGTGATCGGAACGCGGATGACGTTGCTGAAGATGCCGTGCTCGCCGAGCACATTCCAGAACGGCTTGCCCTTGCGCAGCAGCCGGACATCGGGCTTGCCGATCGGAATGCGATACCGGCCGAGCTTCCAGACCTTCGACGGCCCCGCAATGTGCACGCTGGACAGCAGCGGCAGGTAGGTCCGTTTGTCGCGCGTGAGAAAGTCGAAAGTATTGTGCTTGCCGGGGTTTGAGCAGGTCAGAAAGGACGACCACGCCACGGGCGACAGCGGCGGCGCCGTCGTGCCCAGGCGGGTGAATGTACCCTGCGCAGCCAGCTTCGAGAGGTTCGGCAGCCGCCCCTCGGCCATGAACTTCTCGGCCAGCGACGGCTCCATGCCGTCCAGACCGAGGATGACGAATCGCTTCACGCGTGCCTTCGCATGAGCTCGCAAGCCGCGCACGAACCGGATGAGAAACCGGATCGGCCACAGGATCATCGCGAGAAAGGCGGACAGGAACGCAAGGAAGAAGGTGACGAGCGTGGTCCCCAGCGCGAAGCCGGCGCCCGGCCCCACATAGGCTTCGGCCACGGCAGGCCAGCCCAGCACGAGAGCGATCGCACCGACAAGGAGCGGGATCTTCCCGGTGCGGCTCGGCCGGCGCGTGCAACCCGCCCCCCTGCCGCTGATGCCCTGCGACTGCGATGACTTCATGCCTGCCCCGAGTGTCTTTGTTCCATGGCCGCCGGACGCACGCCGACGCCCCCCCCAACTATCGACCAACCGACCGCCCGGTAACAACAGCCGCATCACCCCCCGACGTCGGCAGTCGTTCCCGCAGATTCTCGACCCCGCGGTGCGACTCAGCGCGCTCGTCTTCGCCGTACCGGCGTCGCGGCGATCGCCGCTGCGCTGATCGGCGGCGAACCAAGCGGCATCGCCCCGCCGAAAAACCGCCTCAGCTCTTCTTCGAACAACTCGCCGAACAGCTCGTTCAGGCGACGGCGCGCCTCCTGCATGGTCCGACGACCCAGGGCCGTCGCCCGGTAGAGCCGACGACGGCTGCGTCCGCTGCCCGTCTCGTTGGAACGAAGCAGGCCGCGCCGCTCCATGCGGTGGAGCATCGGATAGAGCGTCCCCGCGCTGAGCCGATAGCCGTGCTCGGCCAGTTCCTCGATGATCCAGAGCCCGTACACCGGACGGTCGCATGCGTGGTGCAGCACATGCAGACGCACGAGCCCGGAATAAAGTTCATGATCGATCGACGGCGGCATGGCGGCTGCGCTCCGGCTACGCTATCGTACGCCGATAACGACAAGCGATACTAGCGGAGCCCGGACTGTGAGTCAACCGCCCGCCAACCCTCCGGATTCAGCCGCTGCGACACCTCCCTCCACCCCGGAAGAACGCGCCGCGCGCCTGCGCGAACTGGCGCAGCTCTTCCTGAAACTGGGCGCCACGGCCTTTGGCGGGCCGGCGGCCCACATCGCGATGATGGAAGAGGAAGTCGTTCGGCGAAGAGGGTGGCTCAGCCACACCGAATTCCTCGATCTGCTGTCGGCGACAAACCTCATCCCCGGTCCGAACTCGACCGAGATGGCCATCCACATCGGCCATCGCCGAGCCGGGGCGGCAGGCCTGCTGGTCGCAGGCGCCTGCTTCATCGTTCCTGCGTCCCTGATCGTGCTCGGCCTTGCCTGGGTCTACGTCCGATACGGCTCCGTACCGCAACTGACGGGCGTATTCCGCGCTGTGAGCCCGGTCATCCTGGCGGTCATCGTCCAGGCACTATGGCGACTCGGGGGCACGGCGGTGCGCGGTCTGCCGTCCGCCGCGCTGGCTTTCGCGGCGCTCGCCGCCGCCTGGTATGGCGTCCATGAGCTGCTGATTCTCGCCGCGTCGGCGATCCTCGCACCGCTGTTCCTCCGCCGACGGTCGACGGCCGTGGCGGCGCCGCTCGTCGCTCCGTGGGCGCCGGTCTGGCCCGGCCCGGGACCGGACGCCGCCGGCATGGTGGCCGGCGTATCCGCCGCATCGGCCGGGGCGACGCTGAGCGCCGGCTCGCTGGTCTACCCGCTCTTCGTGTTCTTCCTCAAGGTCGGCTCGGTGCTGTACGGCAGCGGTTACGTGCTCGTCGCGTTTCTCCAGGCGGAACTCGTCGATCGCCGGGGCTGGCTGACGCAGCAGCAACTGCTGGACGCGGTCGCTGTAGGCCAATTCACGCCCGGGCCGGTATTCACCACGGCCACGTTCGTCGGTTACCTCCTGGCTGGGCTGCCGGGTGCTCTCTTTTGCACGGTCGGCATCTTCCTGCCCGCGTTTGTTTTCGTGGCTGCGGTCGGCCCCTTCGTGCCCCGGCTGCGCCGCTCCGCCCTCATGGCCGCCATGCTGGACGGCGTCAACGTCGCATCTCTCGCCCTCATGGGAAACGTCGTCATACTCCTGGGCCGATCGTCGCTCGGTGACGCGTTCGGTTTCGTGCTGTTTGCGATCGCCTGCGTGATGCTGATGCGGTACCGGGTCAACTCGGCGTGGCTTGTGCTCGCTGCGGCCCTGCTGGGCGCGCTGACGCCGCCCTAGCCGGTGCCCCACGATCGGCGCACGTCCATCAAGAGCCGGGCCGGCGAATTCGCGGCGGCGGTCGCGCCGGACGCCGATTAGGGGGTTTACCTGCGATCATTCCGCCCCCCGAGGCTTGTCGATCCACGCTGGTACCGAATGCGCTACGTGGGGCCTACTTGGCGTCCGCCGTGGCGGCGATCATAATCGCCTCGTCAGGCGACCGCGTCCGCCAGCGAGTAGGCCACGGCGGCGTCGGGCGTCGCCATCGACGGGAGCAACACGCGATATGGGCAGCGTCATGGGGATCATGGTCGGCGGCGGGCCGGCGCCGGGGATCAACGGCGTGATCGGCGCCGCGTCGATCGAGGCGATCAACAATGGCATGTCGGTCATCGGATTCTACGACGGCCTGGAGCACCTCGTGGCCGATCGGTTCGACCCCGGCGTGCACACGACAGACCTGACCATCCGCAACACCAGCCGCATTCACTTCGATGGCGGATCGATTCTGCGAACCAGCCGCACCAGCCTGCTCGACAAGGCGAAGCTCAAGACGTCCACCGTCGTAGCTCCGGACGAGCGTATGGCGCAGCGCGCCACGGAACGGATGAAGTCTCTCGGCGTCACGCACCTGCTGACGATCGGCGGCGACGACACCGCGCTGTCCGCCCGATTCCTCGCTGAGGCCAGCGGCGGCACGATGCGCGTGGTGCACGTGCCCAAGACGATCGACAACGATCTGCCCCTGCCCGGCGGCATCCAGACCTTCGGATTCGCCACCGCGCGTCACCTAGGCGCGGAAATCGTCCGCAACCTCATGGAGGATTCGCGCACGACCCAGCGCTGGTATGTCGTGGTCACGATGGGCCGCAACGCGGGCTTCCTTGCCCTTGGCATTGGCAAGGCGGCCGGCGCGACGATGACCCTCCTGCCCGAGGAGTTTCCGCAACGCACCACCATTGCCGAGGTAACCGACATCATCGAGGGGAGCATGCTCAAGCGCCGGGTCGCCGGCCGTCGCGACGGCGTGGTCGTTGTGGCCGAGGGCGTGGCCGATCGCCTTGGCAGCGCTGAGGAACTCTCCCGACTGCTGGGCAAGGAAGTGCCCATCGACGGCTCCGGCCACCCACGCCTCGCGGAAGTGCCGCTGGCCCAAATCCTCAAGGAGGAGCTGGTCAGGCGCTTCGCCGCGCGCAGCGACAAGGTCACGATCGTCGGTCACACGCTGGGCTACGAGTTGCGCAGCGCCCCGCCCACGACGACCGACCTGACCTACACGCGCGACCTCGGCCACGGCGGCGTCAAGCTGCTGCTCGACCAGAACAACCACGTCCCGCAGGGTGCGATGGTGACGATCGAGAACGGCCTGCTGGTGGCGATCCCCTTCGAGAGCCTGGTCGACCCCGAAACCAACCGCACCCGCATCCGACGTGTGGACCTCAGCAGCTACTCCTACAGCGTCGCGCGGGCCTACATGATCCGCCTCGAACAGGCCGACTTCCGCAACCCGACCGCGCTGGAGGCCCTCGCCGCGCAGGCAAAGATGACGCCGGAGCAATTCCGCGAACGCTACGAGTCCGTCGTCCGACAGGATCCGCGTTGCGCGGTCCGCCACGCCCCAGCCGAGGCGAACCGGTAGGACGACGTAGGGCGCGCCACCGGCCGACCCAGGCGAACCGCAACCGCCGAACCGGCTACAGGCTGGAGCGGCAGGGCGCGGGACAGACGCATCCCGTGTCTCAGCCGACGCGCCGATCACGTCGCTGCGCCGCCGCGGTGAGGAGCCTGCGAACCGGCTCCACGATCGCGATGAGCAATTCGGCCTGTGGAGTCGAGGCCCTGGCCAACACGGCTTCGCGTTCCTCCTGGCTCGGCAGCGCCTGCAGTGCACCATCAGGGCCCGGCGGCCACAGCGGCTGCATGGCCAGCTCCAGCAGGCTATCCATCGAAGCCATCAGCGGTTCACATTCCGCGAGCAACGGGAACTTGTTCAATTGGCTGCGGAGTTGACCCACGGCGCGCCGCGCCTCGGCGAAGCGCGATCCCAGCGAGAAGGCTAACTGCGGAGCGAAGTCCGCTTCGATCACGGCATCCACATCGTCGGCGATCGCGCGGGCATGGAGACTCTCCGGCCAGACAGCATCCACGAGCCGATTGAGCGCCACGTCTGCGCCGTACTGGCGCCACTTGTGCCGGGCATAGACTTTGATTGGCTCCACCACGTCGGCAAGAACGGACAACAGGCGGGCATGTTCGCGGTCGCACAACCGCTGCAGCATGCGATGGTGATTCTGCCAGCCTTGCATGCCACGGTCGTGAAGACGCAACGCCGTCAGTCTCAGCCTTCTGTACATCTCCCCCGCATCAGTGACCTCCGCCGGCGACCACAGCCGCTCTGCCACCGCAGCCAGCCGCGGCCAGAGGCGGATGTCGAGGTTCTCCGTAGTCACCCACTCGCCCCACAGGCAGGCCTCGCCGCCGAGGATCTTCGACTTCTCCGCCTCGTTCAGCGTCTCGCCGCCCGGACCGGTGAAGGGGTCGATGCCGTAGTGGTAATCCGCGTGCAGACACATATCCAGGTACCAGCCGTGCGAAAGGATCGCGCGATAGCCGCTCTTCACCGCCGCCACGAGCGGCTCGTACTGCTGCCACGCCTGGACGATGACACTCCGCGGCAGGTGGCCGTGGAGCACTTCGTCCCAGCCGATCACCGTCTTGCCGTGCTTCTCGACGATCGCCGCCACGCGTGCGCTGAAGTGCGCCTGAAGGTCGGGGATCGTCGCGAAGCCGCGCTCGCGCATGAATGCCTGGATGGCGGCGTTCTCCTGCCAGCGCTTCGGGCGCACCTCGTCGCCGCCGAAGTGGTAGCATTCGTCAGGAAAGAGCGAGGCCATTTCGCCTACGAAGCGATCGATGAACGCGTAAACCTCCTCCCGTGTGGGGTCGAAGCTCGGCTCGGAAATGCCGGTGCGGCGCTCGATTTCGTAAGGGCCGGGGCTGCTGGCAAGCTCCGGGTAACCCACGAACCACGCCGTGGCGTGGCCCGGCATGTCAAACTCGGGAACGACACGGATGCCGCGATCGCGTGCGCAGGCAACCAGTTCGCGGACGTCGTCCTGCGTGAAGTAGTCACCGTCCGAGCCGAGTTCGTGCAGCTTCGGATAGCTGCGGCACTCGACGCGAAAACCCTGGTCATCCGAGAGATGAAGATGCAGCACGTTCAGTTTGACCGCCGCCATGCCATCGAGCACGCGCATCACGTCGGCCTTGGGAAGCCAGTGCCTGACCACGTCCAGCAGTAGCCCGCGCCAACGGAACCGGGGCCGGTCATCGATCCGCACCCCGGGGACGAAGAAACCACGGTCGTCCGTCGCAACAAGCTGCAGCAGGGTTTCCAGGCCCCGGATCACGCCGACCGGGCTCGGCGCCATAAGCTCCGCGCGACCCTTCTCGATCCACAACCTGTACGACTCGTCGGTGTCGATGGAAAGCACGGCCTCTGCCGGCCCGGCACAGCGGATCAACAGCGTCGCCTCGTCGCCGGCCGCCGTGAGCCCGCGCTTCATCGGGATACCCGTGGCGGCGAAGAGGCCGCGCTGGAATCGCGCAACGGCGCGCTGTACCAGGTCGTCGCAATGCGAAGCGCAGCCGATGGAGAAACCGCCGTCGATCGCGAGCCAGCCATCGGCGAGCTCAACGACGGCCGGTCTGGGCATGAGATCCTGCAGCGGCTGGGAGTGATGAGAGGTCATGGCAGGACGGTCCGTCGAGACGCCGTCGGAAAAAAGGAAAGCGGGCCTCGATCCCCGATGGATCGAAGCCCGCTATGTACCCCGGACGGCCCGGCCTATCCAGCCGGGCCGTTCAACGCTCTCCACCTTACTGCTCGCCCACCCTCACACCCAGCGCATCACGATGCGACAGCGCGGTTGATCCCGGCGTGAAGAAGTCGGTCAGGAGCTTCTCCGGCG
>CAYRSS010000100.1:0-6139 GCA_964426945.1 uncultured Phycisphaeraceae bacterium
GGGGGGGGGGGGGGGGGGGGGGGGGGGGGGCGGCGCCCTGGTGGGTTTGGCGGGCCCCCCCCGCTACCCCCCTCCCCCCCTTCCCCCCCTTCCTCCCCTACCGGAGCCCCACCTTCCCACGAAGCTCCCGCCCCCACCCGTGCACCACCAGCAACTGCGCCTCCTCGCCGGCCCGCTGGAGCAGGAGGAACCGTCCGTCCGGCGCTACGTCCCAGCTGGGATGTGAGGTATCCATCAGGTAGTCGCCACGATGCACGGTGCGACGCGTGCCAATCGTGAAGGCCTCCCGCGTGGAGACCTCGACCCGCACCACTTCGCCCACCGGCCCGCGGAAATAGAGGCTCTTGCCGTCCGATCCCCAGATCGGTTCGGTGCCCCCGTCCGCGCTGACCTGCACCGCACCCGCCGTCCCTGGAAAGGGGCGGACATAGATCTCGAAGCGACCCGATCCATTGGATTGATACGCCAGCCATTTCCCACTCGGCGAGAATCGAGGCTGGCTCTCCGTCTCGGGCCCGGTGACCACCGGCGTGACCGATGGACGGGCACCGCCGGAATCGGGCCAGGGAATCGCGAGGATGTCCCGGGGGAACTCGATGCCGGGCGAGGTCCGGAACACCAGCCAGCGCATGTCGGGCGACACGATCGCCTCGAACGGTTCCTGGTCGGGCTGGTAGAGGAGTTCCGCCGTGCCGCTGCCATCGGACGCCTGGTGGTAGATGCCGGCTCGGCCGCCCACTTCAGCGATGAAGACCAGGTGCCGGCCATCCGGCGTCCATTCGGGCCGGATGCTGGCGCCGATCGTCGTCAGCTGTGAAAAGGTGTTCCGCGCGAGGTCAGCGATCCAGATGTCAGCAGTGGAAGCCCCGAAGACGCCGATGGCTACTCGCCCGCCATCGGGTGAATGACGCGGTGTGGCGTAGCTGCGCAGCTCGTCGCGGAGCGGCACGGCGGTGCCGATCTCGGGAACCAGAACCGGGAGGAACTGGGACCGACCGCGCAGAAAGACCAGGCTCCCCGAGGTCGAGAGGGCAGCCTTCGCGCCGGCGGTGGGGTCAATCAGCACCCCCTCCTCGACCAGGACCGGATCGGACAATGGGCGACCGGTGGGGGCGTCGATCCGCACTGCCATCAGTTCGCCGCTCGCCGAGACATAGGCCAGCTGGTCACCCTGCACCCCGAGCGGGACAGAAACCTGCAGGTCATGATCCGTGACGACACCAGTGGCAAGATCCAGCACTGAGAGTTGCCCCGGGGGGGAGGAACTGTTCCCGCGGGCGTACGCGATGGCTCGCTCTCCCGGCAGGAGCAGCGGCCAGCGCTGCCCGAACCGCGGAGAAGCGGTGTCGGCGCGCACCACCCGGGTGGCGGTTCCCCCGGATGCGGGGACGGAGAGGAGGCCGGAGAAGCTCCCGACATAGATGGTGTCGGAGGTGCTCCACGCGAGGCCATAGGGCACCGTTCCCCCGCCGCCGCTGGTGCCCAGGTTCACGGGCGGGCCGCCATCGACCGCGATCTTCCGGATGGCATTTCCCTCGGTAAAGGCGAGCCACCGTCCGTCGGGCGAGAAGGCCAGGTTCCGGCCGGCGACACCATCCGTTCCGAGCTCCCGCGCGGCGAGCTCATCGACTCGGCGGAGGTACATCCGGAAGCCATTCTGCGTCACGGTGGTGAATGCGATCAGGTCGCCTAGGGGAGAGACGGCGACTGTTGAGCCCGAGAGTGCATCGGCGATCCGGGTGCCAGGGGGCAGGTCGAACCGGGCCCGGATGACCGGTGTTGCCTCCCCCGTGATGGATCCCTGTCGCCCCGCAAACCAGCCCACCGCTGCGGTTCCAGCCAGGAGGAAGGCCACCCCGAGGATGGCAGGAAGGCCGGAGGGCCGGAGGGCCGGATGCGGCTGCGCGGTTGCTGTTCTCCGGCCCACCGGCCCGCTGGCCGTCTGGCCCCCCGCCAACGCCACACTGAACTCCGCCGCCGAGGCGAAGCGGTCGGCCGGCAGTTTCTCGAGCGCCTGCAGCACGGCCGCCTCGATATGCTCCGGCACCGCCTTGCGCTGGGCGGTGATCCGGCGCGGCTCCTCGGTGATCAGCCGCGCCACGATCGCCTGCACGGTGGGGCCGGTGAACGGCGCCTCGCCCACCAGCATCTCGTAGGTCACGGCGCCCAGGGCGTAGATGTCGCTCCGCGCGTCGATGGCCCGTTCCCCCATCGCCTGCTCGGGACTCATGTATTGCGGCGTGCCCAGCGACAGCCCGGTCTGCGTCATCCGCTGGCCACCGGCCTGCTGCACCGCGAGGGCGATGCCGAAGTCCGCCACCAGGGCGTGGCCGCCCTGGAGCAGGATGTTCTCCGGCTTGATGTCCCGGTGGATGACACCGAGTGCGTGGGCGGCGCCGAGCGCGTCGGCCACCTCGCGTGCGATCCGGACGGCATCCTCGATGGGGAGCTGACGCTCCCGTTCGAGGCGGGCGCGGAGCGTCTCCCCCGTCACGTAGGGCATCACATAGAAGAGCAGGCCGTCAGCGGCTCCGGA
Source organism: uncultured Phycisphaeraceae bacterium (assembly GCA_964426945.1). Taxonomy (GTDB): domain Bacteria; phylum Planctomycetota; class Phycisphaerae; order UBA1845; family UBA1845; genus CAYRSS01. Next base: position 2,537 of record CAYRSS010000100.1, read on the forward strand.
ATCCAGCAACGGCAGGATGTGGGGGTGCTGCAGCCGGGCGGTGGTCTTGATCTCGGCCAGGAACCGTTCGGCGCCGAGTGCGGCGCCGAGATCCTCGTGCAGCACCTTGATGGCCACCTGGCGCGAGTGGCGAATGTCCTCGGCTAGGTAGACCGTCGCCATACCGCCCTGGCCGAGCTCCCGCTCGAGGCGGTAGCGGTCGGCCAGGGCCGCGGACAGCCGATCGAGGCTCACTCCCGTCCCTCCTCAGGGATGATGTGCTCCCGCAGGATGAGCCGCATCGGGGTGGATCCCGCCGCGGCACGGAGCCGCCGCATCAGCAGGAATCCGGTGCCGTCCGGCGTCAGGGAGTATTGCCGGGTATCGTCGTTGTCCCAGTACTCGCCGATTGTGTACTGGAAGGCGACCGAGCGACCGTCGCTGGGAAAGGTTCCATCGGGCCCCATCCTGGCGGCAAGGATTTGTCCCTCCGCCGGGTCGCGGTAGTAGAGTGTCCGGCCATCACGGCTCCAGAGCGGCTCGCGCCCGCCGCCGTTCGAGACCTGGACCCGCCCGGCATCGACCTCGGGAAAGGGCCGCACGACGACCTCCTTCTCGAGACCGAGCCGGGCGGAATAGGCGATCCAGCGGCCGTCGGGGGAGATGGTGGCCGACGTCTCCTCGACTTCGGTGGCGGCGACCGGGATCGGGGTGGTATCCCCGCGAGTGCGCCGGGCGTAGATGTCGCCGCTCCCGGCGGCGACGTCATCGGTCCGGTACACCAGCCACTCCCCATCAGGACTGAACCCGACCTCGTAGACACCTCGCGGATCGTCCACGACGAGTGTCGGCGTTCCCGAGCCGTCGGCGGACCGCTGCCAGATCTGGGCGCTGCCATCCTCCCCCACGAGGACCCAAGCAATGCGCTGCCCATCCGGGGACCAGACCGCCCGGGCACTCTGCACCCCGAGGTCGCTGAACGGGGTCGCCGCCCCGACCGGGTACGGCTTGACGAAGAGCGCGACCTCTACGCCATCTGGCTCGACCTGGGAATAGAGAAGCCGGCGGCCCTCCGGTGACAGCTCGAGTCGACTGTTGTTGGCGAAGGGCGGGGACCAGGTGGTATCAATGACCCGGATCGTCCGGTCGAACCCGGCAGCCACCAGCTGCGTCCGGTTGGAAAAGCTCCCCTCGCCGCCGACGCCGATAACGACCACGCCGTCCACACCGACCGCGAGCTCTGGCCCTCGGCTGGCGATCGCGATCCCGTTGGCCAGTTGGGTCCCTTCCCCGACCGTACCGGTGGCGGGGTCAAAGCTCGCCAGGAAGAGGGTCCCGTCGGGAAGGATGTTGAGCAGGCGGTCACCGCGCAGCGACCACGCGCCGGCGGACCCGGGCAGGATCCGCTGGATGGTTTGAGATCCAATGTGGACCAGGGTCAGGACCGGGTTGGTGCAGGTCACCACGTCGCACCCGGTGACGATCGCCGCATCGCGACCCGGCACCGGTGCGATCCCAACGGGAAATCCCAGGAGCTGATCGGTGTTCGCGAGGCGCCGGTGCGAACCGCCGGTGTCGGGAATCGCGTAGAGGAATCGGCTCACCCCGCCCACGAAGACGATCGTGCCGTCATCGAGCCACGCGCCACGAACCACGCGGGAATCGACCTGCGCCGAGTCGGAGAGCATCCTGGGGGCGCCGCCGGTGATCGGGATTCTGAGCAGCCGGGAATCGACCACGTAGGCGACCGATCGGCCGTCGGGGGAGAGGAACGGTGCCTGCCCATCCAGGGTCCCCGGAATCGGTCGCGGCTCGGCGACCCCGCGTTCCTTGAGCCAGAGCTGGCGAGTACCGCCCACCGTGTCGCTGAACACGATCACGCCGCCATCGGCGCTCACGGCGAGTTGGGTCGCGACGAAGCCGGCATCGGACTCCGACGGGGTGAGGTGGATCTGGTAGGCGAGCGGCCCACTCCCCACCCCGCTCCCTCCCGCATCGCGACTCCAGCCGAGGGCCGCAACCACCGCCAGCACCGCCGACAGGGCGGCCAGGGCCAGCAGCGGGCGCCGGTCGGCGCGGGGGGTCCGACGGGCCGCGGTGGCGTGGCGCGCGCCGGTGCCGCTCCCTGTGAGCGCCGTCGCGAATTCGGCGGCACTGGCGAACCGGTCCACCGGCAGCTTGGCCAGCGCCGTGAGCACCGCCTCCTCCACCGCCTCAGGCACCGTGTCGCGGGTGGCGGAGGGCGGTGTCGGCCGCTCGGTCATCACCTTGGCGATGATCGCCTGGGCCGAGGGGCCGCTGAAGGGCGGCTCGCCGGTGAGCATCTCATAGAGCACGCAGCCCAGGGCATAGACGTCGGTGCGCGCGTCGAGTTGGCGCTCGCCCATGGCCTGCTCGGGACTCATGTAGTGCGGGGTCCCCAGCGACATCCCGGTCTCGGTCATTCTCGAGCCGCCGTCGGAGCGGGCGGCGGCCAGCGCGATGCCGAAGTCGGCCACCAGCGCCTGCCCGTCGTGCAGCAGGATGTTCTCGGGCTTGATGTCGCGGTGAATCACTCCCTGGCGATGGGCATAGTCGAGCGCGCTCGCCACCTCGCTGGCGATCTGGATCGCATCGCCGAGTGGCAGCTGACGCTCACGCTCCAGGCGGCCACGGAGCGATTCCCCGGTGACCAGCGGCATCACGTAGTAGAAGACGGACGGGGGCCCTTCGACTTCGCTCCCTTCGCCCCCGCTCAGGGAGCTTCGCTCAGGGTGACTCAGGCGCACGGCGCCTGAGTCAAGCAGCGGCAGGATGTGCGGATGCTGCAGGCGGGCGGTGGTGCGGATCTCGGCCAGGAACCGCTCGCTGCCCAGCGCCGCGCCGAGATCGGGGTGGAGCACCTTGATGGCGACGTCGCGGTCGTGCCGGAGGTCGTGGGCGAGGTAGACGGTGGCCATGCCACCCGACCCAAGCTCGCGCTCGATCCGGTAGCGGTCGATCAGCCCAGTCCTGAGCGCGTCGAGGGACATACCCGCGAGAACGCTACCGCCCCGCCGGAACCTGCGCCAGATCCATGCATCGGCTCGCCGGGTCGTCCCTGGTGCCGGACTCCCGATTGACGCCCCGTCCGGGGCCGGTAGCTTCAAGCCCATGGCCGAGAACAAGACCAAGCCCACCGGGGCAAGTGTCGACGACTACATCGCCTCGCGGGCGAGTCCGGAGCAGGCGGCGGACTGCCGTGCGCTGATCAAGCTGTTCCGGAAGATCACCGGGAAACCGGCGCACATGTGGGGGCCCAGCATCGTCGGGCACGGCGTGTACCGGTACACCTACGAGAGTGGCCGCACGGGCGAGGCGCCGCTGGTGGGGTTCGCGATCCGTGGCAAGGACCTCGTGGTGTACGTCGACGTGGAGTCGAAGGAGCAGCAGGCGCTGCGCGCCAAGCTGGGCAAGCACCGGATGGGGAAGGTCTGCCTCTACTTCAAGCGGCTCGCCGACCTGGACGTGAAGGTGCTCGAGCAGCTGGTCGCGAACTCGGTGGCGGAGGTGCGGCGGAAGCACGGGTAGGGGCATGTCATCCCGAGCGCAATTGTGTGGGATGGGAGGAGGAATCATCGGACAGCGGCTGGTCGCAGGGCGACC
>CAYRSS010000101.1:0-5852 GCA_964426945.1 uncultured Phycisphaeraceae bacterium
CCTGCTGCGCATTGAACGCGGCCGCAGCCTGGAACGCGTCCTCCGTGTAAATCATCTGGACTTCGCTGGGCTGCACGCCGCCGGCCACCAGCATATTCAGCGCGAAGTAATGCGAGGGAGAGTTCTGCGCGAGGACCATCTTCTTGCCCCGCAGGTCCGCCACGGTCTTGATCGACTCACGTACCACGATGCCGTCGCCGCCGTTGGACCAGTCGACCTGCTGATAGATGCGCGGCATGACGCGGCTGTCCCGCGGCTTGCCCGTGGCGTCGACGAATCCCTCCATGAAGAGCGGCACCATGTCGAGCGTCGCCCAGCCGATGTGTACGTCACCCGAAGCGTACGCGTCGCGCATCGCGACCGGATTGTCGATGAGCACCAGCTCAACCTTGAACGGCTTGCCATCCGGAGTACGCCATTCCTTGCCGGCCTTGAAGCCGTCGTTGGCGAGGATGATCGGCCCCCAGCCCGCCCACACGTTCAGTGCGAAGCGGACGGTGTTGTCCTCCATCGGCTTGTACGCCGAAATGCCCTTCACCTCGGGCAGCCGCTCGGCGGGCTGGAAGCGGTACTCCTGCACCGTGGTGACGCTGGCCGTGTCGGGGGCTTCAGGCCCCTCGGCGGGGCTGGGGCCGCCATCGCCGGCGGGCGCTGTGGTGTCAGCCGTGCCGCCCTTGGGGGCGAACAGGTCGCTGCGGAACACGGCGAACCCCACGAGGGCCACCACCACGGCGACCATCGCGACGTAAAACGTTGCCTTCGGCTGTCCTGCCATGAGGGCCTTCCTTTCAGGCGGAGTTTGCGTTCACCCTCTCGAGATCTGATCCGTTTCGGACGCAGCGGCGACCCAGGCCGACGGCCTGCGGGGCGGCGGCGTTGGATGACCATGATAGGTGGTTGGACTCGCTTCGCAATTCGAAACCCGTCGCTTGATTCGAACCGGCGGCGGCTACTGCTCGACCATCGCCTCTGCGAAGATGCGTTTCTCGTAGATCTCCGAGAGACGCGATGACAATTGCGCCCCGTCCGCCGCCCCTACGACGTGCCCGTTGACACTCTCGAGGAACTTGAACTGCGAGGCGTCGATGTCAAATGCCACGAAGTGCATCTCGACCTCGCCCTCGGTCTGCGCGTGAAGCTGGCGCGCCGTGCGGTCGAGGCGCGGCCCGGAGGTGTTCTCCCCGTCGGTGATGCACACGATGTACTTGCGGACGCAGCCCGAGCCGAACAACGCCTTGTAGCCCTCGGTCACTGCCGCCCCGATGGCCGTTCCGCCGGCCGGCCGGCTTGCGGCGGCAATGGCCGCCCGTGTCGCGTCCGCATCGAACGGGCCCATCGGCAGGGCTTCCCGCACGCTGCTGCTGAAGGTGAACACGCCCAGGTTGAGCACCCGATCCGGGTGGCCCGCGGCCCACGCCGCGGTCTCCTCCGTGATCCGCACCAGCGCCTCGGCAGCCAGTTCATGCTTCGGCCGCTCACGGCCGGCGGCGTCTTTGACCGACTGCTGCATACTCCCCGACGTGTCGAGCAGAATCACCACGCCGGTGCAGAGGCGCTGGTCTGCCGCGGGCAGGTCGATCAGCCGCTCACGTCGGACGGGAGTTGAGGGCGCGACCGTGTCCGACCGGCGCGGGGGCGCCGGCTTGTCCTCGCCGCATCCCAGGACCACGAGCAACCCCGCCGTGCCAAGTATGACCGGCAAGCCACGACGCCCGATCGTTCCCCTTCCGGTTATGCGAGTGTTCATCGCTATCCCCTGAACGCTGTCTTCGGCCGCGCCTCGTGCATCGAGTGCAGCAGCCGCATGATGTCGTACGCCGTCAGTTCGCAAAGCAGCTCGGTCACGCGGGCGTGCGTCGTCGCGTCCAGCATCGCCTCGACCTCGCGCATCACCGCCGCCAGGCGTTTCTCCTGGGCCGCCAGTTCCTGCTTGTCGACCACGCCATCGGCCACCGCCTCGAGAAAGCTCTTCAGCTCGCGGGCGCGGCGGTCGATCGCCGGCGTACCATCGGAGCTGAGCCAGCTCTGCTTTCTGCCCCCGGCGGGACGCGCGGCCTTGGCTTTGGCCGCCGGCGCGGGCTTCTTCGCCGCCTTCTTCGCTGACGCGGCCGACTTCTTCACCTTCTTCGTCTTCGCCACGACGTGCTCCTTATTCTTCGATGAGTCGCCTGATCGACACGAGCCGTTCCTGCAGCATGGTCCGGCCGTTGGGGTGTTTCACGCGTTCCTGCCACTCGTGGGGCAGGAAGGAAAGTTGAGTACACTCAAGCACGGCGGCGATTTCCTGCAGCTCTTTCTCGAGCCCCTGCACGGACGGAATGAAGTCGTTCAGGGCCTCGTGCACATCCGCCGCCGAAACCTCTTCGCGGCCCTCCGCCAGCGCTCGCCGCCGCGCGGCCAGGATGACGCTCTCGATGTCCGCCCCGCTCAGCCGGCGTTCCACCAGTCCCGGCGGAACGGCACCCGCGGCGAGCTTGATCCTGTTCTTGCGGGCCATGACCTCCAGCATCTGACCTGCCTCGGCGTCTGACTGGGGGTAGAACAGCGGGATGTGCACCTCGGCACGCCCCTGCCGCTTCAGGTCGATCGGCAGCAGATCCGGGCGGCAGGTCAGCAGCATCCACACGATTCGCCCCCGGTAGCGCGTGTCGCCCATCTGCGAGGCGATCATCGAGAAGATCCGGCTCGATGTGCCCGAGTCGCCGTCGGCGCTGCGATCGCCCAGCGCCGCGTCCGCCTCGTCGATCATCACCACCACCGGCCCCAGCGAACGGAGCACGGTCAGAACCTGCTCCAGATTCCCCTCGGTCTCGCCCACATACTTCGAGCGGAAGTTACGCAGCTTCACACACGGGATGCCCACCGACCCGGCGTAGCACTCGGCCATGAAGGTCTTGCCGGTGCCCACCGCCCCGCTGATGAGGTAGCCCATTGGCGCGGCGTGCAACGCGCCGCGCAGGAGCAGGTCGGCGTCCTCCCGCAGGCGCTGCTTGGCCGCATCCTGCCCGACCACCAGGTCGAGCGTGTGTCCGGGCTCAATGAATTCGAGCAAGCCCTGGCACTGCCGCTCGATCATCGCCTTTTTCAGCACCTTGAGCCGATCGCTGTCGAACTGACTCGACCCGCCGCCGGCGCGGGCCTGGGCAAGCACGACGTTGAGGCTCACCAGGCTCAGGCCGTTGGCCGCGGCAGCAAACTGTGGCACGGACAGCCCGCCGGGCGCTCCAGCGGCGGCCCCTCGGAGACTGTGCGCGATGAACTGCTCGCGCACCGCCAGGTCGGGCATCGGCACGGCGACTGTCGTCACGTGGGGATTCTGGACGAGCCGGTCGTTGACCTCGGCGAGCTTGTCAGCCACGAGGCAAATCGCCGTATTGACTCGCTTGAAGTACGGGTTCTGCGCCCAACCCAACAGGCGCACCAGGCTCGTGCCCGCCCCACGCGACATCGCCCCGAGATCGCCCGCCGGCACGAGGTGCTGTGCGTAGCCCAGCAAGACCGCGATACTCCGCGTCTGCTTCGGGTCGGTTTCGAGCAGGTTGCGCTCCAGCAGGCGGTCGATCGCAAGCAGCGCCGCCTCCGGATCGCGCGGCCAGGCGGCGGGGTCCCCCCAGCGCGACGAAAGGTACTGCACCATGGATTGAAGCCGCTTCGCGTCGGAGCCGGCGCGCGCCTTCAGCCCCACCCCGAGGTCATACTGAACCACAACGTCCCACGAGCCGAACACCTCCTCCGCCAGGTACTCGCTGAGGCTGAGGTAGCGGTCAGGGACGCCCGCCGCCGCCGATCCGGCGGGCATCAGGTCGTGAACGTTGCCGCTGAGCACGAACATGCACGTCGTGCCGGAGAAGTAAGCCTCGGCCAGTGTCCTGGCCCAGGGGGCGAAATGTACGGGGACGGGGCTGGGTTGCGTCATCCTGGCTGCCAACCTCCGGGAGAGTCGCCGAGGGCTTAGACCGGATCAGCGCTGCGTCTGCTTCGTCTTCGTGGCGGGGCCGAGCTCCTTCGCCGCCTCGGCCACCTGGGCGGTCTCGGGGGTCACGAGACCCATCCCGATCTCGAACTCGCGGAGGGCTTGGTCGGCCATGGCCGATTCCATCGCCTGCTCCCGCTGCACGTCGACGAGCCCTTCCGTGGACAGATCGGCGGCCACGCGGACCTTGGCGCGGTTGAGGCTGATCTTGTCCTGGATCACCTGCTCGATCTGGCCGAAATCGGTCGTCACGTCGAAGTTGAAGTCCTTGGCCAGTCGGGCCATCTCGGCCTCGGCCCGGCTCATTTTCAGCTCGGAGTCATACTTCTGGATCTTGTCACGGACGGCGGAGAGCTTCTTGCCGGCATGCTTGATCTTGGTGAGGTTGTTGTTGTACGCCTCCTCGTGGAGCCGCAGTTGCTCCTCGTTCTCCGCCAACTGTCCCTTGGCCTTCTGCAGCTCCAGGGCGAACCGGGCCGCGGTCTCGCGATCACCCGTCTGGAGGTACGCCTTGACCTTGGCTTCCAGGCTGGCCACGTGACGCTTGTCATTGGCCACCTGCCGGGAGACGCGCTCGACCAGCCCGCGGTACTGCTCCAGTCCCTCGCGCCCGGACTTGAGCTGCTCGACCGCCTGGTCGTACTCGTACTGCATTTGCGCAATGGGATCCGCGGTCCAGAAGATGTTGGCAATCTTGTTGAGTTGCGCCCGCAGGGACCGCCAGAGCTTGGCCAGAATCATCGAGTCACCGACCTTTCTCAGTTGTTCCGCCGGTCGCAGCCTGTGTCGCCGGCTGCCCGTGGACCCGCGCCAGACCGGGCCCCACGCGGGTCTGGGTCGCTATATCTGCCGCTGCAGGCAGTGTCAATTATTCGCGTGGAGCTCGATTGGAATCGACCGCAGCCGCAGCCGGGGTCCGGCCGATGAGTAACAGGCGGAGGTGTCCACCAAACTGCCACAGCCCGAAGCAGGCGCCCCGCGGCGCGCACCGGGCCGCCTCCCCGGGAGAGCCCGCATGCCCGCAGGAAGCTCCGCGGCCCGACGCCGCCCCCACTCGAAGGCCGCCCCCGACGCTGCCCCCGTTGCCCAGCCGGATGAACGTGGTAAACTGACCCGTTTTGACGGACATTCCATCGCGCCCCCGAATGCGTCCGGGCCGCGGCTGGATGCCTCGCCTTCGGGAGCATCACCGGTGGCATCTTTGGGTAACTGCCCGAGCAAAGTCGGGCTCGACAACCACGGCATCCAGAACCCCGGCGAAGTCCATTGGAACCTGACTCCGGCGGAGCTCTGCGAACACGCCGTCGCGCAGGGGGAGGGCCGCCTTTCGGAGAGCGGCGCGCTGGTCTGCCTGACCGGTCAGCACACCGGCCGCAGCCCCAATGACAAGTTCATCGTCGACGAATCGTCGAGCACCGGCTCGATCTGGTGGGGCCAGGTCAACAAGCCGATGTCCCCTGCTCACTTCGACGCCCTGCATCGCCACGTCACGGAGCATTACAGGGGTCGCCGGCTGTACGTGCGCGATATGTTCGCCGGCGCAGACGACCGCAGCCGGCTTCCGCTTCGCGTCATCACGGAAACGGCGTGGCACAACCTGTTCGCCGCCCAGCTCTTTGTTCGCCCGCCGCTCGGCTCGACCGGCGAGCACCGGCCGGCCTTCACGATCCTCAACGCACCCACCTGCCAGGCGGATCCGCAGCGCCATGGCACCCGCGGCCCGGTTTTCATCGCGGTCAATCTCGCTCGCGGCCTGGTGCTGATCGGCGGAACGGCCTACGCCGGCGAGATTAAGAAGAGCATCTTCACCGTCATGAACTACGTCCTGCCGAAGTCGGGCGTGCTGAGCATGCACTGCTCCGCCAACATCGGCCGGGAC
>CAYRSS010000102.1:0-5682 GCA_964426945.1 uncultured Phycisphaeraceae bacterium
AGACCGGCGCCATCGTCGCGGCCGAGCTTCATCCTGCGAACCACGGCGACACGACCACGATCATGGGCACGCTGGCGAAGGCAGCCGAAGTGATCGACGCGATTCGTGAAGCCGAAGAACCCGCCGCGCCTCCGCCCGCTGAACGACTTCGACCCGCGGCTGGTCTCGACCGTGGTCGGCGGGCTCGACGAGGTGGACGAACTGGTCACCGAGATCGAGTCGAGCCAGCGGGCGATGCCGGTGCTGCTGCGGCAATACCTCAAGCTCAACGCCCGGCTGCTGGGCTTCAACATCGACCCGGACTTCGGCGACGTGCTCGACGGCCTGGTGCTGGTGGACCTGACCAAAGTCGACCGGCCGGTGCTGGTGCGATACCTGGGCAAGGACAATGCGGCGACGTTCCTGGCGCATCATGGGTTGGCGCTGCGGGGGGATGCCGCACCGGGCGAAGGCGGCCTGTCGGGATAGTGCACGCGCGGCGATGTGGGACCGGCCTCCCGGCCGGTCATTGTGGAAGCCGGGCCTCCCGGCCCGGCGGCGTAGGGCGGTCGTACTCGACCCGCCATCCCCGTCCGGCCGCGAGCTTCGACGTCGCCAAACGTTGCCCGACAGGGCTTATATCCCCGGCATAGCAGGCATGCGGATTATCATGGAGGTGCTTCATGCAGCGACAGACGTTCATACGTTTTGCGGTGGTGATCGCGGTTCTGGCGGCTGGCGCCCTGGGTGCTCGATCCCTGTCAGCAAAGCCCAACGAAGGTCCGGCTACCGTTGTCAGGGCGCAACGATTCGAACTGCTTTCGGCGGAAGGCGAGGTCATTGCTCGTATTCAGGCACTGCCGGAAAAGTGGCCTGGTATTGAGATTACGGGAGGGAAATCAAGCCAAACAAGCTTCAGCCTCATGTTCGTCGGTGATGAGGCCGTGACCATGCAACTTTCATGCGGTCCAGGCAAGGCTTCAGTCCACGTCGATTCGACGGGCCGAGCTGGGATTGAACTGGGGGGCAATGAACCTGGCAGCTGCATCACGTTACTGCGTGAATCGGCAAAGTCGCCGACTATCCTGCTCCGGAAGCCGGATGGTTCTGAAACATCGCTCCCTGAATAGGCTGGGGTGGAGACGGGCCGGGAGGCCGGTCACACACACTTCTTGTTCGCCCGTTTCACGGCGCGGCTTGATCGGCGGCCGCCGGCTCACGCTGCACGGCGGGCAGTGGCAGTTCCGCGAACACGATCGCTTCCCCGATGTCATGCCTGGCACGGGCCAGCACCTCGCCCGTGCTTGCGATGATGCAGGATTGACCGTAGCCGAACCACTCCGGGGCGGGTGTGTCCTTGGGAAGCGTCCAATTGGCCGCGATGATGTGAAACCCGCTCTTCCGGGCGATTTCAGGGAGCCGCGCGGCGAACCAGTCGCTCTGCGGGTCCTCCACCCACGCCACCGAGTAGAGCAGCGTGTCGATCTTGAGCCTGGCCATTTCGGCGGCCTGATCGTGAATGTCGAAGCAGATCAAACAGCCCAGTCGGCCGAAGGGCGTGTCCACGAATGGCCGACCACGATCGCCGGTGGTTACCCAGCCCTGTTCCGCCCACTGCCACGGGTTCAGCTTGCGGTAGTGCAGTAGCTCCTCGCCATCCGGGCCCAGCAGCACGACGGTGTTGTAGTAGAAGCCTGTTTTCTTATCCACCTCGACGAGCGGTACGGTCAGGTAGACACCGTGCTCGCTTGCCAGGTCGGCGAAGAATCGCGTCGAGACACCAGGAACCGTTTCCGCGGCGTCCGCAGGGTCGAAGCCAGCAAGGCCCGCGGAGAGCGGACGTCCCCCGACCTGCCAGGTGCTACGGATGTCGGACGAAAGATAGCCGGTGATGGCGGCCTCGGGCAGGACGATGATCTGGGCTCCGGCTGATGCTGCGTGGCGGACATTCCGGCGCAGGGCCTCGCGGTTGGCCTCGGGGCGGCCGAATTCTGAGACGGTCTGCAGGGCGGCCACAAGCACGGTCTCGGCCGGACGATCGTCGAGGCGCAGCGTGCGCTCGATGCGTCCGGTCGTCACATCCCAGAATCGCAGAATCCCGCGGCGGTCAGACGTGACCAGTTGTTTGCCATCCGGCGTGAACGCGTGAACGGCGGCCGCAGGGACGCGAAACACCACGCCGCCGTCCTCCCGCTGGAGCACGGCTACCGCACCCACCATGCATGCCTGCAGCTTCTGCTCCGGAGCGAACGCGACGAGCGGGCCGCGGTATAACCGACGGACCGCATCCCCGATCCAGGCGGGCTGCATCGTCAGGTCCACGAAATGGGGAGGCATGCTGCTCGTGTAGGGAGGACTACCGTAATGCATCGAGGAGAACGGGAATGGAATTCCGCGCTCGCGGCCAGAGTCAGGGATCCTCATGAATTGCGTGCGTTGCTCACTCCAGCCGACCCGGTCCCTCCTGCAGAAAACGTGTACCCCCGTGGGCCAGTCCGCGGCTCCCGCGGAGAAGTACAGCGGTGCGAACAACTCGAGGCTGTCGCGTCGAACGTGGAGGCGCGGGGACCACGAGGCACCTCCGAGACTGATCGGCCCGTGGTCCGGGACCGTCACACGATGGAGCTCCCGGCCATCGGCGTCGTCGTCCAGGCTCCAAACCAGGATCCGCCCGTCGACCGTGGCGCCGAAGAACTCCTTGTTGTCCGCGCCGAAAACCGTGGTGATCACGGTATCCGGCCCGACGCCCGGACCGGCCAGCACGCGCGTCGGTTGCAGTTCTCCCGACCTCCATAGCGCGGGTGTCGCCTCAAGCTGAAACCGCCGCGAGCCGTCGGGTCCCGTGCGGTCGTACAGCCCTGCTGCCAGCCACTGTCCATCCACAGAGAAGGCCAGGGGCGGGCTGGCGTTCGGCAGGGTGATTCGCTGTCCCGTGGCGAGATCCCAGACAGCGACCCAGACGCTCCAGTCGGTCTGTGGGCGCGTAATGGGGGCACGGTAGTACGCCGTCGCGAGCCACCGGCCATCCGGTGAGATCGCGAGATCGTGGACGCGCGGAGCAGCGTCGGACATGCCTGGCCAGCCATGCCGACTGGGCGGGCCGCTGTGCCAATCATCGGCACGCAGGGGCGTGACCAGGAGCAACGCGGCGACGAGGGTGATGCGTTTCATGAGTTGATCCAGTGAGCGGGATCCGCGATTCCCTGGAGGGCGAGGCGCCTGCCGAGCCGGGGACGCGATCAAACACTGAGTTCGCTGGTGCCATGGGATTGTACGCTTGCCGAAGGCCGCTGGTGCATTCGGCATGGCTTGACAACCGCGCAAGGTGGAAGCGTAGAGGAAAACACGTCCTCGGTGACACATGCACGTGGGTATTCGAATGGCGATCAGGGAGCGACAAACCCATCGACGAGTCCAGAATGGTGGGTGGAGTACCACCCACCCTACAGAACCCGCCCGCCACGCACAATCACCCCCCCTTCCGCCCCAGAAACCGCTCAATCATCGCCCCCGCCGCTTCGTCCGCGGCTTTGGTCGCGGCGTCGCCGGCGATGTTCGTCGCGGCCAGCACTGCGAAGTTCTTTTCCGGGCTGGCCCACACGACGCAGAACCACATCGTGTTGCTGCCGCCGTGGGTCAGCACCGTGCCGCCCCAGCCGCGCTTCGCCACAATCCAGCCGAGCGCATAGTCTCCGCCGGCCGGCGGAGTGTGCAGCTTCGCGAAGCTCTCGGCCTTCAGCAGGCGCGACGGGTGCTTCTCTTTCATGATGTGCAGCGACACGAACTTCGCCCAGTCGCCGAGGGTCATGTGCACCGTGCCGGCCGGGGCGATGCCGGGCGGGTTGTCGGCCTGCGGGCCGGGGGCGACGGGCTCGGCCTTCTGTTTCAGCAGCAGCGTGCGCTTGAGGTTGTGGCCCCAGGGCTGGTCGCTGCCGTCCGCCTCGCCCGGCGGGCCGAAGCCGGCGGAGGTGATGCCCAGCGGGGTGAACAGCCGCTCGGTGATCAGCGTCTCCCACGGCTTGCCGGTGAGTTTCTCGAGCATCGCCCCGGCGATGGCGTAGCCGCCGTTGGCGTATTCGTACGTCGTGCCGGGTGTGTGGGCCGGGGCTTTGGTGACGACGCCTTCGAGCAGCTCGCGCCGCTGATCGACCGGCGTGCCCTTGCGCTGCCAGAGGCGGGCCCACAGGCCGTCGGCACGGAGATCGCCGGGTACGCCGCCGCGGTGCTGCAGCAACTGCTCCACCGTCACGCCGCGATAGCCCTCGTGCATGCGCTCGCGAAGGTCGGGGAAGACGTCGCCGATGGTCGTCGTCCACGTCAGCGTGCCCTCTTCGACGAGGATCGCGCAGAGCGTGGCGGTCATCGCCTTGGTGCACGAGCCGAGGTGGAAGCGGTCGTCGGACGTGACACGCTCGGGCTTGCCGTGGCGGCGGACGCCGGTGACGCCGAGTGCCACGAGCTTGTCGCCGCTGACGATCGCCCCGGCCAGCGCCGGCAGATCGTGTTTCGCGCGGATGGCTTCGAGCCTGTCGGCGAGGTCGTCCACGGCTGGCGCGGATTGCGAGGTGCGGTCATCGGCCATGATCCGTGGCAGAGGCGCCAGCAGACCGATGAGCGCGAACCATGTGGCGATCGGACTCAGGCGGCGAACATGGTTGGTGATCATGCCTGCAGTGTACCCGCGCGAACACGGCGTGCGGAAGTCGCAAGCTGTGGATCGGTGTCGGTCCTCGTCGCGGGTTGTCAGCCCGTGTGATGGGTTGTGTCGATCTGTACGCGCAGCCGCTGAAACGACATCGTCGCCATGTCGACCATCGCGAAGTACTCCGCCGCCTCGGCGGGCTGTTCGTGGGCGGTTTTCTGCGAGGCGATGGCCGAGGCTTCATCCTTCCACTCGACCACGTCGGTGTAGAAGCCCCCTTCGTCGGGGCCCAGGAGCGTCCGGCGGAGCAAGCCCGGCATGCGGGCGAACAGGGCGTCCGCCCGGCGTGCGGCGGCGAACAGGGTCTCCGGCGGTGCGCCGGCCTCCGGCATGAATCGGATGAACTCGATGACTTTGCTCATGGCGCCATGCGTTTCCTGTGAGCGGATCGGCTGTTGGTCAGCCGCCGAGCATGTCGGTCAGGCCGGGGATATTCATTCCGCCGGTCAGCGTGGCCATCTCGGCCTTGACGCCTTCCTGCGCCTTGGAGAGTGCAGCACCGACTGCCGCCTTGACCAGGTCTTCGAGCAGTTCGACGTCGCCGGCGGCCTGCGGATCGATCTTCACGTTGAGGAGGTTGAACTTGCCGTCCATGACGACGCGGACCATGCCCGCGCCGGCGTCGGCCTCGAAGCGCTTCCTGGAGAGTTCCTCCTGGACCTTGGCCATGTTGCCTTGAAAGTCCTTGGCGAGCTTCATGAGGTTGCCGATGTTGCCGAGTCCGCCGAGCATGATGTACTCCCGATGATGATTGAGTCCTGGTCCGGTCCGCGCCTCACGCGGATTCCTCGGCGGTGTCCGCCTCATCCTCCGCGGCCGGCGGCTCCACCGCGCCGACGACCGGCCGCACGTCGAACAGTGTACCCTCGACCGCGTCCACGACCTTGCGCACGAACGGGTCTGCGGCGACGCGCTTCCATTCGGCCGAGGAGACGGCCCGGCGATCCGCCGCGGGGGGCGCCGGGCGGGGCGCGGGCGGGGCGCTCACCGCGACGGCCGGC
>CAYRSS010000103.1:0-2357 GCA_964426945.1 uncultured Phycisphaeraceae bacterium
CCCTTGGTCGAGGGCATCGAACAGCGTCGCGTCGGCGGAGTCGTAGTCCCCGTCGAAGTCGAGGTCGAGGATCCGGCAGGCGCCGGTGAGGGTGGTGCAGGTCGTGCCGGGCGTGCCCTTGTCGGTGGCGTCGACGTCGGCGTCGCCGTCGCGGTCGCCGAAGGCGGTCAGTTGATCGACGAAGAGTTCGCCGTAGGGCGTGTAGCTGTACCGCTCGACGACGTTGCCGCCGAGGTCGGTGGCCGCGATGACGTTCCAGTTGGCGTCCTGGTGGATGTACAGGTCGCCCCGGCCCGCAGCGCGCATTATCACGACCTCGTCGATGTACTGCGTGCCGTGGATGTACCGGGCAAGCCCGGCTTGTACTTGTTTCGCCATGTCGGCGCCGCCGTCGTCAACCTGGGCGATCTGCCTGCCGGGCCGGTCCGAATCAAGTATACCTCCGGGCCGGTGGCCGCGGAAGTTGGAAGTTGTGGGATGCACGCTGTATGCACAGCCGGCCGGCCTGTGTCGCCGCGTGCGGCGGCGTGTCTGCGTCGTCACCACTCGACCGCTCGCAAGCGGATCGCGGTCATGGCGCCGTACGCGCCGCCGCTGAAGAAGTGCGCAGTGGTGCGCCCGTGCCCGCCGCTTACGCCCGCCCGGCTTCGCCCCAGGGGCCGGTGATGGCCAGCGTCAGGCCCGCGCCTTGGATGTTCACGAACAGGGTCGAGCCGTCCGGCGAGAACGTGGCGCCGGCGAACTCGCTCAGGTTTGCGGCGTTGCGGGCGAACTTGTAGAGCCGACCTTCGGGTGTTACGCCGACGAGATACTGCTGGTCCTCGCCGTCTTCGCACACAATCAGGTCGCCCCAGGGGGCCACGGTGATGTTGTCGCCGCAGTCGAGCAGCGCCTGGTCATTGGGCTCGATGAACAGCTCCAGCGTGCCGGGGTTGTCCGATTCGGCGGGCGTGCCCTCCGCCGGGGCGGGGGTGTAGCGCCAGATCTGGCCGCGTTCGTTGCGCCCGCCCGTCGTGGCGACGAAATAGAAGCAGCCGTCACCCCACCACATGCCCTCCATTCGGGCGAAGCAGGCGGCGCCGGCGGCGAACGCCCGCTTGCGCAGGTCGTCCTTCGGCGAGTCGATGTCGTCCACGTCGATCCACGCCGCCGGGAGCTTCGTGCCCGGTTCGATCCGCGGCGAGGCGGGACGGTCGCGCCAGGCCAGCCAGTTTCTCGCGTCGAGGCTCCGGCGATCGCGCACGCCGAGGGCCTGCGTCCGGCCGCCGGCGAGCAGGTCGCCCGGCTTGTTCGGCAGGTAGCGATAGAGCACACCGTCCTCGCGGTCTTCCGACTGGTAGACGATCAGGGTGCGCGGGTCCACGGCGACCGCCTCGCGCCGGAAGCGCCCCATCGTCGTGAGCGGCGCGGGCCGCGTCAGCTTCCCATCGGCCACGGCGGGCACCTCGAAGGCATAGCCGTGGTTCCGCTCGAAATCTTCGTCGGCCGGCTGGGTGTCTTCCTCGCAGGTGATCCAGGTACCCCACGGCGTGACGCCGCCGGCGCAGTTGTACTGCGTGCCGGCGAGGCTGAGGTACTGCTTCTCCAGCCGTCGCGCACGCGTGTCGTAGAGCAGCGTGGTGGTCCCGCCGAGGCAGGGCTGTTTGCCGCGGCCGAAGTCGTAGACCAGGTCGCGCGCGGCGGGGTCGAGCAGTTCGTTCTTGCGGCCGAAGGGCCCGCGCTCGCGCCACGAGGCGAGCATCTCGTGGTTGCGGATGAGCACGGTTCGTCCGTCCGGCCCGGGGAATGCCCCCATGCCGTCAGGCTGGCCGGGCACGAGCAGGCCGTCGTCCATGCGGTCGCCCATGCGGGAGATGATGCTGTACGCGAAGCCCCGCGGCAGGTCGACAATGCCCGCGCTGTCGGCAATCAGCGGGCCGAAGCCGGTGGTAGTCGCGTCGGCGGAGGCGGGCGCCGCCGAGAGCGTCTGCCAGCCGCGAAAGCCCATCGTGGCGGCGACGGCGGATTGCAGGAAGCTGCGTCGGGTGATCTGCACGTGGCTGGTCCCTTTCGACCGGTGTTCCGGCGGCGTTCCCCCTCGTCCGGCGAGGTCCCCATCATAGATAACGCGCCGCGCGCCGTCATGGCCGGGGACCGTTAATTCCCCGTAAAGCCCCTCACCCCCGATGCATCGCGCTGCGGAGTTCTACGCAGGGGCGAACCCCCTGTTTCAGGCGTGGCGGCTGATCGTCCACGGGCGGGACGGGTTCTATCGGACGGTGTCCGGGCTCGAAACCCGCGCCCCGGCGTGCGTATTCGATACTTCAGTCCGGCGGCGGCGCTGCGGCGTCTGCCGGGCGCCGTCCGCCGACTCGGGG
>CAYRSS010000103.1:2367-5406 GCA_964426945.1 uncultured Phycisphaeraceae bacterium
GGTCATCTGGGCGGGTGCGGGGGATCTACCCCGGCGCCCGGGCGGGCTTATCCTTTCTTTCTGCCGGGGGGGGGGGGGGGGGCGGGGGCGGGCCGCCGCCCCCCGACTCGGGGGGGGAATGAACATGAAGCGCTTCTGCCGCGCGGCGGTCGCCGCCGCGGCGTTCGTACTGGCCTCGGCCACTGCGCGCGCCGCCGACGTCGATCCGAGCGTCCGCACCGCCAATCTGCCCGACAGCTGGCTCGTGCTGTACAACGCCAACGACGCCGACAGCGTCACGTGGAAAGACTTCTACATCAGCACGTGGGGTATTCCCGCTGAGAACACGCTGGGGCTCAATGTCAGCGCGGCCGATGAGCGCATTCACCGCGACGACTTCCGCGACCAGATCTTCACGCCGGTCAACGATTACCTGAACGCGAACCCGACGATCAAGGCCCGGATCATGGGCATCCTGGTCGGCTATCGCGTGCCGGGCAACTGCTACCTCGACGCAACCCATCCGACCCTGCCGGGCGGCGGCGGCTGGTCCATCGCCAACAACCTGACCGACCTGTCGTCGGATACGAATTACCGGCGGGCCAATCCGCACTACTTCGTGTACTACGCCAGCGGCGCCCGCGACCAGCTCACCAAGGCGACGCTTTCCGCGGATACTTACGTCACGGCGCGCATCGACGGCCCCACGCTGGCCGACGCGATGGCCCTGACGACACGCGCCGTGGTCATCAGCTCAGCGACGGAGCCGCTGCCCGCGAGCGACGGCCTGCTTCAAGACTACGTCGATCCGGGGACGCCTTCGGGTGACGAGTGGTACATCCTCAAGTTCGGGGTGAACGATCCCGACTCGAACACCCCGCCCGAGCGCTGGCCGTGGCGGGCGTTTGACTCGGACGTCGACGGCTCGCCCGACGCGGCGATGGAGTTCAGTTACTACCGCGTGGCCGGCTGGCAGTCGGTGCCCTACAACGCGGGTTCACCCGGCACGCGCATTCTCGGCTATGCCTTGAACTCCTACGGCGCGACCACGGTCCGCAGCACGACGGGTCACAACGGCCGGTACGTCCCCAACGCCCTGGTCCGCGGCGGATACGCGGCGGCGATCGGCTCTACCGCCGAGCCCTACCTCGGCAACGAGCCCGACGTGTCCACGGTCGTGTGGGGCATGGCCGAGGGTTGGACGGTCGCCGAGGCGGTTTTCCGGGCTAATCCCTATCGAAACTACATGTGGGAGCTGCACGGCGATCCGCTGATGACCGTGCCGTACTGGTTCGACGCGTCCGCCAATGCCGAGCCCGATGCGCCCACCGCGCTCGCCGTGACCGGCGTGGCCGCGGGCGGCTCCTCGACCGACAAGACCCCGACACTCGAGTTCGGTGTGAGCGATCCGGACGCGGGAGAGCATCTGCGCTTCCACGTGCAGGTGGACGACGCGGCGGATTTCGCCTCGCCGGTGGTGGACTACACCTCGGCCGGCCAGGCCCAGGGCACACGCCAGTTCACTATCGGCGAGGCGGCAGGCAGTGGCAGCTACGCCGTAGGCGTCGCCGGGCAGAAGCTGACGCCCGGTGCGTATTACTGGCGCGTGGCGGCTATCGACGCCGTCGGCGCCGGGGCGTGGTCCACGGCGAACGGCGGGGCGGTCGCCTTCACGGTGGTCGAGCCGACCGTCGACTTCCTCGCTCCGAGCTACACCTACGGAGAGGGGGCCGGAAGCTTTACGCTGCTCGTGCGACTCAGCCAGGGCTCGGCCGAGACGGTGACGGTGAACTACGCGACCAGCGGGGCCACGGCCGTGGCCGGCGCCGACTTCACCGCCGCGACCGGCACGCTGACGTTCCAGCCGGGCCAGCTATCGCGCAGCCTCTCTGTCACGCTGCTCGACGACAGCGAGGACGAAGCCGACGAGAGTTTCTCGGTGACGCTGGCGTCGCCGACCCATGCCACGCTGGCCGGGCTGAACAACCCGGTCACCGTGACCATTACCGATAACGACGAGGCGCCGCAGGACGACGATCCGCCGCCGCCCGATGACGACCCGCCGCCGGATGACGATCCTCCGCCTCCTCCGCCCCCGCCCAGCGGCGGTGGCGACGACGGGGATGACGAGACGCCGGTGGCTCCACCCGCTGATGCCGACGGCGACGGCGTGCCCGACGCAGCCGACGGCTGCCCGGCCGACCCGGAGAAGGCGGAACCCGGTGCCTGCGGGTGCGGTGCGGCAGACCTCGACAGCGACGCCGACGGCCTGCTCGACTGTGAAGACGGCTGCCCGGACGACCCCGCCAAGGGTGAACCCGGACTTCGCGGCTGCGGGTTCTCCGACGAGGATCCGGTTGAGGACGATCCGATCGTACCGTCGGGGGTCGAAGACCCGAATAACGTTGTGGTCGATCCCGCGGGAGACGGTGGCGGTGAGGATCCTGGCGACGAGCCCGATCCGGTGGATCCGACCGAGAATCCCGATGAGTCGCCCGACACCGTCGGCGGCACCGGCTCGCTGGGCAGCACGATCATCCCGGACAAGAACCCCTCGGTCGGCCAGGACGATACGTCCGGGCCGACGCGAGCGCCGGGCGCGGCGATGTGCGGCGCCGGCGGATCGGCTTCGCTGATGGGGCTGGTCTCGGCGCTGGCCGGCATCTCGCGCCTGCGGCCGCGTCGTGTCCGCCGCGCCGGGTGATACGCGTGCACGGAGATGTCGGCCGCTGTGCGCTCCTGTCGCACAGGTCCGACGGCTCTGTACGTTGGAAGAAGCTCGCAGTCCCGCTATGATGCTCCGCGCCGGGCGAGTGCCAGCAGTCGGCACTCGGCGGCGCGGGGCATCCTGTGAACGTCGTCGAAATCCGCAGCGTCACCAAGACGTTCGGCCAGCATACCGCCGTGGACGATCTCTCCCTGCGCGTGCCGCAGGGGAGTATCTACGGCTTCATCGGGCCTAACGGTTCCGGCAAGACCACCACGATCCGCATGATCATGCGGATCTATTACCCTGATTCCGGCAGCGGCGGCCTCTCCGTCTTCGGGGAGGAATCCTCC
>CAYRSS010000104.1:0-5106 GCA_964426945.1 uncultured Phycisphaeraceae bacterium
GTTGCGCGCGAAGCGGGGCTGGGTGAGTTGTACCTGGCGAGGGTCGAGAATTTCGTGGCGGGCATCGATCCAACCACGATAGGTTTCGATGCGGCCGTCGAGTTTTCGCCTGACAATCGGGAGGTCGGAAAGGCTGTGTTCTCCGGACCAGTGTCAAGGCGGTTGAGCGAGATCGGCATCTTGCCGAGAGCCTTCAGCCAGCATACGGTCCTGAGGTATCCGGTGATTGCGGAATCACGAATGCGTCGCGCGCCTGTCGCGTACACGCGCTTTCGATGCGTGGCACCAATGTGGGATAACGCGGCACGACGTGAAAAGGATGGCCGTATCCTCATCGGCTCCACACCGGCAATATACAAACGTTGGCTGCGCGCTGCGATCGCCCAGACGCGGGCCAACCTTGCGGGAGAGGAGCGACTGGTATTCATCAATGCCTGGAACGAATGGGCTGAAGGGTGTCATCTCGAGCCCGATCTAAAGCACGGTCATGCCTACCTCCAGGCAACCCGTGAAGCGCTGGCGGAAGCAGATCAGGCAGTATCTGCGCGAAGCGCATCCGGGCTGGCTTCAGAAATCGCCCCGGCGGCGAGGAGCGGCCAATCACTTGAGCTTCGTCGTGTTTTCTGGCGTACGGTCGAGCGATTCAGATCCATCGTAGAGCTTTTCAGAGCTGCTTTGCGCCTGCCCACAAAATGACCGTTCCGCCGAAAACGCGAACTAACGACGCCCGCACTGATGCGCCCGAGATCGCGCTGGTCATCCTGAACTGGAACGGGCGGAACGATACCCTGGCGTGCCTAGAGTCGGTTTCCTCGATCGACTACGCTAACGTACGCATCATCGTCGCAGACAACGGCTCCACAGACGATTCGCTTGGGGCGATCCGACGCGCTTACCCCTGGGTCGAGTTGATCGAGAACGGGGCGAATCTCGGCTTTGCCGGCGGGAATAATTCTGCGATTCGCCATGTGGTCGACTCGGGCGCGGAATTCGTTTTCCTCTTGAACAACGACACAATCGTTGCACCCGGAATTCTCGCGGCCTTCATGGATGCTGCGCACCGCATGCCTGAGTGTGGTGTGTTTGGCGCCAAGATTTACTACCACGATCACAAGGATGTGCTGTGGTACGCAGGGGGCTACTGGGATTCCAACACGCTCAGTTTTGGCGAGTATGGAGCTGGCGAGATTGACGTTGGCCAGTACGACAGATTAACCGAGACGGAATGGGTGATCGGATGCGCAATGTTCATTCGGGGGGAGGTGTTCGAGAAGGTCGGCCTGCTCGAACCGGCCTTCTTCCTGAACAACGAGGAGATCGACTTCTGCAGCCGCGCCAAGCGCGCCGGCTTTCGCTGTGCTTACGTGCCCGAAGCGAAGCTCTGGCACAAGATCTCGGTTTCGTTCGGAGGAGAGGATTCCCCGCTGAAGGAGTACTTCAGCGCTCGCAATCGCCTGCTCTGGGCGCAGCGCAATACGGGCTGGGCGTTGCGTATGCGTATCTACTTATCCAGCAGCCGGCTTTTGCTGCGGCGATTCGTCCGTCCGCTGCTGAGCTTTCCCCGAGTCAATCCGTCCCCGCTTCGCGGATGGTGGTGGTCGGTGCGCGCAGCGTTTCACGACCCGCGGAACCGTGCGGCGGCAATGGGATTTCGCGATTTCTGGCTTCGGCGCTTTGGCGACTGCCCCGACGTGGTGCGCGAACTGGGGCAGGAATGGAAGGCGAGCCGGAACGCCTCGGCGAGCGCCCCTGGAGTCTCTCGGCTGCGCTGAATGGACCGCTTGCAATCCGTGAGCATTCTCTACGCCAGCGAACGCCCTCCCTATCCGTTGTTCTTCGGCGGAGTTGCGCGTTGCGCCCATCAATTCCCTTAAGAAATTGCACATGCGCACGGTGTCACTCGCGCAAGCGTGGGAGGAGAAGTGGTTATCGTGCGTCGCGGTGTGCGTTTCCACGCCCCCTCAGGTCATGTCAGCCCGGACTTTCGCGGGGTTCGCCACCCCACTACCGGAGATTCCGTCGGCATCATTGAGCAAGGCAGCGCGGGCGTGACTGGGGCCCAGAAAGAATTGGCACACGACAGGACGGTTCATATCAGATGAAGCATCGCAACGCATTCTGGTTTTTTCAGCTCGCCACCGCGTGGCAAACCGACAATAGCCACAAGGGCTTGGCCCGTGTGGGGGCCTTCGCAAACTTTGCGTGGGAACTGCTCGTCCGACACCACAGCGCCAGCGCGTCACCGATGGTGGGCAGCGACGTCCCGGATGACGAGAAGCTGACGATCATCGTGCTCAACCACAAGCGACCGCAGAACGTCGGCCAGATTGCGCAATACGCGCTGCGCGCCGGCTTCGTGGGGAGCATGATCATTTCGAACAACAGCCAGGCCTACCGGATGGCGGACTACGTCAAGGTGAAGGATCCGAGGCTGATCCTGATCGACCAGCCGGAACCTTCTGGGGTGGGTATCAGCCTGGAGCTGGCCCAGGAGTATCGGTCGCGCTATTACCTTCGCGTGGATGACGACATCTTCCTGCACCCTGCGCAGTTGCAGTGGATCTACTGGAACCTGCGCCAGCAGCCGGATCGACCGCATGGAATTTTCGGTGCCGCGCTCGTGCAGGAGAAGGATCCGTCGCAGGAATGGCCGTTTGCACACAGGCGCAACGCGAGCGGGCCCGTCGATATCCTGAACGGGCTGTTCGCCTTCACGCGCGAGCACCTCGATGAGTACTTCCGGCTTTGCCCGCTGCTTGGCATCACCAACCAGCGAACCTTGATGAACGGCGAGGACATCGTGCTGAGTTACTCCGGGGTACGCCGACCGATGATCCACAACATCGGCCAGATCTGGGAGTGTGCTTCGGAGGCGGTCCCCGGCGTGGCCTTGCACCAGTCCCGGCCGCGGTTCTACGAAGAGCGCTGGAAGATCTATTCGGAGCTCGCGCGCATCAAGCCGCTCGCCACGGAGGCCAATTGAATGGGCACGACATCGTTTCTGCCGACGGGCAGACGCCTGAGGGGCATCGGAGGTATTCGCCCGGTGGCCGCCGCGGTCGCCGCGCTGTCCGTGCTTCTGGTGGGTTGTTCGGGTGAGATTGAAGCGCCAGCTTTCGAGGACGCATCCACAGCGGCCGGCTTAGGCACATTGGTCGGTATGACCCACGGCGTGGCTTGGGGCGACGCCGACGGAGACGGCCTTCCCGACCTGTACCTGACCAACCACCTGAACCGCCCCCAACTGCTGCGCAACGCCGGCGGTGGGCGCTTCGAGGATGTCACACAGCACTGGTTCAGTACCGATTACACGGGCGACGACAGCCACGGCGCCGCGTGGGCCGACCTGGACAACGATGGCCGGCAGGACCTGGTTCAGCTCACCGGCGCCAAGATGGGTGTGGGAGAAGAGCCCAAGCGCCTGTTCCTCAACCAGGGCGGACGCTTTCAAGAAGTGGCCGAGGCGCGGGGCGTGAACAACCCCTTGGGCCGTACCCGCATGCCGCTGTGGCTCGACGTGGACGGCGACGGCAAGCTCGATCTGATCCAGGGCGCCGAGACCCGTTTCGATAAGGTCGAACCGCCCTTCACCTTCCTGCAGCGAGGCAGCCGCTTCGAGGAGACGCTGCAGGCGCTCGCCTTCCGCGCGCGCACCGTTCCCTTCTGCATCGTCACCGAGCTCGACAACGACGCGCATCCCGAGGTCGTCTGCCGTGTAGCCGGCAACAACCTTTCGGCACAGATCTTCAGCACACGCACCCAGCCCGCGCAGGAACTCGACCTGCTGCCGGTGTCGGCCTTCGAGGACATCGCCGCGGGCGATTTCGATAACGACGGCAACATCGACCTCTTCCTGGCCCGCCGCAACCCGTCGGGCAAGGTGGCGTTCGGGCGGCCGGACGACAAGACGCTGATCGCCGACCTGACGGTGAAGGAGGCAGAGACCGCCCAAGCCACGACGTTCTCGTTCCGCGCTACGGGCAAGCTCAAGCTGGTGGTGGCGCCGAAACTGCCGCCCGGGCTGATGAGCCTGCAGAGCATTCGCTTGGGGGCGCAGGGCCAGCCGCCCGCGGCGCTGGAGTTCGTGCTCGACCCTGCAGCGCCTGATTTCGCGGGGCTGGCTACGGGCATCGCCGAACGCCCCGAATTGCGCATCGGTTTCGAGGCGCCGGACCGCTGGCGCGTGGCGCTGGTCGGCCCTGGCACCAGCCCGGAAGGGCGCAACCGCAATGTGCAGGTGCAACTGTCGATTGCAGCGGAACAGGCCCTTTCCGACGTGAAGGCCGAAGGCGATGCCGAACGCGCCGAACAGGCTCCGCAGCGCCTGTTCATGAACCGCGCTGGCAAGCTGGTCGAGGAGAGCGACAAGCGCGGCATCAACAAGACCCCGATCGCCGCCATGAACGTGGTCGCTGCGGACTTCAACAACGACATGTTGCTCGACTTGTTTATCCTGGACTCGGGCGACGTCGGCATGCTCGGCAGCCAGTTGCTGATCAACCAGGGGGACGGTGAGTTCGAGGCGCAACCCCTCGGCAACGGCGTGGCCCTGCCGCGCGCCGGTGTGGGCGACAGCGTGACGACAGCGGATTTCGACGGCGACGGCTTCATCGACGTTCTCGTCGCCACCGGCGGCAGCATGGGGCGCAGCCTCGGGCTGCCCTCGGACCACGGCGCCTACCGACTGCTGCGCAACACTGGTAACGACAACCGCTGGCTACAGATTGACCTGCAGGGCACGCGCTCGAACCGCGACGGCATCGGCGCCCGCGTGCTGGTGATCGCCGACGGCGTCACGCAGACCCGCGTGCAGGATGGCGGCATCCACCATCGCAGCCAGAACCAGAGCCGTCTGCATTTTGGTCTTGGCAAGCACGCTCAAGCCGAGCGCGTGGTCGTGCAATGGCCGAGCGGTGCCCGCCAGGAATTGACCAATATCGGGACCAATCAGGTCCTGCGCATTACCGAACCCACGAATTGAGCCTGCAGCAAGGATCCTGAACATGCTTTTCTGGCCGAAGAAGAAGCCGAGTTACGAACGCGCCATGGACTGGTTCAAGGCGAACATGGTGCCCGGCCAGGGCATCATCGTTCACACCCGGCAGA
>CAYRSS010000105.1:0-5060 GCA_964426945.1 uncultured Phycisphaeraceae bacterium
GCGGGATGAAGCACGTGGGGAATTGCGGATTGCGGATTGCGGATTGCGGATTGGGGGAGGGACGCGGCGTTCTGCACTCGCTATTCGCCATCCGCCATTCGCCATTCTTCCTCCTGATGTGCCTCTGCTGCGGTGCGGCGATGGGCATGGTCATCTCCTCCCTGCCGATCTTCGCGCTGATTCCGCTGGTGGCGATGCTTGAAAAACGCCAAAACGTCAAAAAGTCAAAACGCCAAAATGAAGAGAGTGTTCTCTTGTCCTGGCGTTTTGGCTTTTTGGCTTTTTGGCGTTTCGCCTCCGGTGTCCTCGTCGCCGGCTTTGCGTACGTGCTGACCAACCCCTACGTCGTGATCAACGCGATCGTGCCGTCGCGGCGGGAGATTCTGCGGAGCAATTTCGGCAACTCGCTGGCGATGTACGAGATCGATCGGATCGTCGAGGGTTTCGTTCGCGTGCTAGAGCTGACCATCGAGGGCGCGGGCCTGCCCGTCGTCGTGTTCGGGGCGATCGGGATGGTGATCGCCCTGCGGCGCATTTGGCGCGGCGGGGCGATGGCGGATGCGCGTAGGGTGGGCACCGCCCACCATTCCCCCGAACCCTGTGGGATCGGCGTCCCCGCCGGTCATTTGGCAGGCGCCGCCCACCAATCCCCCAATCCCGAATCCCCAACCCCCAACCCCCAATTCCTCATCCTCGCCGTTCCGGCCGCGGTGTTCTTCCTGCAGTTCGTGCTCATCGGCGCGGGCAAGCCGGCCGAGTATGGCCGGTTCGGGATCTTCACCAACACGGCCCTGGCGATCGCCTGCGCGTGCCTGCTCGGCCGCTACCGCAGCGGCCTGCGGCGGATCGTCAACTGGGTTCCGGCGTCGATTGTCGTGTGCTGGGTGGGGGTGATGGCGTGGCTCTACGTGGCCAGTTTTCTCGCTGACTCCTCCTCCACGCATGGGGGGTTCTACACTCGTCGAGCTGTGGCGGAGGCGCTGGCATCGCCGGAAAATGAATGCGAAGAACTGGCGGTGCTCGCTGAGCCGGCGCCGTACTGCTGCCCACCGATGGACTTTCGCCGATGGCGGGTGGTGTTGTACAAGAACTTGCGGCCGCGGATTGAGCGTCTGGAACAGGAGTCCGGCTGCGTCGCGATCCTCGCCGTCAAGGACGAGCCTTCATCCTACAGGGAGCCCGTGCAGATTGCGGACTGGACGCCGCCCGAGTGGCTTCGATGGTGCACGCTCTCGAAAGCCCATCGCCCGGGTCCAGTGTGCGGCAACGACCTGTCCGCCAATTGGGCCGTCAGCGGGCGCCCATCGCGCATCAGTTGGGCGAACAAGCCGATGCTGCTGTACTGGCTCGATGAGGCGGCCGATCGGGAAGGATCAGGAGTATGCGAGAGCGAGCGGGAAGGCCGTAGCTTCCTGGCCCCTTGACGTGCAAAGTAGGTTTTTGTTAGGATCAGCCATCGCCGCGTGGTGCGGTCACCAGGAGACCAGAGCATGCCCAACCCCCTCTGCCACTTCGAGATCATGACCGCCAACCCCGAGGCCTCGCGGAAGTTCTACGCGTCGATCTTCGACTGGAGCTTCGACGACGCCTCGATGCCGGGCTACACCATCATCAACCCCGGCGCCGAGCCCAACGGCGGCCTCTTCCAGACCCCGCCGGGCACGCCCGGGCCGTGCATGAACGTCTACTTCATGGTGAGCGACGTCGACGGCACGGTCGACAAGGCCGTGAAGGGCGGGGCGAAGGTCCTCGTCCCCGCCAGCGACATCCCGAACGTCGGGCGGTACGCGCTGCTGGCCGACCCGGAGGGGATCGTCTTCGGGTTGTTCAGGACGCAGCACGAGTAGACGAGGCCTCGGGATATCGGAGCAGTTTATGTCAACGGCAAAGCCGGGCCCGGTCTGGGCCGCCGAGCGCCACACCAAAGCGAAGATCGCCTTGCTGGAAGCCTATCTTAAGGCCTGGTTTTCCATTCTTGGGGCGACCAAAGCCGGCCAGAACCGGAAGATTCTGTACATTGACGGCTTCGCTGGACCGGGAGTCTACTCGAACCATCCAGAGGGTTCGCCAGTTGTCGCGATTCGGATCGCAAACTCGATTCTCCAGCAGAACGCGAGCAAGTGGACTGCTGGAGATGTCTATTTCGCTTTCATCGATAAAGACCCAGATGTCCTGCGCCGGCTTCAGACTACAATTGCGGACATCCCCAAGCATCAGCGTGTCCACTGCTCGTTCTTTCAGTCTGCCTTTGAGGCGGGAGTCGCGTCCATTCAGCAGGAAATGCCGTGGGCGTTTTCCTCGGCTTGCCCACTGTTCGCGTTCATTGATCCCTTCGGAGCTACCGGAGTTCCGTTTAAGACGGTCGCGGGCATTCTAAACAGTCCATGCTCCGAGGTGCTCTTGAACTTCGATGCGGATGGGATTAACAGAATCCTCCAAGCTGGAAGCGCTGCCGGCCGTGATACGAATCTGGCAACGATCTTCGGCGATGAGTCTTGGCGACCGCTCACATCCGATGTTGCTGATACGGACGTGATGTGCCGGCGATTGCTGGCTCTCTACAAGAGCCGACTTCGAACGCTGCCGAGAGGAAAGTATGTGTTTTCCTTCGAGATGCGCGGACGTAAGGGGTCGCTTAATTACTACCTCGTATTTGCCAGTGGCCATGCCCTGGGCCTCAAGAAGATGAAGGAGGCCATGAGAACCGTCGATCAAACCGGAGATTATTCGTTCTCGGGTGCTGACCTTGGGCAGGGCCGCCTGTTTCGGTTCGACGCCCCGGCGGACTTTGCGCCCTCCATGCATAGCAGCTTCCTGGGCCAGCTGGTGCCGCTCGCCGCACTGGACGATTATGCGCTCAACGACACCCCTTTCGATGACGCTAAGAAAATGCTCAAATGTCTGGAGGAACAGGATCTGATCGAGCCGATACTGGCTCCATCGGTTCAGAGTCGGCGGAAGGGCACCTTCAGCGACAAAGCAGTGCGAGCGATCCGGTTCAAAGCGCAGTGACGATATGCCTAGGGCGAGCACAATCGAATGGACCGAGTTCACCTGGAACCCCGTCACCGGCTGCACCAAGGTGAGCGAGGGCTGCCGCCATTGCTACGCCGAGCGCATGGCCAAGCGCCTCCACGCCATGGGCAGCGAGCGCTACCGCGACGAGTTCCGCCTCACGCTCCATCCGGATCTGGTCGATCTGCCCCAACGCCTCCGCCGGCCGCGGGTCATCTTCGTCAACTCGATGAGCGACCTGTTCCACGAGCAGGTGCCGTTCGAGTTCATTCGCGCTGTCTTCGACACCATGGCGGCCTGCCCGCAGCACACCTTCCAGGTGCTCACCAAGCGCAGCGCCCGCCTGCGCGAGCTGGCCGACCGCCTGCGGTGGCCGTCGAACGTCTGGATGGGCGTCAGCATCGAGGATGACCGCGTCCTTCACCGGGTGGCCGACCTGCAGGAGGTTGGCGCCGCCGTCCGCTTCCTGTCCTGCGAGCCGCTCATCGGTCCGCTTGAGGCCCTGCCGCTGACCGGGATTGACTGGGTCATCGTCGGCGGCGAGTCCGGCCCGGGGGCACGCCCGATGCACCGGTCTTGGGTCGACGCCATCCGGCGCCAATGCCGCACCGCCCGCGTCGCGTTCTTCTTCAAGCAGTGGGGCGGCGTCCGCAAGCACAAGACCGGCCGGGAGCTCAACGGCCGGACCTACGACGAGATGCCCGATCTTCGCGATAGAGCCCGGCGACGCGGGGTCTCGCTGCCCGTCATCGCTTGACCGGCCGCTGCTCGTCGACATGCCGCTGGGGTCGCAGATCGCGCCCCCTTTGTGCGTTTGCTCCCCTCGCCCGCCGCCACTAGAATCCCGCCCGGGTTCGAAACGAGGTTCGTCCGGACGGCCGGTTCTGCCGGTCGATCCGCCGGGAGGTGCGTCCACGGTGGCCGAGCACAAGTCCCACAGCACGGGCGGCGGCGAGTCCGCCCTCAGTTTCTCGCAGAAACACTACTTCCTCATCCGGCGGCTGCACTCGCTGAGCGGTCTCATCCCGCTCGGCGTGTTCCTCGTCATGCACCTGGCGACGAACGCCTCGATCCTGGCCTCGAAGGACGGGGCGGAGTTCCAGAAGTCGGTCGAGCGCATCCACGCCCTCGGCCCGCTGCTCGTGCCGGTGGAGATCGTCGGGATCTTCATCCCGCTGCTTTTCCACACCCTCGTCGGCATCGTCATCGCCTACACCGCCGCGCCCAACGCTCAGCAGTACCGCTACGGCGGCAACATCCGCTACACGCTGCAGCGCGTCACGGCGTACATCGCCCTCGTGTTCATTCTGTACCACGTGTACCAGATGCACTGGCTGGGCAACCCGATCCCCGGCGGTGGCCAGTTCAAGCTTCACACCGACGGCGCCCCTTCAGGGGCGGCGACCACGGCCGCCGCGATCCAGCGGGCCTGGTGGATCGCCCCGTTCTACGCCGTCGGCATCGTGGCGACCGTGTTCCACCTCGCCAACGGCCTGTGGACCGCGCTGATCACCTGGGGCATCACCATCCGCCCGCAGACGCAGCGCGTGTCGGGGTACCTCTGTGCCGGTTTCGGCATTGTCCTGGGCCTGATCGGGCTCGGGGCGCTGACCGGGTTCAAGAACTTCAAGGCACCGCCGGGGACAGCAACCGCGCAGGTGAATTCCCAATTGCCAGGGTCCAATTCCCCATGAAGAGGCCAGTTCGCTGCATCCGTCATTGGAAATTGGCAATTCCTCGAAGAGGTTTTAATGGCTAGCAAGAACGTAGTCGTCATCGGCGGCGGCCTGGCCGGCCTCGCCGCGAGCATGAAGCTGGCCGAGCTCGGCATTCACGTCGACCTCATCAGCATGGTCCCCGTGAAGCGCTCGCACAGCGTCTGCGCCCAGGGCGGCATCAACTCGGTCAACGAGTACACCCGCCAGCAGGGCGACAACGAGTACCTCCACTTCGACGACACCTGCTACGGCGGCGACTTCCTCCAGCACCAGCCGCCGGTCAAGGAGATGTGCGAGTGGGCCCCCAAGGTGATCGACCTGCTCGAC
>CAYRSS010000106.1:0-4963 GCA_964426945.1 uncultured Phycisphaeraceae bacterium
CCGGTGCCCTTGAACTCCTCGAAGATCACGTCGTCCATGCGCGAGCCGGTCTCGATGAGGGCGGTCGCGATGATCGACAGCGAGCCGCCGTCCTCGATGTTGCGGGCGGCGCCGAAGAAGCGCTTGGGCTTCTGCAGCGCGTTCGCGTCGACGCCGCCCGAGAGGACCTTCCCCGAGGAGGGGACGATCGCGTTGTAGGCGCGGGCGAGGCGGGTGATCGAGTCGAGCAGGATCACGACGTCGCGCTTGTGCTCGACGAGGCGCTTGGCCTTCTCGATGACCATCTCCGCCACCGCGACGTGGCGGGTCGGGGGCTCGTCGAACGTGGAGGAGACGACCTCGCCCTTCACCGTCCGCTGCATGTCGGTGACCTCTTCCGGCCGCTCGTCCACGAGCAGGACGATGAGGATGACCTCCGGGTGGTTGCGGGCGATCGAGTTCGCGATGTTCTGGAGGATGAGGGTCTTGCCGGTGCGGGGGGCGGCCACGATGAGGCCGCGCTGGCCCTTGCCGAGGGGCGTCATCATGTCGAGGACCCGCGCGGTCATGTCGTCCGGGGCCGCCTCGAGCCGGAGGCGCTCCCTCGGGTACAGAGGCGTCAGGTTGTCGAAGAGGACCTTCTCCTTCGCCGACTCCGGCGGGTCGAAGTTCACCGCCTCGACCTTGATCATGGAGAAGTAGCGCTCGCCCTCGCGGGGCGGGCGCACCTGTCCGCTCACCGTGTCGCCGGTGTGCAGCTCGAAGCGCCGGATCTGGGAGGGCGAGACGTAGATGTCGTCGGGGCCGGCGAGGTAGCTCGACTGCGGCGCGCGCAGGAAGCCGTAGCCGTCCGGCATGATCTCGAGGACGCCCTCGGCGAAGAGCAGCCCGCTGCGGCGCGCCTGCGCCTGGAGCATGCGGAAGATGAGGTCGTTCTTGCGGGAGCCCGCGGCATCGGGGAGGCCGGACTCCACGGCGAGGGCCGTGAGCTCCTGGATGCCCATCGCCTTGAGGGCGGAGAGCTCCAGCTTCGGAGGCGCGGGCTCGTCCCGCGCGGCCTCGTCCCGCGGCTCGTTGTCAGTGTCCATCGTGTCCCTGTCGTGCGGGCTCCGCGGCGCCCGTGCCGCGGGGCGCGAACGCCGCGCCCCGGATCGTGTTCCAGAGGGCCTCCGTGCCCTCCCCCCGCTCGGCGCTCACGCCGAGCACCGCCGTCGCGCCGCGTCCCACCCCGCGGGCGAGGGCGCCGAGTCGCCGCGCGGCCTCGCCCCGGGAGAGCGCGTCCACCTTGTTCGCCGCGATCAGGTAGGGGAGGCCGTGGTGGGAGAGGAAGGCGCGGAGCGTCTCGTCCCGCTCGGTCGTCTCGTGGCGCGCGTCGACGATGAACACGCACAGGCGCAGCGGCTCCCGGCCGGCGAGGTACGAGACGGCGATGCGCTCGAAGCTCTCCCGGACGTCGCGGGAGGCCTTCGCGTAGCCGTAGCCCGGCAGGTCGACGAGGTAGAGGTCGCCCCGCCCGCGTCCGCCCGGCTTCTCCACCCCCTCGACCCGGAAGAAGTTGACCGCGCGGGTCCGCCCGGGGGCGGAGGACACCCGGGCCAGCCCGCGGACGCCGGCGAGGGCGTTCAGCAGGCTGCTCTTGCCCACGTTCGAGCGGCCGAGGAACGCGACCTCGGGCAGGCCGTCGCGCGGGAACTGGTCGGGGGAGGCGGCGCTCCCGGAGAAGGTCACGCTTCTGTGCTTCAACTGGTCGTCGCGGCGGCGCCCCGCGAGAGAGCGGATCGGGGCGGTCCGCCGCCTCAGTGGGTCATGCCGTCCGGCACCCGGCCCATCTCGTCCCCGGCTTCGCCGGCCGCGACCGCGGCCGGGGCCTCCGGGGGGAGGAGGGCGATCTTGAGGACCTCGTCGACGTGGTCGACGAGCTGGACCTGCAGGCCCTCGAGGACGTTCTTGGGCACGTCCGCGAGGTCCTTCTCGTTCTCGCGGGGAAGGATCGCGACCGCCACCCCGATCCGGTGGGCGGCGAGCAGCTTCTCCTTCACCCCGCCGATCGGGAGCACCTTGCCCCGCAGCGTGATCTCCCCGGTCATCGCGACGTCGCGGCGCACCGGCACGCGGGTGAGCGCGGAGACGAGCGCGGTGCACATCGTGATCCCCGCCGAGGGGCCGTCCTTGGGGATCGCCCCCTCGGGGACGTGGATGTGCACGTCGACCTTGCGGTTGAACTCGCGCGGGATCCCGAACTGCTCGGCCCGCGAGCGCACGAAGGACATCGCGGCGTGGGCCGACTCCTGCATCACGTCGCCGAGCTTCCCGGTGAGGCGCAGGGCGCCCTTGCCCGGCATGAGGGTGACCTCGATCGGGAGGATCTCGCCGCCCACCTCGGTCCAGGCGAGGCCGGTGGCGAGGCCCACCTCGTGGCGCTCCTCCTGCTGCGTGGCGCGGTAGCGCGGCACGCCGAGGTACTCGGAGAGGTTCTCGGCCGTGACCTCGGCCGAGAACTCCCGGCCCTCGAGCACGACCTTGCGCGCCACCTTGCGCAGGATGGTCGACATCTCGCGCTCCATGTTGCGCACCCCGGCCTCGCGGGTGTACCGGCGCAGGAGCTGCTCGAGCGCGTCGTCGGAGAAGGAGACGTTCGCCTCCCCGAGCCCGTGCGACTTGAGCTGCTTGGGGATGAGGTGGCGGCGGGCGATCTCCACCTTCTCGCGCTCGGTGTAGCCGGGGAGGCGGATCACCTCCAGGCGGTCCTGCAGGGCCTGGGGGATCGTGTGCAGCACGTTGGCGGTGGCGATGAAGAACACGGACGAGAGGTCGAACTCGACGTCGAGGTAGTGGTCGTTGAACGTGTGGTTCTGCTCGGGGTCGAGGACCTCGAGGAGGGCGGCGGAGGGGTCGCCCCGGAAGTCCATCGACATCTTGTCGACCTCGTCGAGGAGGAAGACGGGGTTGCGGCTGCCCGCCTTCTTCATCATCTGGATGATCTGGCCGGGGAAGGCGCCGATGTAGGTGCGCCGGTGACCGCGGATCTCCGCCTCGTCGCGCACGCCGCCGAGCGACAGGCGCACGAACTTGCGGTTGGTGCAGCGGGCGATCGAGCGGGCGAGGGACGTCTTGCCCACCCCGGGGGGGCCGACGAAGCACAGGATCGGCCCCTTGGGGTCCTTCACGAGCTGGCGGACCGCGAGGAACTCCACGATCCTCTCCTTGACCTTCTCGAGCCCGTAGTGGTCGTCGTTGAGGATCTGCTCGGCGGCGTGCAGGTCCTTGCGCTCGCGGGTCCTTCGGTTCCAGGGCACCGCGATCAGCCAGTCCAGGTAGTTGCGGGAGACGGTCGCCTCCGCCGACATCGGGGGCATCGCCTCGAGCCGCTTGAGCTCCTGGAGCGCCTTCTCCTCCGCCTCCTTCGGCATCCGCGCCTGCTCGACCTTCCTCCGCAGCTCGTCCGCCTCGCTCGTGCGGTCGTCCTTGCGCCCGAGCTCCTTCTGGATCGCCTTCATCTTCTCGTTGAGGTAGTACTCCTTCTGGGCGCGCTCCATCTGCTTCTTGACCCGGCCCTGGATGCGGCGGTCCACGTTGAGCTTGTCGACCTCGGCCTCGAGGATCGCGCCGACGCGGGCGAGCCTGTCCTGCGCGGAGAAGATCTCGAGGAGGTTCTGCTTCTCCTCGACGCCCACCGCGAGGTGGGACGAGATGGTGTCGGCGAGGCGCCCGGGGTCCTCCACCCGGACCGCGGCGAGCATCGCGTCGTAGTGGAGGTTGTTCGAGAGCTTCACGTACTGCTCGAACAGCGCGATGACCTTCTGCATGAGGGCCTCGAGGCCCTCCGCGGTCTCCTCGGAGCGGGGCACGATCTCGACCACGACCCGGGTGGCCCCCGACTCCTCGCGGAACTCGAGGGCGCGCGCCCGCTCGAGACCTTCCACCAGGACCTTCACGTTCCCGTCGGGAAGCTTGAGGCTCTGCACGATGCTGCACACGGTGCCGAGGGTGTAGATCTCCTCGGGCCCCGGGTTGTCCCGGCTCGCGTCGTGCTGCGCAGAGAGGAAGAGGCGCTTGCCCCGGGCGAGCGCGATCTCGAGGGCCCGGATCGAGCTCTGCCTCCCGATGACGAACGGGATCATCATGTGCGGGAAGACGACGACGTCCCGCAGCGGCACCATGGGCAGGGTCTCGACCCGGTCGTTCTTGTCACGCCCGAACATTGGCTCGCTCCCGCCGGGCGCGCGAGGGCGCCGGCGACTCCAAAGGTAGCACGCCCCGCTCGCGAGAGGGGGCTATCCCGCCTTCTCGATCAGCGTGATCGCCTTCTCGCGATCGAGGACCACGTCGCGCGTGACCACGCACTCCCGCACCTTCTTCATCGAGGGCAGGTTGTACATGAGGTCGAGCATCAGGTCCTCGATGATCATCCTCAGCCCGCGGGCGCCGATCTTGCGCTGGATGGCGAGCTCGGCGATGGCCTCGAGCGCGTCGTCCGCGAAGCGCAGCTTGACGTTCTCGTACTCGAAGAGGCGCTGGTACTGGCGGGTGATCGCGTTCTTGGGCTGGGTGAGGATCTGGACGAGGGCCGGCTTGTCGAGGTCGTGGAGCGTGGCGACGACGGGCAGGCGGCCCACGAACTCGGGGATGAGCCCGTACTTGATGAGGTCGGTCGGCTGGATCTGGCCGAGGAGGTTCGCCTTGTCGAGCGGGCTCCCCGCGCCCTGGCTCTTCGCGTCGGTGCGGAAGCCGAGCGTCTTCTTGCCCACCCGGCGCTCGATGACCTTGTCGAGCCCCACGAACGCGCCCCCGCAGATGAAGAGGATGTTCGTGGTGTCGATCTGGTAGAACTCCTGGTGCGGATGCTTGCGCCCGCCCTGGGGGGGCACGTTGGCCACCGTGCCCTCGAGGATCTTGAGCAGCGCCTGCTGGACGCCCTCCCCGGACACGTCGCGGGTGATCGAGGGGTTCTCGTCCTTGCGCGAGATCTTGTCGATCTCGTCGA
>CAYRSS010000107.1:0-4395 GCA_964426945.1 uncultured Phycisphaeraceae bacterium
CGAGGCCGAGGTCGTAGAGCACCTTGTGCCAGAAGCGCGCGTAGAGCAGGTGCAGCACCGCGTGCTCGGCGCCGCCGACGTAGAGGTCGACGGGCATCCAGTAGCTCTCGGCCGCCTTGTCGCAGAACTGCCCCGCGTTGTGCGGGTCGATGAACCGCAGGTAGTACCAGCACGAGCCGGCCCACTGCGGCATCGTGTTCAGGTCGCGCTTCCAGTTGGTGCCATCGCGTGACACCGTCGCCCACTCCTTCGCTCGCCCCAGCGGCGGCTCGGGCAGGGCCTCGGCATCGTCCGGGGCGGGGGTGGGCTTGAAGTTTTCCATGGGCGGCAGCGCAACGGGCAGCTCGTCCACACCCACCGCAACCGTTCGGCCGTCGGGGCCGTGCAGCACCGGAAACGGCTCGCCCCAGTACTTCTGACGGCTGAAGATCCAGTCACGCAGCTTGTAGTTGACCGCCCCGCGGCCCAGGCCGATGCGTTCGAGATGCTCGGTGATCCTCTGCTTCGCCTCGGACGTAGACAGGCCGTTCAGATCGCACACGATGTTGAAAGGCGGCCGCGCTTCCTCGTGCGGAGAATTCAGCCCCTCGCCCTCACCGTCGTAACTGTCGCGGAAGATCGCCGGATCGGCCATCCACGCCGGGTAAAGCACCTGCGTAACCCAGCTTGTGTCGCCGTCGATCAGCGCGCGGGCGTTCTGCGCGGTGATCCCCCCCACGATGCCGGAGGAATCGGACGCCGACTTCAGCAGCGCCTCGGCCAGCGCGGCCTTGCCCGTCCGCTCGAGGTAAGCCCGATCAGGGCCCAGTTCCGCAAACTGCCCATGCAGCCACTCCGGCGTGGGCTTGACCACGGGAATGATCGGCAGTCCGAACGTCTTGGCGAACTCGAAGTCGCGCTGGTCGTGACCCGGCACCGCCATGATCGCCCCGGTGCCGTAGCCCATCAGCACGTAGTCCGCGATCCAGATCGGCGTGCGCGCGCCGCTCACCGGGTTGATCGCATAGGCCCCTGTGAACACACCCGTCTTCGTCTTGGCCTCGGCCGTGCGCTCCAGGTCGGAGCGGTTGGACGCCGTGCGGACATACGCCGCCACGGCGGCGCGATGTTCAGCCGTCGTAATACGATCGACCAGCGGATGTTCCGGCGCCAGCACCATGTAGGTGGCGCCATAGAGCGTGTCCGGCCGCGTTGTGTAGACCCGCACCGCGTCGGCGATCTGGTCCAGAGTGCCACCCGGTGGCACCGGCGTCCCGCGGCCGGTCTCCCCGCCGGCGCCTGTCGCCGAGGCCCCGGTGTGAATCCAGCTGCCGTTCTCAACCTTCCAGCAGTCCGCCAGCGGGAACACGACCTCCGCGCCCGTGCTCCGCCCGATCCAGTCGCGCTGCATCAGCTTGATCGGCTCGGGCCAGTCCAGCTCGTCGAGGTCCGCCAGCAGGCGTTCCGCGTACCGGGTGATCCGCAGCATCCACTGCCGAAGCGGCCGGCGATAGACCGGATGACCGCCGCGTTCGCTGCGGCCATCGTTGTCCACTTCCTCGTTGGCCAGCACGGTCCCCAGCGCCGGGCACCAGTTGACCGGTACCTCGTCGATATAGGCGAGCCGCTGGCGGTTGATCGCGTCGCGTCGCTCGCTCTCGCCAAGGTCCTTCCACTCGCGACGGCCCGCGCGCGCGTCTCGGACGAGCTCCAGCGAGGCACTGACCCCCCAGCGCCCCGACTCCCACTCGGCGACCAGTTCGCGGATCGGCCGCGCACGGCCCGTCGTGGCCTTGCCCTGCGGATCCGTCCAACGCGCCTCCGCGTCGAACCAGCTCTCAAACATCTGCAGGAAGATCCACTGCGTGTGCCGGTAGTACTCCGGCTCGCAGGTCGAAATCTCGCGCGACCAGTCATACGAAAAGCCGAACATGCGGAGCTGTCGACGATAGGTCTCGATGTTGGCCCGCGTGGTGTCGGCGGGATGCACGTTGTGTTCGATGGCGTACTGTTCGGCCGGGAGCCCGAACGCGTCGAAGCCCATCGGGTGCAGGACATTGAAGCCCTTCATCCGCTTGTAGCGGGCCACGATGTCCGTCGCGCAGTACCCCAGCGGATGGCCCACGTGCAGACCCGCCCCGCTGGGATAGGGAAACATGTCGAGGATGTAGTACTTCGGCCGGCTGACATCGGCGCCGGGATCGCCAGGGTTCAGCGAGCGGAACGTGCCGCGCTCTTCCCAGTAACGCTGCCACTTGCGCTCGATGTCGTTGAAGTCGTAACGGCCGGGCTTGGGAGTTCGGTCGTGGTCTGCCATGGGTTGCGGCGCTGCGGGCGGATCAGGGACCGGCGGCGCGCCGACGTCGACGCCACGGACTGGCCCCTTCGCCGGCCCGACCGCCCGGCATGCTCCCGGGCGCGGCCGACACTCTGTTCACCGTGCAAGGTTTGGAGTGTATCCACGCACGGACCGAGGGCAAACCGTGGAAGGATCGGCGCCAGGCGTGCAAGAAAAGTGGGCCCCGCGACACTTGATGGACAAGCCGTATGCTGTCGCGCGGTGATCGCCGGCGCTGCGTGAGCCGGGATGGAGCTTGGATGGAAAAACGGGGGCGGCCGACGGGCCCTGTCGGGGTGAGACACGCCGGGTCCAGATCAGCCGCCCCCTCTCAAGTATAGGACACGAGTTTCATTCCTGCTTTAGGGTCTTTCCCCCAATTGGGCACGGGGGTCGCGCGCGGGCGGAATCGCTGGACCGGGGGGCCCGGCTTGGTATGATCGACCCCCCTGTCGCGGCGGAGCTTGACGACCAGGCCCCATGCAGTGGGCGGGTCAGACAACGGGTCAGGCGGGAGACCGAGCAGCCCACCTGAGTCTTCCAGGTGCCGTGGATCGCCTGGTCGTCAAACTCCGCCGGGGCGGCCGGCCGGTCCGGGGCGATCGGCCCGAAGCGGGCAGCAAAGCAAGTTCGACGCCGGGGAGTCGCTTCGTCGCCGTCCGCGGTGCGCCGGTCGCGAACCTGCCCCGCCTGCCCTGTGACCCCTGGCGGCGAATCCCCCGATGTCCTATCGCGTCCTGGCCCGCGCCTATCGCAGCAACACCTTCGACGAGGTGGTCGGCCAGTCGGCGATTTCGACCACGCTCAAGAACGCCATCACCAGCGGCCGTGTCCACCACGGCTACCTGTTCACGGGCACGCGCGGGGTCGGCAAGACCTCCATGGCCCGGATCCTCGCCAAGTCGCTCAACTGCCTGAAGAGCGACGGGCCGACCGTGGCCCCCTGCCTCGAGTGTGACTCGTGCATCTCGGTCGCCCGCGGCGAAGACGTGGACGTCGTCGAGATCGACGCGGCCAGCAACACCGGCGTGGACAACATTCGCGAGTTGCGGAGCAACGCGACGCTGCGGCCGGCGCGCTCGCGGTTCAAGATCTATATCATCGACGAGGTCCACATGTTGAGCACCGGCGCCTTCAACGCCCTGCTCAAGACGCTCGAAGAGCCGCCGCCGCACATCAAGTTCATTCTCGCCACGACCGAGCTCCACAAGGTGCCCGCGACGATCCAGAGCCGCGTGCAGCGGTTCGACTTCCGCGCGATCGATGCCGACGCCATCGCCGCGCACCTGGGCGAGGTGCTCGCGAAGGAAAACGTCAAGGCGGAGGAGGCCGCGGTCCGCCGTGTCGCCCGGCTGGGCAACGGCTCGATGCGCGACGCGCTATCGATCCTCGACATGGTGCTTTCGTACGACCCGACAGCCGTCACCGTCGAGACGATGGAGCACATCCTCCCGCCGCCGCACGACGAGCTGGCCTTCGCGGTCATCGAAGCCGTCAGCCGCAACGACGCGGGTGGCGCGATCTCGGCGTTCGACGACGCCCTGCAGACCGGCCGCACCGTCGACCGCTTCTGCGAACTGGTCGTCGAGCATGTACGCACGCTCATGCTGCTGAACGTCTGCGGCGAGCAGACCGACCTCGTCGACGTGCCCGAGTCAGTCCGTGAGAAGCTCGTCGCCCAGTCGAAGCAATTCGACGCGCCCACCTATGTCTACATGATCGCCCTGCTCGAAGAGCTCCGGCGTAACGCGCGCTTCAGCGGCGCGGCCCGCGCCCTGGCCGACGCGGCGATCGTCCGCCTGGCCATGAGCCGGCAGTTCTCCGACATCCGCCGGCTCATTGAACAGCTCAGCACCGGCGCCCCGGCGGCCGCCGAATCGCCCGTCGAGCCGGCCGAAAAAAAAAAGGACGTAGCTGAGGTCGGCGCTGTGCGCTCCGTCCCGACCCGCGCGGTCACCCCCGACCGCGCGACAGCGCCGGTCCGAGGCGAGCGCGGACCCATGGCGCCCGCAGCGCCCCGGGTGGCGGAATCCGCGGAGCCCGGGCCGTCCCCGGCGGCGCCGGCCGTCGCGGTGAGC
>CAYRSS010000108.1:0-4228 GCA_964426945.1 uncultured Phycisphaeraceae bacterium
CGCGTGGTCGAGGACGAACACCTGGTCCGGGTGCCGGTCGACGAGCGCCGTCGCCGCCTCCAGTTGGTGCTCGTGGACGAGCACGTCGTAGGCGAGGCCGAAGCCCCGCAGGAGGGCGATGCCGCGGCCAAAGTCCTCCCGCAGCGCGAAGAGGGGGTCCGGCTCGCCCTGCAGCACGTGACGCACGCCGCAGAGCTTCGCCTCGCGGGCGAGCGTCTCCAGCGTGTCCCCGACCGTCTCCGAGACGAGTGGCACCCAGCCCACGACCCCGGCGACGAACTCGTGGGCCGAGGCCACCTCGAGGAGCCAGCGGGTCTCTTCGAGCGTCTGCCGGGCCTGGACGCTCACGACCGCGCCCACGCCGGCGGACCCGGTCTCGCCCTCGAGGTCGCCCGGCAGGAAGTCCCGCCGGAGGGGCGCGAGCTCGTCGCCGATCCAGTCGTACTCGACCGGGTCGAAGCGCCAGAAGTGGTGGTGGGCGTCGACGATCACGCCGGCCTCCCGCGGGGGCGTCGCGAGCGGCTACGCGTCGCCGACATGGGGGTAGTCCTTCCGCACGAGGCCGGCGTCCTTCATGGCCGACCAGAACCGCGCGGGCGGGCGGGCCTCACCGAGGGCGGCGTTCGCCCGCACCTGCTCCGGGCGGCTGGTGTTGAGCGCGACGGAGGCGACCGCGGGGTGCGAGAGGGCGAAGCTCACGCAGGCGG
Organism: uncultured Phycisphaeraceae bacterium; assembly: GCA_964426945.1. Classification (GTDB taxonomy): domain Bacteria; phylum Planctomycetota; class Phycisphaerae; order UBA1845; family UBA1845; genus CAYRSS01. The sequence goes on from CAYRSS010000108.1 coordinate 708, forward strand.
CGGCGGGGCTCACGTCGTGCGCCCGGCAGATCGCGTGGAACCGCTCGCGCCAGGCCACGAGGGACCGGCCCTCCTCGCTCGACGCGTCGATCCGCCGGTAGTCGAAGTGCTCGCCGCCGGTCAGGAACCCCCCGTGGAAGACCGCCGAGTTGACGACGCCGACGCCGGCCTCGCCCAGCCGGTCCACGAAGTCCACCACCTCCGGCGGGTGCCGCAGGACCGTGTACGAGCAGGCGAGCATCACCCAGTCGAGCGGCACCGCGTCCGCGAGCGACCGGACGACCGTCCAGTCCTTGGCCCCCACGCCGACGAGCGCCACCTCGCCGCGTCGCTTCAGCTCGTCGAGCGCGCGGTACGCCCCGAGCAGCTCGCGCCAGGCCCGCTCCCGCTCCCCGGGGGTCGTCGCCCGCGCGAGGAGCTCGTCGGGGTCGTGGACCGAGACGAGCGCGGGCCGGTAGGGCGCGCCCAGCAGCGCGCACCCCTCTTCCCAGCAGCGCAGGATCCCCTCGTAGCCGACCGCCTGCACCGCGTCGTGCTCGAGGCCGAACCAGACCCCCGGCTCGAACGTCGGCTCTCGCCCGCGCAGCGGCGCCCGAAGCCAGCCGAGCTTGTTGCTGAGGAGGACGCGCTCGGGTGGCACCCCGAGGGCCCGCAGCCCGCGGCCGATCGTCTCGAGGGCGAGGCCGGCGCCGTACTTGCCGGCCGAGTCGAGGACGACCGGCCCTTCCGCGTCGCGGAACATCTCGCGGAGGACGGCGAGCTTCACGTCGTCGGGGCGCGCCGCGTAGAGGTTCCCGAGGGCGCTCGTGCCGTACACGATCGGGGGGACGACCGGACCGTTCCTTCCCAGCGTGCGCAAGAACCCTCGAGAGAGCCGATGCTCGACCGCCGCGGAGGCTATGCCGGGTGCCGGCGCGGCGTCAAGGCGACGGGCGGGGCGCGGCTCGAAGGGCCTCGACGTTCCAGATCTGGACCTCGTAGTCTCGCTTGCGGCCGCGGCCGGGGACCCAGCCGACCGTCGCGAGGCGCCTGCCGTCGGGGCTGAACTCCATGGCTCCCATGTACTTCACCTCGACGACCGGCCCCACGGGACGAGCGCTCTCGACGTCGACGAGGGCGAAGCCCCCGTCGCCCCGGAAGGTGCCGCCCGTCCCCCAGGTGTAGACGAGCGTCCGGCCGTCCGGGCTGAGGACCGGCCGGCCCGCGGTGTCTCTCAAGCGTCCCGTCCGGACCACCAGGCGGGGGACGGGTTCGCTGAGGTCCCAGACGTCCGTGACCCGGCAGGAGTCGCACAGGATCCGTCCGTCGCGGCTGAGCAGCAGCTGGGTTCCCAAGAGGCCGTTGTCGAAGACCGTGCACCGGCCGTGCTTGTCTTTCTCCCGCCCGGGGAGAACACGAGCCGGGGCCTCCGCGTCCCGGATCTCGACGTCGCCGTCCGCGTTGAGGTACGCCACCCGCCGGCCGTCGGCGCTCTCGGCCCGGCGCCCGGCCCCCGACGGCGGCGGGGCGGGGAACGCCACGGCGACCTTCTGGTGGATGTCTCCGCCGAACAGCGAGAAGCTCCACCCCCACGAGGAGCCCTCGACCTCCCGCCGGTCGAGGACCCGTCGCGAGGCGACGTCCCAGACCACGAGCTTCTTGCCCCACGTCCAGACGAGGGTGCGGCCGTCCGTGCTGAAGCCGAAGTACGCCGGCGGCACGCGGTCGGCGTACGTGTAGGTGAACGTCCCGACCTTGAAGCCCCCCTCGAGCGGCGGGAGCGGCTCGCCGGTCGCCAGGTCGTAGAGCCGGACCGAGCCGCTGTCCTGCGGCGCAGCCAGCACGGTCCACTCCGGGTTGATGGCGTAGCGACCGGGGTTGCAGGTGATGCTGCCCAGGTTGCCGATCGGCATCGTCCGCTCGAGGAACGGCGAGAGGTCGACCGGCGGATCGGACGGATCGGCGGGCGACGGCCGAGCGGCCGCGAGGGACGCTCCGCAGAGACCGAGCGCAAGCACGAGCGCCCCGACCGCGCGCGGGAGGCGATCCGGCCAGGCGGGGCGACGCGCGGTCCGAGTCCACATGGCGCTGTCCTCCGTGCGGGGTCGGCCAACCTCTCCGGCGACCCGGGCAGGCGTGACGGCTCCGCCGCCCCACACCGTGAGATGACGTTTTCGGGGGCGGGCGTTACCGGGGAGCCGGGCCTCGGCGGGTACGCCACCGATCCTGCTGCATACTGGGCCGCGCATGGAGTCCGGGGCGAGCGAGACGCTGATCGTCGCGACGTCTCCCGCGGAGGCTGCGTCGCGCCGCGTGACGAGCGCCGGGTGGACCGTGCTGGCCCTCGCCCTGGCTCACGCGGCCGTGGACTGCTGCTCGGGCATCTGGCCGGTGTTCAAGACGCTGGCGCGCCTGGACATCGCGACGGCCGGCCTGATCGCGACGATCGGAAGCATGACCGGAAACGGCCTGCAGATCGCCTTCGGCCTCCTCGCCGACCGTGGCTGGCGCAAGCGGCTGATCGTCTCGGGCGTCGCCGTCGCGGGCGCGGTCACCTTCGCGCCGTGGGCAGTGCGCTCCTACGCGGCGATGGGGGCCCTGGTCCTGGCGACGAACGTGGGCTCGGCGGCCTTTCACCCGTCCGCCACGGGGGCCGCGGCCAGCCTGTCGCGCCGGCGGGTCGGCCTGATGATCGCCCTCTTCCTCTCGGGCGGGTACGTCGGGTACGCGTTGTCTCAGATGCTGTTCGCGGGCGTCTACCGGTCGACTCCCGCCCTCACGCCGCTCATCGCGCTGCTGCCCCTGGCGATGGCGGGCGCCGTCGCCGCGGGCCTCCCGGCCCCCGGCCAGGGGCGCCCGCAGCCGGGCGTCGAGTGGCGGACGCTGCGTCGGCACGCCCGCTCCCTCGCCCCTCTCTTCGCCGTCCAGACGCTGGCGGGGGCGGTGAACGTCTCGCTCGTCTTCCTGCTGCCGGACCTGCTGGAGTCGCGCCACGCCGCGCCCTGGATCGTCGGCGGCGGCGGCCACTTCGCCCTCATCGCGGGGGGCGCGCTGTCGCTCGTGCCGGCCGGTCACGCGTCGGACCGCTGGAGCGCCCGCCGCATGCTCGTCTTCGCCAACGTGACCACGGCGCTGGCGCTGGGGCTGCTCCTGCTGCGCGGCGGCGCGTCCACGCTCGATCTTCTCCTGGTGACGGCGGTCGGCGCCTTCAACGGCGTCAACAACATCGCCGCCGTGGCCGAGGGCAACCGGCTCCTGCCGGGCCAGGCCAGCGCCGTGAGCGCGCTGCTGATGGGGCTGCCGTGGTGCGTCGCCTCCCTGGGCCCGCTCGTGGCGGGAATCCTGGCCGACCCGGCCCGCGGCGGCACCCCGGCCGGGGCCCTGGGCTGGTTCCTGCTGCTGTTGCCCCTCGGGCTCGTGGCCGCCCTGTGCGTGCGGTCGAGGAGGACTTAGGGCCTCAGCTCAGCTCGGACGAGGGGATGGGGAAGGGTGGTGCGCCCTGCACGATTCGAACGTGCGACCTCCTGGTTCGTAGCCAGACG
>CAYRSS010000109.1:0-3750 GCA_964426945.1 uncultured Phycisphaeraceae bacterium
CATCCTGCTCGCCAAGGGCCGCCTCGTGAACCTCGGCTGCGCCACCGGCCACCCGTCCTACGTGATGTCCTCGTCCTTCGCCAACCAGACGATCGCCCAGATCGAGCTGTGGACGCAGAGAGACAGCGGCCGTTACCCGGTGGGCGTCTACACCCTGCCCAAGCACCTCGACGAGAAGGTGGCCCGGCTCCAGCTGAAGAAGCTGAACGCGCAGCTCACGGAGCTGACCGACCAGCAGGCGGCCTACATCGGCGTGTCCAAGCAGGGGCCGTACAAGGCGGAGCATTACCGCTACTAGAGCCGCGCCCCGCGCGGCTCTAGTGAGCCGGTCGTTGGCTTCCGTTCCGCAGGGCCGGCTCTTCACTGGAGAGCCTCCTTGGAAGGCCTTTGCGCAAGGCCTTCGAGGAAAGTGAGAACGCCCCGGCGAGCCTGAGCGGCCCGCCGGGGCGTTCGCGCGACGGCAGATCCGACGCGAGCTGGCGCTCGCGTCGGGGCTACACCACCCCCTGGTCCATCATCGCGTTGGCGACCTTCAGGAAGCCGGCGATGTTGGCGCCGTTCACGTAGTTGCCGGGGGTGCCGAAGCGGTCGGCGGTCTCGAAGCAGGCCTTGTGGATGCTCTTCATGATGCCGTGGAGGCGCTGGTCGACCTCCTCGCGGCTCCAGGAGAGCCTCATGCTGTTCTGCGACATCTCGAGCCCGGACGTCGCGACGCCGCCGGCGTTCGCGGCCTTGCCGGGCCCGTAGAGGATCTTCGCGTCCACGAACTGGTTGACGGCGTCGATCGTGCTCGGCATGTTGGCGCCCTCGCCGATCACGTAGACGCCGTTCTTCAGCAGGTTGGCCGCGTCCTTCGCGTTGATCTCGTTCTGCGTCGCGCTCGGGAACGCGCAGTCGGCCTTGTGGTTCCACAGCGGGTTGTGGTCGGCCTTGGGGTCGACCGGCGTGTAGACCGCCGTCTTGTACTTGTCGGAGTACTCCTTCATGCGGCCGCGCTTGACGTTCTTGAGGTCCATCACGAACTTCAGCTTCTCGCGGTCGATCCCCGCCTCGTCGTAGACGTACCCGCTCGAGTCGGAGAACGTGAGCACCTTGCCGCCGAGGTCGAGGATCTTCTCGGCCGTGTACTGCGACACGTTCCCGCTGCCGGAGACGAGGCAGGTCTTGCCCTGGAGCGTCTGCCCGCGCGTCGCGAGCATCTCCTGCGCGAAGTACACGCAGCCGTAGCCGGTGGCCTCGGGCCGGATGAGCGAGCCGCCCCAGTTGAGGCCCTTGCCGGTGAGGACGCCGGTGAACTCGTTGCGCAGCTTCTTGTACATCCCGAACAGGTAGCCGATCTCGCGGCCGCCGACGCCGATGTCGCCGGCCGGGACGTCCGTGTCGGGCCCGATGTGGCGGAACAGCTCGGCCATGAAGCTCTGGCAGAAGCGCATGACCTCGTTGTCGCTCTTGCCCTTCGGGTCGAAGTCGCTGCCGCCCTTGCCGCCGCCCATGGGCAGCGTGGTGAGCGAGTTCTTGAACACCTGCTCGAAGGCCAGGAACTTCAGGATCCCGAGGTTCACCGACGGGTGGAAGCGCAGCCCCCCCTTGTAGGGGCCGATCGCGCTGTTCATCTCGATGCGGAAGCCGCGGTTCACGCGGACCTGGCCCTGGTCGTCGACCCAGGGCACGCGGAAGAGGATGACGCGCTCGGGCTCGATGATCCGCTCGAGGATCTTCGCGTGGCGGTACTCGGGGTGGCGCTCGAGCACGAGGGCGAGCGACTCGGCGACCTCCTGGACGGCCTGGTGGAACTCGGGCTCGGCGGGGTTCTTGGCCTTCACGTCGGCCATCAAAGAGGCGACGTATTCGTTCATCTAGGGTCTCCCTGGAATGGAGGCGACCGCGAGGCGGGGGGAGGGGAACGATCGGGCCATGGGTTCGGCCATCGGGTCGCCACTCGGCCGCCGCCGCGTCCGCCCGATCCAGGGGGCGTGGGCGGCCGGCGGCCATTGATGCCGTCCATCATGCGGCCGTCGCCGCCGGGCATGCCATGATGCCTTGGCACTACCCCTCCAGGCGCACCGAATGAGCCGAAAGATCCGGTCCCTGCGGGCCTTTTTCCGCCCGCCTTCGGGAGTTAGCATCGGGCCATCGGAGGTTCGGCATCATGGCGACCAAGGGCGTGAACGCGTTCGAGATGGCGCAGGCGCAGTTCGACAAGGTGGCGGCGATCCTCGACCTCGACCCCGCGACCCGCGAGCTCCTCCGCTGGCCGATGCGCGAGTACAGCTTCGCGATCCCCGTCCGGATGGACGACGGGCGGGTCCAGGTCTTCCGCGGCTTCCGCGTGCAGCACAACGACGCCCGCGGCCCGTCGAAGGGCGGCATCCGATTCCACCCCCAGGAGACCCTCGACACCGTCCGCGCGCTGGCCACCTGGATGACCTGGAAGTGCGCGGTCGTCGACATCCCCCTCGGCGGCGGCAAGGGCGGCGTCGTCTGCGACCCCCACCACCTCAGCCAGCGCGAGCAGGAGCAGATCTGTCGCGGCTGGGTCCGCCAGCTCGCGAGAAACGTCGGCCCCGTGGCCGACGTGCCCGCACCGGACGTCATGACCTCGGGCCAGCACATGCTGTGGATGCTCGACGAGTTCGAGCACATCCACGGGGGCCACTACCCCGGCTTCATCACCGGCAAGCCCGTGGGCATGGGCGGCTCCGAGGGCCGCACCGAGGCCACCGGCTACGGCGTCGTCTTCACCATCCGCGAGGCCCTGCGCGACCTCGGCATCGACGTCAAGAACACGAAGGCCAGCGTCCAGGGCTTCGGGAACGTGGCCCAGTACGCGATCCGCCTCTACGCCCAGATCGGCGGCAAGGTCACCTGCGTCGCCTGCTGGGACCAGGCCGACCAGACCTCGTACTCCTTCAAGCGCGAGGCCGGCATCGACGTCGACCAGCTCGTCTCGATCTCCGACCGCTTCGGCGGCATCGACAAGGCGAAGGCGAAGGCGGCCGGCTACGAGGTCCTCCCCGGCGACGCCTGGCTCGAGGAAGGAGTCGAGATCCTGATTCCCGCCGCCCTCGAGAACCAGATCCGGGCCGACAACGCTCCGCGGATCAAGCCGTCGGTGAAGCTCGTCGCCGAGGGCGCGAACGGCCCCACGACCCCCGAGGCGGACGCGATCCTCCAGGAGAAGGGCATCTTCGTCATCCCGGACTTCCTGGCGAACGCCGGCGGCGTGACCTGCAGCTACTTCGAGCAGGTCCAGAGCAACATGAACTTCTTCTGGGAGAAAGACGAGGTGCTCGCCCGCCTCGACAACAAGATGACGTCGGCGTTCCACGCCGTGTCCGAGCTGGCCCGCAAGCGCAAGCTCTTCATGCGCGACGCGGCGTACGTGATCGCCATCAACCGGGTGGCCCAGGCCTGCCGGGACCGGGGGTGGGTGTGACCGTGTGAAGCCGCCGGGCGAGGACCTCCCCCGCTTCGAGCGCCGGCTCTTCGACCCGCAGCGGCGGGCCAGCCGGATCGGGGACGGCTCGCCCGGCGGCAAGGCACGGGGCCTCGCGGCCGCCGCCCGCATCCTCGAGGAGCGCCGGTCCGACCTCGAGGTGCCGGGGCTCTCCCTCGACGTGCCGGCGCTGTGCGCCGTCAGCACCTCGGTCTTCGACGCGTTCCTCGACCGCAACGGCCTGCGCCCGGTCGTCGCCGAGGAGCCCTCGGACGAGGTGATCGCCCTCGCGTTCCAGAGGGCCTCCTTGCCCG
>CAYRSS010000110.1:0-3682 GCA_964426945.1 uncultured Phycisphaeraceae bacterium
AAGGAACGGGCCAGCGGAGGGGCCAGCCGGCAGTGGGGACCGCAAGGTTTGGGGGAGGGGTGTCAGCGGGCCGTGAGCGCGGGTACCCATCAACCTGCTTCGCCTGCCGGTAAGGTGCCTGCCGGCTCGGAGGAGTGCAGCCGGCGATAGAGGGCGCGCCAGGCCTGCCCTGCCGCCGGCCAGGTGTATCGCTCCACCTCGGCCCGGGCGGCCTCGACCAGGGCGCTGGCCTCTTCCGGCGCGCCGAGGAGCCGGCCGATCGCCGTCGCCATTGCACCGGGGTCGTCGAGGGGCACCAGGAGGCCGGTCCGGCCGCGGTCCACCAGGTAGGGAATCCCGCCGGCCTCCGTACTGACCACCGGTAGGCCGGCGGCGAAGGCCTCGAGGACGAAGAGCGGAGTGTTGTCCACCCGCGAGCTGTTGACCATCACGCCCCCCGGGGCCAGCGCCCTGGGGATGGCATCGTGGGCGATGGCCCCGTGGAAGGTGACGCCGCCAATCCCCCGCTCCGCGACCAGCCGCTCGAGATCCGGCAGGGCGCTGCCGCTGCCGTAGACATCGAGCTGCAGGTCAGGATAGGCCGCCCGCAGCCGCTGGTGGGCGAGGAGGGAGTTCTCGACCGCATACAATGGCTCGAGCGACCGGGTCGAGACCAGCCGCCGCGGGACCGGGCTGCGCCGCGCGAACCGGTACGCCGCGACATCCACCACGTTGGGCACCACCTCGCAGGCAAAGCCGTGACGGGCAAACTCGTCCCTCAGGAACCCCGAGGGCACCACCACGGCGGCGGCCTGTCGCAACGCCCACGGCAGGAGGCGAGGCCAGCGGCGGAAGTGCTCCGGGGCACGGCCGTCGTGGTAGTTGAGCACCACCGGACGGCCGAACAGGCGGCCCACCAGCAGTGCGGGCATGGCCCCGAACAGGAAGGCGGTATGCGCCGCGCAGAAGGCGTGGACCACGTCGGCCCGCGGCACCCGGGCAAGCAGCTGGCCCAGGTAGATCGCCGGCCGGACCACGCTGCGCACCAGCCGGGTGGTCGTGAGCCAGCGGAGCGGACCGGGAAGCAGCGGATCGATCGGCTGGAGCCGGACGGAAACTTCGGTGTCGCCCTCGAATCCGCGGGCGATGTCCCGGGCGGCGTGGGCCTGGCCGCCGATGGCGTTCACCGGCGCCGCGACGAGGACCCGGATCGGCCGTCGGGAGGGGTCAGGCCGCGGCGAGGAGGGATTCATACCAGGCCGCGAGCCGCGGGATGACGCGATCCACGTGATAGAGTGCCTCCGCCCGGAGGCGACCGGCGGCGCCCAGCGCGGCCGCCCGTCCGGGGTTCTCCAGCAACTCACCCAACGCCGTCGTGAGGGCGGCGGGATCGGCGGGGGGCACCAGCAGGCCGGTCTCGCCGTGGACCACGGCATCCGGCACGCCACCCACCCGGGTGGCCACCACCGGACGGCCGGCCGCCATCGCCTCCACCAGCGAGTTGGGGAACCCCTCGGTCCGGGAGGTCAGGACCGAGAGGTCCAGCCATCCGTGGGGGTTGGGCGACGGCGCGACCTCGCCGGCCAGGTGGACCCGGCCGGCCAGCCCCAGCTGGCCAACCAGCGCCTCGATGGCCGGCCGATGGGGGCCCTCGCCCAGCAGCAGGCCGTGAACGTCCGGGAAGCGCTCCACGACCGGCACCATGGCCCGGAGGAAGGTGGCGTGGTCCTTGACGTCGGACAACCGCGCCACCACCCCGACCACCCGGGCTCCCGGCGGGACTCCCCAGCCGGCCAGCTGCCCGGACCGCCGGGCGGGGTCCGGCGGCATGAAGGCGGCGGCGTCCACGAAGTTGGGAATCACCTCGATCCGGCGGGCCGCCACGCCATCCTCCTCGCGGAGCGAGCGCGCCACGGCCTCGCTGTTGGCCAGGACCGCGGTGGCCCCGCGGCTGGCCAGCCGGTTGGCCGCGGCGTGGAGCCGGCTGGGCACGGCATGGTGCCAGCGCTTGCTGGCGATGACCACGGGAGTGCCGGCCAGCCGGGCCCAGGGCACGGCGAAGATGTTGGAGTAGATGTCGTGGGCGTGGAGCACCTGGATCCGGCGGGCCCTCAGCTCGCGGCGGAGCTGCCAGCCAGCCCGCAGGGCGGACGGGTGGTGGAAGCTCTTCAGGGCCACCCGCACCATCGGAACGCCGAGGGCCGAGTACCGCGCCAGCAGCGGTCCCTCGGCCCCCAGGTGGAACACGGTGATGTCAAAGCGACTTCGGTCCAGCCGTTCCAGGGTGCGGATGGCGTTGAGTTCGCTGCCCCCGGTGTGCAGGGAGTCCACGAAGAACGCCAGCCGCACCCGCCCGGGCACCCGTCAGGGCACCACGCCGGCCGTGGCGGCCAGCACGGCGTTGATGTCGGCGCCGACGTCCTTGCCGTCGGTGGCCCGGCCCACCAGGCCGGAGCCGGCTCCGAGGCGCAGGTTGGCGTCCAGCCCCAGCGCGGAGACCGACGCCGGGAAGTAGTTCCCGGCCGGGTAGTACTGGGCGCCGTAGGGGTACACGCCTTGCCCCGTCAGCGCATTGCCGACGAACTGCCAGTTCCGGGCATGGGTGTTCAGGGTGTTGGTGCCGGTGCTGGAGCCGACGCCCTGCAGGCCATAGGTGCCGCCAGAGTAGAGATTGTTGGTGATGGCGAGCGGCTGGTGGGCATCCGGCGCCGCGTCCATGTAGATGGCCGAGTTGGCCCGCGCCCCCGCCGCCTGGGAGTGCAGGAAGGTGTTGTGGTTGATGGTGATGTCCCGCGCCGCGACGAAGATCTGCATCATCCGGCCATCGGAGCGGAGGTCGCCCCGGCCGATCTCCTCGAAGGCATTGTTCTCCATGGCGAACCGGGTCAGTTGTTCCGAGGGTCCGGAACCGGCGTAGCCGCTCCGGCCGATGATCGCGATGCCGTTGCCGGAGGCGATGACCCGGTTGAGGCGCATCGTCACGTCGGTGACCATGGTGGGCCGCGCCGATGTGCCGCCGTCGTTGATCGGCATGATGACGATGCCGGTACCGGCCTGGCCGTCGGCCCAGTTGTTCTGGAAGACGTTGGCCTCGATCAGCACCCGGACCGCGTGCTTGAGCTCCAGGAGGTTCTTGACGGTGTAGGCCCCGCTGGCCAGCCACGACAGCGGCTTGTAGATGTAGTTCCGGCGGATCTCGATGTCGCTGGGGGGGCCGGCCGGGCCGCCGCCCGCGCCGCCGAAGAGGATGTTCTCCGCGGCGCCCTCGAGGTGGTTGTTGACGATCTTGTACGGGCCGGGGCCGTTCCACCCGGCGATGGCCTGGCTGTCCTGGCCCTTGGCGTGGCACTCGGACAGGTGGGAATCCACCACGGCGGTGGAGACGCCGTTGAGGGCGATGCAGCGCTTGAGGTGGAGCGCAGCGAAGCCGTGAACGTAGACACGGTCGATCACCACATGGCCGGGCATCGCGCTGAGGGTGCCCTCATCGCCCGCCCCGATGGTCAGCAGCCCGTAATTGTATGTGGCGCTGGTGGCGGCGGTGACCTCGACGGCCACCAGCCGGTAGCCGAAGGCCCCCGTGGCCGCCCGGAGGGCGGCCTTGTCGTAGGCGGTCTGGATCCGGGCAAAGCCGTAGGAGGCCGCCACCGCCGGGCTGACCCGGACGCCCTCGGGGGGCAGGGTGCCGGCGGTGCGGATGTGG
>CAYRSS010000111.1:0-3673 GCA_964426945.1 uncultured Phycisphaeraceae bacterium
GCCCGCGGCGCCCCCCCCCGCCGCCCCCGAGGCCGCGCCCCCGGTTCCCACCCTCGAGACCCCCCACGCCCCCCCCCTCCGGCGCCAGGTGTTCGACCGCATGGGCCCCCAGGCCCGCGACATGGCCCGCAAGGCCGCCCTCACCTACCTCTCGGCCCGCCGCGACGGCGACTTCGTGGGCATCTTCTCGATCGACCTCGCCCTCCACACGATCCAGGCCTTCACGTCCGACACCGACCGCATCCGCACCGCGATCGACGTCGCCTCGATGCAGGCCGGGACCTCCTTCGTGTCCTCCGCCGCCCGCGCGCGCGACCTCCAGGGGCTCACGGAGCGGGCCCAGGACGCGGAGAACACCGCGATGGCCGCGACGCCCGGGGGCAGCCAGGGCAACCCCGCGGGCCAGGCCGCGGCGATGGCGATGGCGGGCGGCGCTGCCGTCGAGCGCGACATCGCGAGGCTCGAGGTCGGGATGATGCGCAGCTTCGAGGCCCTCGAGCGCGACCAGCAGGGCTTCGCCACCACCAACAGCCTGGCCTCGGTGGTCCAGGGCCTCCAGCGCGTGCCCGGGCGCAAGACGGTCGTCTTCTTCTCGGAGGGCATGGCGATCCCCGACCGCGTCCTCCCCCAGTTCGAGGCGGTGATCGCCGCCGCGAACCGGGCGAACGTGGCGATCTACACCATGGACTCGGCGGGCCTGCGGGTCGAGAGCCCGACCCAGGCGACGCGGGACGAGATCAACGCGATGGCGCGCAACCGGATGCAGAACATGGGCCGCGAGGACTCGACCGGCCTCCTGATGCGGGACGCCGAGCGCAACGAGGACCTGCTGCGCCTCAACCCGCACAGCGGCCTCGCCATGCTCGCCGAGCAGACGGGCGGGTTCCTCGTCCGCGACACGAACGACGCGCGGGCGAGCTTCCGGCAGATCGCCCAGGACATGCGCTTCCACTACGTCCTCGGCTACACGCCCGCGAACGACAACTACGACGGCCGCTTCCGCCGGGTGAGCGTCAAGGTCCGCCGCTCCGGCCTGAACGTGCACTCGCGGCAGGGCTACTACGCGGTCCGCGCGAGCACCTCGACCCCGATGCTCTCCTACGAGGCGCCGGCGGTGGCCGTGCTGGACCGCCCCGGCCCGCACCCGGAGCTCTTCCCCTGGAAGGGCGCGGTCCTGTGCTTCCCGCAGGCCGGCCCGACCCTCAAGGTCCCGGTGCTCGTCCGCGTCCCCGGCCGCTTCCCGAAGTACGCGCCCGACCCCGCGCAGAAGGACGTCCAGTCGGCCGACCTCGCGGTGGTCGTCCGAGTGCGCAACGAGTACCACCAGGAGGTCAGCCGGCTCAGCCAGCACTACCAGCTCTCGAGCGCCGCGGCCAAGCTCGACGCGGCGCGGAGCGGGGACATCCTCTTCTACCGGGAGACCGAGCTGCCGCCGGGCCGGTACACGGTCGACGCGGTCGCCTACGACGCGAAGTCGGGCGCGGCGAGCGTCAAGAGCTTCCCGCTCGAGGTGCCGGCGCCCGGCCCCTCCGACGCCGTCCTCAGCAGCCTCGTCGTGATCGACCACGTCGAGCGCGTGCCGGCCGCCGACCGCGACCCGAAGAACCCCCTCTACTTCGGGGAGATGCTCGTCTACCCCAACCTCGGGGACCCCCTGCGCAAGTCCGCGGCTCCCGCGATGGGGTTCTACTTCACCGCCCGCGGGCCGGCCACCGCCCGCAAGGCCCAGATCGAGATCGCGCGGGGCGGCGAGGTGACCGCGCACCTGCCCCTCGACCTCCCGGCCCCGGACCCGAGCGGCCTCATCCAGCACGCGGGGACCCTGCCCCTCAGCGGGTTCGCCCCCGGATCCTACGAGATGCGTCTCACCTGGCAGGCGGGCGCCGAGCGGCTCGCCTCGCGCTCGGCCTCCTTCACGGTCGTGGAGTGAGCAGCCGCATGAAGACCGCCCGCTCCTCGCGCCTCGCCCTCGCCGCCCTCGTCCTCCTGCCCCTCGTCCCCGCCGCGGCCGGCCCCGCTCCGGCGCAGGAGGCCCCGCCCACCTTCCGGCGGGAGGTCGAGGTCGTCACGGTCGACGTGGTCGTCGTGAACAAGGCCGGCCAGCCCATCAGCGGCCTCCGGCGGGAGGACTTCACGATCCTCGACGAGGGCACGCCCCAGGCGATCGTGAACTTCGACGTGGTGACGGTGGAGGAGCCCGCCGAGACCGCAGTCGACACGTCGCGTCTGCCGGCCTCGCGCTCCCGGGTCGCGACGAACACCGCGCCCCGGCTCCCGGGCCGGACGTTCGTGGTCGTCTTCGACAACATCAACATGTCCCCCCTCAACAGCCAGCGGGCGAAGGGCGCGGTGGTGGCCTTCCTCGAGAAGGGCCTGCGCGACGGGGACCGGGTGATGATCGCGGCCACCGCCGGCGGCGCCTGGTGGACGGCCACCATGCCCGAGGGCCGGGAGGACGTCGTGGCCATCCTCAAGGGCATCGAGGGCCGCAAGCACGTGACCGCCGCCTACGACCGCATGGCCGACTTCGAGGCCATGAGGATCTACCAGTACTCCGACCACATGATCGCCCGGCGCGTCCAGGACCGCTTCGAGCGCTACGGCGTCAGGGCCGCGGTGAAGGACTACCGCCAGGTGGAGGCCGAGCAGATCTCGATCCGCGGGGCCATCGACCTCTTCGTCGACAACAAGGCGGCCGAGACGTACCTCGCCGCCCGCACGCGCAACCGCTCCACGTTCGACTCCATCGAGCGGGTGATGCGCCCCCTCGCCGACACGCGCGACCGCAAGGCGGTGCTGCTCGTGTCCGACGGCTTCGTCTACGACCCGACGGAGACCGGCCACCGCCGGGTGGTCGAGGCTGCCCGGCGGGCCAACGCCGCCCTCTACTTCATCGACGCGCGCGGCCTCGCCGACCTGCCCGGCTTCTACTCCGCCCAGTTCGGAGAGCGGCTCGCCGAGCCGGACGTGCTCGCCGCGATCGCCGACACGACCCAGGACGCGGAGGGCGCGGCGACCCTCGCCCGCGACACCGGCGGTTTCACGGTCGCGCAGACCAACGACCTCGAGACGGGCATCCTGCGGATCGCGAACGAGTCGCGCAGCTTCTACCTCCTCGGCTACAGCCCGGGCGCCGTCCCGCGGGACGGCAAGTTCCGCAAGATCGAGGTCAAGGTGGCCCGCAAGGACGCGGTGGTCCGGGCCCGGCGGGGCTACTTCGCGCCCTCCGACGTCGCGGACGTCGAGGCGAACCGGGCGAAGGACCGCATGGACCCGCAGATCCAGTACGGCCTCGACTCGCCGACCCCGCTCGACGCCGTCCCCCTCCGGATGATGACCTACGTCCTCGACGACGCCGGCCTCGGCCGCACGCGCGTGCTGGTGGCGGCCGACGTCGACATCTCGAAGGTGGAGTTCAAGGAGGTGGAGGGCCGGCTCCTCGGGTCCTTCGACACCCTCGCCATCGCCGCGCGGCGCGAGAACTCCGAGGTCTTCCGCAACGACCAGCGGGTCGACGTCGAGAGGAAGCCCGGCCCGCTGGCGAGCCCGAGCTGGTACACGATCGTCCGCGACCTCGAGCTGCCGCCGGGCGGCTACCAGGCGAAGCTCGTCGTGCGCGACCCCGCGAGCCAGCGCCTCGGGACGGTGACGATGGCGTTCGAGGTCCCGCCCG
>CAYRSS010000112.1:0-3610 GCA_964426945.1 uncultured Phycisphaeraceae bacterium
CCACACCCCCAACCCCCAAACCCCCACCCCGCAATTCTCTCATCCGCCTTCCCGTGTCGCATATCCAGGGGCTGTCGGCCGAGTTTGTCGAGCGTCATCTCGCCGCCCGCGCGGCCGGGGGGTTTCGCTCGCTCGACGACTTCGTCACCCGCTGCGCGCCGAGCGAGGCGGAGGCGCACCTGCTGCTCGACGCGGGGGCGCTCGACTGTTTCGGCGCTTCCCGGCCGGACCTGTTCTGGATGCTCGCGGGCCACGATGCGGTGCGCAGGCGATCGAACAGAACCCGCAGCGACACCCCGCTGCTTTTTGCCGAGCCAACACCGACGGCGACACCGGATGCAGGCGACACGGGGCACGATGCGCGGCCGGCGGCCGCGCCGCCGGTCGCCCTCACCGAGCCCGACGACTGGCAGGTGGCAAAACGTGAGATGGAACTGCTCGGGTTTCCCATCACCATCGACCCGCTTGCCTTCCTCAGCCGCGACGACAAGGGCCGGACGATCGACTGGTCCAGGTACACGCCGGTGAGCGAACTGGGGCGCCATCATCATCGCCGGGTACGCGTCTGCGGACTCATCGTGGCCGACCGCATCAACCGCGCCACGACCGGCGACTTGATGAAGTTCGTCTCGCTGGCCGATCGCACCGGCTTTGTCGAGTCGATTCTCTTTCCCGACACGTACCAGCCGTTCGGCCACCTGACGATCGCCCACCCGATCCTGGAGGCGGAGGGGGTGGTGGAGCCGTTCGAAAACGGCAACGGCTGCACCCTCCGCGTCACCGCCATCCGCAAACCCGCCCTCCGGCGGATGGACGAACCGGAAAACGGATGAAAGCCGCAAGCCGCTCCGCGGCGCCCGCCGTGCACGACAAGCCCACCGCGCTGACATAAAATAGCGACCATGGCCACCGCACCGCGATCGCACGGCGCCGACCGGGGGGCGCCTCCCGTCAGCAACGGACCAACGCCCGGCACGCCGCGTTCACGACGCCTCTGGCTGGCTGCCGAACTGGTGGCGACGTTCGCGCTGGGCGTCTGGCTCATGACCTTTCTGCACCTGTCGCCGGATGGTCGGTCGCAGGAGGAGCTGGGCGCGGCGGGCAACGACTCGTACTACCACGTCAAGATGGCGGCGCTGATGCCCGAGCTTGGGCTCGTCCGCGAGTTTCCCTGGCTCCAGTTCGTCTGGTTCACGCAGTACGACGACGAGTTCGTCAGCCATCACTACGGCTTCCACGTGCTGCTCCTGCCTTTCGTACATGGTGCGAAGGCGCTGGGATACGACTACCTGAGCGGCGGGCGGTGGGCGATCAGCTTCTTCTTCGGCCTGGTGCTGATGCTCGTGGTCGCGCTGCTGATCGAGTCGGGGGTCCGCTGGCGATGGTTGTGGCTGATCCTGTTTCTCCTGCTGCCGTCCGACTTCTTCTGGCGACACTCGACGATCCGGGCGATCGCCCCGTCGCTGGTCTTCATGCTGCTCCTGCTCGTGGCGATGTTCCGCCGCCGGCCGGTGCTGGCGGCTATTCTGGTGGCGGCGTACGGACACCTGTACCTCGGGGCAGTGGTGTACTCGCCGCTGCTGGTCGTCAGCTACGTGGCGGCGTGCGCGGTCGGGTCGGCGGAGGATCGGCGCGAGGGACTGCGCATGGCCCTGTGGACCGCCTGCGGGTGGTTTGTCGGACTGCGCACGTACCCCTACTTCGGCGGCGCGCTCGAGTTTCTGCGCATGCAGGTGTTCGGCACGGGGCTGAGCCCGGACATCCCCGTCGGATCGGAGTGGGGCTCCTATGGCAGCGTCTGGGAGTTCGCCGCGGGCATGTGCGGGCCGGTGCTGGCGGTCTGGGCGGCGTGCGCGACGGCGCGGCTGCGGTGGGGTCCGCGGCTGGACGTCCGCGAGTTGTCACTGACGCTGATGAACTTCGGATTCCTGCTGCTGACGCTGAAGGCCAAGCGGTTCATCGAGTACTGGCCGGTGTTCGCCATGCTTAATGCCTCGTTTCTCGTGGCGCCTCCGCTGGGCGCGCTGGCCGACCGCCTTCGCGCTCGACTCGACGCGCTCTCGCCAGTCGCTGCCCGCCTGTGGGCGTGGTCGATCGCGGCCCTGCTCTCGATGACGGCGATCGTTCTGCTCCTGCCGGTCACCCTGAGCTCGCTGAGAAGCCGGTTGCTGTCCGACTACGCGCCAGCGCCTCAACTCGTCGCCCACCTGCCGTGGTGGAGCGGTCTCGCAGCCATGCTCACGACGATCGCGCTGTTCCGGTTCTTCTCCGAGCGACGGGGCCGGCCGGATGCCGACATCTCGCTGGCCATTGCGCGGACGCTGTCGATTGCGGCCGGCGGCGCGGCGATCCTCGGCGCCTCGCTGGTGATCGCGGGGCCGCGCATGGTGGCGCTCCAGCGTTCGGTTCGTCCTTCGTACGACCTGCCCGCGGTGCGCAACACCATGGAGTATCTCGCTTCGGTTTCCGACGCCGGCGACATCGTCTTCACCGACGACTGGGATGTGTTCCCCGTATACTTCTACTTCAACCATCACAATCGCTTCATCGTGGGGCTCGACCCCAAGTTCACCCACGCTCGGGATCCGGAGCTTTGGGAGCGCTTTGTCCGCGTCTCGCGCGGCGAGGTCCCGCGCAGCGTCGAGGTCACCACGATCGACGGCGGCCTGCCTGGTCCTCGGCGCATCGATGTCCGGCTGACGGACATTCGCGATCACTTCCGCGCCCGCTGGGTGGTGGTGGATTCAGACCACAAGGCCCTCGCCCGCCGGCTGGCCGACACCCCGCAGTTCGCGGAGTTGCTCTACCCGAAGACCGACTACAAGGCCTGCGCCGACGCGCCCTACCTGATCTTCCGTGTTCGCGACGGGGATGCGCCCACACCCGTCCGGCCCACCGAACCGAAACCCGGCCGGCCGCTGTACCTCAGCGACCTTGATCCGGTCTCGGTCATCCAAGGCTGGGGCGAATTGACACCGGACCGCAGCGTCGAAGGTGAACCGCTGCACGTCGGCCGGCGATTCTGCGACCGCGGCCTGGGAACCCACACGCCGCTGGAGTTGACCTACGAGCTCCCAGCCGGGTGTGCGGCGTTTGAGGCCGTCGTCGGCGTCCACGCCGGCCTGGGCAGCCGGGGTTCCGCCGTGGCAGTCGTCGAGGTCGACGGCCGCGAGGTTTTCCGCAGCGACATCCTCATCGGCGGGGGTGGCGAGGCCTCCATCCGGGCCGACGTGTCCGGCGCCCGGCGGCTGACCCTCCGCGCAGAACCCACGAGTGACGGAAATCGATTCGACCATGTAGACTGGTGCGATGCCCGGCTGATCGCCGCCGGGGCGACTTCGACCGGCACGGAGGAAAACCAGCCATGATGCGTATGGACCGGCTCTTTCGATGGCTGACAGCCGGGTGTGTGCTTCTGTCGGCTGCGCCGATGGCTCGCGCCCATGACACCTGGCTCGTCCCCGACGAAGTACGCTGCGAAATGGTCGAACCGGTGCGAATTCGTCTGATGACCGGCGACGTGTTCCCCGTTTCCGAGACGGCGACAAAGCCTAACCGCGTGGCGACCTCCGGCGCGATGCAGGGTTCCCGCTCGTTCCCGTTCACCGAC
>CAYRSS010000113.1:0-3562 GCA_964426945.1 uncultured Phycisphaeraceae bacterium
CCAGTTGACCGCGATCAGCGCGGTGGTGCCCAGCAGCGTGATCTGCGTTCGCCGGTCGGCCATCGCCGCCCGCGCAAGGCCGACCTGTCCGCGCAGGGCCAGCAGCGCGCTGAGCAGCAGCACCGACCACACCACCCTGTGCGCGAGCACCTCCGTCGGCGGCACGGCGGCCACCGCCTTGAAGTACACCGCCACCCCGCCCCACCACACGTACGCCGCCAGGCCATAGACCACGCCGACGCCCGACCCCGCGGCCGGCGGCGCGGCGCGGACGGCCTGCGTGGCAGGCGGCTCATTGACGCGGGCGATGGTCATAGGGTTTGACACAGCGTAGCCGGTTTACCCCCGGCGTGCATCCGCCGGCCGGCCGCAGGCCCGCGTAGAGGTTGGGAGCGCCCGCGGCCACGGCTATACTGCCAAACGGCAACGACCCGCCCGCAGCCGCCCGGCAGGTAATCCCGGGCTCCGGACCGGCGGCGTCGCGCAGCCGCAGCGAGGAAACATGTCATGATGCGATCGATGGCGATGCTGGTGATGCTGGCGGCGGCCTGGGCCACGACTGACGCCCGCGGCGACAAGCCGATGCTCTACTGGACGCAGACCGACTTCCACTCGGGCAGCGTGCAGCGCTCGCCACTGACCGGCGCCGTCGGCGTCTACCGAACCGTCCTGCGCGACATCGAACGCCCGTGGGGGATGGTGCTCGATCTCAAGGCCCGCAAGATGTACTGGGTCGACTACGCCCTCGGAGTCATCCGCCGGGCCAACCTCGACGGCTCGGACGTCGAAACGCTAGTGTCGGGCATCAAGGAAGTGTTCGACCTCGACATCGACTTCGCCGAGGGCAAGATGTACTGGGTACGCTGCGGCGCGGGCAATCAGAGCGTTATGGAGCGTTCCAACCTCGACGGCTCGCAGCGCGAACGCCTCGCCTGGGCCGGCACCCACTGCTTCGCCGCAGTCACCATCGACGCCGCCAGCCGCAAGATCTACTGGACCCAGTTCCACCCCGAAGACCGCCTCCGCCGCGCGAACCTCGACGGCTCGAAGATCGAGGACGTCGTTCTCGGCGGTGTGCGCTCCGGCGGCATCGCGCTCGATACGAAAGCGGGGAAGATCTACTGGACCAGCGACGATCAGGAGATCTCCTTCGCGGATCTCGACGGCACGAACGCCAAGGTCTACCGCAAGGTCGATGGCAACGTGATGGCCCTGCTCGTCGACGAGAAGAACGGGAAGCTCTACTGGTCGCTCGTCGACCAGGACGGCCTCATCCAGCGGGGCAACCTGGACGGCAGCGGCGAGGTGGAGACGGTCATCCGCGACTGCGGCCCCGCCTTCGGCATGGCCCTGGACCTCGAAGGCGGCCCGGACAAGCTCGCCGCGCCGCCGAAGCCCGAGCCCACCCCGGCCAAGCCCGCCGAAGGAGCCGGTGGCGCCGCGCCGGCGGAGCCCGCCAAGCCCGCCGAGGGCGCTACGCCGGGGGAGCCCACCAAGCCCGCGGCGCCGAAGCCCTAGAGGTCCGCTGAGAAGGGGTCAGGCTCCGGCGTCATCCCGCTTCCCGTGGCCGTGAGAGGCGACTCGCGCGGTGCCTGACCCCTTCGGGAGCGGAAAGCCAGGGGAATTCCCGCGTGCGGAATCGTGCGCACCCGCCGGAATCTCGGAAACCTGATCTCGGAAAAAAGAAGGCCCGGTGGGGTGGACCGGGCCTTGGGGAACCGACCCTTGGGGGGCTGGGTCGGTAGGTGGACTAGTTATTAAAGTCATCATCGCACATCAACCTGTGCTTCGCAAGAGTCTTCCGAAAAAAAGTGCATTCTCGCCCCGGTAAACGCGATTCCGTGCGAAAGTGAGAACCTGGGCAGTTTCCCCGCCGGCACGCCCTAAGCCCCCCGGCCCGCCCTGCCTCGCCCAAAGCCCGCCCGATAGCCACGACCAGCGGCGCCCCCTCTGGCTGACGGCTGATAGCTGATAGCCCCCCTTCCGGCTGATAGCTGACAGCTGATAGCTGATAGCCTTCCCCGCCCGCTACAATCCAAGGAGCGCCAACGCACAAGACCCGCACCGAGTGGGACCGCCTGCAATGATGCAATGCAGCGAATGCGAATACTACCGCCGCGGCCCGGACGGATCCCCCCGGCTGCTGTGCGACCCGTTCTCCACCATCAAAGAGCCCGAGTGCCTGCACAAGTGGCAGCTCGTGAAGCTCGAGGTGATCTCCCGCTCGCACCAAGCCACGCTCGACATGTACCGCCGCCTCGCCCCGCTGCAGGAGCGGATGATGCGCCAGATGGAGCACGAGCTGGACGAGGTGGAGGAGGCGGACCGCTGGAAGTACGCGGCGGAGGACGACGAGGACAGCGACGCCCCCGGCCAGCGCGGCGATCAGGTCGAGGATGACGAGGACGACTACCGCCCACCACACTTCTGACGGCCGCCCGGCCCCGGAAACGCGAGATGGTGTCCTTCTCACAGATGCAGCGCGATGCGCGGGAGAGGCAGGCGCACAGGAGCAGGGAGATGATGCGGGGGCGAGGCTCCGGGTGACCGCTGTGGATGCGGGTGCGGAGACAGACCGCGGGACAGATCGCGTCGGTGCGCTATCTGTCCGTTGCAGAGGGGGTCTGGCTCCGGCGTCAACCCGCTTCCCTTCTCCGTGAAGGGCGACTCGGGCGGTGCCTGAGCCCTTCCCCAGCAGACTCCTATGCGGCGGCGCGTCGATCCGTCAGCGCTCCCGACCGGGCTGCGCCGGATCCCGCACTCGTCCGCTCCGCTGCTCGGCCAACCGATGCGCGACTGCCTCAGTCCGCAGCCGGTTCCGGCGAGTCGATCAGGGTCCGAGCCGCGGCGCGGGCGGCGGCCTGGTTGCTGGTGAGCACTTCCGCGATAGCCGATTCGTAGGCGGCCCGGGCGGCGGAGAGGGTGGCTGGTTTGTGCCAGTTGCGGGCGTCGGTGGTTACGGTGTCTCGGGCCTGTTGGGCGGCGCGGATGGCGGCGAGTTGCGGGCCGGTGAGGTTCAGGAGGTGCAGGTCCGGGTCGAGGTCGGACTGGGCGGCGGCGCGGTCGAAGAGTGCCGCGGCCGTGGGGGTGCTCTGTTCTGCGGAGCCCGACGGTGCGGTCAGGTCGGTCGTGTCGGCCGACGCGAGGGCGGTGCGGATGTCGCCGGCGACGGTGGATGCCGCGGTGCGGAGCGCGTGGCGGGCGGCCGCGAGGCGGGCGCGGGGGGCGCCAGCGTCGAGGCGGTTCGCGAGTGCGTGGGCGAGCTCCTCCTCGGCCGCGTGCTGCTCGGCGACCAGCGGGGCGAGAGTTTCGGCCTGTGCGGCCGCGAAGGCGTCAACCGCGGCCTGCGTCATCTGGAGGGCGGCGGGCGGTAGGCCGGCGGCGAGCGGAGCGCCGTCGTCGATGCCCAAGACCAGCGGCACGGCCGCGGTAGCGGCCGGATCGGCCACGGCGGTCGGGGGCGGCGAACCCCCGCCGGAGGACTCGGGCGGTGAGGACGAACTCACCGACGGGATGAGGGCCGCCAGTGCGAAGGCGATGACTGCGGTAGCGACCCAGGCGA
>CAYRSS010000114.1:0-3447 GCA_964426945.1 uncultured Phycisphaeraceae bacterium
GACACCGGGAACCGGGGAGCGAGCGCGGCGAGGCGCGCCTCCATGTCCTCGACGCTCCGCGCGGCGAGGTACGGGAGGGCGGTGACGGGGCCGAACTGGTGGAAGTCGCTCATGCTCGCCTCCCGGAGAGGGCGCGCGTCGAGGGTGCGCGGTCCGGGCGGCCCCGGGGCTCGTCGGGGGCCGCGACTGCCGACCCAGACAGCCTATCAGCCGCTCGCGCCGCGCTCAAGCGGAATCGGCGGGCGCGCGCCCCGCGGCGGGGCGATCCGCCTGATACACTCGCCCCCCGATGAGCGCGATCGCCCTGTTCCTCTCCGCGTCCTCGGGCCAAGACGAGCACGCCCGCATCCTCCTCGCCTTCGCCTTCGTCCTCGTCGGCGCGAAGCTGTTCGGAGCGGTGGTCGAGAGGCTCGGCCAGCCCGCCGTGCTCGGCGAGCTCCTCATGGGCGTCCTCCTCGGCAACCTCGCCCTCCTCGGCGGGCCGAGCCTCGCCGCCCTCGAGGCGAGCGAGACCTTCGCGATCCTCGCCGAGCTCGGCGCCATCCTCCTCCTCTTCGAGGTCGGGCTCGAGTCGACGCCGAAGGAGATGATGGCGGTGGGCCTCCCCGCGACCCTCGTGGCCGTCGTGGGGGTGGTCACCCCGATGGCCCTCGGCTACGGCGTCGACCAGCTCCTGCACGGGCAGGACTCGTGGATGGCCCACGCGTTCGTGGGGGCGATGCTCGCCGCGACCTCGGTCGGCATCACCGCCCGCGTCCTGCAGGGGGCGAACGCGATCCGCACGGCCCCCGCCCGGATCATCCTCGGGGCCGCGGTCATCGACGACGTGCTCGGCCTCGTGGTCCTCGCGATCATCGCCGGCGTCATCCGGGCCGCGGCGGCCGGCACCGCGCTCGACGCCACCGGCATCGTCCTCATCATGGTCAAGGCCTTCGCCTTCCTCGTCGGGGCGGTGGCGATCGGCTCGCTCGTCTCGCCGCGGCTCTTCCGCCAGGCCCTCGCCATCCGCTCGACCGGCGTCGTGCAGGCCCTCGCCCTCAGCCTGTGCTTCGCCCTCTCCTGGCTCGCGATGAAGGCCGGACTCGCCGCGATCGTGGGGGCGTTCGCGGCGGGCCTCGTCCTCGAGGACGTCCACTTCGAGGACCACGTCAGGCGCGGGGAGAAGCCGCTGCACGAGAGCCTGCGCTCGATCACCGCCCTCCTCGTGCCCGTCTTCTTCGTGCGGATGGGGATGCTCGTCCACGTCGACAACTTCCTCAAGCCCGGCGTCCTCGGCTTCGCCCTCGTCCTCACCCTGGCCGCCATGGTCGGAAAGTGGGCGTGCGGCCTGGCGGTGCCCCGCGGGATCTCGCGGGTCACGGTCGCCCTCGGCATGATGCCGCGGGGGGAGGTGGGCCTGATCTTCGCCGGGATCGGCGCGAGCCTGATGATCCAGGGCCATCCCGTGGTCGGCCCCGAGACCTACGCGGCCGCGGTCTTCATGGTCGTGGTGACGACGATGGCCACCCCGCCGCTGCTGCTGTGGTCGCTCCGGCGCGACGCGGCCCGCGCGGCGCGGGCCTGAGCGGACGGCCTCAGGCGCGCGGCCGCGTCTCGCGCCAGGCCACGACCCCGAGCGTGATCGCGGTCAGGGGCAGGACGAAGAGCGCCATCGTGGAAGAGTAGAGGGGCAGCGCCGCGTGACGCTGCGCGGCGAGCACGAGGTACAGGGTGTAGGCGCCGTAGTAGCCGAGGAGGAGCCCGCCCTCCCAGCGGGCCACCGCGTGCCCGGTGAAGAAGAGGGGCAGGCAGGCCACGGCCACCGCGACCATCACCGGAAGGTCGAAGGCGAGCGCCGCGGCCGCCACGGGGACGCCCCCGGGGGCGAGGATGCCGGTCAGCCCCAGGACCGCCACGAGGTTGAAAATGTTGCTCCCCACGGCGTTGCCCACCGCGATGTCGCGCTTCCCGCGCAGGGCGGCGATCACCGAGGCCGCCGCCTCGGGCAGAGAGGTCCCGACCGCCACCACGGTCAGTCCGATCACCAGCTCGTCGACCCCGAGCGCGCGGGCGAAGGCGGTGGCGCTCTCCACCATCCATCGGCCGCCGAGCCCGAGCAGCGCGAGCCCGCCCGCCACGAGCGCCGCGGCGGGGAGCAGACCGCGCGACCGGCCGGCCGACGTGTCACCCGGGGTCGCGTCCCCGCGGCTCACGCGCAGCGCGAACACCGTGTAGGCCACGCCGGCCGCGGCGAGCAGCAGCCCGTCGCCCCGCCCGATCCGGCCGTCGGCGGCGAGTGCGTAGACCCCGAGCGAGAGCGCGACGAGGATGGGCACGTCCAGCCGGACGAGCCGCCGCGACACGAACAGGGGCGCGGCGAGGGCCGACGCCCCGACCACGCCCAGCACGTTCACGATGTTGCTGCCCACGACGTTGCCGAGCGCGATGTCGCCCTGGCCCCGCAGCGCGGCCCCCAGGCTCACCGCGAGCTCCGGCGCGCTCGTGCCCCACGCGACCACGGTGAGGCCGACGACCAGCGGGGGCAGGCCCGTGCGCGCCGCGATCGCGGACGCTCCCCGGACGAGGGCGTTGCCGCCGAGGACGAGGGCGGCGAGGCCGCCCAGGAAGAGCGCGAGGTTCCAGGCGAGGTCGGTGCTCACGCCCGGGATCCCCGCTCCCTCCACGCCCGCCAGCCGACGACCGCCAGCGTGACGGCGGTCAGGGGGAGCACGAAGACCTGCATCGCGGCGCTGAAGGCGGGCAGCGCGTCGTGCTGCTGCGCGGCGAGCACCACGTAGGCGGTGTAGGCGGCGTAGTAGAGGAAGAAGAGCGCGCCCTCCCAGCGCGCGATGACCGAGCCGCTGGCGAAGACGGGCAGGCAGGCCACCGCCACCGCGATCAGCACCGGAAGGTCGAAGCGCAGCAGGGCGGGGGCGGCCGGCAGGCCGGCGGGGGAGACGAGCGCGGAGACGCCGAGCACCGACAGGATGTTGAAGATGTTGCTGCCCACGACGTTCCCGACCGCGATGTCGCGCTCCCCGCGCAGCGCGGCGAGGATCGAGGTCGCGACCTCGGGCAGCGACGTCCCGGCGGCCACGATCGTCAGGCCGATGACGAGCTCGCTCACCCCCAGGGCCTGGGCGAAGGCGACCGCGCCGTTCACGAGCCAGCGGGAGCCGAGCACGAGGAGAGCGAGGCCCGCGCCCACGAAGGCGAGGTTCGCCGCCGTCGAGGAGCGCTTCTCTCCGTACTCCTGCGCGTACTCGTCCCGGATCGCCGCCGACTCCTTGCGGCTCTGCCGGACCTGGAAGACGGTGTAGGCGACGGCCCCGGCGAAGAGCAGGGCCCCGTCCAGCCGTCCGATCGACCCGTCCCGGGCCATGAGGAGCGTGAGCCCCGAGAGGCCGATCATCACCGGGACGTCGAGGCGCACGAGCTGGGAGGACACGACGAGGGGCGCGACGAGAG
>CAYRSS010000115.1:0-3068 GCA_964426945.1 uncultured Phycisphaeraceae bacterium
GGCCAGCGCGAGCTGATCATCGGCGACCGCAAGACCGGCAAGACGGCCATCGCCGTCGACGCGATCATCAACCAGAAGGGTGGCGACGTCATCTGCGTCTACGTCGCCGTCGGGCAGAAGGAATCCACCGTCGTCAGCGTGGTGGAGAAACTCCGCGAGGCCGGGGCGATGGACTACACCATCGTCGTGTCGGCCTCTGCGTCGGATCCGGCTCCGCTGCAGTACATCGCTCCCTACGCCGGTGCGGCGATGGCTGAGTACTTCATGTACGCCGAGGGTCGCGCGACGCTTTGTGTCTACGACGACCTGTCCAAGCAGGCTCAGTCGTATCGCGAGCTGTCGCTGCTGCTGCGCCGCCCGCCTGGACGCGAGGCGTACCCCGGCGACGTGTTCTACCTCCACTCGCGCCTGCTGGAGCGCAGCGTCAAGCTCCGCGACGAGTTCGGCGTGGTGCCCAAGGACACGCCCGCCGACAGTACCGACCGCAAGGTCGCCAGGAAGCATCCGCAGGGGCTGGCCGCCCCCGCCGACCACCGGGCGGACGACGAGGACGGGCTCTATCACCGCCCGCACGGCAAGCATCGCGCCGAGGCCTGGCTCGCCACGCTGCCCGACAAGGACAAGTACAAAGTCCACAAGTTCCGCGACTCGGGTGGGTCGATGACGGCGCTACCGGTCATCGAGACGCTCGAAGGCGAGGTGTCGGCGTATATTCCGACCAACGTGATTTCGATCACCGACGGCCAGATCTACCTGGAGCCCGACCTGTTCTTCGCGGGCGTGCGTCCCGCGGTCAACGTCGGTATCTCGGTCTCGCGCGTGGGTGGCAACGCTCAGCGCAAGGCGATGAAGAAGATCGCCGGTTCGCTGCGACTCGACCTGGCCTCGTTCCGCGAACTGGAAGCCTTCGCACAGCTCGGTACTGATCTCGACGCCGCCACGCAGCGCCAGCTCGATCGCGGCGCCCGTATGGTCGAGCTGCTCAAGCAGCCTCAGTATCGGCCGTACAACGTCAACGACGAGGTCGTCAGCATCTTCGCCGGCACACAGGGCTACCTCGACAACCTGCCGGTGAACCAGGTCGCCGCGTTCGAGGAGGGGCTGCTCAAGCACATCCATGGCGAGTTCCCGGAGATCCTCCAGGAGCTCGAGACCAAGGGCGAGATGAGCGCTGACCTGACCGCGAAGCTCAAGCAGGTGATCGAGAACTACAAGGCCCAATTCACGGCGAAGAAGTAGCCGGATTCGGGGGCGACCGCCGGCTTTCCGTCGTCGTGTCGCCGAAGTCTGCAGAGGGTGCTCATGGCGAACAGGCGCGTACTCGTCAAGCGACGCAAGGCCGTCCGCAACATCCGCAAGATCACGCGGACGATGCAGCTCATCGCCACCGCGCGGTTCCAGGCGGCGCTCAACCGGGCGACGGCCACCAAGCCCTTCAGTGAGAAGCTAGCCGAGATGGTCGGCTACCTTTCGTCCGCGGGCGAGGGTGCCTCGCACCCGCTTCTGGCGAAGAACGATGCGGAGAAGCCCTCCGCGATGATCGTGATCAGCTCGATGCGCGGGCTCTGCGGCGGCTACAACGCCAACGTCCTGCGGAATGTGGTCAGCCACCTTGACGAGTCCGGCGCGCACGGCGTGACGACCAACGTGCACATGGTCGGCCGCAAGGGCATCAACTACTTCCGCTTCCTCGGCCGCCCGATGGCTGAGCGGATCACCAACGTCGGCGATACACCGCGGTTTGAGACGGTCGAGCCGATCGCCAACGCGATGATCGACCGCTATACCCGCGGCGAGCTGTCCTCCGTGCACGTGGCGTACATGCGGTTCTACAGCATGGGGCGCCAGCGTCCTCACATTATGCAGCTGCTTCCGCTGGTGCAGGAGGCCTCGGAGGAGCAGGCTTCGGCCCAGGCTGCGGCGGGGCCGTCGGTCGAGTTCGAGTTCTCTCCTGAGCCGCAGCGGCTGCTCAGCGAGTTGCTGCCGACGACCGTTCGTGTCCGTCTGTTTCAGGCGTTTACCGACGCGGCCGTCAGCGAGCAGATCGCCCGCATGTCGGCGATGAAGGCGGCGACCGACGCGGCCGGCGACATGATCACGGCACTGACGCGCAAGTACAACCGGGCGAGGCAGACGCAGATTACCATGGAGCTGCTGGATATCGTCGGCGGAGCGAATGCGCTCGCCTGACGGGGTGCCGGATGCCGCGATGGCGGCTGTTCCGAGCGGTAGGCCTAAGGATCAGGACAAGACCAATGGCCCGTTGGCGGGCCGGCCGCGCCGGGGCGATCTGACGTTCGCCTGCAGCGGTCGAAGACTCGCCCATCGGGCACAGCGAGGTTTGCAATGGCAGGCAGCATCGGGAAGATCACCCAAGTCATCGGTTCGACCCTCGACGCTCAGTTCGCCGAGGAGAAGCTCCCCAAGATCTACAGCGCGCTCCGCGTCGACGTGAAGCGCACGGTGCTGAAGGAGACCACCACCGAAACGCTCTGGTGCGAGGTTGCGCAACACCTCGGCGGGGGGCGCGTCCGGGCCATTGCTCTCGGGTCCACGGACGGCCTTTCCCGCGGGCAGGACATCACTGACACCGGCGCGCCGGTCAGCGTACCGGTGGGCGAGGCGACCCTCGGCCGCGTGTTCAACGTCGTCGGCGAGACGATCGACGACCGCGGCCCGATCAAGGCCACTGACAAGCGGCCGATCCACAGCCCGCCGCCGGAGATGCAGGACCTCTCGAGCAAGACCGAGATCTTCGAGACGGGCATCAAGGTCATCGACCTGCTCTGCCCGCTCGTCCGCGGCGGCAAGGCCGGCCTCTTCGGCGGTGCCGGCGTCGGCAAGACGGTCATCATTCAGGAGCTCATCGCCCGCCTCGCCCGCTTCCACAGCGGCTACTCCTGCTTTGCGGGCGTGGGCGAGCGCACCCGCGAGGGCAACGACCTCTGGCTCGAGATGCAGGAGGCGAAGGTCGGCTCCACGGGGAAGTCGGTCCTCGAGTCCACCGTGATGGTGTTCGGCCAGATGAACGAGCCCCCCGGCGCGCGCATGCGCGTGGGCCTGTCCGC
>CAYRSS010000116.1:0-3016 GCA_964426945.1 uncultured Phycisphaeraceae bacterium
CTCGACAACGAGTGGGCCTACCTGAAGACCCACGGCGACGCCGCCTGGGAGACCTACCCGTCCTACCTCGACCTCGTCGTGCCGCGCATCCTCGACGTGCTCGGGCGGCGCGGGCTGCGCATCACCGTCTTCGTCGTCGGCCAGGACGCCGCGCTCGACAAGAACCGCGCGGCGCTGGCGGCACTCGCCGCCGCCGGGCACGAGATCGGCAACCACTCGCTGAAGCACGACCCGTGGCTGCACCTGCTCGCGGAGGAGGAGCTGGAGCGGGAGATCGCGCAGGCCGAGCAGCACATCGAGGCGGCCACGGGCCATCGGCCGCGGGGCTTCCGCGGCCCGGGCTTCAGCCTGTCCGAGGCGACGCTGCGCGTGCTGGCCCGGCGCGGCTACGCCTACGACGCGAGCACCCTGCCGAGCTTCCTGGGCCCGATCGCGCGCGCCTACTACTTCGCCACCGGGCGCTTCGACGCCGAGCAGCGCGAGCGGCTCGGGCAGCTCTTCGGGAGCTGGCGCGAGGGGCTGCGCCCCCTCTCGCCCTACCGCTGGCGCCTGGGCGACACCGCGCTGCTCGAGATGCCCGTCACCACCTTCCCCGGCCTGCGCGTGCCGATCCACCTGAGCTACGTGCTCTACCTGGCCGGCATCTCGCGCCCGCTCGCCCGCGCCTACTTCGGGGCCGCCCTCGCGCTGTGCCGGCTCGGCGGCGTGGAGCCCTCGATCCTGCTCCACCCGCTCGACTTCCTGGGCGGCGAGGACGCTCCCCGCCTGCGCTTCTTCCCGTCGATGGGACTCCCGGCCGAGCGCAAGATCGCCGAGGTCGAGTGGTGCCTGGACCGCCTGCGGCGGCGCTTCGACGTGCGCCCGGTCGGCGAGCACGCCGCCGCCGCAGCCACGCGCCCGGGACTGGCGCAGCTCGAGCCGGGCGCGCGCTGAGGGCCCCAGCCATCTCCACGACACCCTCGAGGATGCTGCACATGAAGATCACCGTGATGATGCCGGCCTACAACGAGGAGAAGGATCTCCCCGGACTCCTCGAGCGCATCCAGCGCGCGCTCGCGCCGTGGGCGGACTACCGGGTGCTGGTGGTCGACGACGGCTCGCAGGACCGCACCGCCGAGATCGTGCGCGAGGCGGCCGGGCGGATGCCGGTGGAGCTGATCCAGCATCCGCGCAACCTCGGCCTGGGCGCGGCGATGCGCACCGGGCTGCGGGCCGCGGCGCAGGGCGAGGGCCTGGTGGTGACGCTGGACGCGGACAACTCGCAGGATCCCGAGCTGATCCGGGCGATGGTGGAGCGCCTCGGGCAGGGCTTCGACGTGGTCATCGCCTCGCGCTTCCAGCCCGGCTCCCAGGAGATCGGGGTGCCGCCGCACCGGAAGTTCCTGAGCCACCTGTCGAGCGCCGGCATCCGCACCCTGGTCCGCTATCCCGGCGTGCGCGACTACACCTGCGGCTTCCGGGCCTATCGGGTCGAGACGCTGCGGCGGCTGATCGACACCTTCGGCGACGGCTTCCTGCGCGAGAACGGCTTCTCCTGCATGCTCGAGCTGCTCCTGAACCTGCGCTCGCTGCGGGCGCCGGCCGCGGAGGTGCCGCTGGTGCTCCGCTACGACCTCAAGGAGGGCGCCAGCAAGATGCGGATCCTGCGCACGATGTGGCGCTACACGGTGACGATGGTGCGCGGCTTCCTGCCCGTCTCCTGGCGCATCGGCCCCCGGCGCGAGGGCCTCTAGGGTGGCGGAGGCCGCCGCCCGGCCCGGGGCCGCCGGACACGTCGCCGTCGTCGGGGGTGGCATCGGCGGGCTCGCCTCCGCGCACTTCCTCGCGGCGGCCGGCGCCCGGGTGTCGCTCTTCGAGGCCTCGGACCAGCTCGGCGGCCTCGGGACCTTCTTCCCGTACCGCGACACCTTCCTCGAGCGCTTCTACCACTGCATGCTGCCGACCGACCGGCACCTGCTCGGCGTGCTGCGCGACGTCGGCCTCGAGGACCAGGCCTATTGGAAGGAGACCAGCTTCGGGTTCATGCGCGACGGCCGGCTCTACGGCCTCAACACGCCGCTCGAGCTGCTGCGCTTCTCGCCGCTGCCGCTCCGCGACCGCCTGCGCGTGGGCCTGACCGGCCTGTGGGGCAGCGTGTGCTCGGATCGGGGCCTCGACGACGTGACCTGCGAGGAGTGGCTCACGCGTCTCTCCGGGCGCCGCGCCTTCGAGACCTTCTGGAGGCCGATGCTGCAGGCCAAGTTCGGGGACCGCTACCACGAGGTGCCCGCGCTCTGGTTCTGGACCCGCTTCAACCGCGAGAAGGGCGGGAAGCGCGAGCGCAAGGGCTACCTGCGCGGCGGCTACCGGCGCATCGCCGAGACCCTGGCCGCCTCGATCGAGGCCCGCGGCGGCAGCGTCCGGCTGCGGGCACCGGTCGGAAACCTCGACCTCGGCGAGGACGGCCGGCCGCGGCTGCGCATCGAGGGCGAGGAGCCGCGGACCTTCGACCGCGTGGTCTTCACGGCGCCGCTCTTCTTCCTGCGCAAGGTGGCGGCGGGCGGACGGCTGGCGCCGGCGGTCGACGCGATCGACCCGGGCATCGACATGCAGGGCGTGGTCAACGCGGTGCTGATGCTGCGCCGCGGCTTCACGAAGCACTACTGGGTCGCCGCCATCGACGAGGGCATCCCGTTCCAGGGGATCGTCGAGAGCACGACGCTGCTCGACAAGAGCGACACCGCCGGCGTCCACCTGGTCTACCTGATGAACTACGTGCACCGGAGCGAGCCGCGCTTCCAGCAGGACGACGCCGAGATCCTCGCCGAGTACCTGGCGGGGCTGCGGCGCCTGTTTCCCGACCTGCGGGACGAGGACGTGATCGACCGCTACGTGTTCCGGAGCCCGTTCGTGGAGCCGCTCTATACCACGGGCTACCAGCGGCGGAAGCCGCCGTCGGTCCTGGTCCCCGGGCGGGTCTAGTGCTGGTCTCCCTCCACCTTGCCCAAGGCAGGACTGCATTGCAGGATCGTATCCA
>CAYRSS010000117.1:0-2880 GCA_964426945.1 uncultured Phycisphaeraceae bacterium
CCTCGACGGGGCGGCCGTCGCGGCGCAGCTCGCCGGCCTCCTCGTCGAGCTCGAAGCGTCCGAAGCGGAAGAGCATGAGCGGTGGCGCGAAGGTACGAGACCGCGCCCCGCGCGCCAAGCGCGGCAGCCCGGCTCAGGCGCGCAGCCGGGCCACGTAGTACTGGTTGAGCAGGTCGTGGGGCAGGGTGTGGACCTCCACCTCGGCGAAGCCGGCCTCGTCGAGCATCCGGCGGGCGGCCTCGACGCCCCACATGGCGCCCAGACCCGCCCCGCCGGCGGCCAGGGAGACCGTCATGCAGTGCAGACAGGATACGGTGTAGAGGAACGGCGCCATCGGCAGCTTCGCGTCCTCCTCGACCCGGCTCGAGCCGCGCACGTCCTGCATCAGGAAGACGCCGCCGGGGCGCAGCGCGCCGGCGATCACGCCCAGCACCGCGTCGGGGCGCGCCTGGTCGTGGATCGCGTCGAAGGCGGTGATCAGGTCGAAGGCCTCCCGCACCGCGAGGTCGGCGACGTCGCGCACCTCGAAGTGGACGTTGCGCAGGCCGAGGTCGGCGGCGTCGGCCCGGGCGGCGGCGACCGCGTCGGCGGAGAGCTCGTAGCCGGTGAAGCGGCTGCGCGGGAAGTGTCCCGCCAGCGCGTGCACCACCCGGCCGCTGCCGCAGCCCACGTCGAGCACGTCGATGCCGCGCTCGAGCGCCTCGCGCAGGCCCGGCACCAGGGGCAGGATCGCGTCGAGCAGCGCGGAGACGACGGTCTGGTCGCTGTCCTCGGCCATGACCTGGTGGAAGCGGTCGTAGGCGGCGTAGGGCACGCCGCCGCCGCGCTCGAAGCAGTCCAGCACCTCGTCCTCGACCCGCGCCAGCAGCGGGATCCACTGGGCGGTCGCCGCCAGGTTGTTCGGCCGCGCCTCGCGGGTCAGCACGGCGGCGTGCTCGGGCGGCAGCCGATAGCGGCCGTCCTCCGGGTCGTACTCGACGATCCCGCCGGTGACCATGGCGCCGAGCCACTCGCGCACGTAGCGCTCCTGCAGCCCGGCCTCGTCGGCGATGGCGGCGCTGCTGGCGAAGTCGAGCCGGCGCATGGCGTCGAAGAGGCCGGCCCGATGCCCGATCGAGAGCATCAGCGACAACGCGCCGTGGTTCAGGACGGCGAGCACGCGCTCGGCGAAGGCATCGGCCTTGCGCGGGTCGAAGGCGAGGGCGAGGGCGGTCACGTCCGGTTCCTCCACGGCGCACGAGCGGCCGCCGCTCATCGCCAGGCGCGCACCCAGGCCAGCGGGCGCCGGGGATCTCCACCCAGGCGGCCGTCCTCGATCCCGAAGCCAGCGCGGCGCAGCCACGCCTCCACCCTCCCGACGGGCACGCGGGCGGGCTCGTCGGCGGCTCCCGGCGCCGAGCCCGCCGCCGCGGGCCGGAAGCCGAGCAGGAGCCGCCCGCCCGGCCGCAGCACGCGGCGCACCTCGGCCAGGTCGCGCGCCGGATCCCGCCAGAAGCACACCACGTGCACGCCCAGCACCCGGTCGAAGCCGCGGTCCGGGAAGCGCGAGAGGTCGCGGCTCGAGCCCAGCTCCACCACGGCGCGCCCCGCCCCGATCCAGCTCCGGTTGCGGTGGCGCGCGTGGCGCACCATCAGCTCCGAGGGGTCGATGCCCGCCACCCGGCCGCGCCGCGCGCGGGCCGCCAGCCGGAACAGCAGGCGGCCGCTGCCGCAGCCGAGCTCGAGGACGTGGTCCTCGGGCCCGGCGGCGAGCAGCTCGAGCGCCGTGTCGGCGACCTGCTCGGGGTCGTAGCTCGCCGACTGGGCGATGACGGCTCCGAGCAGGGACGTCGGGTCGACGCGCGCGGCCGAGGCCATGGCGGGCATCTCCTAGTGCGACTCCGCCGCCCGGACGGGGCTGGGTCGCGACGGGGCCGCGCCGATGCGCGGCACGAACAACGGTGTGCGCTCGCGCCAGCGGCGATAGGGCTCGCCGAGGGCGCGGAGCAGGTCGCGCTCCTCGAGCGGGATGGCGACCAGGATGTAGGAGGTCATCACCAGCGCGAACAGGAAGTGACCCACGCTCATCACCGGCGTGATCCAGAAGGTCATCAGCCAGCCGACGTAGAGCGGGTGGCGGATCCACTTGTAGAAGAGCGGCGTCGCAAAGCGCTTCTCCTCGTAGGGGCGGCCGCGGAAGTGCAGCCAGGTCTGGCGCAGGCCGAACAGGTCGAAGTGGTCGATCAGGAACGTGCTGATCAGCACCAGCCCCACGCCCGAGAGCAGCCCGATCGTCAGCAGCGACGCGAGCACCCCCTCGGTGGCCCACACCGTCTGCGGGATCGGCTGCCAGAACACGAACAGGACGATGAACGCGATGCTCGAGGCCAGCGTGTAGACGCTGCGCTCGATCGGCTTCGGGACGAAGCGCGTCCACCAGGCCTTGAAGCCCGGGCGGGCCATCACGCTGTGCTGGAGCCCGAAGACCAGCAGCAGGACGGTGTTCACCAGGAAGGCGGTGCCGACCGGCCCGGGCGTGCCGGAGTCGATCGACCGGGGCACGACCAGGTTGGCGACGAAGCCGACCAGGTACAGGAAGGTGGCGAAGAAGACGGCGTAGCTGACGACGCCGAAGGCGAGCACGGCGGCTCGGCGCATGGCGGTTCCTCCTTGCGGTGGGGCTCGGTCCAGGCCTCGAACCATTCGAGACGCTGGCGAGCCTACGCCTGGAGCGGCCGCCGGCCGTTACCGGTCGCGTACCGATTCCTTACCGCTGTCGGACCGGGAAGAGCTCAGGAATTCCGCGGGGTTCCGGCGGACAGGGCCTTGCTCATCAGGAGCCGCTCGTGGTCCAGGAAGCCGGCCCGGCGGTAGAGGGCACGGGCGCCCGCGAGCGCGCGC
>CAYRSS010000118.1:0-2746 GCA_964426945.1 uncultured Phycisphaeraceae bacterium
AGAACTCCTGGCTGACCGACTTCACCACGCGGTCGGCCATGTCGAGGAGCAGCTCCTGCCGGTCGCGGACCTTGTCCTTCTGGGCGGCCATCGCGCCGAGGATCTCGAGCAGCTCCTGCATCACCCGCTCCACCTCTCCCGGAGCCGGGATTATAGACCGACTCCCCCGAGCCACGATGCTTCCCGCGCGCCGGGGTGCCGCCGGACCAGCCCGCGCAGGCGCCGGGCGATCCCCGCCTCGAGGCACCGCTCCTGCCCGTCCACGCGCAGCGGCTCGGCCTCGACCCCGGCCGCGGCGACGATCCCCGGACGACCCCAGAGCGCCCGCCCGTCCACGAGGAGCAGGGCGATCGAGCCCCGGTCCCCGGCGAGGAGACGCTCGGGCGAGTCCACCGCCAGGAGGTCGGCCGGGGCGCCCTCCTCCGTCCCCCCGGCCGGCAGACGCGCCACCGCCGCCGCTTCGACGGTCGCGAGCCGCAGCAGGGCGACGTCGCCGAGGCCGCCCTCGGCCCGCGCCGCGGCGAGGTTCGACAGGGGGTCGCGTGCGCCCTTTGGCGCCGCGTCGCTCCCCAGGCCCACCCGCACCCCCGCCGCTCGCAGGGCCACGGCGGGAGCCGTCGTCCCGTACAGCCACCGGTCGCTCTGCGGGCACCACGCGAGCGACGCGCCCGCCGCCGCGAGACGGGGCGCGTCCTCCGCGCGCAGCGCCGTGCCGTGGACGAGGACCGTGTTCTGTCGCAGGACGTTGGCCTCGGCCAGCCGGTCGATCTCGGCGCGGAGCGCCTCGTCGCCCCCCTCGGCCGCGCGCACGAGCCACGGGATCCTCCGGTCCGTCGTCCGGTACGTCCGGCGCAGCAGGGGCGTCAGGCCCGGCGAGTGGGCGAAGCCGTAGCGCCGCTGCGCGCGCACGGGGAAGCCCCTGCCGCCGAGCGACCGGTGGTCCGGGCCGTGGTGGAGCACGGAGCCCGCACCGGCCAGCAGGTTGCGCACCGCCCCGAGGAAGAGCCGGTCGACGGGGGGGACCGCAAGGGCGGCGGCGAGGCGCGCCTCGTCCGACTCCGACGCCCGCGTCCACTCGTAGACCGAGCGGTAGGGGGGCGCGCCGAGCGGGGGGAACGTCGAGAGGTCGAGGACGTCGTGCGCGTTGACGAGGGCGGGCAGGAGGAAGAGCCCGTCGAGGCGGACCTCGCGCGCGGCCGTCCCGTCGACCGCGGGCACGACGCGCCCGCCGTCGAGGTGCAGGTCGCGCGGGGGCGACCAGCCCCCCTCCTCGAGGCAGCGCGCGCCCCGCAGGACGAGCGCGTGCCTGGGCTCAGTCGACCGGCCCATGGGACCGCACCCGGCCCGTGCGCAGGAGCGCCGAGAGCTCGACGAGGCGCCGGTCGAGGTCGAGGCCGAAGAAGCCGAGGCGCACGCGCAGGAGGGCCAGCAGCCGGGCGAGGTGCTGGCCCAACCGCCGCCCCGGGGGCCGCTGGGCCTCGGCGAAGAAGAACGCCGCCCGCGCGAGGCGCTTCTGTGCGCGGGCGTCGCGCCAGGGAGCCTCGTCCTCTTGCGCGCGCTCGGCGAGCGTGCGCGACGGCCCCTCGCCCGGCGGGCGGGGAGGCAGCCGGCGCAGGGGCGTCTCGAACCGGGGCGAGAGGGCGCAGAGCGAGCGGGCGGCGAGCACGGCGGCAGCCACGCCGTCGCTCCCCGGGCCGGGCTCGGCCAGCGCGAACACGAATCGCGCGGCCAGGCCGGCCCCCCGCAGCCTGTCTCCCGCCTCGAGGAGCAGCTCGCGGTTCACGCCGCCCGCCGGGACCTCGACGAGGAGCCGGCGGCAGCCACCCTCCCCGAGGAGGCGGAGCCGCTCCGGCGGCGACGCCACGAGGTCCTCGACGCGCGCGCCCGCCTCGAAGCCCGCCGCACCGCCCGCGAGGCCCGCGGCGATCGCGTCGACGCGCTCCGGGTCGGCGAAGAAATCCTCGTCGCGGAAGAGGACCTCCGAGAGCCGGTAGCGCTCCGCCAGCTCGGCCACCTCCGCCACCACGCGCTCCGCCCGCAGGCCCGACCAGGCCTCGCCGTCCCGCGTCCCCCGGCTCGAGCAGTAGTCGAGCCGGCGCGCCCCCCGCGCCTCGAAGTGCCTCTCCACGTCGAGGAGCGCGTACTCCGCGCGCGGCCACAGCGTCGCCGGGGCCGCCGCCGGGCGCCCTTCTGCCCCGCCCGGGACCGCGAGGCCATCGACCGACGCGAGCGGGCGCTTCGCGCGCACCGCAGCGACGACCGCCTCCATCGCCTCCTCGCCCGCCCCGGGGACGCACGCGTCGACCACCCCCGCGCCGAGGCACGAGGCCGGGTCGGCCGTGGCGTGGGCGCCCCCCCACACGATCGCGAGCGAGGGGTTCGCCGCGCGCGCGGCGAGGCTCCCCCGCAACGCCTCCCGCAGCGGGGCGCCCGTCCGCGTCGTGACGCCGAGGCACAGAGCCTCCGGGGCGAGCGAGGCGAGCCGAGCCTCGGGCGCGAGATCGAACCTGCCGTCCACGACGACCACGTGCTCGCGCGCCAGCCACGAGCCGAGCGCGAGCAGGCCCAGCGGCATCGCGACGCCGGTGTCGCGCGGCTGGTACAGCACCACCGGCCGGCGCTTCGCCCCCGGGCGCGTCTTCACCGCGACCCTCCGCCCACCGTCCGCGCAGCGGCGAGGGTGGCCCCCCACGTGAGGGCCCCGACCGGCACCGCGAGCAGGAGGCTCTCGCGCAGCCCCCCGACC
>CAYRSS010000119.1:0-2691 GCA_964426945.1 uncultured Phycisphaeraceae bacterium
TCACCCGGCCGGCCGACATCGGGGCCGACGTCTGCCACCTGAACCTGCACAAGACGTTCTGCATCCCGCACGGCGGCGGGGGGCCCGGGATGGGCCCGATCGCGGTGGCCGCGCACCTCGCGCCGTTCCTGCCCGGCCACCCCGTCGTGAAGACGGGCGGGGAGAGGAGCCGGGGCCCGGTCGCGGCGGCGCCGTGGGGGAGCGCCGGCATCCTCTGCATCTCGTGGGTGTACATCCGGACGATGGGCGCGGCGGGCCTGAAGCGCGCGACCGAGGCCGCGATCCTCAACGCCAACTACATGGCGAAGCGGCTCGGGCCCCACTACCCGATCGTCTACACCGGCTCGAAGGGCCGCGTGGCCCACGAGTTCATCCTCGACGGCCGCGGCTTCAAGAAGGCGGGGATCGAGGTCGAGGACATCGCGAAGCGCCTCATGGACTACGGCTTCCACGCGCCGACGATGTCGTGGCCGGTGGCGGGCACGCTGATGGTCGAGCCGACGGAGAGCGAGTCGCTGGCCGAGCTCGACCGCTTCTGCGACGCGATGATCGCGATCCGGCAGGAGATACGAGACGTCGAGGAGGGCCGGGTGAAGGCGGAGGAGAGCCCGCTGCGGCGGGCGCCCCACACGGCCCGCGCCGTCACCGCGGAGGAGTGGGACAGGCCCTACACGCGCGAGCAGGGCGCCTTCCCGGCGCCCTGGGTCAAGGAGTCGAAGTTCTGGCCGTCGGTGGCGAGGATCGACAACACCTGGGGCGACCGCAACCTCTTCTGCACCTGCCCCGCGGTCGAGGACCTCGCCCGGTAGGCGCCCCCTTGCCCGAGACCCGGCGAAGCCCCGGACCCATGCGGGCCACCGCCCGGCCGGCGCCCGAGAGAAGGCCCGCGAGGCCGGCGGGCCGCGGCCCGGGCCTCGCCTCGCTGGTGGTCGGGCCGGCTGTCCTCACCCTCGCCGTGACGCTCCTGCGCCTCGCGGGCGAGCTGCGCGGCTGGTCGCCCGGGCTGTGGAGCCGCCTCCCCGGCGGTGGCCTCTCCCCCCTCGGGATCACCTGGCTGCCGCCGCTCGTCGGCCTCTACCTCGGGTGGAAGCTCTCCCGTGCCGGAGTGTCCGTACCCGCCACGGGGCGGGGA
Source organism: uncultured Phycisphaeraceae bacterium (assembly GCA_964426945.1). GTDB lineage: Bacteria > Planctomycetota > Phycisphaerae > UBA1845 > UBA1845 > CAYRSS01. The sequence continues at coordinate 1,133 of CAYRSS010000119.1, forward strand.
CTCGTCCTGCCGGCGGGCGCCCTCGCCGCCGGCTTCGCCCTCGCGAGCCTCGCCGAGCGGGCCCTCCAGCCGTCGTGGACGGCGAGCTACGTGCTGTGGGCGGTGGCGGGTCTCGCGGTGGCCGCGGCGTCCTTCGTCGCCTGGCCCGCGCTCGGACGGGCGCTCGTCGTCTACGCGCTCGCGGCGCGGGTCCCGGTGGCTCTCGTGATGGCCGCGGCCGTCTGGCGGGCCTGGGGCACGCACTACGACGCCGTGCCCCCCGGCTTCCCGGCCATGCCGCCGCTCAAGCGGTGGCTGTGGCTGGCCCTGCCCCAGCTGACCGCCTGGGTGGGGTGGACGCTCGCGACGGGCGCCCTCGCCGGTGTCGCCGCCGCCCGCCTCGCGCGGCGCCGCGGCTGACCAGGGGGGCCCTCGCTCCTTCCGCGGGGCCCGGCTATAATCGCGCAACCGGCGTACCTTCAACCGGTTGGGAGAAGGCGCGTTGTACTCGGCGATTCCCACGTACCACGAGCGGCTCGACCAGCTCACCGCGCAGCTGCGGGAGGTGGGGCACCTCGCCCTGACGCTGATCGACGCCTCCGAGCTCGCGCAGGTCGAGCACGACTACGGCTCGAGGGCCTTCGAGGAGGTGCTGACCGCGGTGAGCTCCCTCGTGGCCGAGCTGCAGGGCCACGAGGTGCGCACGTCGGACCTCCTGACGCTCAACGAGCGGGGCGGCAACGCTTTCCTGCTCTTCCTCGCGCCCCGGCGCGGCGAGGAGGAGGGCCGCCCGCGGATCCACGACCTCGAGACGATCGGCCAGCGCGTGGCCGAGGAGATGAACCGCAAGCTCGCCGCCCTGCGCTCCCCGTACCTGCGGGGCCGCCGCAAGGTGACGGTGGGCTTCGCCGTGGTGTTCCACAACCCCCTGATCATGGCGGAGCGGGTGGTGGCTCGCCTCGTGGGGGAGGCGTGGGAGAGCGTTCGCATCCAGAGGATGCAGTTCGAGTTCCAGACGCGGTGCCGGCTCCAGGACGTCCTCCTCGGCCACCAGATCTCGACCGTGTTCCAACCCATCGTCGACCTGCAGCGGGGGGGGCTGCTCGGGTTCGAGGCCCTCTCCCGGGGCCCGGCGGGCACCCAGCAGCACAGCCCGCTCAACCTCTTCGAGGCCGCGGCGGCCACCGACCTCGTGTTCGAGCTCGACCGCCACTGCCGCCGCCGCGCCCTGCGCACGGCCCGCGACCTCCCCTCGCCCCACCGGCTGTTCATCAACGTCGTGCCCGCCTCGATGTACGACCCCGACTTCCAGGGCGCGGCGCTCATCCGGTTGCTCGAGGGACTCGGCCTGTCGCCCGGGCGCATCGTGCTCGAGGTGTCGGAGCAGTACGCGATCGAGAACTACACGCTGTTCGTCGAGGCCCTGCAGAACTTCACGCAGATGGGCTTCTCGATCGCGGTCGACGACATCGGGGCCGGCTACTCGGGGCTCGAGAAGATCGCCCACCTCAACCCGCGCTACCTCAAGTTCGACATGCAGCTCGTGCGGGACATCGACGAGAGCCACGTCAAGCGCGAGA
>CAYRSS010000120.1:0-2686 GCA_964426945.1 uncultured Phycisphaeraceae bacterium
TCGTACGTGCTCGGCAGGCAGCGCGAGCTGCGCGCGTACGTCTGGGTCGCCCTGTCGGTCGTCGTCATCTACGTGCTGTTCGTCTCGTCGATCAACTTCTGGCGCGGCGGCTGGGGCGTCGGCCCGCGCTACATCACCGCGATGCTGCCGTTCATGCTGCCCGCGGTGGCCGCACTGCTGTCGCGCGTCGACGCCCGGCTCGCCCGCGGTGCGCTCGCGGGGACGATCGTCGTCGGCGTGGTGGTCTACGCGCTGTCGTCGGCGACGTTCCCGTACTGGCCCGACAGCATGCAGCACCCGCTGTACGACGTCACGTTCCACCTGCTCGGCGACGGGCTCGTGGCGCCGAACGCCGGGCGCGCGCTCGGCCTCGGCGGTCTGGCGGGGCTCGTCCCGTACTTGGTGATCGTCGGCGGGCTGCTCGGCTACGCGCTCCAGCGGGCGTGCGGGTGGCGCGGCCTCGCGCTCGCCGCCGGCGTCGGCCTCGCGATCCTCGTCCTGTACGGCGCGCTGCCGTCCGGCGACGCGGAGTCGCAGCGTGCATATCGGTTCGTGCAGATGGCCGTGCGCGGCGCGTGATGTGCTAGGAGATCGCGTGCGCTTCCCCATCCTGCTCGTCGCCGTGCTCGCCTGCGGCAAGGACAAGGGAGAGCGAGCCCCGGCGGAGGGCTCCGGTACGGGTGGCAGCGCGGCGGTCGCGGGCGACGCCGGCGTGCCGGCCGACGGCAAGCTCGATCCCGCGCAGGCCGCCGCGCAGTACGACCGGGCGTGCGTGGCGGGTGACGCCGAGGCCTGCCGCAACCTCGGCGTGCTCTACAACGAGGGCATCGGCGTGCCGGCCGATCCGAAGCGCGCGACCGCGCTGTTCGCGCAAGCCTGCAACAGCGGCAACCTCGCCGCGTGCAACCACGCCGCGCTCGCGCTCGCGGAGGGGCTCGGCGTCGCGAAGGACGTCGCGAAGGCGACCGAGCTGTTCACGAAGGCGTGCGATGGCGGCTACGCGCTCGCATGCCGCAACCTCGGCCTCATGCTCCGCGACGGCCGGGGCGTCGATCGCGATCTCGCGAAGGCCGAGGTGCTGCTCGAGAAGGCGTGCACCGGCAAGGCGCCGTTCGCGTGCACGAACGCCGGCGACGTGCAGAAGGCGCAGGCGCTCGCGAAGGGGGCGAAGGATCGCGACGCGCGGTTCGCGAAGATGATCGATCTCTACGAGCAGGGTTGCGAGGGCGGCGATCCCGCCGCGTGTCGGGCGATCGGGATCGCGTACCTCGAGGGGACGGGCTTGCCGAAGACGCCGAACGCCGCCGCGGTGTGGCTCGGGCGCGCGTGCGACAAGGACGAGCCGATCGCGTGTCGCGTGCTCGGTGCGATGTTGATCGATGGCGTGGGCGTGAAGCAGGATCGCGATCGTGGTCGTGCGTTGATGAAGCGCGCGTGCGATCGGAAAGACACCGAGGCGTGCACGCTGATCGCGCGGCTCGAGGCCGGCTCCGCTAGCACTGAAGCGCCTCCAGGCGATGCGGGAGCGACGTCAAAAGCTCCGATGTAGGACAACAGGGCAGCTCTCGCGACATCTTACGTAAGTGCTTGATCCGGCCACGCTCCCGCGAGCCGCCGACACACCGGGATCACAGGTTATCCACACGGGGTCACAGGGCGGGCCTCCGCCCAGGTGATTCGCAGGGTTAGGGCGAATTCCTTTGTGGATAACCCCCTCGTTTGGACCCAGTTGTTGACAGGGTCAGCCACAGCGCGATGCGTCAGGTGTACGCGCTCCGGACCGTGCGCCCGAGCACGCAAATTGTCGGGGTCCGTACGACGGACGAGCCCGTCCGCACGTCGGACAGAGGCGTCCGTGGCGCGGACCAGTCGTCCGAGGCTCGGACGAAACTTGCGTTCAATCGGTGGATCCCGTGCGATTTTCACGCACGCAGCGACCGGTAGAGCGCGACGTACTCGTTGGCGGACGCGAGCCACGACGAATCGCGCGCCATCGCGGCACGCTGGCGCGACGCGTACGCGACGCGATCGCGATACAGCGCGACGGCGCGGCCGATCGCATCGAGGAGCGCGGGCGCGCTCACGGAGTGCAGCTTCAGGCCGGTCTGCGGATCGTGGACCGTGTCGCGCAGCCCGCCGACGGCGGTGACGATCGGGATCGAGCCGTAGCGCATCGCATAGAGCTGGCCGAGCCCGCACGGCTCGAACCGCGACGGCATCAGGAACACGTCGCTCCCCGCGTAGATGCGGCGCGCGTACGCGAGGTCGAAGCCGACGCGCACGCTGATCGTGTCGGCGAACGTATCCGCGAGGTAGCGAAACCGCGCCTCGAGCTCGGGCTCGCCGGCGCCGAGCACGACGAGCTTCACGCCGAGCGCGTGGAGCTCGGGGACGATGTCCGCGACGAGATCGAGGCCCTTCTGGCCGGTCATGCGTGCGACCACGCCCGCGAGCAGGTCGCCCTCGGCGAGCTCGAGCCCCGCTTCCTTCGCGAGCGCGCTCCTGCACACCGCTTTCCCGTCGAGGTTCTCGAGCGAGAAGTGCGCGGGCAGCGCCGCGTCCGTCATCGGATCCCACGCGTTCGTATCGATGCCGTTCGCGATGCCGGCGATGCGCTTCACGTCGTGCACCAAGAACCCGTCGAGCGCCTCGCCGAACGCGGGCGTCAGGATCTCCTTCGCGTACG
>CAYRSS010000121.1:0-2531 GCA_964426945.1 uncultured Phycisphaeraceae bacterium
GACCGACTTCTTCACGCCGGGATCAACCGCGCTGTCGCAGCGCGATGCGCTGGAGAACTTCAACTCACCGACGCGGTGAGGAATCGGAGCCGCGGGGTGCGGCCATAAGAATCGCCGCATCTCAGGAGTTTGAGGACGCAGCCCGGAAAACCGGGTTGCTGCACGGAGAGGGGAAAGCGCGCGGGCTGCCGAGGCCGCAAGGTCCGGCAGCCCGCGAGCGTCATGGGAATCAAGGTTCGGGTCCGGTAATCACTACCATGCCGACGCCTCGGGCCACGATCGGGAGAGATGAGATGAGCACACGGAACTTCACCAACGCCGCCTGCCTGATGATCGCGCTCGCGATGGCAAGCACTGCCGCCGTCCGCGCCCAGGCGCCGGGAGGCCCGGCCGCGCCCGAATCGCTGTTCGGGGAGATGGGCCCGCACTGGGTCTGCTGGGAGGGCGAACTGCCGCCGGACCGACTCGCCCAGATCGCCGAGGCGATGGCGGAACTCGAGCTGCGATACAACCTGCAGGGCTCACGCTGGGGTGGCGGCGGACAGGGCGATCCGGTCACGGTGCGGTGGAGCTTCGTGCCTGACGGAACTGACCTGCCGACGAGCAGCTTCGACATGGCCCCCTGCCCCGTGGCAACGCAGGACAGCACCCTGTTCGCCACGCTTGACGCACAGTTCGCCGGGATCGGCGGTCGGGCGGCGTGGATCCAGGTGTTCCAGGACTGCTTCGACCGCTGGGAGGAGCTGACCGGAATCAACTTCGTCCGCGTGACCAGCGGCGGCAATGACTGGGACGACGGCGCGGAGCCCTTCGGCAACGGCGGCGCAGCCGGCGCGGCAGGCGTTCGCGGCGACATCCGCATCGGCGCCAAGTGCATTGACGGCGTACCCGCGGGCGGCAGCATCCTGGCCTACAATGGCTTCCCCGGCAGCGGCGGCGACATGGTGCTCGACGACCAGCAGACGTGGAGCAACCAGGCGAACAACTTCCTGTTCATGCGCAACACGATCATGCATGAGCTGGGACACGGCATTGGCCTGCGCCACGTCTGTCCGGTCAACCAGTCGAAGCTGATGGAGCCGACGATCACGACCAACTTCGACGGGCCGCAGCACGACGACATCCGTGGTGGCCACGATCTGTATGGCGATCCCTTCGAGAAGAGCGGAGGCGACGACACCACCGGCACCGGCAACAATCTGGGCCCGCTGACCTACCTCCTGCCGAGAAGCATCGGCGGCGCCGCAGACTTCCCCGCCCCGGCGGTGAACAACGGCTCCATCCACAGCCTCGACGGCACCGGCGACCTTGACGTGTTCCTGTTCACGACGACCCGTGCGGAGGTGCTCGACGCGTTTACCACGCCGATCGGGCTGAACTACGACAACAGCACGCAGAACTCCGACGGATCGTGCAACAGCGGCAACAACATCGACAGCCGCAACATTCAGGATCTCAGCTTGACCGTCTTCGGGCCGGCCCCCGGATTCCCGATGGTTCTGGCTTCAGACGCATCCGGATTGGGCCAGGTGGAGACGATCCTCGGGCTCGGGCTTCCGGACGCGGGCATCTATGCCATCGTCGTCGCGTCAGCCACCGCCACGACGGGCTCGCAGCTTTACAGTCTTGATCTTCTTGTGCAGAACGATCCGCCAGTCTGCGATCCGGGCGGTCCCTACGGCCCGCTGGAGTGCGTCGCCGGACAGGCGCAGGTGGTGGTCGACGGAAGCGCAGCCTCCGATCCCAACGATGATCCGATCACCTTCGAGTACTTCAGCAGTTGCGGTTCGATTTTCGACGACAACACGCTCGAATCGCCGACGGCGACGATTCCGTTCGACGGCGACGACTGCCCGCTCGAGTGTGAGGTCCAGCAGAACGTCACCGACGGGCTGTTCAACTCGATGTGCTTCACGACGATCACGGTGCAGGACACGATCGATCCCGTTTGGGCACCCGCCCCGGCGAACGGCATGTTCGAGTGCGATCCCGCCCAGAACCAGGCGCAGATCGATGCCTGGGTCAACTCGAACGCCGGCGCCGCCGCGACCGACACTTGCGACCTGACGCCGAGCGTGGGCCGTTTCAATGTCATGACCACGCCGGAGTGCGGCTTCACCAGCACCACGACCATGCAGGTCCGGGCGACGGACGGTTGCAATGAAATCGGTGCGGACGTGATGTTCGAAGTGGTCGACACAACCGCGCCCACCATCACCTGCCCGGTGGAGCCGATCCTCGCGCAGTGCGTCAATCCGCTCGGCATCCCGGCGGGCATGGTGCCGATCGACGTCACCGCCTCCGACACCTGCGGAGAAGTCACGATCACCGATGATCGCCCGGATGTCTATCCGCCCAGCTGCGGCGACTTGTACCCGCCGACCACGGTCACCTTCACGGCCACCGACGATTGCGGCAACCAGGCAACCTGCGAGGCAATTGTCGAGGTCAAGGGCGCCCTGTGCTGCCCGGGTTACGTCGACAGCGAACTCACCCTGATGTCTCCGGACCTGAACTTCACGACGTCGGGC
>CAYRSS010000122.1:0-2508 GCA_964426945.1 uncultured Phycisphaeraceae bacterium
CCGAGGTGAAGGGCTTCGGCCGCCAGAAGGGCCACACCGAGCTCTACCGCGGCGCCGAGTACGTGGTGGACTTCCTGCCCAAGATCAAGCTCGAGATCGCCTGCAGCGACGATCTGGTGGACAAGATCGTGCAGGCCATCGTGCAGGCGGCCAACACCGGCCGGATCGGCGACGGCAAGATCTTCGTGTACCCGCTCCAGGACGTGATCCGCATCCGCACCGGCGAGAGCGGTCCGGACGCGGTCTGATCGTTCGAACCACCCCGAGTCCCGCTCGAAAGCACGCGAAAGGACGCCCCCGACCATGACCCCGAAGGAAGTTCTCGCGCTCGTCAAGAAGCACAACGTGGAGATGGTGGACTGCCGCATCATCGACCCGTTCGGCCGCTGGCAGCACTGCTCCCATCCGATCTCGCACTTCGACGAGTCCACGTTCGAGGACGGCTACGGCTTCGACGGCTCGTCGATCCGCGGCTGGAAGGCCATCAACGAGAGCGACATGCTCATGATGCCCGACCCGGCCAGCGCGTTCATCGACCCGTTCCTCGCCCACCCGACGCTGGTGCTGATCTGCGACGTGGTGGACCCGATCACGCGCCAGCCCTACCCGCGCGACCCGCGCCTGCTGGCCAAGCGGGCCGAGGCGTACCTCAAGCACACCGGCGTGGCGGACACGGCCTACTTCGGGCCCGAGGCCGAGTTCTTCGTGTTCGACGACGCCCGCTTCGGCACCGGGGCCAACCACGGCTTCTACGAGCTCGACTCGAGCGAGGCCGTCTGGAACACCGGCCGCGAGGAGGGCGGCCGCAATCCCGGCTACAAGATCCGCCACAAGGAGGCTACTTCCCGGGTCCACCGCACGACACGCAGCAGGACCTCCGCACCGAGATGTGCCTCGAGATGCAGAAGATGGGGATCGACATCGAGACCCATCACCACGAGGTGGCGACCGCCGGCCAGGCCGAGATCGACATGAAGTTCGACACGCTGGTGTCGATGTCGGACAAGCTCTGCAAGTACAAGTACGTGGTGAAGATGGTGGCCCGCCGGCACGGGATGACCGCCACCTTCATGCCGAAGCCGCTGTTCCAGGACAACGGCTCGGGCATGCACACCCACCAGTCGCTGTGGAAGGACGGCAAGCCGCTCTTCGCCGGCGACAAGTACGCGGGCTTCTCGGACCTCGGCCTCTACTACATGGGCGGAATCCTGAAGCACTCGCGGGCCCTGGCCGCGTTCACCAACCCGACCACCAACTCGTACAAGCGGCTGGTGCCGGGCTACGAGGCGCCGGTGAACCTGGCCTACTCGTCGCGCAACCGCTCCGCGGCGCTGCGCATCCCGACCTACTCGCAGAGCCCCAAGGCGAAGCGGGTGGAGGTGCGCTACCCGGATCCGGCCTGCAACCCGTACCTCGCCTTCGCGGCGATGCTGATGGCCGGGATCGACGGCGTGCTGAACAAGATCCATCCGGGTGAGCCGCTGGACAAGAACATCTACGCGCTCACGCCGGAGGAGGCGAAGGGCATCCCGACCATGCCCGGCAGCCTCGACGAGGCGCTGCGGGAGCTCGAGGCCGACCACGAGTTCCTGCTCCAGGGCGACGTGTTCAGCCGCGACCTCGTCGAGTCGTACGTCGCCTACAAGCGCGAGAACGACGTCGATGCGATCCGGATGCGCCCGCATCCGCACGAGTTCGAGCTCTACTACGACGTCTGATCGGAGTCGGGCGGACGTCCCGGAGGCCCCGTCGGCGCTGCCGGCGGGGCCTCCTCGCTGCTGCCCGTCGGACGGGCAGCGGGCGCCCGGTGGGCCGACACGAGGCGGCGTCGAGCGGATCCGGCGCTCGCGCCGCGCTCCGGCGCCTCGGCACGGCCCTTGCTGCGGTTGCTCCCGTGGCGCCCAGCGAGCGAGCCGGGCGCCGGGAGGGCAGGCCGCCTGGCGACGAGGATTCCCGCCCCGCTACGCCGGATGTCCTCCCGGGACGCCGGCTTCCTGTACCTCGAGCGGCCCCACGCCCTGCTGCACATCGGCTGCGTGGCGGTGCTCGACGGTCCGCTGCGCCGCGCCGCGCTGATCGAGCGGCTCGAGGCCCGGCTGCCGCGCCTGCGGCGCTATGGCCAGCGCGCGCTTCCCGTTCCCCTGGCGCTCGGGCATCCGACCTGGGAGGACGACCCGGACTTCGCCGTCCACCGTCACGTGCAGCGCTGGGCGCTGCCGGCGCCGGGCGGGGAGGCGGAGCTGCGCGAGGCGGTCGAGGCGCTGCTCGCCCAGCCGCTCGACCGCCGCCGGCCGCTCTGGGAGATGCATCTGCTCGAAGGGCTCGACGGCGGTCGCACCGCGCTCTTCCAGAAGGTCCACCACTGCATGGTGGACGGGATGGCTGGCGCGCAGCTCCTCGAGGTGCTGCTCGACGCCGGGCCCGAGCCGGCCGAGCCCGAGCCGCGCGCCCCGGCGACCGCGCCGTCGCTGCCGATCCCGGCGCATCGGGCTGGCAGCGCCCTGGTCG